>JAYVKC010000086.1:0-23130 GCA_043768765.1 Hyphomicrobiales bacterium | reverse complement strand
GGTTGAAATACCCCCATTGATTTGCTAATTCTGTCAAAGGAGACAAAGTTCATGGCCACCGTCCTCAACAACGATGATGCGATCTGGCTCAAAAATGTCAATGCAGATCCGCAGACGGCAGCACTGCTTGCTCAATTGGCAGGAGGAGCGCGCCTCAAGATCGAGATTGAGGGTGTGCGTGGCGACTGGGAGCGGATGGCCGATGGCAAGGATGGCAGGCCAACCTATGGTCTAAAGCCGGTCGGCGAGACACTGCGGTTCTGGAAAGTGATGAAAAACCGACGCGGCGAATACCTTAGCTTCAAGATCGTCGATCCGCGCGATGGTTGCCTTGAAAGTGTGCAGCGCACCTTGAGCGAATGGGAATCAGCTGAGGACGAATCGGCCTTTGCTGATCTGTAATCACTGGGACGTTGTCTCCATCCCGTTTCCTTTCATGGAACGCAATGCAACCAAGCGCCGCCCCGCACTTGTGCTGTCGACCAATGCCTTCAACGCCGCGAACGAACACACTGTTCTGGCCATGATAACTGCTTCAATGCTGGAAAAATGGCCGTCAGACCATGCGTTGGAAAATCCCAAGGCCGCGGGCCTCAATCATAACTGCCTCGTGCGCATGAAGGTCTTCACACTTCCCAATAGCATGATTGCCAAAATCATCGGGGAATTGGCTGACGAAGACCGTGAAGCGATGGCTGTCAAGGCCCGGATGACATTCATCCGGGCATAGGCTTAGTGTTCGACGTCGCGCCAGACTTTTTGCTTCACGAGGTACAACAGGGCTGCCAGCAACAACAAATACGCCACGGACATGAAGCCGAGGCGCTTGCGCTCTTCCATTTTGGGTTCGGCTGTCCAAGCCAGGAAGGCGGAGACGTCACGTGCCATGTCGTCAATGGTGTTGGGTGCCCCGTCGTCGAAGGTCACCTGACCATCGGCGATGGGTTGGGCCATGCCAATCCAGTGGCCACCGCCAAAGTAGGGATTGTAATACTTGCCTTCGGGCTGTTCAGCTTTCAACTCTTCAGGCACCTCTTCGTAGCCCGTCAGCACAGAATACACATATTGCGAACCGCCAATGCCGTTCCACAATTGGTTGAACGTGCCATACCAGCCGGGCCGGGATTTGGTGATCAACGAAAGGTCGGGCGGATAAGCGCCGCCATTGGAAGCGCGCGCGGCCTGCTCGTTGGCGAACGGGCCTGGAAAGCGGTCAGACGGCAAGCGGTTGCGTTCAACAACATCGCCATTGGTGTCCGGATCGGCGTTGATCTTGTACTCTGCCGCAAGTACCGCCACTTGCGCTTCCGTGAAGCCGGGACCGCCTTCGTCCGCGAGATTGCGGAAAGAGACGAGGCTCATCGCATGGCAGCCCGAGCAGACTTCCTTGTAGACCTTGTAACCGCGCTGCAATTGCGCCTTGTCAAAGGTGCCAAACGGACCCTCGAAGGAATAGGGAACATCCTTGGCAGTCTTCTGACCTTCGGCAGCGTAACCTGGCGAGACCCAGGCCAAAGCAGAGAGTGCAAATATGGCGAGTTTATTCATTGATGGTCTCCGCTCACTCAGCCGGGGCCAGTGCAGGATTGTGGGCGCGCTTGCTCTTCGCAAGCACATCGTCGGATATCGATGATGGCAGGGCCTTCGGACTTTCCAGCAATCCCAACAGCGGCAGGATCACGAGGAAATGGGCGAAGTAATAGAAGGTAAGAAGGCGCGACCAGAACACATAGGCCCCTTCGGCGGGCTTGGAACCCAGATAGCCCAAGGCCACGCACACCACCGCAAAAATCCAGAAGAAGCTTTTGAAGATGGGCCGATAGTGGCCGGAGCGTACACGCGAGGTGTCCAGCCACGGCAAGAAGAACAGGATCAGGATCGAACCGAACATGGCGATGACGCCACCGAGTTTCGACGGGATGGCGCGCAGAATGGCGTAAAACGGCAAGTAATACCATTCCGGCACAATGTGGGCCGGTGTGACCAGTGGGTTGGCAGGCTCGTAGTTCACCGCGTGGCCCAGATAGTTGGGGGAAAAGAATACCCACAAGGCAAAAAAGACAAAGAACACCACAATGGCGAAGCCATCCTTCAAGGTATAATAAGGATGAAACGGGATGGTATCCTGACCGCTCTTCACCGACACGCCGGTCGGGTTGTTGTTGCCAGGCACGTGCAGCGCACAGATATGCAGGCCAACGAGTCCGGCCAATACAAACGGCAACAGGTAATGCAGCGAGAAGAAGCGGTTCAGCGTGGGGTTGTCGACTGAATAACCGCCCCACAGCCAGGTCGTAACCGATTCACCCACGAATGGAATGGCCGAGAAGAGATTGGTGATGACCTTGGCGCCCCAGAAGCTCATCTGGCCCCAGGGCAGGACATAGCCCATGAAAGCTGTCGCCATCATGATGAGATAGATCAACACGCCGATCATCCACAGCACTTCGCGCGGGGCCTTGTAAGAGCCAAAATACATGCCGCGGAACATGTGAATGTAGACGGCGATGAAGAACATCGACGCGCCATTGGCATGGAGATAGCGGATCAACCAGCCGTAGTTCACATCACGCATGATGTGTTCAACCGAGTTGAACGCCATGTCGACGTGGGCGGTGTAATGCATCGCCAGCACGATGCCGGTGATGATTTGCACCACCAACATGACGGCGAGAATGCCGCCAAAGGTCCACCAGTAGTTCAGGTTCTTCGGTGTCGGGAAATCCAGTGCCGTTTCCTTGACAAGGGCATAGATCGGGAGGCGCTCATGCATCCATTTGCCGAAGGCTGACGTTGGTTTGTAGGTCGAGGGTCCGCTCATAATGTGTTTCCTGAATTAGCCGATGCGGATCTTGGTGTCGGAGATGAAGGTGTAAAGCGGCACAGGGAGATTCTCCGGTGCGGGGCCTTTGCGGATGCGCCCTGCCGTGTCGTAGTGCGATCCATGGCAAGGGCAGAACCATCCACCCAGCTTGGTTGAGCCTTCGACCACTGCGAACTCCTTGGCCGGGTTGTCGCCTTGCGGCACGCAGCCGAGGTGGGTGCAAACCCCCATCATGACGAGGAATTGCTCGTGTCCCTTGACAGTGCGGTTCTCGTCGGTTGCCGGATCGCCGTCCTTGCCGTTGGCTGAACGAGCGACCGGGTCTTTCAATTCGTCCAGGTTGACCGCGTTTGCCGCTTCAATCTCGGCCTTGGTGCGGTTGCGGATGATAACCGGGTTGCCGCGCCATTTGATGGTGATTTCCTGGCCTTCGGCAACAGGGGCAAGGTCAACTTCCACACTGGCAAGAGCCAAGACCGAAGCGTCTGGGTTCATCTGGTTGATCAACGGCCAAACCACCATGGCTCCACCGACAGCTGCCACGGCCCCGGTTGCGATCATGAGGAAATCGCGTCTGGCAACGCCGTCATCGTGATTGTTGTCATGCGTCGATTGTGCTTTGGACACAGCGGTCATTCCTTGCCTGCGAGGCATTTGATGGCCCCGCCCTATTCCGAAATCGGGGCGTTTTTGGCACTGCACAAGAGATAAGTCCAGCCATAGGATGTCGCAGTGAAGGTGGCGCTGCCCAAACCGGAATTTACGGCGTAAGTACTCGTTACAATGATCGAAATCGCCCTGTATCAACCTGATATTGCTGCCAATGCTGGAGCCATTGCGCGGTTTTGCGCCTGCTTTGGGGTTCCCCTCTCCATCATCGAACCAGCGGGCTTTGCCTGGACTGATTCGTCGTTTCGACGGTCCGGCATGGATTATCTGCAATTGCTTGACATCAACCGGGCTGCGTCCTGGACATCGTTTTTGGCAAGTCGACCCGGGCGACGGCTGGTCCTCCTGACCACGAAGGCCGAAACCTCCTATCTGGATTTCAAGTTTAGCAGTGGCGATATCCTGGTCGCGGGCCGCGAAACGGCAGGTGTGCCTGCGAGCGTCCACGAGGCCGTTTCCCAGCGCATTGCCATTGTCATGAAACCGCCTGCGCGCTCACTCAATGTGGCGATGGCGACAGCCATCGTTGCTGCCGAAGCCCACCGCCAGCTGACCTACTTTGACAGGTAGAGATTGGCCAGCCGGTCGCCGATGGCGTCAAAGGCAGAGTTCAGTGCCACCGCATCGCCTGCATCAAAAGCCATGGATGGTTCCGAAGCGCATGACTTGAGCAGGGTCTTGATAGCCTCGCTGGGCACCTGGAATGCCACTGTGTAGATTTGGATGTTTTCGGCCTTGGCGTTGGCACAAAGTTTCGCCGTCAGCGCATCGGAATAGGCGCGATCACCGCCATTGTGGAAGGGATAGGTTGGAGAGATCGTATTTTCGCCGTCGGTCATCAGAACAATGGCCTTCTGGCCACCGCTTTTCCTCATCTGTGACTCGGTCATTCCGCCATCAATGGGGTCATCTGAATCAAGTACGTTCCAACCCCACAGAAGGCCTGCAGGGATGTATGTGTTGCCTTTGGCAGACATTTCATCAATTTTGGCGTCAACCAAAGTTTGATTTGATACCAGTGGCAGCACTTCCGCGCCGCAGGGTACATCGCCAACGGCCACATATTTGTGCGGACCACCTTTCTTGACAATCTCGTCCGAGGGGCTTTGGCGCGAACCAACACAGCCCCGCCATACCGCGTTGGAGGGTACCATGTCCTTTTCCATCCAGCCGTTGTTTTTCAAGCTGGTGCCAATGTTGACATATTCAGCATATGGCACGACACCAACTTTGAGGTCGGAGTAATTGGATTGCTGCGCGAAAACAGTTTTGACAAGGCCGTGGGCAGCGACCTTCAAATCGTTGATTTTTTGCCCGTCCATCGAACCTGTGTTATCGAGCACGAGTACAATTTCAAGCGCCTTTGAGCCGAACGCCACTTCAGCGGAGACGTCCAGTTCCATGCTCTCAATGCCAGCCAGACGCATGAGAGACGTTTTCATCCGGCCCTGAATTCGCACGGTCAAGCTGCCTTTGTCCTGGTCGACAAAGGCTGTGACGGATTCAATTGAATCCACGGCGGCAGAAATGTTGTTGGCAGCGATATACTTTTCAACCACTGTAGCCGCCAACTGATCCATGGCATCGCCGTTGCCACCGGACGATTTGCCCATTTCGGCACCCGCCGCCAATGCAGCCGCATCGGCCGCTGCCTGCAGCATTGCATGGGCCCGGTTGGAACGCGCCATGTCGACACTTGCTCCGGCAGCAACAAGCAAAGGAACAGCGGACAGCGCAAAAATTATGGCTGTGTTTCCACGGCAGCAATTCAGGAAATGACGAAAGCTATTCAACATCGGAACAACCCTGTTTCAACAAATACCTTCGCATTTACCCGGTTGTCTCATTTTGTAAGCCGTACCGCTGACAGAGATTCCGCGATTTTCCTGAAGGATGCCGACAATTCCGCGCTATCGCTGGCGTCAAACGACTTGGATGGATCGCTGGCACAATCCACCAGCATGTCTTTCGTGGCCGCGTCATCCACCATGAACGCAACAGTGTAGATCTCGATGTCGTCGTCCTTCACGTTGCTGCAAATGTCGGCCAGGATATCATCAGCAAGAACGGCAGGAAGAGCTGGAGAGCCAACGTGATTGGGATAGGCCGGCACAAGGGTGTTTTGGCCATCCGTCATCAAGACAATTGCCTTGCGACCCTTAAGGGCTTTCATCGCACTTGTTGTTTTGGCAGCCGTCAATGGTGCGGCTGGATTCAACATGTTCCAACCCCACAGCAAGCCTGCCGGAATGTAAGTGTTCCCGGTCGTTGAGAGTGCGTCGATCTTGCCGAGGAGCATGGTCTTGTCATCGGACAGGTTCGTGATCTTCTGCGGGCACCACTCATTCATCACACCCGGATAAGGAACGGCCGCTGACCCGATGTTACGGTCCATGGGGCTGTTGCGGGAGCCGACGCAGCCGCGCCAGACCGTGTCATTCGAAGATGGTGAACAAACATATTTCGGTGTGCCGTAGTTCCAGTCACACTGTTCCGCTGTGGTGTTGACCGTTACACCATCTTGAACATAGCTTGATGGCTCCATGCGACAATTTGATTTTGTTGCGTCTGGATACTCGTTCCTGCACCACTCGGAGGGAACCGACGAGTCCGCGGGCACGCTCATCCAGGATTCGCTGCGCAAATCGAGGCCGACATTGACATAGTTGGCGAAAGGCACAATTCCGATCTTGATGTAGGTATCAGAGTCCTTGTTGTCAAAGACCTCAGAAATGAGTTCGCGGGCGGATGACTTCAGTGCGGTGATGCGACCATCAAATGACATGGAATCCGTATTGTCCAGCACAAGGGCTATCTCAAGCGCCTGGCTTCCGCGCATGACTTCAGCGGACGCTCCAATGTCCAGTGTTCCAATGCCCGCCAGTTTCATGAAGCTGGTTTGAATTTTACCATCAATGCGAACGGAAAGTACTCCAGATTTTTTGTCCTGATCGACGACAATGGCATCGACGCTGGCAAGCGCACCCTGGGCTCCATTGGCCGCCAAATAGTCCTGGACAAGTGTTTCAAGTTGCGACTTGCTGTTGAATCCCGAAACACCCCCGGCAAGTGCGGCAGCGTCAGCGGCACCCTGCAAAATGGCACTTGTCCGGTTGGCGCGAACCATGTCCACCGCGGCGCCCGCGACGAGCAGCATCGGGATCGCAGCCAGCGAAAATATGATGGCGGTGTTGGCTGTGGTGTTCTCAAGGTATTGCTTCAAGCGAGTTTTCACGGGGCACCTACTTTTCCAACCTGTCTATTAGCCCCGCAACTCTGAATATTGGGTTTGAGAAGCTGGGAAACGATTGGTAAAGGCAGAGAAGAGACTTTTAAGCAGTTGCAGCGAAAACGGGGAATTTGGGTTTGACGGATAGCTATAGAACGCTTGCGTCACAGTGGTTTGGCGAGCTCAGGGACAAAATTGTCCTTGACCTCGAGGCGATAGAGAAAGATTGCGGCGGTGAAACCAGACCTTTTGTCCGCACCGCTTGGCAGCGCGAAGGAGATGGCGGCGGCGGTATCATGTCCATGCTGCATGGCAATGTCTTTGAAAAGGCGGGCGTTCACACATCGACTGTCCATGGTGAGTTTACGGCAGAATTCCGCAAACAGATTCCTGGTGCCGACCAAGACCCGCGCTACTGGGCATCGGGCATTTCCCTCATTGCCCATCCGCGCAACCCCCATGTTCCTGCCGTCCACATGAACACCCGGTTGGTCATGACATCGAAAACCTGGTTTGGTGGTGGAGCCGACCTCACGCCGGTTTTGATGCGACGCAGAGACCAGAAGGACGCGGATGCGATGGCTTTCCATGCTGCCATGAAGTCGGCCTGCGACGCACACACAGTTGCTGACCATGAAAAATACAAGACTTGGTGCGACACGTATTTCCACTTGCCGCACCGCAATGAAATGCGCGGCATTGGCGGGATTTTTTTTGACTACCTGGATACGGGTGAGCGCGACAAGGATTTTGCATTCGTTCGTGCTGTCGGTGAAGCTTTCAGGAGTGTTTATCCGGCTATTGTGCGCAGAAACGCGGCAACACCCTGGACAGACGCCGACCGGGAGGAACAACTGATACGACGCGGACGATATGTGGAGTTCAATCTTCTATACGACCGCGGCACGATTTTTGGATTAAAGACAGGTGGCAATGTCGAAAGTATCCTGTCATCCCTGCCACCAGAAGTAAAATGGCCATAGGGTAACGACATGGATCTGCGAAACGGTTTCGACATCAAGCGCTATATCAGGACGATTCCGGACTACCCCAAGCCGGGAATTCAGTTCAGGGACATCACCACGCTGCTGTCGAACTTGCACGGATTCCGGGCGGCGGTGGATGAATTGGCGTGGCCCTTCCTCAAGGGTGACATTGACTTTGTCGCAGGCATTGAAGCCAGGGGTTTCATTCTCGGCGGCGCGGTGGCTCACACTCTGGGACGCGGCTTCATTCCCATCCGCAAAAAAGGCAAACTGCCATCGCGGGTGATTGGGCAAGAGTATGCGCTTGAGTATGGTGTCGACACCATTGAAATCCACGCGGATGCCATACGGACAGGCGACCGTGTCTTGCTGATTGACGATTTGGTCGCCACAGGCGGCACGGCTGGCGCTGCCATTGACCTCATTCGCAAATCAGGTGGCGAAGTTGTAGCTGCCGCTTTTGTCATCGATCTGCCAGAGCTGGGCGGGGCGGCAAAACTCAAAAACAAGGGTGTAAAGGTTCACACACTGGTTGGATTTGAGGGACATTGATCCTCAGAACAATTTCCCGCCATTCGGAATTTTGATGTCGGGCGAGACAAGTACGACCCCACCTGCCGCATCCGGGAATCCCAGTGTCAGGACTTCTGACATAAACGGGCCGATCTGGCGCGGTGGAAAATTGAGGACGGCTGCCACCTGCCGTCCGACGAGTGCCTCGGCCTGATAGTGTTTGGTAATTTGGGCTGACGATTTCTTGATGCCAACAGCTTCGCCAAAGTCGATCAGGAGTTTGTAGGCAGGTTTGCGGGCTTCAGGAAAAGGCTCAACGGCGACAATTGTGCCCACGCGGATTTCCACTTTTTCAAAGTCAGCAAAGACGATCGTCATGCGCTGCCAAGTTCCCGTGCCCGCGCTTCGGCCGCTGCCACGGCACGCTGCATCAGTGGTTTCAATCCGTCGGATGCCATCAGTACCTGCAAGGCGGCATGCGTGGTGCCGTTGGGCGACGTCACATTTTTTCGCAATTGTTCGGCGTCGGTCCCCGTTTGACGCATCAGTTCGCCGGAACCGGCCACAGTTGCGCGCGCCAATTTCATGGCAATATCCGGTGCCAAGCCTGCCGCCTGGCCAGCGGCCGCCAGACATTCAGTCATGTAGAAAACGTAAGCCGGACCAGAACCTGAAACTGCTGTGGCCGCATCGATCTGCGTTTCATTCTCGAGTGTCACCACTTCTCCAATTGACGCCAAAAGGACATCGGCCAATTGCATCTGATCAGCGGAGACGTGGGCGTTTGCAGCCATTGCCGTGACGCCACGGCCAATGGCTGCCGGGGTATTGGGAATGGTGCGGATGATGGCTGTCGTTGGGCCAAAATACTTGGCAAAAGTAGCGATTGTTTTTCCGGCGACAATTGAAATGACCAGAGGCTGCCCCTGCCCCACACTTTTCATGGCTGACAGCACGTCGTCCAGGCTTTGGGGCTTTACCGCCACCACAATGACGCTCACATCGACAAGCGATGCCGTTGGCGGATTGAGCCGAATCCCGTGCTGACCAAGCACGTGCGACAATTCTGCTGACGGATAAGGATCCAGCACCACGATCTGCGCCGGATCAATTCCGGCAGACAACCATCCCTGCAGCATTGCGCCACCCATTTTGCCTGCGCCCAACAGAACCAGCGTTCCTGCCATTGGTATTTTCGGCGGTATTTTCGGCGGAGGGCTCATGCTTCCCCACAGGTCTCTAGCAGGGCGGAACTCATGGCTTGTCCGGCGGATTGGCCGCCCCACACGACGAACTGCACGGCCGGATAGTAGCGTTGGCTGTTATCGATTCCGAGCGTTATCAGGGTTTCGCACTGGGCGTCGTTGGCTTCGGCGCTGCCCGCCAGAATGAGGCTGTTGCGGTACATGATGTGGCCGGTTTCGGACCAGTAGTCGAAATGGCCATGCACCAACTGCGCATTGATCTGGTTGATCAGGCGGGTCACTTCTTCACGGCGGGTCATGGGGACCCGCAAATCATACGTGCAAGCCACCATCAGCGCCTCCAGATCACTTCGCCAAGACAGCGACAGGTTGAGATCGCACCAGCCGCCACTTACAGTCATCAGCACTTCATCATCGCTGGGCCGGTCGAATGACCAGTGTTGCTGTTCGGCAAGACGCTCAACCCGGTCAATCGGGTTGTTGAATGGTTCGGTCTGGAAAGCAGCAGCGGGCATGAATTTCCTCCGCCAACGGACGAATCAAGTGTCGATGGCTGGAACTAATTGCAACGCGTACCCGCTCGCGGCAATGGCGTGTGTGATTCCTCCACACAATTTTGTTTGGTCAGAATCAGGGCGATGCCGTGACCAATCTTGATTCGATTTCAGCAAGGCGCTGGGAGAGCTTATCGTTCTCCAATCGCGCTTTTTCGGCCATGGCCTTTACAATCTCGAACTCTTCCCGCTTCACGACATCGAGGTTGTTGAGAATGCGCTCGACCTGGCTTTGCACCAGGCTGTCCAGCTCCTTGCGGACGCCTTGCGCAGCACCTGTTGCGCTGGTCATCAGTTTTGCGAGTTCATCAAAAAACTTGGATTGGGTGGCAGACATGGCAAGACTCCGTTGCCCCGTTAGCTAATGATCTTGTGTACCGGTTTCAAGTGGTTGTTGCGCCCTGGCGCTGCCTGCGGCAGACAGGCGCGATGCTGGCCGCCCTTCAGTTTCCTGACCTTGATCCCGTTGTCTTTCGCCTTGGGCCACTCTTGGTGCATTGGTATGCGCTAGCCTATGTTGTGGGTTTGCTGTTTGCCACCTGGTACATCAAACGTTTGGCAGAAACACCGCGGCTATGGGGTGCTTATGCGCCGACCCTCAGTCGGACCGAGGCAGATGACTTCTTCCTGTGGGGATTGGCGGGCGTGATCATCGGCGGCAGGCTGGGCTATATCCTGTTCTACAAACCCCAATTCTACTTTGCCAACCCCCTTCAGATACTGAACACACTTGATGGCGGCATGTCGTTTCACGGCGGATTTCTTGGTGTTGTCGTTGCGTGTCTGGGTTACGGACGCCTGCGGGGCAAGTCACTGGACCGCATGCTGGATCTGGGGGCAGCTTCGGTTCCTGTCGGGCTGGGTCTGGGCCGGATCGCAAATTTCATCAATGCCGAGCTTTGGGGCCGACCGACGGACGTGCCGTGGGGTGTCATTTTTCCCGGCGAAACTGTGGCGCGACATCCGAGTCAGCTTTATGAAGCGGTGCTCGAAGGTCTACTCCTGTTTCTGGCGGTTCGCATTTCCACCCACCAGTTTGGCGCACTCAAGCATCCGGGGCGGGCGAGTGGTATTTTTGCGTTCGGCTACGGGTTGTCCCGGATTGTTGTCGAATTCTTTCGCGAACCTGACCGTCACGTCGGGTACTTGTTTGGACCGCTGACGTTGGGCATGGTCTATTCACTGCCGTTGGTCATTGTTGGGATTTGGCTGCTGCTCCGGTCGCGCGACGCATCATGACAGCGCTGGAAAGCCTGCTACGAACGGTAATCGAAACCGAAGGCCCATTGCCGCTCGACCGCTACATGGAGCTGTGCCTCGGGCATCCACAGCATGGATATTACATGACGCATGACCCCTTGGGGTCGCGCGGTGACTTTACGACCGCGCCTGAAATCAGCCAGGTATTTGGAGAGCTTGTTGGGCTGTGGGTGGCGCAGGTCTGGATTGGCATGGGTTCGCCGCCGGATTTTGCACTTGTGGAGTTTGGTCCGGGCCGAGGCACATTGATGAAAGACTTGTGGCGCGCCACGCGCAAAGTCAGCGGGTTTCATGCTGCCGCCAAAGTGCATCTGGTCGAAATCAGCCCGGTGTTACGCGACATCCAGCAAAAAACCTTGGTTGATCTCAACGCCACTTGGCACCTGTCTGCTGCTTCCTTGCCGCTTCGACCAACTATCGTTGTCGCCAATGAGTTTTTTGACGCTGTTCCGACAAAACAGTATGAAATCAATGGGGACGAAATCCTTGAACGCCATGTTGGGGCAGACAGGAATGGATTGTGCTATTCGCTTTTGCCATCGCAACAGAGCAATCCATTGGGGCGAAATGGCACTTTTGAAAGTGCGCCGGCGCGGGACTCTGTCGCGCTCACGCTCGGACACCTGATTTCAGATCAAGGAGGAGCCGCACTTGTTATCGATTACGGCCACAGAAAATCCGCAATGGGCAATACATTACAAGCGATGAAAGCCCATGCCTTTTGCAACGCACTAGAGACCCCTGGCGAGGTGGACATCACATCACATGTGGATTTTGAGGCATTGGGCCGGGCATTTTCGGCAGGAGGTGCTTGTGTTTATGATATCCTGACGCAAGGCGAATTTCTCACGGCCATGGGTGTTGGCATGCGTGCACAGGCGTTGTTGCGCAGTTTGTCGGGGAAAGAACGCGACGATTTCACGGCAGGTGTAAATCGACTTGCGGATGACCTGCAAATGGGCCAGCTTTTCAAGGTGATGGCGGTCACGTGCGCAGATCAGCCTGCGCCTTATCCTTTTGGTGTCCTATGATCGAAACCGAGCATCTCAATTTTCCCGGAATTTCACATGGGTTTTTCCCCAGGGGCGGCGGCTTTTCCAACGGCATCTTTTCGTCCCTGAATTGTGGTTTGGGATCTGGCGACGACCTGGAGCTGGTGGCGAAGAACCGTGCCATTGTTGCACGTCAATTGGGTGTTGAGGATACCAACCTGGTTACCTCTTACCAAGTTCATGGCAATGATGTTGTCCACGTAAGTGAGCCGTTTTCCGCTGAACAGCGGCCAAAATCTGACGGATTGGTGAGCAACACAACAGGCCTGGCCATCGGCATCCTCACCGCCGACTGCGCTCCCATCTTGTTTGTCGATTCGAAGGCAGGTGTAATCGGCGCTGCCCATGCCGGTTGGAAGGGTGCCCAACGCGGCATTACCGACGCCGTCATCAGTGCCATGGAGGACCTGGGGGCGAAGCGGGACAATATCTCGGCTGTCATTGGTCCAACAATCTCGAAGGCCAATTATGAAGTCGGTCCGGAGTTTCCGCCGCTGTTTGTTGATACAGACACAGGGGCAAGGGCATTTTTTTCACCGTCAACGAAATCAGACCACTACCTCTTTGATCTCCCGGGTTATTTATTGCGGCGATTGAAACTTGCCGGCCTGGGTACGGCGATCAACCTTGATCTTTGTACCTATGCCGACAGTGCGCGCTTCTTCAGCTACAGGAGGGCAACCCACAGGGGCGAAGGCAGCTACGGTCGCTTGATGTCGTCGATTGCCCTTCCATGACCCGATTTTACCTGGTGGCACTTGTTTTTTTAACTGGTTGTAGCGCCGGTCCACCGGCACTGCAGCCGCTGAACTCGCTCGCCCATCCACCCTGGGAGGCCTTTGTCCGGGCTGGGCCATCTGCTGAAAATGACATTGATTACGAGACCCTTGACGGCCAAAAAATTGCGACTGCCCAACCGCAGGACGTCCGGGTAGACCGCGACATTGAAGTAGCGACAATTGGCAATGCCCCCGCTGAGACGCGACAACCGATTGCCAAAACTGGTGCGGAAGTCATTCAGGCTGTGGCGGTGGTACCCGTAGAAGGTGGAAGCAAGTCAGTGAACAAGGAACTCACGCTGGCGATGCGGGCGGCGTTCGATGATGCAGGCTGGCCTGTGGTTGAAAGCAAAAGCAAGAATGCCATCACAATCAATGGCAAACTGACGATTGAGAAACCGCAAGGTGTCACACAAATTGTATCACTCGTATGGATTGTCACTTCGCCATCGGGAAAAGTGTTGGGTGACATAAAGCAACAGAATTCGGTGCCAGCGGGATCTTTGGACGGCGGCTGGGGCGACAATGCCACCGCTGCGACGCAAGCCGCGGCAGTCGGATTATCAAAGCTGATCGAGAGGTACAGATAAACCACGTTGTTTGAAGCCGATACGCCGCATTTGCATCAATTGATCGCCGTTGATATAGGACCGTGCAGACACCGAGGCGGGGGAATCCAAGGCCGTGATGAAAATCATTTCAGGCAACAGCAACCGGCCCCTGGCGGAATCAATTTGTTCCTATCTCAACCTTCCTGTGGTGAAGGCCGTTGTAAAGCGGTTCAACGACATGGAAGTTTTCGTTGAAATCCAGGAAAACGTGCGTGGCCAGGACATGTTCATTGTGCAATCCACATCTTTCCCGACCAACGATCATTTGATGGAGCTGCTCATCATTACTGACGCGCTGCGACGCGCATCGGCAAAACGGATCACGGCGGTCATTCCCTATTTCGGTTATGCGCGACAGGACCGCAAACCCGCCGCACGGACACCCATTTCGGCCAAACTTGTGGCCAATCTGATCACCCATGCCGGGGCGGACAGGGTTCTGACGCTCGATTTGCATGCCGGACAAATCCAGGGGTTTTTCGACATTCCGACCGACAATCTGTTTGCCGGCCCGGTGTTTGTGCGCGACATCAAACAGCACAATGATGTGGCGAACACGGTTGTGGTGTCACCTGACGTCGGCGGTGTGGTACGGGCGCGGGCACTTGCGAAAAGACTGGACTGCCCCTTGGCCATCGTTGACAAACGGCGGGAACGGGCAGGTGAATCCGAAGTCATGAACATCATTGGCGAGGTTGAGGGCAAGTCGTGCGTGCTTATTGATGACATCGTGGATTCGGGCGGCACATTGGTCAATGCGGCTGAGGCCCTTTTAGCACAGGGTGCCAAGGAAGTTTCGGCCTATATCACACACGGTGTGTTGTCGGGTGGTGCGGTGGCGCGGATCACGTCGTCCAAGCTCAAAAACCTGATCATCACTGATTCCATCCAGCCAACCGAAGCAGTAAAGATCGCGCGAAACATCCGGGTGATATCAATTGCCTCCCTGATCGGCGAAGCGATAGGACGCACCAGCCGGGAAGAGTCGGTTTCCAGCCTGTTTGAGTAAAGGAACAACCACATGTCCAGTCGCCTCGCCGGAAAAATTGCACTTATCTCGGGCGGGGCCACGGGCATGGGCGGTGCAGCATCCAAACTTTTCGCCGCCGAAGGTGCCAAGGTCGCCATTGTCGACAAGAACCTGGTCGCGGCCAGAGCAACTGCTGACGAAATTTCCAAGTCTGGCGGCACAGCCATCGCACTGCAAGCGGATGTTTCAAAGTCTGACGAGGTGAGTGCGGCTGTTGAAGCAGCGAACATGGCATTCGGCCCGGTAACAGTTCTATTCAATCACGCGGGCACAATTGTCATCAAGCCATTCCTTGAGACCACGGAACATGAGTGGGACTGGCTGCACGCCGTGAATGTGAAAAGCATGTTCCTGATGACCAAGGCTGTTCTGCCGCAGATGATCGCGGCTGGCGGGGGTTCGATTGTGTGCACATCGTCTATTTCCGCCGTGCTGGCGACGCCGATGGAGGTCCTCTACGATACCACCAAAGGTGCTGTGCACATGTTTGCACGGGCCATTGCGGTTGAGTTCCGTGACCGCAATATCCGCTGCAACGCCGTATGTCCCGGCTTTATCCGAACGCCCCACGGTTTGCGCGAAGTGAAAGAACTTGCGGCACTGGGCGTTGATGTTTCAGATGCAGCGATTGCGGCACAACAGGGGCGCATCGGGGAGCCGGAAGATGTGGCGCGGGCTGCACTTTACCTGGCAAGTGACGATTCAGTCTTTGTTACCGGCCAGCAGCTCTTCGTCGACAATGGGTTTTCGGCAGTCTGATTGACGGGCCATGACAGATTGCTGGATATTGGCAATTCCATCACAACCGGAACCGCACTAATGAAGGGTCATGGATTCTATCATCAGCGTCACGTCACTTTGCAAAACCTACAAAACGGGCTTAAGCGCCCTCAAGGACATCAATCTCGACATCCGCCGGGGTGAAATCTTTGCGCTGCTGGGACCCAATGGCGCTGGCAAGACAACACTGATCGGTGTGATCTGCGGCATCATCAGAAAATCCACTGGCAGCGTGAGCGTTGATGGTCACGACAATGTTACGGACTTTCGCGCTGCGCGGAAAATGATTGGACTGGTACCACAAGAGCTGCACTTGAGCATTTTTGAAACCGTATGGGATACGGCCAATTTCAGCCGCGCTCTGTTTGGCGAACGTTCGAATCCTGGCCACATTGAAAAAGTTCTGAAGCAGTTGTCACTGTGGGACAAGAGGCAGGAAAAAATCATGACGCTGTCGGGCGGCATGAAACGCCGGGTGCTGATTGCCAAGGCGCTGGCGCACGAACCGCGCATCCTGTTTCTGGACGAACCCACTGCCGGGGTTGATGTGGAACTGCGCAAAGACATGTGGAACATCGTCAGACAACTGCGAGATGATGGCGTTACCATTGTCCTGACCACGCACTATATCGAAGAGGCCGAAGAGATGGCAGACCAGGTTGGCGTGATCAACAAAGGTGCCATGGTGCTGGTTGAGGACAAAACCAAGTTGATGGCAAAAATGGGTCAGAAGAAACTATCGCTGCAACTTGATGCGGCCATCTCGATGATTCCAAAAAAGTTGGCAAAGTTCAATCTGCAACTTTCGAAAAGCGGACGTGAACTTGCCTATGCCTATGATGCGCGGGAGGGAAAGCAGGACATTGCGGGATTGCTGAGAGCACTTGCCGGGGAAAACATCAGTTACAGCGATCTCCACACGGAACAGAGTTCACTGGAAGACATTTTCATGGGATTGGTGAAACAATGAACTGGCGGGCTGCACTTGCCATTTTTTCGTATGAGATGAAGCGGTTCTTCCGCACCATTGGACAGAGCCTGATTTCGCCCGTCATTTCGACGGTGTTGTATTTTGTCGTGTTCGGCGCTGCCATGGGGTCGCGCATTATGGAAATCGATGGCGTGGCTTATGGCGCATTCATTGTGCCGGGACTGATCATGCTGTCGATCCTGACACAGAGCATATCAAATGCCTCGTTCGGCATCTATTTTCCGCGTTTTTCCGGCTCTATCTATGAGTATTTGTCGGCTCCTGTTTCCGCTTTTGAGATGATTCTCGGATTTGTCGGTGCGGCGGCGGCAAAATCCATATTGATCGGCTTGGTCATTTTGGCCACTTCGGTGTTGTTTGTGCCGTTGAGCATCGCTCACCCCTTCTGGATGATTGCGTTTCTGATCCTGACAGCACTTACTTTTTCACTGTTCGGGTTCATCATAGGATTGTGGGCTGATGGTTTCGAGAAACTGCAGATCATTCCGCTGCTGATCATCACGCCACTCACTTTCCTGGGTGGCAGTTTCTATTCACTTGATGTGCTGCCACCGTTCTGGCGGGCAGTGTCGCTGTTCAATCCGGTGGTTTATCTGATCAGCGGGTTTCGCTGGAGTTTCAATGAAGTTGCGGATGTTCATGTCGGCGTCAGCCTCGCGATGACAGCTTTGATACTCGTAATTTGTCTCGGCATCGTCATGTGGATGTTCAAGACGGGGTACAAGTTGAAGAACTAGGTGCGCGTCTGCATGAAAAATGGGCCCTGAAACTCCGCCTTGGGCGTGCCGTGCTGGTCATGTACCGCTGCGATGTAGTGCAAAATACCGATGCCGGGGCGCGAGGCGGACTTGCGCATTTGCTGGACTTCAAACGTGCCAGACAAAATGTCACCCACAAATACCGGATTTTTCCACTGGATGCGATCCACACCAGGAGAGCCCCTGCCGGCGGCGTTGTTGAGAAATGCATCGCAAACCACGCGCATGATCATGCCGCATGTATGCCATCCACTGGCGGTCAATGCGCCGAAGGGGCCGGTTCGTGCCGCTTCATCGTCGAGATGAAATGGCTGTGGATCAAAGTCTTGCGCAAATGCCAGTACCGCGTCACGTGTCACGACAATTGGGCCGAGTGCCACCTGCCAACCGACGGAGAAGTCTTCGAAGTGCATCATGTGTTGAACCGGAAGTGCATCACGTCGCCATCGGCCACCACGTATTCCTTGCCTTCAAGGCGGAACTTGCCGGCGGTTTTTGCACCGGCTTCGCCATCGCCAGTGATGTAGTCTTGATAACCAATTGTTTCGGAGCGGATGAAACCCTTCTCAAAGTCGGTGTGAATGACGCCTGCGGCAGCGGGTGCCTTGGTGCCAATGGCAATTGTCCAGGCACGGGCTTCCTTTGGGCCAACGGTGAAATAGGTGAGGAGCCCCAGCAATGCGTAGCCTTCACGGATGACACGGTTGAGGCCGGGTTCGTGCAAGCCCACGGCATTGAGATAGTCTTTTTGATCGGCCACCGGCAGGATCGCAATTTCGCTTTCAATTTTGGCCGACACGACGACTGACTTGTTGCCTTCCTTGGCGGCAAAGGACTTTACTCGTTCAGAGAAGTCATTGCCTTTGTCGGCAGCTGCTTCCTCAACGTTGCAGACATAGAGGACGGGCTTCGATGACAGCAAGCCGAGGCCGCGGAAGATCAATTCTTCTTCGGTTGTACGCTCGACCAACCGCGCTGGCTTGCCGTCGCGCAACAGGAGCAATGCGCGAAACATGAGATCGGCCAATTCCTTTTGTTCCTTGTCGCCCTGCTTGCCTTTTTTCTCGGCGGCGGGGTGTCGCTTCTCAAGTGAGTCCAGATCAGCCAGCATCAATTCCGTTTCGATGATTTCGATGTCCGACACCGGATCGATGCGGCCTGACACGTGGGTGATGTCACCATCTTCAAAACAACGAACCACATGGGCTATTGCATCGCATTCGCGAATGTTGGCGAGGAACTGGTTGCCGAGACCTTCACCCTTCGATGCGCCTTTTACGAGGCCGGCGATATCCACAAATGTCAGGCGGGTGGGAATGATTTGGGCTGAGCCCGCAATGGCCGCCAGCTTGTCCAGGCGTTCATCGGGCACGCCGACATCGCCGACATTGGGTTCGATGGTGCAAAACGGATAGTTGGCCGCCTGTGCCGCCGACGTTTGTGTCAGCGCATTGAACAGCGTCGATTTGCCAACATTCGGCAAGCCTACGATACCGCATTTGAAACCCATGATTTAGTCCTGATGTTGATGGATGCAGGCGGTATCACAGGCCATGCTGCAATGTAAATGCCGTGCCGTCAGAGGCAGATGATTTTAGCATTGTGTCCTGGGGCCGAAGCAAGCCTCTTGTCCCGCGTGTAGAGAGGTGTATTCAACGACTCTGCCAAGACAACGTACGACGCATCATAAAAAGTAAAGTTGCGGCGTAGTTCCCAAGTCCTTGGCATAAGTGATTCTGCAAAATGAAGTTCGATCCTCAAAAACATGAAGGAATTGAGAGCCACTCTTGCCCGTTCATCCGATATTTTTCCCGTTAGGTTGATACGACGGAGTGCGTGCCCAATTTCATATTCGATAAGAGCGGGTGCTGCCAACTCTTGCACCGCCAGAAAGTCGGCCAGTTCCGGATTGCGATCACCAAACAGCAGAAACTCACAAACAACCGAGGCGTCGACAACGATTACGTTGCGTCCCTGCTCTCTCTGATGATAGCAACAATTTCATCTGTGGTGATGTTAACCGGTGTCAACTTTTTCAACCGCTCCGCCATTTCGGCAAGTGTCGGTTTTTCTACGTCACGCTCAATCAGCTTCTTGACATAGTCAGTGAGTGTCATGTTTTTTTGGGCAGCCCGGATCTTCAGTTTTCGATGCAGGCTGTTTGGGACATTCCGGATCTGAATATGCGTGTTCATGTGCTTAACATGAAAGCTTGCATTTCGCATGTCAAGGCGTTGCAGGCTTTGCCTGTTTCGGCGGGGGCGGATTGACCGCCAAATGAACCTTGCTTTGGAACGGCGCAAATTTGCCATCAATCAACAGTTCGGCATTTTCGGAAACGCCTGCCAGCAGCTTCTGCAACCACTCCTTGTCCGACTTGGCGAAATCCCCGAGCACGTGGCCGAGGACCCTTTGTTTTTCGCCCGGGTGGCCGATGCCCAGTCGCAGCCGGTGAAAGTCCGGCCCCAAGTGGTCAATCAGGGAGCGGATGCCGTTGTGACCGGCTGCACCACCGCCTGTTTTCACCCGCATCTTACCTGCCATAAGATCGAGTTCATCGTAGAACACGAACACGTTTTCGACCGGAATTTGGTGAAAGCGCACGACCTCGCCAGCACTTCGGCCACTTTCGTTCATGTAGGTCTGGGGCTTCAACACCAGGATTTTTTCGCCAGCGATCAGCGCATCGGCCACTTCGCCCTGAAACTTCTTACGCCAGGCGGAGAAACCATGGCGGCGGACGATTTCGTCCACCGCCATGAAGCCGATGTTGTGGCGGTTGGCCTCGTACTTGCCACCCGGATTGCCGAGGCCGACGAACAGGAACATGGACCCGCCCTGCCCGCGCCGGTGTTATTTCTTCTTCGCAGCGGGGGCAGCAGCGGCCGCTGGAGCAGCACCCTTGGCGGGAGCCGCACCCTTGGCTGGTGCTGCACCCTTGGCCGGTGCGGCAGCCGCAGTGGCGGCGTCTGGTGCCTTTTGTGCGGTGGCCGGAACGTCTGCCGAAACGGCTTCTGCCGGAGCTTCTTCTTCCTTGGCTTGGGCGGTCAAGGCCACGAGCGTGATGTCATCGCGCTCTGCCGACGTGACGCGATCTGGCAGTGTGATCTGCGACAAGTGGATGTTCTGGCCGATCTGCATGCCGGTGAGGTCCACAATGACATCATCGGGGATGAAGTCGGCCGGGCAATACAGCGAGATGGTATGCGACACGATGTTGAGCACACCGCCCGCCTTGAGACCGGGGGCCGCTTCCTGGTTCTTGAATTGTACAGGAATATCAACCGCAATGCGGGCATCCTTGCCGAGGCGAAGAAAATCCACGTGGATGATGCGGTCCTTGACCGGTTCGAACTGGACATCGCGCGGAATGGCGCGAACGGTCTTGCCGTCGACTTCGAGATCAACGAGGGTGGAGAGGAAGCGGCCGGTTTCAACATGGGGCAGCACGTTCTTGTAGGTGAGCGTGATCATCTGCGGGGCCTGCTTGTCTCCATACACGACGCCGGGCACATGGCCCTCACGACGGACGGAACGAGCGGCCCCCTTGCCTGCCTTGCCGCGAATGGCGGCCTGGATCGTTACGATTTTCGACATTTGAATTTCCTTTGGGTTTGAAGCCCGGCCTCCCTCCAGGGGTGGACGACGCCGGACGAGGCGGGGCTATAGGGGAAGCGGGCCGCAATGGCAAGTTTGATCACCCTTGCCGTCACACAAATTCCCTTCCTGCGCACATCACCCGCAAGGGGAAGGTAAACGGAACTGCTCAGGTCCCTACAGCGGAATATTGTCGTGCTTCTTCCAAGGGTTATCGAGTTGTTTGGTGCGCAGCATGTCAAGGGCGCGGGCGATGCGGCGGCGGGTGGAGTGGGGCATGATGACGTCATCGAGAAATCCGCGTTCGGCGGCAACAAAGGGATTGGCGAAGCGGTCCTCGTAGTCTTTCACGCGGCTGGCAATGGCCGGTTTATCCGATAGTTCGGAACGGTACAGAATTTCTGCCGCTCCTTTTGACCCCATGACGGCGATCTCTGCAGTTGGCCAGGCATAATTGATGTCACCGCGCAGGTGTTTGGATGCCATCACGACATAGGCGCCGCCATAGGCTTTGCGGGTGATGACTGTGATTTTTGGAACGGTTGCTTCGGCATAGGCAAACAGCAGTTTTGCGCCATGTTTAATCAGGCCACCGTATTCCTGGGCTGTGCCCGGCAGAAATCCCGGCACATCGACAAAGGTGATGACGGGTATGCCAAAGCAATCACAAAACCGCACGAAGCGAGCACCCTTGCGGCCTGCATCTGAATCAAGAACGCCCGCCAGCACCATGGGCTGATTGGCAACAATGCCAATGGTTCGGCCTTTGATGCGGGCAAAGCCGGTGATGATGTTTTTGGCGTGAGCGTCCTGGAGTTCGAAAAAGTCCCCGTCATCAACAGTTTTGAGGATCAGTTCCTTCATGTCGTAGGGCTGGTTGGGATTGGCGGGGATCAAGGTGTCGAGCGAGTCAACGTGGCGCTCAACATCGTCTGTACACGGAAGTTCAGGAACGGCGGTGGTGTTCGATGACGGCAGGAAATCGATGAAGCGGCGCATTTGCAGCAGGGTTTCCACGTCATTGTCGAAAGCCTTGTCAGCAACGGATGATTTTACCGTGTGCACGGAAGCGCCGCCCAGGTCTTCTGCTGTCACGGTTTCGTTGGTGACGGTTTTGACCACGTCAGGTCCGGTCACGAACATGTAACTGGTATCACGCACCATAAAGATGAAATCCGTCATGGCCGGGGAATAGACATCGCCACCAGCGCACGGGCCCATGATGACAGAGATTTGCGGGATGACACCGGAGGCCAGCACATTGCGCTGGAACACTTCGCCATAGCCCCCAAGGGCATCCACCCCTTCCTGGATGCGCGCGCCACCGGCATCAAACAGACCAATGATGGGGGCTCGGTTGCGCAGTGCCATGTCTTGCATCTTGGTGATCTTGCGGGCGTGAGAATCCGACAGAGAGCCACCGAACACGGTGAAATCCTTGGCGAAGACATAGACCAGGCGGCCATTCACGGTGCCCCAGCCGGTGACGACGCCATCACCGGGAATTCGGGTTTTGTCCATGCCGAATTCCGTGCAGCGGTGTTCGACAAACATGTCGAACTCCTCGAACGATTGCGCATCCAACAGCAGCTCGAGCCGTTCGCGTGCCGTGAGTTTGCCGCGCGCATGCTGGGCTTCGGTGCGCTTTGCGCCACCGCCGGCGCGTGCATCGCGCCGTCGTTGTTCGAGCTTTTCGAGAATTTCCTGCATGTGCGAATCCTGCCTTGTACGGGCACTCTAACCTGATATGCAGTCGCCTTCAAAAGGGTCAATCCAGGCACGGGAACATCATGCGGTTTAACACCCAGAAACTGGAACAGTTGCAAGCCATCATTGTTGACGCGGCGGAAAACGAAATTCTTCCGCGCTTTCGCAAGATTGACCGCACAGAGACGCGGCAGAAGTCGTCCTACCTTGATCTGGTGACGGATGCCGATGAACAGGCCGAATGGCGCATGCGTGACGCTATCGCGGAACAGTTTCCCGACGCATTGTTTGTGGGGGAAGAGTCGGTGGCCCGCGACCGTTCTCTGCTCGACAAGATCAAGGACGCTGACCTTGCCATCATCATTGATCCGGTGGATGGCACCGGCAATTTCGCGTGGGGCTTGCCATTGTTTGGTGTGCTGGGAGCCGTTGTCGAAAAAGGCGAGACCGTTGCCGGCCTGATCTATGATCCGCTGGGCCGCGAATGGCTGGGGGCGCTGCGTGGTAAGGGTGCATGGGCAACAGCCAGTGATGGGGAGACGCGCGATCTGAAAGTCCTGCCGCCCTGCCCAGTCGCAGACATGA
>JAYVKC010000085.1:0-25363 GCA_043768765.1 Hyphomicrobiales bacterium | reverse complement strand
GCGGTCGCCAATCTCCCGATTGTCGTGTGGCTCATGCATGATTTTTTTGCCGGCCTTCCAATTGAACTCGAAGAATCCGCCCAGTTGGATGGTGCCACGCGTTTTGGAATTTTCTGGGACATCGTTTTGCCCCTCACGCGACCCGGATTTGCAGCCGTCACCTTGCTGACTCTCATTCTCAACTGGAATGAATATCTGCTTGCTGTATTCCTCGCACTTGCAAAGTCGCAAACCATGCCTTTCATGGTTGCTGCCAAGAATGCCGGCGAACGCGGAATCCTGTGGTGGGAAATGTGCGCGATCATTGTTGTGATGATCATTCCGGTGATCATTATGGCGATCATATTGCAGAGATATATTGCCAAGGGCGTGTTGCTCGGCGCGGTGAAGGGGTAGGGAATGGCAAGCGGCAGTCCAAAGGTTCCGGTGCGGTTCGACAAGGTGGCGAAATCCTTTGGTGCCGTGAAAGTGCTGGAGGAGTTCGATCTTGAGATTCACCCCGGCGAATTTCTGGTGCTGCTCGGCGCATCAGGTTCCGGCAAGACAACGGCTCTACGCATCCTCTCCGGCCTCGAAACCGCAACTTCGGGCCGTGTGCTGATCGGTGATCGCGATGTCACCAACGTCCTGCCAAAATACCGCGACATCTCCATGGTGTTCCAGTCCTACGCGCTCTACCCGCACAAGACGGTGGCCGAGAACATCGGCTTTCCGTTGAAAGTCCGCAAAGTGAATCCGGCAGAGATGGACGTCGCCATCCGCGAATCCGCGTCGCAAGTGCAACTGGACAAGCTGCTTGATCGCTATCCGCGTGAACTCTCTGGCGGCCAGCGCCAACGCGTGGCGCTCGCCCGCGCCATCATCCGCAGGCCATCCGTGTTCCTGATGGACGAGCCGCTCTCCAACCTGGATGCCAAGCTGCGCGGCCACATGCGCGCCGAACTCAAGCACATGCAGCACAACTTCGGCATCACCACAATTTATGTGACGCATGACCAGATCGAAGCCATGACACTGGCGCACCGCGTTGCCATTCTGGAAAAAGGTGTGCTCCAGCAACTCGCCACACCTGCTGAAATCTACAACAATCCGGCGAACCTGTTTGTCGCGCAATTCATCGGCTCACCACCCATGAACATCGTCAACGGCACGCTTGATGGAACAACATTCACAGCGCACGGCCAGAAAGTAGCGGTACCCGTGAAAGGCCGGATCGACACCGCAATCCTCGGCGTGCGCCCGGAAGATTGCGCAGTCGTTGCCCCGGTAAAAGGCCAGATGAAAGCCGAAGTCTACACCACCGAACTCATTGGCGATCATACACTCGTCACGGTGAAAGCGGGTGTCGATATGCTGACGGTGAAAGCCGCGAAGGATTTCACTGCAAAATCAGGAGAGGTTGTCGGCATCGCTTTGCCCAAGGACAAGCTCTTCGTCTTCAACAGCGTGGATGGCGTGCGCTTGCGCTAAAACTCAAGCCTTCTTCGTGTCAAGCCGGTTGATCGCATCCACATTTGCTGCTGACGCCCCCTTCGGATCAAAATCTGAAGCCAGCCATGCATCAACAATGGCTTTCGCCAGCTCCGGTCCGATCACCCGCGCCCCCATGGTGATGATTTGCGCATTGTTGGATTTTGCGGCCCGTTCGGCGGAATAGGTATCGTGCGTAAGGGCAGCACGGATGCCAGGTACTTTGTTGGCGGCAATGCACACGCCGATGCCAGTGCCACAACACAAAATGGCACGATCAGCTTTGCCATCCATCACCGTCTTTCCCACGTCGGCAGAAAGGTCCGCATAGTAGCCGGATTTGCTCATGTTCGTAACGTCATGTGCGCCAGTGGCCCGCAAATGCGTTTCAATGACATCAATCAGCGGTTTGCCCGCGCTATCGCCGCCCAACGCAATTTTCATGTTATGCTCTCCAGCACGGTGTTGATAATTCCAACATAGCCTTTCACCTCCCATGCTGCCCGGCCAATGAACAATCCGTCAATGTGTGATTGCCGCGCAAGCTCGGAGCAATTTCGTGGATTGACACTGCCACCATAGAGGATTGGCAATTTTACACCCGCCACAGACATCACAAGATCAGCAATTCTGATATGTTGTTCATTCGCAAATTCGGGTGCCGCTGGCACACCGCCTTCGCCAATCGACCATACAGGCTCATAGGCAATGACAATACTGCCGCTTGCCGTTCCAGCAGTGTATTTCAGCAAGGCCCGCACTTGTTTCTCAAGCGCTGCTGCAGTTCTGCCAGTTTCAAATTCGTCTTTGGTGTCGCCAATGCACACCAAGGCTGTCAGACCATGCTTCACGGCGGCTTGTGTTTTCCGTGCCACTGTTTCATCGGTTTCACCGAAATGGCAGCGCCGTTCACTGTGGCCAATTTCCACCAGTGTGGCTCCACAATCCTTGACCATCAACGGCGAAACCTCTCCGGTCCATGCCCCGGTATCGTCCCAGTGCATGTTCTGTGCGCCAACCCGCACGCGGGTTTCCGCAAGAATGTCAGACACATCTCTGATATAAGGAAACGGCGGAATCACAAACGGCTGAACTGCCATTGACCGAGCCACAATGGAACTGCACAACTCCATCGCAAAGGCACGCGCATCCGCCCGCACCTTGTTCATCTTCCAGGAAGTGCCGATCCAGGGAACTTTCATGCAGCCATCTATGCAACAGTTCTGGGACGAACGGCAAGGCCGTACCGTCAGTCGTGTTGCACCACAACCAGTTCCGAAATTCCGTTGTTCCAGATGCATGCAGTGCCGCCACACCAGGCGAGTTCAATTCGTCCTGTTTCGCCGGGCAAGATGCCAAAGCGTCGGCCCTTATCCAATCCGCGCAGGTGCGATGCTGCACTCAATCGCAGGGCCAGCACAAACCCATTGTCGGCAACGATTACGGCATCGCGACAGTTATCCACAGTCAGCGGCACGTCGTTACTCCGAACATAAACGTTCGCGCAGGAAGTGCAGGTGACAGGACCAAGACATGCAACACCGTCCGGTGTTTTGATGTGAACTTCGTGCAGGGCAGCCCAGGTTCCAAGATCGCGCCAGCTGAAGCGCGCCTTCACCGCACGCACATGTGCCAGCCGCTCCATGATGGCGTAGTCAAAGCTGGTCTTCCGGGCAGCGCCAAACGCCTGCTGTGCCAAAGACACAATTGCTTCCCATTCCCCCGTAGGCAGGGCTTTGGCAACTGCTTGCAATGAGTCTAGCTCGAAGGCCTCAAATGCGGCAATCAAAGCGTCAGCACGGGCGATAAACATGCCCGCATTCCAGAAATTATTGCCGTCATGCAGCAGTTTTTCCGCCTTGTCCTGTATCGGTTTTTCAATGAATGCGTCCACCTCACAGAAGCCTTCCGCGCTCGATGCAGGCAATTGCATATAGCCAAATTCGGTGGCGGCACGCGTTGGTGGAATTGCCAGCGTCACCACATGGCCCATAACTGCTGCCGCCACGGCAGTGTCAATGTCATCGATGAACTGGGGGTGATCGCCTATGTGGTGGTCCGCCGGCATGATGGCCAGCGTGCAGTCAGGTCCATGCAGCCTGACGGCCCACAGCGCTGCCGCACAAATGGCCGGTGCGGTATCGCGCGGCTCGGGTTCAAGCAGAATTGAAACGGCAGAAGGACCCAACTGCGACTGTACAATGTCCCCATGACTCTTCGCGCAGACAATCAGGGGCTTGGCCGCACGCGCAATGGCGTGGGCCCGTGCCAATGCTTGCTGAAACAAGGTTGGTTGATCCGGCAAAAGCCCGACAAATGGTTTGGGTCTGTGGGGCAATGATACGGGCCACAATCTTTGGCCCGATCCACCCGCCAAGATGACCGGTAGTATGGTCTTGCTATGCGGCACGTTTCCTCCGCGCTATAGGCAAGCTATCGTCATTTCAGGGAAAAACGTCAATGGTCCGCGTCACGCGTTTCGGCATGCAAATTGAAAAAGTGCTTTTCGATTTTGTGGAAAAGGAAGCCCTGCCGGAAACAGGCCTCGTTTCTGATGCAGTCTGGCAGTCATTTGCAAATCTGTTGGCGGAATTCGCAGCCAGGAACCGCGCCCTTCTGCAACAGCGCGACGAGTTGCAGGCAAAAATAGACGCCTGGCACCGGGGAAACAACACACCATCGGCCAGCACCGATTACATCGCGTTTCTGCGCGACATTGGCTACATTGTTCCCGAGGGGCCTGATTTCCAAATCGCCACACAGAATGTTGATGGGGAAATCGCCCAAATTGCCGGCCCACAACTCGTCGTGCCCGTGATGAACGCGCGCTATGCCCTGAACGCCGCCAACGCCCGTTGGGGCTCCCTTTTTGACGCCCTCTACGGCACCGACGCAATTTCAGATGCTGATGGCTGCGAGCGTGGCATGGCATTCAATCCAAAGCGTGGTGCCAAGGTGGTTGCCTGGGCGAAATCCTTCCTCGATGAAGCTCTGCCTCTGGCCAAGGAAACCTGGTCTGATGTGACCTCGCTCGACAATCTGGTGTTGAAGGACCCGCGTCAGGCCAAAGGCAAAAGCGGTTCGTCATATCTGTTTGAGAACAGGGGCCTTCACATTGAAGTCGTGGTTGATCGAACGCGTTTGAAAGGTGTCTCCGACCCCGCCGGAATATCCGATGTGGTGCTGGAATCCGCACTTACCGTCATCATGGATTGTGAGGACTCGGTTGCGGCTGTTGATGCAGAAGACAAGGTTGCGGCCTATCGCAACTGGCTGGGTCTCATGCAAGGCAACCTCGCCGAGAACGTGGAGAAGGGCGGCAGGAATTTTGTGCGCCAACTCCATCCAGATCGTGTGTTTGGAAATGTCACCGTGCCAGGTCGCGCCCTGATGCTCATTCGCAATGTCGGGCACCTGATGACGACACCTGCAATTCTCGACGCCGAGGGACGTGAAATTCCTGAAGGCCTGATGGACGCAATGTTCACTTCCCTCATCGCACTGCACGATGTGCAGCACCGTCGCGCCAACTCACGCACCGGATCAATTTACATCGTGAAGCCAAAAATGCACGGGCCGGACGAAGTGGCGTTTGCCAATGATGTGTTCGCTGTGGTGGAGCGTGCGCTGCAGCTTCCGCCAAACACGATCAAAATGGGCATCATGGATGAAGAACGCCGCACCACCATCAATCTCAAGGAATGCATTCGTGCCGCCAAGGAGCGGGTTGTGTTCATCAACACCGGCTTTCTCGATCGTACCGGCGATGAAATGCACACCTCGATGGAAGCGGGGCCGATGATGCGCAAAGCCGACATGAAAGCGGCCCCGTGGCTGGGCGCTTACGAAAACTGGAACGTGGATACGGGCCTTGCCAGTGGGCTGGCGGGCCGCGCGCAAATCGGCAAGGGCATGTGGGCCATGCCCGATTTGATGGCAGCGATGCTGGAGCAGAAAATCGCCCACCCGAAGGCGGGTGCCAACACGGCCTGGGTGCCTTCGCCCACGGCAGCCACCCTGCATGCCACCCACTATCACCGCGTGAATGTGAAGGATGTTCAGGCCAAAATTGCAACACGAACCAAGGCCAAACTCCAAGACATTCTCACCATCCCCGTCGTCAACCGCCCCAACTGGACCGCCACCGATATCCAGCTGGAACTCGACAACAACGCGCAGGGCATTCTGGGATACGTGGTACGCTGGGTGGATCAGGGTATAGGCTGTTCCAAAGTGCCGGACATCAATAACATCGGCCTGATGGAAGACCGCGCCACCTTGCGCATCTCTTCCCAGCACATCGCGAACTGGCTCCGCCATGGCATTGTGACGGGCGAACAGGTGATGGAAACCATGCAGCGCATGGCGGCAGTCGTGGACGGGCAAAACAAGGGCGACGCCCTCTACTGCCCAATGGCCAGCAATTTTGAAACCTCACTGGCATTCAAAGCCGCATGTGACCTGGTGTTCAAGGGTGCCACACAGCCGAACGGCTACACGGAACCGTTGCTGCACGCGTACCGCAAGAGGGTGAAAGAGGCGATTGGATAATGCTTTCGCTCTTCACATCCCCGGCACAGCAACACCCTTGATCGCACACGCCGCTCGCACAGTGTTGTAGAGCAGGCACGCAATCGTCATCGGCCCCACACCTCCCGGCACCGGTGTGATTGATCCCGCCACAGCTTCACAGGACGCAAAATCACAATCACCAACGATTTTGCTTTTCCCGTCGCGCTCAACGCGGTTGATGCCAACGTCAATCACGCAGGCCCCTGGCTTGATCCAGTCGCCCTTCACCATTTCCGGGCGTCCGACCGCAGCGATCACCAAGTCCGCCTGCCGCACGACCGATGGCAAATCCTTCGTCTTCGAATGTGCAATCGTAACTGTGCAGTTCTCGGCGAGCAGCAACTGTGCCACCGGCTTGCCCACGATGTTGGAACGGCCAATCACCACGGCGTTGACACCATCCAGTTTGCCCAGCACATCCTTGGCCAGCATCACACAACCCGTGGGCGTGCACGCAACCAATGCGTCCTGCCCGGTGGAAAGCCTGCCCACATTCACAACGTGAAAGCCATCCACATCCTTGGCGGGGTTGATGGCATTGAGCACCTTTGCGGAGTCAATCTGCTTTGGCAAAGGCATCTGCACCAATATTCCGTGCACGGACGGATCGTCGTTGAGTTTCCGTACTAAATCCAGAAGGTCGGGTTCGGGGGTGTCAACGGACAACCTGTGCTCCCATGAATTCATCCCCACTTCCACCGTCTGCTTCGCCTTGTTGGCGACATAGACCCGCGACGCGGGATCATCCCCCACCAGCACAACCGCCAGACCTGGCATCAATCCGTGCTTGGTTTTAAGATCGGCAACAGCAACAGCAATGCGCTTGCGCAAGCCTTCCGCGTAAGTCTTGCCGTCAATTCGCTTCGCCATCGTCATTCCCTCGCAATATGTCGTCCCGCAACACCGAAACGGCATTGGCGTGCGCGTCAAATCCTTCGTATGTGGCAAGCACTTTCGCGTGCGGTGCCAGCGCACGGTATCCTTCACGCGTGACACTTACAATGGAAGTGCGCTTGAGGAAGTCGTGAACCGACAGGGCAGAGCCGGTTTTCGCCCATCCACCGGTCGGCAGCACATGGTTTGCGCCAATCACATAGTTGCCAAGCGTGGACGGCGTGTGAAATCCCAAAAGAATTTCTCCTGCATGAAGAATCCGGTCCACATAGTGCTCTGGGTCGCTGGACAGGATCTGCAAATGCTCCGGCGCATAGTCATTGACGAAAGCAATGGCATCCGCCTCATCCCGCGCCAACACAATGCCACCCATCGGTCCGGATAGCACAGCGGAGGCAAAGCCCACCCGCTCCGCACTCATGTTCCCGTAGTATGTTGCAATCGCTGCTCGGGCTTCGTCAGCCACCCGGTGCGACCACGTGACAATATAGCCCGATGAATCCGGCCCATGTTCGCTTTCAATCAACACATCAAGCGCCGCCAGCCGGCCATCCGCCGTGTCATCCGCCAGCACGATGGTTTCGCTCGGCCCCGCCGGGGTTCCCACGTCCACGCGGTCAGCAACAAGCCGTTTCGCCGCCGCCACCCAGGGCGATCCTGGCCCCACAATTTTTTTCACCGCAGGAACCGTCTCCGTGCCAAAGGCCGCCGCCGCAATGCCCTGCGCCCCACCGGCTTTGTAAATCCGGCTGACACCAGCAAGCTGTGCAGCCACTAGCGTGGCATCATCAATGCGTCCGTCGGGTCCCGGTGGTGTGATGATGATGACATCCGCAACACCGGCCACCATGGCCGGAATAGCCGTCATCAACACCGAAGACGGAAACGACCCCTTGCCGCGCGGCACATAACAGGCGGTAGACGGAATGGCACTCACCCGGTCGCCGGCAAACACGCCAGGTCGAACCTCGATCTCCCATCGGCTTTCCGGCATTTGTGCGGTGTGAAAAGTGCGGATTGAATGCGCTGCAAACGCCAGCGTTTCCCGCACTCTCGCATCCAGGGATTTTTCAGCTCGTTCAAAGTCCGCGTGTGTTGCAGCGATCTGGTTTGCTTCTACTGGCGCGCGGTCGAACTCTCGTGTGAACCGGGCCAACGCTGCGTCACCCTCCCGGTGAACGGCGTCCACAACTGGAGCCACTTTCGCCATGAACGGCGCAAGGTCGGTTTCAGTTCGCTCCATCAACTTCGCGCGCTGCGCCGAAGTCAGCTTGGAAAGGTCATGAAAGTTGGCTTTGAATGTCATCGCGCCAGCGTCTTAGGGCCGGAACGCCTAGCTGACAAACGCCTTTTCAACGACAAAGCTGCCAGGCTTGTTGTTAGAGCCTTCCTCAAAACCCAATGGTTCCACCATGGCCCGGATGTCCCGGATCATGCCGACTGATCCACACAGCATGATGCGATCCGAGGTGGGGTCAAAGGCGGGAATGCCAAGCGTGTTGAAGAATTCACCTGAAGCGATCAGGTCGGTTGTGCGGCCCCGGTGTTCGGTTTCGTCGCGGGTGGCAGAGGCAAAGTGCAACAGCCGCCCATTGGCGAATTCACCCACCAGCGGGTCGTTCAAGGTCGTGGCTACAGTTTCAATGGAGTACGTGAGTTCGGCCCGCGTCCGGCAGGTGTGGGTGACGATGACCTGCTCAAACTTGTCGTAGGTCTCGGGGTCCCGGATCAGTGAGGCGAACGGCGCAAACCCCGTGCCGGTTGATAAACAGAACAGACGCTTTCCCGGCAACAGCGCGTCATTCACCAGCGTGCCGGTGGCTTTGGAGCGCAGCAGGATTTCGTCACCGGGCTGGATTTTCTGCAAGGCTTCGGTCAGTGGCCCACCCGGAACCTTGATCGAAAAAAACTCCAGCTCTTCATCCCATGATGGTGAAGCGATGGAATACGCCCGCATCACAGGCTTTTCAGCTCCAGGCAATCCGATCATGACAAATTCACCCGACCGGAACCGCAGCGACTGCGGCCGCGTCACGCGAAAGCGGAACAGCCGGTCCGTATAGTGCTGCACCTGCACGACACGCTCAGCATGAAAACCGGAAGGAAGGGCAGCAGTGAGACTCATGGCGCTCTCGTTCGGAATAAAGAACGAATTGGTACCAGAAACGAACAGACCCTGCAACTCAATATTTGGTGTTCAAAATCAATACGTTAAATTCAATCCGCCGCTCATTGCCGGCAAAAGACATCGGCGTAAATGCGCACTGTGTGTAGTCATGGATCGCTACATGATCCCTCGGCTCGTCCTTGCGAATATGAAAATTCATCCCTACCTCATAAATGCGCTGCGCTGCGCTTTTACGCTATCGACGATAAACTGGTACACCTCGCTCACCCGCCGCGTGTCATGCGTGTCAGGATGGCTCATCAGCCAGTACGTCCGGGAAAAATGCATGTCAGGCAATATGCGCACCAGTTCCGGATACTGCGCCGCCGCATAGTCATGCAAGATGCCAACACCTTCTCCCGCCCGCACCGCTTCCATCTGCGCCACGACGGACCCGCATTCATAATGCCGCGTCATCAGTTTGCCAAGTTCCGCCGTGTAGTCCAGCGCACGGGAATAGGCGATGTCCTCAACATAGGTGATGAACAGCAAGTCGCGCAGATCATCCGTAGACTGAATATCGCCGCGCGTCTCGAGGTAGGCCTTGGTTGCATACACACTTAACGAATAATCCGTCAGCTTCTTGATAATGGCCCGCCCGATCTTTGGCCGGTCAATGGTGACGATGATGTCCGCCTCCCGCCGTGACAGCGAAAAACTGCGTGGCAGTGGCACCAACTGCACCGTCAGCCCTGGATGCGCATTGGCAAATCCGCCGAGCGCCCGCGCCAGATGGAAAGTGCCAAACCCGTCCGGTGCGCCAATGCGCACCGTACCGGAGAGCTTGGCTTGCGCACCGGAGAGTTCACTGCCCGCCTGCAACAACTCTGACTCAATCCGCTCCGCCCTTGTCAGCAACGCTTCTCCAGCAGGTGTCAGCGCAACACCGGTTGTCCGACGCTCAAACACCCGCGTGCCGATCTCTTCTTCCAGCCGGTCCAGCTTCCGCGCCACTGTGGCATGGTTCAACCCCAGCGATTTCGCCGCCGCCAAAATCTGCCCGTGGCGCGCTGTTGCGAGAAAGACGCGGAGATTGTCCCAGTCCATCTATCTCACGAGCAAAACCCGTGCGCCACAATTCACTTCTTGCCAGGCCTGGTCAGTTGTTACGGCGATGGCACCACGCGCGATGGCCAGCGCCAGGCAGGCCCGGTCACCAAGTGACAGCCCTTTGCCACGCTTGGCATTGCGCAATCTACCGGCCATGCGCGCTAGATGCTCATCGAATGCCACAACTGTCAGTTTGAAACCGGCAAGAATTTTTTCGATAGAGTCATCTGGCATGCCCCTGTCTTGGAGTTTGCTGAAGACTTCGGTCACATTGACTGCGCTGACCAGTGCGCCATCAAGCCTGCGTGCAACGTCTTCAATGCCTGTCTCCTGGAAAATCACGCACAACATCGCCGATGAATCAAGAACATGAATACCATCATTCATTTTCCGATTCTTTCCGGCGATCGGCGATCAATTCTTCAGAAACAAGCATTTCGCCGGGCTTGGGGCGATACGGTTTGGCCAATTCCTGTATCCGCCGGATCGACTCGCGTTGCGAGCGCACGTGAAGTTCGTTGTCCTTGACTTCCATAACAACAGTAACGCCATCCTCGAGGCCCAAGGCCCGGCGGATGTCGGCTGGAACTTGCAATCTGCCGCCACTAACGATTTTGCCATATTGAGCATTCATTGTATGAACTCCCAGTTGATACAGATTACTTGGATACTACAGAATCGGGAAATCTGCACCACAAATCCCCCATACTACAATTAACGCACAACAAAACTGCATTATATCATCTTGATGTGCATTTCTGAACAGCGCATAGCGAGCCATCATTTGGGAGGTAATCATGGCCAAAACAATCAATCACTGGATCAACGGCAAGGAAGTGGCAGGCAAGGGCCCGCGCAAATCCGCCGTGTTCAATCCGGCTACCGGCGAACAGACCGGCGAATTGCCGCTGGCCACCACGGCTGAAATGGATGTGGCGGTCGAAGCCGCACAAAAAGCCTTCCCCGGCTGGGCCAACACCACGCCCTTGCGCCGCTCGCGCATCCTCAACGCCTTCCTGCGCATCCTCGAAACCCGCACCAAGGAACTTGCGGCCTGCATCACCTCGGAGCATGGCAAGGTCCTGTCCGACGCCATGGGCGAAGTGCAACGCGGCATGGAAGTCGTCGAATTTGCCACCGCCGCTCCAACCTTGCTCAAGGGTGAGTACACCGAAAACGTTGGCACCAAGGTTGATAGCTGGTCGATCCGCCAGCCGCTTGGCGTTGTCGCTGGCATCACCCCGTTCAACTTCCCGGCCATGGTGCCGATGTGGATGTTTCCGACAGCTCTCGCCGCCGGCAATTGCTTTATCCTCAAGCCCTCGGAGCGCGATCCATCTGCCTCACTGCTCATCGCCGCCTGGCTGAAAGAAGCGGGCCTGCCCGATGGCGTGTTCAACGTGGTGCACGGCGACAAGGAAGCGGTGGATGCCATCCTGCATCACCCCGGCATTTCCGCTGTGAGTTTTGTGGGTTCCACACCTATTGCGAAATACATCTATTCAACCGGCACGGCGAACGGCAAGCGCGTCCAAGCCTTGGGTGGCGCGAAAAACCACATGATCATCATGCCGGACGCCGACATGGATCAGGCCGTCGATGCATTGATGGGCGCTGCATATGGCTCAGCAGGCGAGCGCTGCATGGCGATCTCTGTCGCCGTCCCCGTTGGTGAAGGCACGGCGGAGACACTGCTCAAAAAGCTCGAACCAAAAGTCCGTGCACTGAAGATCGGACCCGGCACGGATGCCGACGCCGACATGGGACCACTCGTCACCAAGCAACACTATGACAAGGTGAAGGGCTACATTGATGACGGCGTCAATGCCGGTGCCAAGCTCGTGGTCGATGGCCGTGGCTTCAAGATGCAAGGCTATGAAGGCGGATATTTCATGGGCGGCTCGATCTTCGATCACGTCACCACCGACATGAAAATCTACAAGGAAGAAATCTTCGGCCCCGTGCTCTCCTTCGTGCGCGCCAAAACCTACGGCGAAGCCGCCGACATGATCAACAAGCACGAGTTCGGCAACGGCACCGCAATCTTCACAAGAGATGGCGACGCCGCCCGTGAATTTGCCCAGAGCATCCAAGTCGGCATGGTCGGCATCAACGTGCCGATCCCCGTGCCCATGGCGTTCCACAGCTTCGGCGGCTGGAAAGCCTCGCTCTTCGGCGACCACCACATGCACGGCCCCGAAGGCATGCGCTTCTACACCAAGATGAAAACCATCACGAGCCGCTGGCCGACGGGTATCCGTTCGGGTGCCGAGTTTGTGATGCCAACGATGAAGTAGGCCCATGACATCACTCATCACGGGCGCGAACCGGGGTATTGGACTTGCCCTTGCGCAACATCTGGCGGCGAAGGGTGAGTCAATTGTCGCCACCCATCGCGGCGCGGTACCGGCGTCACAGAGCGGCATCACCTGGCAACATCTCGATGTCGTCGATCCTGCATCACATGCAGACTTGACCAAGCGCCTCGACGGTCTGCCGCTGGACCTCTTGGTGTGCAACGCGGGAATTTATCTCGAAAAGGGCGATACATTGGCCAAGGGTTTTGATCCTGCCAAATGGGCGGCAACCTTTGCCGTCAATGTGACGGGTGTTTTTCTCACGGTGCAACACCTCCTGCCCAACCTCCGCACTGTCAAGGGCAAGATCGCCATCATTTCCTCCGCTATGGGATCCGATGCAAGAGCACCCGGCGGCAGCTACATTTACCGTGCTTCGAAAGCTGCTGCATTGAATCTCGGCCGCAATCTCGCTGCCGAACTTCGGCGCGACAACATAGCCGTTGGCATCTACCATCCGGGCTGGGTCCGCACCGACATGGGGTCGTCAGCGGCTGATATCGACACCAATGAATCTGCGACAGGCTTGCTGCGAAGGTTCGAAGCCCTGTCACAGGTCACAACCGGCTGCTTCGAATCCTATGACGGCACCCGTCTGGAGTTTTAGCCGGTGGTTGCGTGCAAGGTGCGTTTGGCAATATCGTGCCACCCGATGCGGCGAATCGGAGCAATGGAATTCCCATGATGTTGAAGCACCTGCTGACAGCGGCCGTTCTCGCTGCATCCGCCACGACCGCATTCGCCGCCAGCTGCGGCAACACATCCGCTGGATTTGAAAGCTGGAAACGCCAATTCGCGGCTGAGGCGAAATCCAATGGCATCAAGGCCAGGGGCCTCGCGGCATTGGCATCGGCAAAATATGCCACGGCCACCATCAAGGCCGACCGCAACCAGAAAAGTTTCAAGCTCAGCCTTGGCGCTTTCATGCAAAAGCGCGGTGCGTCGGCAATCATCTCGCAAGGCCGAAAACTCAAAGCGTCCAACGCGGCATTGTTCGCGCGCATTGAAAAAAAATATGGCGTGCCCGCGGGCCCTTTGCTGGCCATTTGGGGCATGGAATCAGCCTTTGGCCGCTTTGGCGGCAACCAGAACACCGTCTCTGCCGTGGCCACACTCGCCTATGATTGCCGCCGCACCGAGTTCTTCACCGAGCAACTCTATGCCGCGCTGAAACTTGTCGACCGTGGTGTACTGTCGTCCTCGACTCGCGGTGCCATGCATGGCGAAATCGGCCAGACCCAGTTCATGCCGAAAAATGTGCTGATCTACGGCGTCGGCAATTTGAATTCCAAGGACGGCGCGCTCACCTCCACCGCCAAATTCCTCGTCGGCCATGGCTGGTCACGCGGTGATGGCTATCAACCCGGTGACGGAAATTTTGCTGCCATCCAGGGCTGGAACGCCGCAGGCGTTTACCAAAAGGCCATCGCCATCATGGCGGCACGCATCGACGAGTGAAGGCCCTAGAGCGAAATGCCGCTTCATAGAATCGGCTTTTCACTCTAATTTTTGATTTGTCGCGGCATTTTCGCAGAAAACCGGTTCCACTTTTCTGCATGCCGCTTTATCCCCCCGGAATCCGTGGCAGCAAATAGATTTCGGCGTTTTGAGGTAGCGGGGTTTCCCACTGATCCCGGTAAATCTTGCCGTCAATGGAAACCGCCACACCGCGCTTGATGTGCTGTTCCATGCCGGGATGTTTTTCGCTCAGGACACGGAACAATTCCCGGATCGTCGCGGCCTCGACCAAAACAGAAAGGGCACCACCTGCCAATGGCCGCAGCGCCCCCCAGAGATGAACTTCGATGGGTTTCATTGAACCCTTATGGCTTTTTGCCCTTGATCGCCTTCAGAATGCGTGGTGGTGACATGGGCACATGCGCCATGCGCACACCCGTGGCGTTAGATATGGCGTTGCCGATGGCACCAAGTGGCGGAACAATCGGCGTTTCACCTACACCACGCACACCGTAGGGGTGATGCGGATTGGGGATTTCCAGGATTTGCGTGTCGATGAACGGCAGATCCGAACACACCGGGATGCGGTAGTCGAGGAAGCCCGCGTTCTGCAAGCGGCCATCCTTGCCGTAGATGTATTCCTCGTTCAGCGCCCAGCCAATGCCTTGCGCCGCACCACCCTGATACTGGCCCTCGACATAGGACGGATGCATGGCTTTGCCCGCATCCTGGATCACCGTATAGCGCTTGATCGTGGTCTTGCCGGTTTCCGGATCAACCTCGGCATCGCAGATGTGCGTGCCGAAGGAAACACCCGCACCATCAGCGACAATTTCAGAGTGGCCGGCAATCGGCCCGCCCGTGTTGCCCGCACCCGCTGCCAGGTCTTTCAATGACAGCGGCCCGAGATTGCCGTGGCTTTCGCCGGTGGCCCGCGCTTCGCCATCGGCCCATTCGACATCGTCAAGCGGGATTTCCCAGGTCTTGGCCGCCCGCTCACGCAGGATATGAACTGCTTTGCGCGTGGCATCCACACATGCCATCGACGACGAGAACGTGCCGCGGCTGCCATCAGTCATGTCGTTGTGGCCGAGTGACGAGGTATCGGCGATCACGACGCGCACCTTGTCGTAAGCCACACCGAGTTCTTCCGCCACGGCGAGCGCCAGTGACGCCCGCGATCCGCCGACATCAATGGTACCGACGGCCACAGTCACATTGCCATCCGGCGTGACGTTGACGTCAACGCAAGTCTGGCCACCAAAGTTGAACCAGAATCCACACGCCATGCCGCGCCCGGTGTTCTTGCCCAACGGCGCTTTCATGTGCGGATGGTTTTTTGCCGCTTCCAGCGTCGGCCCGATGCCGATGGGGCCAAACACCGGACCATAGGACGACTTGGTGCCTTCCTTCGCCGCGTTGTGAATGCGAAAATCAATGGGGTCCATGCCGATCTTCTGCGCCACCATGTCCATCGCACTTTCAACCGCAAACGCCGCAATAGGCGCGGACGGCGCACGGTAGGCCGCACATTTCGGTCGGTTCAGCACCACATCCTTGCTCACCGATTTCACGTTTTTGAAATCATAGCAGGCAAAAGCGGTCATTGCTCCAAACTCGGCCCAGGTAAACGGGAACGCACCATTCTGGTAACGCAGTTCCGCAAATGCCGCCGTGACAGTTCCGTCTTTTTTAGCACCAATTTTTACATCGATGACAGCGGACGACGTTGGCCCCGTGGCGCGGAACACTTCTTCCCGCGTCATCGTCACTTTCACCGGCCGGTTGGCCTTGCGCGACAGGGCGAGTGCCACAGGTTCCATCCACACATGCGTCTTGCCGCCAAACCCGCCACCGATTTCCGATGCGGTGACGCGCAACTTGTTGGCATCCATGCCCAGCAGCGTGGCGCACGTGTTGCGATAGACGAAATGGCCTTGCGTGCACACCCACAGCTCCGCCGTGCCATCCGGTGAGACATTGGCGAGACATGAATGCGGCTCGATGTAGCCCTGGTGCGCCTGCTCGACTTTGAAAGTCTTGGCGACGGTGACGTCCGCCTCCTTGAAGCCGGCGTCGATATCGCCATGGCCATACTCGGCAAACTTGCAATAGTTGGAAGGCTTGGTCGGCTTCGGTTCAATGCCATCGGTGAAAATGTCGTCATGCAAAAGGGGTGCGCCTGGCTTCAGTGCATCATCGACTTCCGTGATGTGCGGCAGGATTTCGTAGTCCACCTTGATCAGCGCCAGGGCGGCCTTGGCAGTATGCGCATCAATCGCGGCCACCGCGGCAACGGCGTGGCCATCGTACAGCACCTTTTTGCGCGCCATGCAGTTCTCGAGAACATCGCGCATGCCACGGTCACCGCCTGTGAGGTCCGGGAGATCGGCCGACGTGACTATGGCTTTGACACCCGCCAGCTTCTCGGCTTTTGAGGTATCGATTTTTTTGATCCGCGCATGCGCGTGCGGCGAGCGCAGGATGAGGCCGACGAGTTGTCCCGGTGCAAAGGCATCAGCACCATAGCGGGCTCGGCCTGTCACCTTGTCGATGCCATCGGGGCGCGTGACGCGTGTGCCGACAACCTTGAAGTTCCGGGGGCGGTTTGGAATATCGAGCATGATTAAGCTCCTCTCATTTCTTTGGCGGCAGCCTGTACGGCGTGAACGATCTTGTCATAACCCGTGCAGCGGCACAGGTTTCCGGCCAGACCGTAACGGATTTCTTCTTCGGACGGATCAGGATTCTTCTTGAGCAGCGCTTTCGCGGCAACCAGGAATCCCGGTGTGCAGATGCCGCATTGCAAGGCGGCATGATCAATGAAACTCTGCTGCAACGGATGCAGCTTGTCGCCATTCGCCATGCCTTCAATGGTGTCGAGCTTCTTGCCCCCCATTTCGGCACCCAGCACCAGACACGAGCACACAAGGCGGCCATCGAGGATCACACTGCACGCCCCGCAATCACCGGTGCCACAACCTTCTTTGGCACCCGTGAGGCCAAGGCGGTTGCGCAAGACATCGAGCAGCGATTCATCCGGTTGGCAGGCGAACTCCATCGCATCGCCATTGATGGTGGTGGAAACGAGAACGGCCATTATTGCTTACCTTCTGCACGCGCATAGGCGGTTTCAGCGGCACGACGCGCCAACACACCTGCGACTTCTGTCCTGAATTCAATTGTCCCGCGCTTGTCATCGATCGGCCTGCACGCCGCACTGCAAGCGGCGGCGAGTTTCTTTTTCGCGGCGTCATCAAGCTTGGTGCCGATGATCGCGGCAGCGGCTTCCTTGACCAGCAACACGGTGACCGCAACCGCTCCCAAGGCAACCCGTGCATCGGTGATGACGCCTTTTGTGTCAATTGACAAGTTCACACCGACACTCACCACGGCAATGTCCATTTCGGTGCGCGGAATGAAACGCAAGTAGGCATCGCCCGAGCGCGCCTTGCGCATGGGCAGTTCGATTGCTTCGATGATTTCACCTTTCTTGAGCACCGTGCGGCCCACACCAGCGGGCACGTCTTCGACCGCCAGCTTGCGTTTGCCCTTGCCGCCCGCGATGACAACCTTCGCCCCCGCCGCCACCAGCGCGGGAACCGAATCAGCAGCTGGTGATCCGTTGCACAAATTGCCCGACATGGTGCATCGCCCCTGCACCTGCTTTGAGCCAATCAGTTCCGCCGCTTCGACAACACCGGGCCAGGCCTTGGCCAGGGCCGCATTCTCGCGCAGCGCACTGCACGGCACACCAGCGCCAATCGAAAAGCCTGTAGCGGTTTTTCTGATGTCGGCCATGCCCTTGATGCGCTTGATGTCGACAACAAGATCGGGTGCCAGTATGCCCGCTTTCATTTTGACCAAAAGGTCCGTGCCGCCTGCCAGCACAAACGCCTTGCCTTTTTCCTTGGAGAGAAGTGCGACGGCTTCTTTGGTCGTCGCCGGAGATTCGAACCGCATGATGTCACCTGTTGGATTGAAACAACCAGTGTGAGCCATCGTACCCCGTTTGGTCAACTGCAATGCACGCAATTATCCGCGCAACTACCGCCTTGACGGGCAGGTGCGACACTGGCTACACAGGTTGCATCGGGCCGACGCATCCCGGGATAAAACAGGGGGTCACCATCGCGCGAGTGCTGGTGGCGAGTGGCTAGACCGCGCCAAAGCCCCCGGCCCGTGGTTATCCGCCCGACACAAAGACAAAAGCGATGGTGACCACCCACGTGCCTCCCACGGTTGACAAGCCTTCACCTCTGGCGATGGTATCCGCCCTCCCCCATTGGAAGGGCCATGTTGACATCAAGCCCCTCAGCGGTGGTGTCAGCAATGCAAGTTTTGCAGTGACTGATGCAACCGGCGCATATGTGGCCCGCGTCGGCAAGGACTACCCATTTCACCAGGTCAATCGCGAACGCGAGGCTGCGGCCAGCCGGGCAGCATTCACCTGTGGCCTGTCACCCGAACTGCTGTTCGCGAGTGATGGCCTGAGCGTGTTGCGGTTCATCGAAGGCCTCACCTACACAGCAGCGGATGTGCGGGCGAACTGGCTGGCGTGTCTCGACTTGGTGCAGCGCACACATCGCGACATGGGCAAACACATTACCGGGCAGGGTGCAATCTTTTGGGTGTTTCAAATACTGCGCGATTACGCCCGCCAACTCACATCCGCGAACCACCGTCTCGCTGCTGAAATTCCGCGTTGGCTGGAAATTGTTGATAGCCTGGAATCAGCCCAAATCCCCATGCCCATTGTTTTTGGCCACCATGACTTGCTGGCGGCAAACTTCATGCATGATAGCAAGCGCCTGTGGTTGATCGACTGGGAATATGGCGCGTTTGGAACGCCCCTGTTTGATCTTGCCAATCTCGCGGCCAACAATTCATTTGATGCGCTGACGGAGCAGGACATGTTGCGCCACTATTTCGGCAAACCGGACCAGGCAATCCAACGCGCCTTTGCCGCCATGAAAGTGGCATCTGCTTTGCGCGAAGCCCTGTGGGGCATGGTATCGGAACTCAACCTGAATGCGCCAGGTGTGGATTACGTGGCCTATGCGCACGACTACCTCGCCCGTTTTGACATCGTACATGCTGATTATTGCCGGAATTTTCGATGAACCAACCAGAACTTCCAACCACTGCGGATGTTGTCGTCATTGGTGGCGGGATCATCGGTGTTTCGACGGCCTATCATTTGGCGCACGACCACAAGAAGCGCGTCCTTCTGCTGGAGCAAAACCGCCTGACGTCGGGCTCAACCTGGCATGCGGCGGGTCTGGTCGGCCAACTGCGCGCCTCCGCTTCCATTACCCAGGTTCTGAAATACTCAGTCGACCTCTACAAAAAACTCGAAATCGAAACTGGCTTGCAAACCGGTTGGAAAATGACCGGCTGCCTGCGCCTGGCCTGCAACGATGACCGCTGGACCGAATACAAAAGACTGGCCACCACCGCCCGCAGCTTTGGCATGGACATGCAACTGCTGTCCGCCGCCGAAGCCAAGGCCTTGTTCCCGGTGATGCAAGTTGACGATCTGGTGGGGGCCTCGTTTCTGCCGACCGACGGACAGGCATCGCCTTCCGATATCACGCAAGCCCTCGCCAAGGGTGCCCGCATGCATGGCGTCCATATCGCGGAAAATACCCGTGTCACCGGATTTTCCTTGGTCGGAAACCGCATTGCGCAGGTGGAAACAACACGTGGCAATGTCGCGTGCGAAACCGTGGTGAATTGCGCTGGCATGTGGGCGCGGCAGATCGGTGCCATGGTGGATGTCAATGTGCCGCTGCAAGCCGTGAAGCACCAGTATGTGATAAGCGACAAGGTAGCGGGCCTCGCACCCGATGCGCCCACCATCCGCGATCCCGACCGCCGCACTTATTTCAAGGAAGAAGTGGGCGGACTGGTGTTTGGCGGCTACGAACCCAATCCGCAGTGCTGGACTCTCGACGATGTGCCAGCCACATTTGAATTCCAGTTGTTCGATGATGATTGGGATCATTTCGACCAGCATCTGGAGCAGGCCCTGGCCCGCATTCCGGCGCTGAAAGACACCGGCATCAAGAAAATGATTCACGGGCCTGAGAGCTTCACGCCGGACGGCAATTTCATTCTGGGTGCGGCCCCGGAAGTGAAGAATTTCTATGTGGGCGCGGGTTTCAACGCCTTCGGCATCGCCTCGGGCGGAGGTGCAGGTTGGGTTCTTGCTGAATGGGCCGCACGTGGCGAGGCACCCATGGACCTGTGGGCGGTAGACATCCGCCGCTTTTCAGATGTGAACCGCGACAAGACATGGGTGGCCGAACGCACCCTTGAAGCCTACGCCAAGCACTACACCGTGGGCTATCCACATGAAGAGTACCAAAGTGCAAGGCCACGCCTGAAATCACCGGTCTATGACAAGCTTGCCGCCGCTGGTGCCTGCTTTGGCTCAAAACTTGGCTGGGAGCGTCCCAACTGGTTTGCACCCACAGGCACGGAACCGCGCGACCGCTATGCCATGGGCCGCCAAAACTGGTTCGACGCGGTGGGCCAGGAACACAAGGCAGCGCGGGAAAACGCAGTCCTGATTGACCAGTCATCATTCGCAAAATATGAACTTGCAGGCCGCGACGCCGCCCGCGCCCTCGACTGGATCTGCGCCAATGATGTGATGAAGCCGGCGGGGCGACTGACGTATACGCAGCTTCTCAACAGTCGGGGCGGCATTGAATGCGATCTCACCGTGGCACGGCTGACGGAAGAACATTTCTACGTCGTGACCGGCACCGGTTTCCGCAAGCATGATTTTGCCTGGATCAGGGATCACATTCAGCCCGGTCTTGATGTGCAACTGACGGATGTCACCGAAAATTATGGCACCCTGTCCCTGATGGGGCCGCGTGCCCGTGACATCTTGCAAGCAGTAACATCCGGTGATGTATCCGCCCAAGCCTTCCCGTTTGCCAGCATGCGAACAATTTCCATTGCCGGACATGCGGTGCGTGCCTTGCGCGTCACATACGTCGGCGAGTTGGGATGGGAACTGCACATGCCCATCGCAGCGATGGCAGGTGTGTTCGACGCACTGATAGCAGCGGGGATGCCGCATGGTCTCAGGCTCGCGGGCTACCGTGCCATCGAATCTCTGCGCCTTGAAAAGGGCTACCGCGCCTGGAGTGCCGACATCACGCCGAACGATACACCGTTTCAGGCAGGTCTCGGCTGGGCGGTGAAAATGAAATCAGGCAAGGATTTTCTCGGCCGCCAGGCATTGGAGCGGCATGTCAAGGCACCGCTCACCAAAATGCTGGCAACTTTTACAACCGAACGCAACGACGTTGTCCTCGTGGGCCGCGAAACGATTTTACGCAACGGCGCGTTCGCCGGTTATTTGACCAGTGCTGGCTTTGGCTACACAACAGGCAAACCCATCGGCATGGGCTACGTGCGCCATGCGGGCGGTGTTGATGCAAGCTATGTGATGGCAGGGACCTACCAGTTGGTAGTCGCCAACGAGGCTGTCGATGCAACGGTTCATCTGAAACCGCTTTATGATCCGGAGAATGTGAAGGTGAAAGGGTAGGATGCCACGAAAAGAGTTCTTTTCTCCCGCAAAAGGGAAAAGTGGGCATATCAAAACCCCGCTTTCATGCAGGCCTGATACTTTTTGTCCACCTGCGTGGCGAAAATTGCCGTTGTCATGCGCCGTTTGATTTTCGGGCTGTTGAGTTCAATTTCCGGGATGATGGCAAGCGGTGGTTCCGTGGCCTTGAGTTTCCTGTACAGCTCCCGCAGGCGGCGGTAGGTGCGGTTCTCGGCGAGCTTGGCGGATTTTTCCTCCAGGAGGTCAAGCCGGATGCGCTGGTCATCAAGACCAAGGCCGTGCCGTTTGGCGACGGCCCGCACGGCCAGTTCACTGCTGCTCGGCTTCACCCGCGCCGCACCGTTTTCGTAAACCAGCAAGTCACCATCAAGCTGCAAGTTTGTACCCGACAGTTCTGCCACGATTTTCTGCAACGCGGCGTTCCGGCTGGCATAACGTCCGGCGTTATAGTCGGCGAAGCGGAAGATTTTTTTGCTGTAGCCGCTGTCGTAACCCAACAACTGCAGAGCGCCATAATACATGCCGCCTCGCCGCGTGTAGAGGTCATCACGCACCGCATATACGTCCACGAGTTGCATTGGCAGCCAGCGCCGCGATTTCGCCTCCGCCAGCGCGAAAGCAACGGACACCTGCATGGAACCCGCCGTGTCGATTTCATTGCGCCGGTCAATGGCCGCGTTGAGCAACCCGGAATTCACCAGCAGCGAGAGATTGCTGCGCTTTGAGGCATCTTCCACAAAACTGCGGAAAACGAGATCAAGATCGCGCTCGGTGCGGGCGTTGCGGATGCGCAGCAGGTAGCTGTCGTCCGGTGTGGGCGAAGTTTCAATGAGCCGCATGGCAACAGCACCTGCCACCGGAATCTTCCCGAACTTGTCCCGCAGCGCTGATTCGGAAACCTTGCCCAGCCCCGGCACGGCAGGGTCTGCCCGGAATGATGATTCCTGGTCGATGACCGCAATCACCGCACACACATTCTCCCGTGACACATCGAAGTCATGCACACGTAAAACCTCAAGCAGATCCCGCGCCCAATCCCTGCGGTCGGTCACACCCTTCTCCGAAATCTGGATCAGCCGCGAAACCTGGTTGACGGTAATGTCCACTGCTTGGGCCAGTGTCGTCATGAATAGCAGGCCAGCCACAGCGATGATTTGAGTTCGTCCCATTCGCCTCTTATACACGCTGGCCTGGGAGAAATCATGACCACACGACAAGACTGCCTCGAACGCGACCGCACTGATCCGCTGTCACATCTGCGCGACCGCTACCATGTGCCGGACGGCATGATCTACCTCGACGGCAACTCGCTCGGGCTTATGCCCAAGGCTGCCGTGGCAAGGGTGCAGCATGCCGTTGCCCAAGAGTGGGGCAATGACCTGATTACCTCGTGGAACAAGAACGGCTGGTTTCACCTGCCGCGCGTCATCGGCAACAAGATCGCGCGGCTGATCGGTGCGGGCGAAAGCAACGTGATCGTCGCCGACACCATTTCCGTCAATGTCTTCAAGGTCCTGTCATCGGCGCTGGCATTGCGGCCAAACCGCAAGGTGATCCTCAGCGACAGCGGCAATTTTCCGTCCGATCTCTACGTCGCGCAAGGGCTCGCTGGCTACATGCAACTAGGCCACACGGTGAAGCTAGTGTCGCCCGAGGACATTATACGCTCCATCACAACGGATGTGGCCGTGGTGATGATCACCGAAATCGACTACCGCACCGCCCGCCGCCACGACATGAAAGCCATCACCGCTGCTGCTCATGTCAAGGGCGCGCTGGTCATTTGGGATTTGGCGCATTCGGCAGGTGCCGTGCCTGTCGATCTTCTGGCCGACAACGCCGATTTCGCCGTGGGCTGCACTTACAAATATCTCAATGGCGGACCCGGTGCACCCGCCTTCCTCTTCGTCCATCCCCGCCTGCAGAACGAGGCAGTCCCTGCCCTCGTCGGCTGGTGGGGCCATGCCGACCCGTTTGCCTTTGACACGCAGTTTGTGCCGGCACCCGGTATCATCCGCCAGCAATGCGGCACGCAAGCCATCCTCAATCTTCAGGCCCTCGACGCCGCCCTCGACCAGTGGGCAGACGTTGACATGGGCCACGCCAAGAAAAAAACCGATAGCCTGTGTGCGCTGTTCATTGAGCAAGTCGAAACCTTGGGGCAGGGATACGGACTTCAGCTTGCAGGCCCGCGTGATTTTGCTGAACGCGGTGCCCATGTGTCGTTCCATTGTCCACATGGCTATGCCGTCATGCAGGCCCTCATTGCCCGCAAGGTCATCGGCGATTTCCGCAGCCCCGATATCATCCGCTTCGGCTTCTCGGCCTGCTACAATACTCATGTCGAAGTCTTCGACGCCGCCGCCCACCTTGGCGACATTCTTGCCAACAGGCTGTGGGACCAACCGCACTTCCGTGACCGCAAGGCGGTAACTTAAACACCTTGTCCTGTTTCCGCTGCAATGGTTGAAGTGCTAGGTAAATGCTTTTGACAGGCAAGGTTGATGATTGAACTCAAGTCCGGTGAAACAGCACCGCACGGTCTGGGCGGTGGCGTTGTGGCAATCGGAAACTTCGATGGCTTGCACCGGGGCCATCAGGAACTCTTGGCAATCGCCAAGGCAAAGGCTGCGCATGCAGGCAAGCCCTGGGGTCTGTTGACCTTCGAGCCACACCCACGCACCCATTTCAAACCCCATGAACCGGTGTTCCGCCTGACACCCCGGGCACTGAAAACCCGCATTGCCAAAGCCCTGGGCGCTGACTTCATGACAACCCTCGACTTCGACGAGCAGCTTGCCAACAGCGCACCGGATGACTTCGTCCTGCGCCATCTCGTGACGGCACTTGGTGTGTCCCATGTGGTTACGGGTTATGATTTCCATTTTGGCAAGGGCCGAAAAGGTACTGCCGATACTTTGCGCAGTGTTGGAGTACTGAATAACTTTGATGTGACCGTCGTCGATCAGGTCACGGATGATGGCGATGGCCGCGCCCCCTTCGCCTCCAGCTCCATCCGCTCAGCCCTGCGTCGCGGCCACGTGAAGGAAGCCGCGCACGAACTGGGTTACAATTGGATCGTGATGGGCGAAGTGGTGCACGGCGACAAGCGCGGTCGCACCATCGGCTTTCCCACGGCCAACATCATTCTGGATGCCGGAGCTGAACCCTTTCGCGGCATCTATGCCGTCGACGTGCGCGACGCTGCCAACGCCAACGCAAAACCATGGATGGGTGCGGCCTATTTCGGCGACCGCCCCACCTTCAACACCAACCGCTCGTTCCTCGAAGTCTATCTCCTCGACCAGGACCTCGATCTCTATGGCAAGACACTGATGGTGTCGTTCGTCGACCTGGTTCGGGGTGACAAGACATTCAAATCGGTTGAGGAACTGGTGGCACAGATGCAAATCGATTGCACTGAGGTGCGCCACATCCTGGGTGACGTGGTGCCCGCGTCATTCCCGGTGGCGATGCTTCAAAGGCAAGGGAGGATATAATACCAGCGGCCTCGTGAATCGACTCTTTCTTCCTTCCCCCTTGCGGGGGAAGGTGCCCCGAAGGGGCGGATGAGGGGGTGCTGCAACAGCGCTCACTTCCACAACGTGGTTCGATGATGCAACGCCCCCTCATCCGTCTCGCGCATGCTGCGCGATCCACCTTCCCCCGCAAGGGGGCAGGGCTATTGCATATGAGTCATAGCGTGAACAAAGTAGTCGTCATCCCATGCACATTTCTTGAGCCTGTGGCTGATGGGGACCTTTGGCTTGTCGGCATTTTGGAGGATGTTTCGGGCGAGGCGCT
>JAYVKC010000084.1:0-44080 GCA_043768765.1 Hyphomicrobiales bacterium | reverse complement strand
CGTCCACAGCGATTGCCCGGATGGGTGGGTTCAAGATAGACCAACTGTTGTTGACGTTGACCAGCACTTTAGCGGGGGGTAAGGCCAACAAACAACCCCCAAAAAACAATGTGCGTTTGCACTGCACCATTTGATGGAGATTTGAATGTCGCGCATCGCCTATGTGAACGGTGAATATGTGCCGGAGTCTGAAGCAAAAGTTTCAATCTTCGATCGCGGCTTTCTGTTCGCCGATGGCGTGTATGAAGTGACACCCGTGGTGAATGGCAAGCTGGTGGATTACGACGCCCACATCGAACGGCTTGACCGTTCACTCAACGAACTGAAAATGGCCTGGCCCTGCACCAAGCAAGAGCTCCAAGCCATGCATGAGGAGTTGGTGAAACGGAACGCGCTAAACGAAGGCATCATCTACATGCAGGTGACACGCGGTGTCGCCGACCGCATGTTCAACTTCCCGAAAGACATAAAGTCGTCGCTCGTCGCCTTCCCGCAAGTGATGACGCTGGTCGACAACACCAACACCAGAACCGGTGTGAAAGTGGTGACCACGCCAGACATCCGCTGGCTCCGCCGCGACATCAAATCGATAATGTTGTTGGCACCAGTTCTCGGCAAACAGGAAGCCTACGAAAAAGCCGCCCACGAAGCCTGGATGGTGGAAGACGGCCACGTCACCGAAGGCACATCCTCCAACGCCTACATCGTCAAAGGCAACAAGATCATCACCAGACCTTTGTCCAACCGCATCCTCGCCGGCTGCACCAGACGCGCCTTGTTCCGCCTGTCAAGGGAACACGGAGTAGAAATCGAAGAACGCCTCTTCACTGTTGAAGAAGCATATGCGGCGGACGAAGCCTTCCTCACCAGCGCCTCACAATTCGTCATGCCCATAACCGAAATCGACGGCAAACGCATCGGCGGCGGCCAGCCGGGGCCGGTCACGCGAAAATTGCGCGAGTTGTTTCTGGAAGAGGCGACATCTTAACTTTCCTTCTCCCCTTGCGGGAGAAGGTGGATCGCGACGTTTGTCGCGAGACGGATGAGGGGGCGGTGCAACGCAGGAACTCATTCCACAATAAGCGGTGCACCACCCCTCATCCGGCGCTTCTCGCCACCTTCTCCCGCAAGGGGAGAAGGAAATCACCTCTGCCGCGTCTCCCACCCCGGATTGATCCATGGCGCAAGATTGCTCGCCGCCAGCGGTTCACGCCCCAGAATCATGTCACTGGCCTTTTCGCCGATCATCAGCGTCGGCGCGTTGAGATTGCCGTTTGTCACTTGCGGCATGATGGAGGAATCGACCACGCGCAAATTATCGACTCCGATCACTTTGCATTCATGATCCACCACCGCCTTGGGATCATCGCGCGATCCCATTTTGCACGTGCCGCAGGGATGATAGGCACTTTCGCAATGTTCGCGGATGAATGCATCGATATCAGCATCACTTTGCACATGGGCACCCGGCTGGATTTCATCGGCGCGGAAAGGCTCAAGCGCTCTTTGTTCCATGATCTCCCGCGTCAACTTCACGCAGGCCCTGAACTCGGTCCAGTCATCCGGATGCGACATGTAATTGAATAGAATCTTCGGGCTGTCTTCCGGACGATTGCTCCGTATACGGACGAATCCGCGTGATTTGGTCCGCATCGGCCCCACATGCACCTGAAACCCATGCCCTGGAAACGCCGCCTTGCCATCATAGCGCACCGCCGCCGGGAGAAAGTGATACTGGATATCCGGATACTCGATGCCTGCGCGTGAACGAATGAAACCACACGATTCAAAATGATTCGTCGCCCCCAATCCCGATTGGAACAGCACCCACTCCGCCCCGATCATGCCCTTAGACAGTAAATTCAGTTTTCCATTCAGCGTAATCGGCTGTGTGCACTTCACCTGAAAATACACTTCCAGATGATCATGCAGATTCTCGCCCACACCCGGAAGATCATGCACAACAGGAACACCCATCTCTTGCAGCAGTGCTGCTGGCCCCACACCCGACAACTGCAAAATCTTCGGCGAGTTGATGCTCGATGCCGCAAGGATCACCTCGCGCGCAGCGAAGGCCTTGTGCACCGTGCGCCCGCGCGAATACTCAACCCCAACAGCCCTCTTGCCTTCAAATATCACACGCCGTGCCATGGCACGCGTCACCAGCTTCACCCGTCCCGTCTTCCGCGCCGGCCGCAAGTATGCATTCGCCGCCGACCACCGAAAACCACGGTGCACCGTCATCTCCATCGCACCGAAGCCTTCCTGCTGGCGTCCATTGTAATCGTCAGTACACGGATAACCTGCCTCAGCACCCGCCTCGATGAATGCTTGATACAAGGGATTAAGCCGCGTGCCGCGCTTCACATGCATCCGCCCGTCGGTTCCACGCCAGCCTTCCTCGCCCCCATGCGAATGCTCCATGCGCTTGAAATACGGCAGCACATGCCGATACCCCCAGCCCTTCGCTCCCATCTGCTCCCATGTATCAAAATCGCGAGCGTGCCCGCGCACATAAACCATGCCATTGATCGACGATGACCCGCCCACCACCTTGCCGCGCGGCGTCGCCAGCCGCCGCCCGCCCAAATGGGGTTCCGGCTCCGTCTCAAACCCCCAATTGTACTGGTTCATGTTCATCGGGATCGAAAGCGCCGACGGCATTTGAATGAGCGGCCCCCGGTCCGTGCCGCCATATTCCAGCACCAACACTGAATGCCCCGCCTCTGTCAGCCGGAACGCCATCACCGAACCGGCAGAACCCGAGCCTACAATGATATAGTCAAATGCAATATCCAAAATGCGCCCTCTGGGAAGAGGATAGCGGGAGAGATGCCAAATTCCTGTCCGCCTGCGTCATGGCAGAGCCAATCCGCGTCCCTCCCCAACGGCCGTCATTCCGGAAAAGGGCGTGTTTTGCGAAGCAAAACCGAGGTCCTTTATCCAGAATCCAGCTATAGGCGGCTCCACGCGGACAGAAAGTTGGATTCCAAATCGCTCCCCCCATATTTGCTGCGCAAATGACGCTCGCGTTTGGAATGACGGGTATCGAGGACCCTTTTGACAACCACCCCCAATCTCTGGGATGATGCGTCCTCAACACACAGGGTGTCATGAAATCATTGCTCGGCGAAAACGAACTCCATCCCGCACATGTCATTCACGAGCACGGCACTTCCCCTATCGTCCTGATTTGCGAACACGCTTCGAACATCATCCCGGAAAGACTCGGCACACTGGGTTTGAAACATGAAGACCTGCAGCGCCACATCGCCTATGACATCGGCGCAGGGGGTGTATCGCGCCTGCTGTCGAAACTGCTCGACGCACCCCTCGTGCTGCAGCGCTATTCCCGTCTCGCCTATGATTGCAACCGTTCACCTGAACACCCCGGTGCCATGCCGGAACTAAGCGAGATTTTTGAAATCCCCGGCAACCGCAATCTCTCAGCCGATGCCAAACTCGCGCGCATCGCAGCTCTGTATCGTCCCTTTCATGAAGAAACCGCGAAACTTCTCGACCGCCGCGCCGCACACAACAAGCACACCATGGTCGTCACCATCCACAGCTTTACCAAAACCTATCAAGGCAAAACCCGCGATGTTGAAATCGGTCTGCTCTTCGACCGCGACGCCCGCATGGCCAATGCGCTGGTGAAATCCTTCCCCGGTTTTGACACGCGCCTCAACGAGCCCTACAGCGCCAGGGATGGCGTCATGCACACAGCAAATCTGCACGCCGCATCGCGCGGCCTGCCCAACATCATGATCGAAGTCCGCAACGATTTGATCGCGACCGAACGCGGCCAGCAGGAATGGGCGCAACGCCTGTCGGTGCCATTGAACCAGCTTGCGGCAAAAGGAGTCTGACATGGCCACAGGAATGCTCACCCTCGAGGAATTGAAACACGAGGTCCAACTCGGCAACATCGACACTGTAGTTGTCGCGATGGTGGATTTGCAAGGCCGTTTGATTGGCAAAAGATTCCATGCTGAGTTTTTTGTGAACGGCGGCCACGAAGAAACCCACGGCTGCAATTATCTCCTCGGTGTCGATATCGAAATGGAACCGGTGCCCGGCTACAAAGCCACATCATGGGAAAAGGGCTACGGCGATTTTGTGCTGAAGCCCGATCTCTCAACCTTGCGCAAAACCCCGTGGCTCGAAAAAACCGCACTCGTATTGTGCGATGTCCTTGATCACCACACCCACAAAGACACGCCACACTCGCCACGCGCCATACTGAAGAAACAATTGGCCCGCCTCGAGAAGATGAAATTGAAGGCCCACTTCGCCTCCGAGCTCGAGTTCTTCCTGTTTGATGACTCGTTCGAGACCTGCAACACCAAGGGCTACCGCAATATGAAAACGGCGGGCTACTACATTGAAGACTACAACATCCTGCAAACCTCGAAAGAAGAAGTCTACATGCGCGCCCTGCGCAACGGGCTTCATGGCGCTGGCATTTACGTCGAAAATTCCAAGGGCGAATGGGGCCCGGGCCAGGAGGAGATCAACGTCAAATACTCCGACGCCCTCACCATGGCCGACAATCACGCCATCATCAAAAACGGTGCGAAGGAAATCGCCTATGGCGTCGGCAAGGCCATCACCTTCATGGCCAAGTGGGATTATGGCATGGCCGGAAATTCCTCGCACATTCACCAATCTCTGTGGTCCGAAGACGGCAAAACGCCACTCTTCTTCGACAAGGCAGGCCATCACGGCATGTCAGAAATGATGCAGCACTATCTCGCAGGCCAGCTCACCCACGCCCGCGAACTCACTTATTTTCTCGCCCCCTACATCAACTCCTACAAGCGCTTCATGGTGGGCACCTTCGCACCCACCAAAGCCGTGTGGAGTTTCGACAACCGTACTGCCGGATTCCGTCTGTGTGGCGCTGATACCAAAGCCATCCGCGTCGAATGCCGCATCGGTGGCGCAGACCTCAATCCCTATCTCGCCTTTGCTGCGCTGATCGCCGCCGGTCTTGATGGCATCGAAAAGAAAATGAAACTCGAACCCGTCTTCGCCGGTGATGCTTATTCCGCTGCGCAGAAGCTCCGCGAGATTCCGAAAACACTGCGCGAGGGGCTGGAACTTCTCGACAAGTCAAAATTCCTGCGCGAAGCGTTTGGCGATGACGTCGTCGACCACTACGTCCACACCGGCAACTGGGAACAATTCGAATTCGACCGCCGCATCACCGATCTCGAGTTGAAGCGCGGGTTTGAACGGTATTGACATGTCAGGCAGTTCTGATCTGAAGCACTTACTCAAACACATGCAGCCTGTGTTGCACGAGCAGGCCTATGGCTTCGTGTCAGTGTCCGGCATCAGCCCCACCACCAAGCCTTTTGCTGTTATCAACGAAGGTGAAAGCACAACTATCGTGGATCAGACCACCGCACTGAATGACGCCGGCTTTGGCGTCGCAGTGGAATGGGCCCGCATCACGCTGCAAGTCCATTCCGCACTTGAAGCCGTAGGCCTCACAGCCGCATTTGCGACAACGCTCGGCAATCATGGCATCAGCGCCAACGTCATCGCGGGCTATCACCACGATCACATTTTCGTACAATGGGACAAGCGCCACAAGGCGATGGAAGCCCTCCACCAACTCATCAACCAGCAAGACCAAGACGAGGACACATGATTCCCAATCGCAACATCAATTATCCAAACCCGATCAAATACGGCGCGGGCCGCATCAAGGAACTGCCGGAGCACTGCAAGGCCGCAGGCATGGCGCACCCGCTTTTTGTCACGGACAAAGGCCTGGCCGCATCATCAATGGTCGCAGACATTCTCGTCAACTTGAAAAAGGCGGGTTTCCCGTTCGGCACCTTCTTTGATCTCCGCCCCAATCCCACCGAAGAGAATGTGCTCGAAGGCTGCAAGGTGTTTCGCGCCGGCAACCATGATGGTGTCATCTGTTTCGGTGGCGGCTCAGCCCTCGACACTGGCAAGATGATCGCATTGATGCACGGTCAGACCATCTCCATCTTCGATCTCGAAGACGTTGATGACTGGTGGACCAGAGCCGATGCCAGCAAGATCGCACCCAACATCTGCATTCCAACAACCGCCGGCACAGGTTCCGAAGTTGGCCGCGCCGGCGTCATCACGCATCCCGTGACACACGAAAAGAAGATCATCTTCCATCCGGCCATCATGCCAAAGGTCGCGATCCTTGATCCTGAACTTTCCGTTGGGTTGCCCGCAAAACTCACAGCCGCCACAGGCTTTGACGCTTTGGCCCATTGCCTCGAGTCCTATTGCTGCCCCAACTATCATCCGCTCTCCGATGGTGTAGCGCTTGAAGGCATGCGTCTCATCAAGGAAAATCTCGTGAAAGCCGTGAAGAAGCCGAAGGACCTTGATGCCAGAGGCAACATGCTCATCGCCTCCGCCATGGGTGCCACCGCGTTCCAGAAAGGCATGGGCGCCATCCACGCGTTGTCGCATCCCTTCGGTGGATTGTATGATGCGCACCACGGCATGTTGAACGGCATCATCATGCCCTATGTGCTGAAAGCCAACCGCAAGAAGATCGAAAAGAAAATTGAACGCGTGGCCGCCTATCTCGGCATCAAGGGCGGCTTCAACGGTTTCCTCAAATTCATCCTTGCACTGAGGAAAGACACCGGCATCCCGCACAAGCTCGCCGACATCGGCATCGACACCAAGCGCCTTGACGAGGTCGCCGAAGTGGCCAAACGCGATCCCAACGACAGCGGCAACCCGGTTGTTCTCACCGTGAAAGCCTACAAGGCGCTGGCCAAAAAGTGCGTGGTGGGCGATCTTTAGGCGAGGTCTTTGACCAGTTTCAAAAATCCATCCACATGCGCTTCCGGTGTTGCCCAGGACAAAACGAAGCGCACGTGCGTCTCGCCCGCTTTCATCCCTTCAACAGGCCATTCGTAAAAATGCGCACCCTTGGCGGCCAGCGCGTCGTACAATGATTTTGGCATGAACGCGAACACCTCGTTGGCTTGGCACAGCTGCGACACCCGCACTCCCGGCAACTGGTTGATGCCCTTCGACAGCTTTTGCGCCAGCGCATTTGCATGGCCCGCATTGTCGAGCCACAGATCATCCTTCAGATAAGCCAGCGCTTGCGCCGACAAGTAGCGCCCCTTCGACAACAACTGCCCGGCCCGCTTGCGGCGATAGAGGAAGTCGTCGGCCAGTGCCGCATCAAAAAACACCACCACTTCGATGATCATGCCGCCATTCTTGGTGCCACCAAAGGACAGCACATCGACACCGGCCTTCCACGTCATCTCCGCTGGCGTGCATCCAAGTGCTACCAGTGCATTTGCAAATCGCGCACCATCCACGTGCAGCCGCATTCCGTGTTGGTGCGCCACCGCGCCCAGTGCTGAAATCTCCCGAACCGAATAGACCGTTCCCAACTCCGTCACATTGGAAATCGAAATCGCAGTTGGCTTCGCCCCGTGTTCACCGTGCACAAAATGGGCGAGCTTGTTTTCGATCGTCTCAACGGTGATCTTGTTGCCGTCGCCTGGCAACGTGATCAGCTTCGCGCCACCGGTGAAAAGTTCCGGCGCATTGCACTCGTCCGTGTTGATATGCGCACCCTCATGGCACAGCACACCACCGTATGGCGGCACGATCGCCGACAGCGCCAGCGAATTCGCACCCGTGCCATTCATCACCAGAAACGCTTTGACGTCTTTGCCAAAAACCCGCGACAGCGCGCGCTCAACGTCTGCCGAACCTTCATCATGACAATAGGAAACATCCGTAAGCCGCTGGTTCGACTCAACTATCGCGTCCATGATTTTGGGATGCACGCCATACACATTGTCCGATCCAAAATTCATCCTTGCTTGTCCTTTCCTTCCAGCCACAGCACACCAAGGCCACAACTGACAATCATCGCCATGCCCGCAACCGCCAGTGCATTGGGAAACTCATTGAAAAACACTGTACCCGAAATCATCGCAAAAAACGTCAAGCCATAATAGAACGGCGCAACCGAACGCGCACTGGCATGCCGGAACGACAGGAACACAAACAGGTGCGCCAGCATAACGAAACAGCCGGCGGCAAAAGCATAGAGCCATAGCTGCGGTCGCACCGGCTGCCAGGTTTCAAAAATCGCCGACGCAATGCCGGCAGAAAGCAGAACCAGCACCACCACAGTCAGCGTGATCACCGGCCCCGGCACATCATCTGGAACATGGCGCGACAGCAAGTCACGTGCCGCTGAAGCGCCCGCCGTGATCAACCCGAGAAGCGCAAACGGTGACGCACCATCCGCACCCGGTTGCGCCACCAGCAACGCACCGGCAAACCCCAGCGCGATCAGCAGCCAGCGCTGCCAGCCAACATGCTCACCCCAAATGACACTCGCTCCCGCCAGAACCAGCAGCGGCGCAATCTGGTAGATCGCTGTGATGTCCGCCAGCGGCACGCGGGCCAGGGCAAAGATGAACGCGATAACCGCAACCACTTCTGTCAGGGCGCGAAGCACGGTCCACAACCCGAACGCCTTGCCGATGTGCTTCAACTGCCCCAGCGCTGCCAGCAACACAAAACACGAAACCGTGGCGAAGATCCCGCGCAGCACCAGCGTCTGCAAGGGCGGTACCTCGCGCAAGATCAGTTTCAGGAAACTGTCACAACAAACAAAAGCGATGCACGCCAGCACCATGCAGATGATGCCGCGCAGATTGGGCGAAAGTGCCATGAAAACCTCTGCCGCCCCTCTATCGCAACGGCGGCGCGAAGGGAATGCCCGCCGTGGCAACACTCCCTCGGAGTTTTTATTCTTATGATACGAAAATAATGCTTGACACCGTACGGTGGGTGTGCTATCTATCGCTATATTCGACAGAGGTGGGCCGGAGAAACGGCACCAAACCCGGGCCCGCGCGCCACACCCGACAATCCCCCTCTTGTGCGAATTTCAAGCTATCGTATCGTCATGGAATCAATGACGGCACCACTTCACATCGACTTGTCAAAACTGACTTCCCTGATCACCGACGCCAAGGCGTCCGGCGGCTCGGAGCGCGGAAACTACCAGAAATTCATCACCAGCCTTTGCGAATGTTATGGGCTTGCCAGTCCCGACTTCACCAAGGACGCCGACGCCGACAACAACTATGTCTACGAACGCCGCATCAAATTCAACCTGCCAGACGGAACTTCAACGCCAGGCTGGATCGACTGCTACAAGCGCGGGCACTTCATCCTCGAAGCCAAACAATCGCCGAAACGCCAACGCCAGCGTGATGAACTTTTGAAATCAGGAAACACCAACCAGCTCAGTTTTCTATCGGGTGAGAAGAAAGGCAAACAGAAACCGAAAGAAACCGGTGCAAATCAAATTATGCGGCAAGCCTACAAGCAAGCGGAAGGTTACGCCAAAGCGCTACCCGTGGACCACGGCTATCCGCCCTTCCTGCTCATCGCCGATGTGGGCCATGTGATCGAGGTCTACGCGGATTTCTCCGGCCAAGGCAAAAACTACGCGCACTTCCCGGACCGGCAAGGCTTCCGTCTCACCATGGATGATCTTGCGGATGACAAGGTGCAAAAACGCCTTGCCGCCATCTGGACAGATCCCCTGAGCCTGGACCCGACGCGTATTTCCGCTGTGGTCACCAAGGATGTTGCGGAACGTCTGGCCAAAATCGCCACGGCGCTCGAGAAAAAATACGATGCCAAGGACGTCGCCGAATTCCTCATGCGTTGTCTGTTCACGATGTTTGCGGAGGATGCGCAGCTCATTCCGAAAAAGAGTTTTGAAAACCTGCTCAAGGAACTGAAACAAACGCCGAAGAATTTCGTTGCCGCACTTGAAAGCCTGTGGAAGATGATGAACGATGGCGGCTATGCGCCCCACATTAACACCACCCTGAAAAAATTCAACGGCGGCCTGTTCAAGGATTGCCGCGCCCTGCCGCTGGAACCTGACCAGATCGACGAACTGTTCAAGGCCGCAGGCCGGGGTTGGGATGATGTGGAACCCGCCATCTTCGGCACGCTGCTGGAACGCGCCTTGAATCCCCGCGAGCGTTCCAAGCTCGGCGCGCATTACACGCCGCGCACCTATGTGGAGCGTCTCGTCATCCCCACCATCATCGAACCCTTGCGGGCGGATTGGGAAGAAGCGCAGAACATCGCCACCGATTTGCAACTGAATGGCAAGCCAGACGAAGCTCTGGCCGTCATCAAGACCTTTCACCACAAGCTGTGCACCACCCGGGTGCTCGATCCCGCTTGCGGTACGGGAAACTTTCTTTATGTCTCGCTGGAGTTGATGAAGCGGCTGGAAGGTGATGTGCTGGAAGCCTTGTCAGCCTTTGGCGAGGATCAGGCGCGCCTCGCGCTGGATGGTGAAACCGTCAGCCCCCGACAGTTTTATGGATTGGAGCTGAACCCTCGCGCCGTGCCCATTGCCGATCTGGTGTTGTGGCTGGGTTATCTCAAATGGCAGCTGAAAACCGCAGGCCTCACCGCCATCACCGAACCCGTGCTGCATGCCTATGGCACCATCAAGCAGCAGGATGCGATCCTGAAATATGACAAGCAAGAGGTGTTGAAGGACGCAGCTGGCCGCCCGCTGTCGCGTTGGGATGGTGTGACCAAAAAACTCCATCCCATCACGGGTGAGGAAATTCCCGATCCTGACGCGCAAATGCCGTTATACAAATATGTGAACCCCCGCGCCGCGCAATGGCCGGATGTGGAATTCATCGTCGGCAATCCGCCCTTTATCGGCGGCAAGGACATGCGCCAGGAATTGGGCGATGGTTATGCAGAGAGTTGTTGGAAGGTGCGGCCCCATATTCCGGGTGGGGCCGATTTCGTCATGCACTTCTGGGATCAAGCGGCGGAGATGCTGCTGCGCAAGGGCACGGCGAAACACGAAAACCCGTTGCGGAGGTTTGGCTTCATAACAACCAATTCCATCACGCAGACATTTTCCCGCCGCGTCATTGAACACCGCATGAAGGGCAAGGAACCCTTGTCGCTGATCTTCGCCGTGCCGGATCATCCCTGGCTCAAGGCGAGCGACAAAGCCGCCGTGCGCATTGCCATGACGGTGGCGGTGAAGGGCGCAGTGCAAGGCGTGTTGGCGGAGGTGAAGTCAGAAGAAGGGTTGGATACGGACACGCCGAATGTGGAGTTGGAGAAGTCAGGGGGAACTGTTCGCGGCAGTTTGACGATTGGTGCGGATGTTGGTTCGACTTTGCCTCTCATCGCCAACGATGTGCTGGCTTATCGGGGTGTGCAAACAATTGGTTCCGGCTTCATCGTAACACCACAACAAGCCGCCACTCTTGGCCTTGGCAAAATCACGGGTGTGGAGAAAATCATTCATCTGTATCGCAATGGCCGCGACATTGCGCAGCGGCCTCGCAATGTGATGGTCATTGATCTGTTTGATCATGAGATCGCGGAAGTTCAAAAATCCTATCCCGCAATCTACCAGCACGTTTTGGAAAACGTGAAACCTGAGCGGGATCAAAACAACCGCGCCAGCTATCGCGACAAGTGGTGGATATTTGGCGAACCGCGCAAGGACATGCGGCCAGCGTTGGTTGGTCTTCCCCGCTACATCACCACCATCGAAACAGCCAAGCACCGCTTCTTCCAATTCCTCGATGCCAGCATCAGGCCGGATAACATGTTGGTGAACATTGGATTGCAGTCTGCTTCGCATCTTGCAATGCTTTCGTCTCGCATGAAAGTTGCGTGGATGCTCGCAACGGGTGGAACACTTGAAGATCGACCGCGTTACAACAAGACGAAAGTGTTCGACCCCTTTCCCTTCCCCGATCTCACATCCCGCCAAGCCCTGTCCGTCCGACTGCGTGAATTGGGCGAGCGGCTGGATGCGTTCCGCAAGGAGCGCCTTGCCGCCCATGATTTTCTCACCATGACTGGGCTTTACAATGCGCTGGAGCGCTATCGCGAAGTGACACACGGCATTGGCGATGCACTTTCGCCTGCAGAACGCGATGTGCATGAGGCGGGACTGATTTCCGTGCTGGCTGAAATCCATGACGACATCGACCGGGCCACGCTCAGCGCCTATGGTTGGGACGATCTGGCACCAGCCCTTGTGGGCAAGGTGGGTGGCACCGTGCCATCCGACCACAAATCGGAAAGCCAACTGGCAGCCGAAGAAGACTTGCTCCGCCGCCTTGTGGCTCTCAACCATGAACGCGCCGAGGAGGAAAAGCGTGGGGTGATCCGCTGGCTTCGGCCTGAGTATCAAATTCCCAAGCTGGGTGCCAAAGCACCCAAGACCAAGACCGAAGAACTCGATCTCGAAATCATCGGAGAAGCCGCCAAGAAACCCAAATGGCCCAGCGACGCCCATGATCAGATCAGGCGCGTGCGCGAACTGCTGGCGAAGTCCGAGGGCCTCGCCTCGCCCGACACCATCGCCGCCGCCTTCGATGGCCGCAACAGTGCAGCGCGCAAATCCCGCGTGGCCAAGGTTCTGGAAACTCTGGTGATCACCGGAGCGGCGCGCACCTCCGAAGACGGCGCAAAGTATTTCGTGGCGCGGTAACGGCGTCAACCGACGAGGTGAGGCCCAAGTTTTCCAACACAGCAGCTATCACCCTCGGACTTGTTCCGAGGGCCCATCGTACCGCTGGCGAATTGCTTGATGGCGCACGACGTGCGCGTTTTGACGGCGGTAATACCAACGGCCAGAAGAACTGACTCATGTACTGAATCGTCATGGCCCGCTTTAAGCGGGCCATGACGGACTTGGGATGGGATTGTTCAAATGGCCGTTGGTATAATAGCCAACCGCGCGGATGACAGCGTTTTTGAGTTTCGGAAGTTAACCGGACAGCAGTGCGCGAAAGCGGGGAACCAACTTCACCCAAACAGCTGAATTCAAAGTTGGTTTCCCGCCTTCGCGGGAATGACGGTTTGGGGGTTGAGCGGTTTCAATTGAACATTCGATGCGATAAACAGACTTATCCCACCACCAGCCGCATCCCGTTCACACCCACCACTTTCAGCCGCGTGCCCACACCGGCGTCGGTGCCCTCAACATCCCAAATCGTGCCATCAATCGTCACTGTGCCACGCCCGCGCTCGATGGGTGTGTCCAATGTGACCGTCGACCCGACATAACCCAGATGCCGCTGGTTGAGGTGTGGCTGGTCGCTCTTTGGCCGCCACTGGGCTGTTACCCATTTCCACGACAGTGCGACCATCAGCAGCGAGAGGACGGCAAACGTAACGATTTCACCGCGCCAGTCGAGATCCATCATGAGATCGACAACACCTGTGAGTGCCGCCGCTACACCCAGCCACAACAGGAAGATGCCCGGCATCATCAACTCACCAAACAGCAGGATGACGGCAAGAATGAACCAGAACCACAGGCCGACAGACGGGATGAATGCATTCATGACACTGAACCTTGCTTTCTTGCTGCTACCAATGCGTTGTCAACCCCGTGTCACCGGTGGCACGGAACCCGCCCGTGGCCTTGGTGCCGCAGGTGGTGGCGGATTGCCAAAGGCCTCGCGTGCAATCTCGGCAATGCCGCCGATGGAACCGAGCATGGAGCTGGCGTCCAGCGGTATCATCAGGATTTTCTGGTTGGGCGAAGCGGCAATCGCCTCCAATGCCTTCATGTAATTGTTGGCGACAAAGTAGTTGATGGCCTGCACGCTGCCAGACGCGATGGCATCACTGACAACCTGGGTTGCCAACGCTTCGGCCTCGGCAGCCCGTTCACGCGCCTCGGCATCGCGGAAGGCCGCCTCTTTGCGGCCCTCGGCGGCGAGCATGACGGATTGCTTTTCGCCTTCGGCCTTCAGGATCGCGGCACCCCGGAAGCCCTCGGCTTCCAGAATATTGGCACGCTTGTCGCGCTCCGCTTTCATCTGGCGGGCCATTGAGTCCACCAGATCCTTTGGCGGGTTGATGTCCTTGATTTCGATGCGGGTCATCTTGACACCCCAGCCTTGTGTGGCCTGGTCCACAACACTCATCAGGCGCTTGTTGATTTCATCGCGCTGCGACAGCAGGTGATCGAGTTCCATCGACCCCATGACGTTGCGGATATTGGTCATTGTCATGTTCATGATGGCGTTCTCAAGATCGGTGATCTCGTAAGACCCCTTGGCTGCATCCAGAACCTGAAAGAAGGCGACACCATCCACCGTCACCATGGCGTTGTCGCGCGTGATGACCTCTTGCGACGGCACGGGCAGCACCCGTTCCATCATGTTGACCTTGTGCCCCACCCGGTCGATGAACGGCACAATCAGGCCCAGACCAGGTTCCAGCGTGCGCACAAAACGGCCGAAACGCTCCACTGTGTAGTGATAGCCTTGCGGCACCATGCGAATGGCACGCAGCAGGTAAAACACCACAACCAGCAGCAAAAAGACAACGAAAATGCTTGCGCCTTCAAACATGGGAGGTCTCCTCAGCCACAGGGTCAAAGTGCCCAAGAGGTATTTAATGATGGTTGCGGTGCGATCAAAGGGAAATCGGAAAATCCGGCACCCAGCCCTTGAGTTCGTTTCCGGCCAGCCTGGTCAACAGTCTGACGCTCCCGGCACTGTCGTTCAGACAAGGCACCACGGCAAAATTTTTGCCGCCATTTTTGGTAAATGTCTCCCTCAGGCCGATGGCCAGTTCCTCGAGGGTTTCGACGCAATCCGAGGCAAACCCAGGTGAAATCATCAGCAGGTTTTTGACCCCCTGCTGCGGCAGTTCTTCCACGACATCCATGGCATAGGGCCGCAACCATTCGGCGCGGCCAAAGCGCGACTGGAACACCAGTTGCATGTCGTGCGCACCCGACCCCATTTTCTCGCGCAGGAGACGCGCTGTCTTCTGGCAATGACAGTGGTAGGGATCGCCCTTGTCCAGATATTCGCGCGGTAGACCGTGAAATGCCACAAGGATGCGGTCGGGTTTCCAGGCAAGGTTGGCCAAACAGGATTTCAAACTGTCGGCAATGGCATCGATGTAGTCCGGATTGTCGAAATAGGGCGGGACGGTGCGAATGGCCGGCTGCCAGCGCATGTCCTTCAGGGCCAGATAGGCCTTGTCGAGAGCTGTCGCTGTGGTTGCGGCACTGTATTGCGGATACAGGGTAAAAAGCAGGATGCGGTCGCAGCCGGCATCCCGAAGGGTGTTCAATCGCTCGGCAATGGCAGGCTTGCCATAGCGCATGGCCCAATCGACGATGATGTCACCGGGTGCCAAACCCGCGAGTTTTTCGGCTTGTGCGCGGGTGAATGTCTTGAGGGGGGATTCGTTGCGTTCCTGGTTCCAGATGCTGGCGTAGGCATGGCCGCTCTTGCTGGGACGAAACATGAGGATCACCCCATGGAGAATGAACCACCACAGCGCTGGGTTGACTTCAATGACGCGCCGATCCGACAGGAATTCCTTGAGGTAGGCCCGCATCGGCCAATAGGACGTACCCTCGGGTGTGCCCAAATTGATCAATAAAATCCCCGTTTTCCGACGCTGTACCGGCGGGTGTCCCGGCGGCAACGGGGGGAAGGGCGTTTGTGCAGTCATGTCGTGTTAAACGTTGGTTTTTCTGGTAAGGATTTGTCCACAAACCACAGTCTAAGGTGGCAAGGAAGTATTTTGATTTATACATGATTCGACGTGTGGTGTGGTGGCAGGCAAGCGCAAGGACGAGAATCGGGCTTTGGCGGTAGGGTTGGCAGACTATGAAGGTCTGGGCCCCAACGCGGCACTGCGCGTTGATCTGACCAACAACCTCTTGGCCAAAAAGTCTGAACTGGCCTCTGAATCGCGCGAGATAATCGCCCACCAGTTGCTGCAGTGCATTCATGCCCTGCCATTGCATATCCTGTTCCTGATCTGCTCGGCGATCACCGTCGGGTCATCTGCTGGCGGCATGGTACCGCGCATGGAACTTGTCGTCTGGCAAGTTCTGGCCGCCTTGCCGATCATGATGTTCGCCTATGTCCTGTGGCGCAACTCGCGCACCATCGTGGCCAATCCCCTGTCCCATATCCGGTTGCTGGAAGTCGCCGGACTGATTGAAGGCATCGCCTGGGCCGTTCCGCTGGCGCTGTTCCTGCCGGTGGTCAACCACTCCAGCCAGACTGTGATCATTGGCGTTTCATTGGCCGTTGCGGGTGTTGGTGCGCTGGCCCTGGCCCGCGTGCCCATCGGTGCCATCGTCTTGTCGTGTATCATGGTGGGCTCGGCGAGCCGGGCGATTTACATGCACATCTCGGACGCCAACATCATTCCGTCCATACTTTGTGCCATCTACGGGCTTGTGCTGGTCGGCATTGTGATCACGATGCACTGGGAATTCCTGCGCCGGACCAGGGCGGAGATGGAAAACGCGCGCCAAAAACAGGTGATTGCCCTGCTGCTCAACGATTTTGAGCGCGGCACCAGCGACTGGTTGTGGGAAACGGACGTCGACGGCAAACTGAGTTATTTTTCACCCCGCCTGGCGGCCATCATGGAGCGGCCCGACAACCAATTGATCGGCAAATCGTACCGCGAGATGGTGTCACCCAGCATCGAACACATCGGCTGGATGGACTTTGAATCAGCGATTGCCCGGCAACTTGACATTCCGGCCCAGTTGCTGACCCTCGAAATCGCCGGAGAATCCCGCCATTGGCAAATGACCGCGCGCCCGTTGTTTGGCGATGATGGAAAGTTTTCAGGCTATCGGGGTGTCGGCCGCGACATCTCGGAAAAATGGTCGTCCGAAATGTCGGTGCAGAACGCCCGTGAAACAGCCGAGCGGGCCAGTGCGGCAAAGACCCAGTTTCTCGCCATCATCAGCCATGAAATCAGAACCCCGATCAACGCAATTGTCGGGTTTGCGGAATTGCTCGTCTCGGCCCAATCCGACACTTTGCCGGCCAAATCCAGAAACGACTACCTGCGCACCATATTGGAAAGTGCCGGCCACCTGCAGAGCCTGATCAACGACCTGCTTGATGCCACGCGCATTGAAAAGGGCACTTTGCAGTTGGTGGACCAGGACAATGATGCCGCCGAACTGATCGAGATTTCTGCCAAGATGTGCCGCGAGCAGGCGGAAAAGGCGGGCGTGTCCATCGTGGCGCACGTCACCGACAACGTTTACATCCGTGGCGATCTCACACGATTGCGCCAGGTGATCCTCAACCTGTTGACCAATGCCATCAAGTTTTCACCTCCCGGCGGCGTCGTCAATGTCGAGCTTGATCGCGGTGGTGGTGACGAAATGCTGCTGTCGATCAGGGATTCCGGCATCGGCATCAAGTCGGAAGATGTCGAACGCATTTTTGAGCCCTTTGTGCAGGCCGACGAAGGGGCAACCCGAAGGTTCGGTGGCATCGGCCTGGGGCTGTCGATTGCCCGCAAGGTTGCCCGCTTGCATGGCGGCGAGATTACCATGTCCAGCACGCCCGGTGCCGGCACAACGGCACGCTTTTTGTTGCCTGGATCGCGCATGCGTTGGCCCAAAACCGACGCTGAATCGGGCAAGTTGCAGAGCGGGGTTGCTGCATAGGGCCATTCCCAAAACGCTTGGCGCGGCCGCAGGGCCTGGGCTAAACTGGCGTTACGTTCTATAGGCGTTTTAACCAGAAGCACATGATGACCAGTCCCAAACCCATCGTCGGCCTGCCGGCTGACACTTACGAAAAAGACGGTTTTCTTTTCCATTCGCTGGGCGACAAATATGCCCGGGCCCTTGCGGACGTGTCCAACGTCCTGCCGGTGATGTTCCCGTCCATGTTCGACATGGACGATATCGAACAGCTGCTGGACCGTGTCGATGGCGTGCTGATGACAGGTGCGGTCTCAAACGTTCACCCGCCGCACTATGGCGAAGGTGAAACGGCCGACCATGAGCCCTACGATCACCGCCGTGACGCAACAACCCTGAAACTCATCCGCGCCGTGATTGACCGCGGCATGCCGTTGTTCTGCATTTGCCGTGGGTTTCAAGAGCTCAATGTGGTGATGGGCGGAACGCTGGAGACGGAACTGCAGCGCGTTGACGGCAGGCTCGACCACCGCGCCCCCAAATCCGATGACACCAATGTTCGCTATGCGCCGCGCCATGCCATTGCCATCACCAAGGGCGGTTTCCTGCATCACACCCTTGGGCGCACCGAAACCATGGTGAACACCATTCACCGCCAAGGCATCAGCAATATTGCGCCGGGCCTCACCATCGAAGCGACGGCTCCTGACGGCATCATCGAAGCGGTTTCGGTGAAAGGTGCCAAGTCATTTGCTTTCGGTACGCAGTGGCATCCTGAATACAAGGCTGCCAGCAATCCGGATTCAGTGAAACTGTTCCACGCGTTTGGCGATGCTGTGCGCGCCTATGCGCGGCGCGAGCGGCAGCCGCATTTCACCAGGCACATCGCCTGAAACCTATACCAAGTCCGGCAATTCCTTCAGTGTACTGATCATTCGCGCGGGTTTTCCCGGCAGGTTGTCGTCGCGCACGGCTTTCCGTGCAATGCGCACCACTTGAAATCCAAACGCGGCCGCCGCCTGTGCATCCCAGGTGTTGGCTGAAACGAAACACACAGACGGCGCATCCTGCAAATGGAATTTCTGCATGGCCAACCGGTAGACGCGGCGGCTGGGCTTGTATACGCCCACATCTTCCACTGAAATCACATGTTCAAAACTCGTGTCCAGCCCCGCATGCCGCACAATGGCTTCCAACATTGACGGACTGCCATTGGAGAGAATGGCCAGCCGTTTGCCTCTGGCTTTCACTGCCGCCAAACTCGTTGCCACGTCGTCGTACGCATCGAGCTTGAGATACAGTGTCATCAGCTCGTCGGCGAGGCCGGGGTCATTTATGTCCAGCTCGGCCAATACATAGTCGAGCGCATCACGCGTCACATGCCAGAAATCCGCGTGCACACCCATCAGGCTGCGCAGCCAGGTGTATTCCAGCTGCTTTTGCCGCCACAGCCGCCCGAGCTCGGTTGCCTTGTCGCCAATTTCCGAGGCCAGCTTTTCGACAGGTGATGCAACATTGAACAACGTGCCATAGGCGTCGAACACGACGGCCTGCACGCCTTCAAGTTTATCCTGTGCCGCAATTGTCATTCAATCCATCCCGCCGACCGAAAGAGTAGCGCAACCGCGTTGAAACTCAAGCCTGCGTCAGCCAATCGTACCGAGGGCCGGAAATGTCTCCAGCAACCAATATGAAAACCCCTGCATGTGGCCGGTGAGAAACGCGATCCCGGTCAGCACCAGCAACCCGCCCATGATGCGTTCCACGGTCCGAAGATGCTTTTTGAAGCGGCTGAAAAAACCCATGAACGCACCCACAAACCATGCTGCCAGCAAGAATGGAATGCCAAGTCCCAACGAATACACCGCCAGCAAGGCCATGCCCTGGCCCACGTTCTGGTCAACTGCGGCCACAGACAGAATGGCCCCCAGCACTGGCCCGATACAAGGCGTCCAGCCAAAGGCAAATGCCAACCCTACGCCATAGGCACCGAGCAATCCAACAGGCCGGCTTTCCTGGTGATAGCGTGCTTCACGGTTGAGAAATCCGATGCGGAACACGCCCAAAAAATGCAGGCCCATGATGATGATGAAAATGCCCGCCAGGTTTGCCAGCAGCGGCAACTGCGAACGCAGCACCTGTCCGGCATAAGACGCCGTTGCGCCCAACAGTACAAATACGGTGGTGAAACCAAGGACAAATGCCAGTGCGGTGAGCAGCACGCGTGACCTTGAGTGTCCGGATTTCAATTCATCCAGCGAAACACCACTGACGAAGACGAGATAAGGCGGCACCAGCGGCAAAACGCATGGGCTGAGAAAACTGATCATACCGGCAATGGCGGCAGCACCAAAGGAAATGTCGAGGGCCATGGCACCGGATTGCCACGTCTCGCTGTCAACATCAAATGACACAATATCACAGAGAAGTAAGTGAGCACCATTCAATCTTTTTGCCGCTCTTCACTTTCCAGCCCAAATCATGGCATAGGGTGAGCCATGTTCCGCGCTGCCGCCCTTGCCCTTTTGGCCCTTGCCACCCCGGCCATTGTCACACCTGCCGGGGCGCATCCGCACGTTATTGTGGACATGCAGTCGAGTGTCGTCATGAACTCCCAGGGCCTGATCGAAGGTTTTGATGTCGAGTGGACCTTTGACGATGCCTACGCCCAGACAGCGATTGAAGGCTTGGACCTCGATGGCGACGGCACCTATAGCAGCACTGAATTGCAGCCCCTGACCAATGAGAACATCGCTTCCCTGAAAGAGTTTGAGTACTTCACCGTCATGCGCTTGAAAGGGGAACGTTTGCCCATTGCCGATGTCACAAAGTTTGGCCAGATATTCGCCAATGGCAAACTGACGCTGTATTTTCGCGTGCCCTTGCGCCAACCCGCTGATCCCAAGTCGGGGAAGTTTATGGTGAAAGTCTATGACCCGGAATTTTTCATTGCCTTTGACTATGCCGAGGATGCCACAGTTGGCGTGGATGGCGTTTTGCCTGCTACGTGCGCCATTGACCTGCAACCGTTGAAGTCGGATGCGGAACTCGACCAAACCCGCGAGATGTTGTCGACCAAGGACAAGGACTGGAAACCTGACACGCAAGAAGAATTTGGCGCGATGTTCGCCCAACCCGTGACGGTGACATGCGGATCCTGATTCAGGTTATGCTGGTGTTGGTGGTGTTGTTTTCACCTGTTGCATCGGCCCAAAACGCAAATCCCCCCGAGACCTTCGACAAGCGCCGTTTGCTGGTGCAACCACGCAACCAGCCGGTCGTTCCATTTCTGGAAGACCCAGTGCTCTGGGTCTCAGAAAAGCAGCGTGAATTTTATGGCTCGTTGTCAACGTCGCTGCGCCGGATCAAGTCATCTTCGCCCGCATCGGCAGCGTGGACACTTGTATTGGTCAGTTTTGCCTATGGGGTGTTCCACGCCGCGGGGCCGGGGCACGGCAAGGCCGTTGTATCCACCTGGATTCTGGCCAACAAAAGCGATTTGCGGCGTGGCATTTTCATTGCCTTCATGAGCGCATTGATACAGGCGCTCACGGCAATATTGATTGTCAGTGTGTTGATGCTGTTCTTCAGCAATGCAACGGCCCTGGCCAAAAAATCGGCCGGTGTGCTTGATGCTGTCAGTTTCGCGATGATTGCGGGCATTGGTGTGTATCTGATGTGGTCCGTGTTTCGCCGTGGACACGCACGCACCGGCCACCTTCATGCGGATGGCCACCATCACCACGACCACGTGCATGATGCATCCTGCGGCCACGCGCATGTGCCGTCACCATCCCAAGTGCGCGGAGATGTCAGTTTTTTGCAGATGCTGTCACTGGCTTTCGCCGTTGGCATCAGGCCCTGCACGGGTGCCATCCTGATGCTGGTGTTTGCCTGGTCTGCGGGTATTTATTGGGCTGGCGTGCTGTCAGCCCTTGTCATGGGATTTGGCGTTTTCCTCACCATCGCTGCCATTGCCATGCTGTCCGTTTACGCCAAAACTTTGGCACTGCGATTCTCCGGTGCGGATGACCTGCGCTTGGAAAAAATTGTGAACATCCTGAAGTTTGCCGGTGGTGCCGTGATTGCCGCATTTGGCGCACTGATGTTTTTGGGCGCTTACAGCAATGGATCAGGACTGACGTAACTGACATCATGCCATTCGATACAAAAACGGCGGCCCCAGGGGACCGCCGTGATCAATCTATGAACAAACTCTAATTCTTGCGCTTGCGGCCAAGGGCACCGAGGCCGATGAGGCCCGATCCCAGCAACAACGCTGCTGGCGGAATTGGCACGGGCGATACCGGTGCGAGCGATTCAAGCAGCACATTGTCCAGGATCATGCCTGAACCTGTGCCTGGCAAACCACTGAAGGACAACACCGATGGACCCGAAATGGCGGCAACAAAGGTGAAAGCTGCGGCGGACAATCCCACACTTGGTCCGAAGCTGACTGAACCAGCACTATATCCGGCAAAGTCAAAGGTCAGGACTTCAAAGCCAGAGCCAACCACGCCAAAATCAAATGAGAGCTTGTAGGACTGGCCTGCCACAACATTGAAACTGGACGCTGTTTCAATGGCTGCAGGAAGCGCTGCCTGTCCGTTCATGTCGACATTGACCCCGCCGAAGGCATTCGTCACATCGACAGTGCCGACATTGAGCACCCAGCCCGCCGGCGTGGTTGCGTTCGCCACTGGATTGGCATTGAAATTGTCACTGAACAATATGACCGCGTTGGCCGCCGTCGATCCAACCAGCAGCACCCCCGCTGCCAACAATATTTTCTTCATCATTACTTTACTCCACTCACTGGTTCACACACTGCAGAACACCACGGCCGTGCATCGGCGCTCGTTCCCGCGCAACTTGGTTCGTCGCGCAACAGCCTGTTACCACCAATCAAAGCTGCATGCAACTTTTACGTGTTTAATTAAATGTGCTTAAAGCTCTATGAAGTTCTGGAAAGTCTCCCGGAAATTCCATTAAAATTATACAAAACAATGATTTAACAGATAAAACTCTGCAATCTTCCATACGCCTGAGGCGTCGAGGGCAAACCTAATCGTCTTAAAATACAATTTTTGAGTGTAGTTCGGAGCTGACTGTTCAGCTTTAAGCCTTGGACGTGCGGCGGCGCTTCAAGGCACCAAGTCCGACGAGCCCGCTGCCCAATAACATCGCAGCAGGCGGAAGCGGGATGGTGGATATTTCTTCGAGCATCACATTGTCCAGCATCATGCCAGCCTTGCGGCCCTTTACGCCGGAAAACAGGATGCTGGCGTCAAATCCGGAGGTCACGGCAAAACTGAAACTATGGCGCACGAGCTGCGCAAAAATGGGCCCGCTCGCGGTCAGGTTATCCGTGATCGATCCCACGCCGAACCGCAGAAACTGCTGGCTGGGCGAGCGTTTGCCGTAGTCAAATGAAAGCTTGTAAATGTACCCCGATTTGAAATGGAAGGCAGTTTGGGTTTGCATCACCGCGGGGGCGCGGGATACGCCGTCCATGTCAATCTGGCGGCCTTGCACCGGATAGGGCCGCACCACATCAACCGAACCACGGGTGACGTTCCAGCCTGCTGGCGTGGCACTGACGCCGAGGGGATTGGCGTTGAAATTGTCGCTAAAAAGCACAACAGCGTGGGCCGCCGGCGATAAAAACTACCCCGCACCCAGCATCAAAACTGTTTTCAACATACCCATTCCCCTGACTGATCGAAGTCAGGCTAGCAGGCACAACCCAATGCCAGCTTTAGGAGTACTGCAAACTTTTACTTAATTTCACCAGACCCGTCAGGCAAAGCGGACGGCATACACAGGTGGCAGCGAGGCATCGATTCCCTGCCAGCTGTCGCCCTGGTCTTCCGACACCCAGACATTGCCGGTGGTTGATCCCATCACCAGCCGGTCACCCGTTTGGTCAATGGCGAGCGCATGCCGGAACACCAGGTCATAGGCATGTTTTTGCGGCAACCCCTTTTTCAGGCTTTTGAAACTTTTCCCGCCATCGCGGGTGCGTGTGACCACCAGCGAGCCACCCACCGTGATCCGCTTTTCATCCTTGATGCCCGGTACAAACCAGGCGGTGTCGGGGTCCTTGGGATGCACCACAACTCCAAAGCCGAAGGATGAAGGCTTGGCCTTGATCTCGGTCCAGTTCTTTGCATCATTGACGGATTTGAAAATTCCGCAATGGTGTTGAACCCAGAATTTTTCCGGATCAGAAGGGCATTGCACCATCATGTGCGGGTCTTGCGCATCGGGGTTACCTGCCTGTTCGGGCGGGCCTTGGTCAAATTTCATGCCATGCGCCGACTGTGCCCATGATTTTCCGGCATCTTTGGTCACCCAAACGCCACCGCAAGACACCGCCACCCGCACCGTTTTTGCATCGCGCGGGTCCACGCAAATCGAATGGATGCCGGGAATATCCGCACCCCCGCCCAACCACTTGTTGCGGTCTGGATGGTGCCACAGTGTTTCCATCAGGTGCCAGGTTTTGCCGCGGTCGCTGGAACGGAAAAGGCCACCCGGCATGGTACCGGCCCACAACACACCCATTTCTTTGGGGCCGCCGGTTTCCAGCGCCCAGATCATTTGTGTCGACCAGTTGACCGGTTTTCCCCAGCCATCGAGGTCCACCAGTCCTTCCGGTTTTTCGGGGTACCTGGGGGTGGCAATTTCCACCCACTTCGATTTGCCCTTGTCACGCCGGTGCAGCTTGATGCCAAAGTGGCCGTGATTGAGGGCGGCGTAGTCTGTTCCATCACGGGGGTCACGCAATGTGAGCGTGACATTGTCTCCGAGAAAGTTCACATCTTTCACTGCCCAGCCGCTGCGGGACTTCCCCACTTCAAACAATCCCTTGCGTGTTGAAACCATCACTGTTTGGACCATCTCATCCTCCTGACAAAGCTTGCATCACCCAGATTTCGCTATGCGTGGCAACGGGGTCGGTTTGTGTGGCCCTGTCGGCTATGGCTTTCCCATCCACCAGAATGCTCATGTGCTTGCGCAACTGTCCCTGGTCGTCGAGTACATAGGTTGCAAGGCGCGGGTTGGCTGCAAATGCACCGACCAGCACCGCGCTCACCGTGTGGCCGCCGGCCACAACCGTGGGACAATCCACGTGCCGCCGCAAATTGGAAGTGAAATGCACTGTAGCCATGGAACACCAAAACGTGCGTCACAATAACACGCGCGTTGCCATGCGTCAGCGGCTAACTTTGGCGGATGAAACGGAGAGCCTTTCTCGCCCTGGTTTTGGCAACAACACCAGCTACAGCCCATTCCTACAAGGCTGGCCAGATTTTCATCGGACATGCCTGGGCGCTGCCTGCGACCATCAGTGACGGCCAGGTCTTTTTCCCGCTTCTGAACCGGGGCGAAATGGCTGACAGGTTGGTTGCGGCGCGTTCGGCCGTTGCTGCCATCATCGAATTGCGCGAAAACAACCGCTACGATCAACCCCCCTTGCAGGGTTTTGACCTGGCTCCGGGCAAGCCTTTTCCCATGCGGCCCACATCCCATCACCTGCGGTTGATTGGCTTGCGCCAGCCCTTTGTTGTCGGCGATGCATTTCCCCTCATCCTCGATTTCGACCACGCCGGCGAACTTGAAGTGTTGGTTCATGTGGCGCATTCACCGGCAGAGTAATGCTGCCAAGGCCCTTGAAAACACGGTGTATTCCGCTAAAAATCAGTTCACCCATCACGTCAGCAAGGCAGCACTGTCGCAATGAAAGCAAAAATCACATGGATCAATGGCCGCGCCTTTCTGGGCGAAAGTGGCTCCGGCCATGGCGTGGTGATGGATGGGGCACCGGAAGCAGGTGGCCGCAACATCGGTGTCCGCCCTATGGAAATGATGTTGCTGGGCCTGGGTGGGTGCACGGCGTTTGATGTTGTCATGATCCTGGAAAAATCCCGCGAAAAAATCACCGGATGCGAAGTGGCGTTGGAAGCCGAACGCGCGACTGAAGACCCCAAGGTCTTCACCAAGGTGAAGCTCCTGTACACCTTGACGGGGCACAATCTGAAACCCGCCGCCGTCGAACGCGCCATCAAGCTGTCGTCCGAAAAATATTGTTCGGCGTCAAAAATGTTTGAAAAGTCGGCCTTGCTTGAGCATGAGTGGAAAATTGTTGAAGCGTAGTCTCTTCGCCTTGGTGCTGCTGGCGTCACCAACGGCCGCAGAAACCGGGCGCTGGCTCAATGCCGCCGACATCACCTATATGTTGGTGGGCCGGGACGTGGTTGGCCAGTATCGCAATGGGGCGACGTTCACCGAAACCTATCGCGGTGTCGGCACGATTGAATACCGGGATGAAACGAGCAGCCTGCGTGGGACATGGACACTCAAAGGCAACCAGTTCTGCACCCACTACGAAGGCTCCCCCGGAGGCTGCTACAAAATGCGCCTGACCAGCAGCAACTGCTTTGAATATTGGCTGGTCGACGCAGCTGGCACACCCGCTGATGCCTGGATTGCAGTTGCGTCGCAGGCGAAATATGATTCCACATGCAGGGAGAAAACGCCGTGACGGTGGTGGAAAGTGCGATGTTTGGTGACAGGCAATCAGCTCATCCAAAGAACTGTCATCCCGGCGGAGGCGGCACTGCTGTCCGGTTAACTTCCGAAACTCAAAACGCTGTCATCCGCGCACTTGTTGCGCGGAACCATGGCTTGTCACGAGAGATGCTTGCGCCAGCGCCGCATGGCGCGATTGGCTGAGACCGCTCTTGAAACGCGCGCTTCGCGCGCAAACAAGCAATTCGCCAGCGGAGCAATGGGTCCGCGCAACAAGTGCGCGGATGACAGCGTTTTTGAGTTTCGGAAGTTAACCGGACAGCAGTGCGCCTTCGCGGGGATGACGGTACAGTATTGGTTCCGTCCAAAATCAAACCGCATTTAATGGCGATGCTCCCCTTAAAAGGGGATTTAACCGGCATGCGATTGCGTCAGTATCGGACAACACAACGTCACGGTAATCGCCATGCCCAACACTCTCGCAACCGCCAATCCCGCCCTGTGGCACCAAAATTGCTCCACACCTTCCATGGTGCCAACGGGAGCAAACATGGTGTTTCAACGTGGTTACAGGACGGTTTCAAGATTTCTGCGAGCCTCTGGTTTGGCCGCCATTCTGCTGTTGTCTGGTGCCGGGGTAAAGGATTCAAATGCCAACGCCCTGTATGGATATCTGCCTTCGCTTGCCACCATGAAGATTTCAGCCCCAGCACCCGCCTTCAAGCGCGGCAAGATTGTGCGTTTCGCCAGTACCTACAAACCCGGCACTGTGCTGGTGCAGACCAAATCCAACATGCTTTATCTCGTTCTCGGCGGCACCTCCGCCGTTCAATACCGCGTGGCCACGGCCAAAAAGGGTTTTGAATGGAAAGGCCAACACCAAATATCGTCAAAATCCAAATGGCCCGATTGGCGTCCACCCGAGGAAATGCGCAAGCGCAAGCCGGAACTGCCCGAGTTCATGGCAGGCGGACCTGACAATCCGCTGGGTGCGCGGGCCTTGTATCTCGGGTCGTCAATCTACCGTATCCACGGCACAAATGAGCCAAAGTCGATCGGGCGACCCGCTTCTTCGGGCTGTATCCGCATGTTGAACAGCGATGTGGCGGAACTTTATGCCCACGTGAAGCTGGGTGCACTCGTCGTTGTGAACTAAACTCAACCCGCCCCAATCCGCAGCAAATCATGAATGTGGATGATGCCAACGGGCTTGCCCATGTCATCAACCACAAAGATGCTGGTGATCTTGGTGGTATTCAGGATGTCAATGATCTCGCCCGCCAGTGTATCGGCATCGATGGTGCGGGGCTGTGCTGTCATGATGTCAGTGATCACCTGTTGCAGCAGGTTGTTGCTCATGTGGCGGCGCAAGTCGCCATCGGTCACAACACCGGCAAGTTGACCCTTGGTGTTGAAAACGCCAACACAGCCGAAGCCTTTTGCCGACATGACGACAAGCGCCTCGCTCATCAATGTTGCTTCGCCGACCAGCGGCAGGGAGACATCGCGGTGCATCACATCCCGGGCATGCTTTAACTGTGCGCCCAGCTTGCCGCCGGGGTGAAATTGGCGGAAGTCTGTCGCGGTGAAGCCCTTGCTCTCCAGCAGCGCAATGGCCAATGCGTCTCCCAAGGCCAGCTGCAACAGCGTCGATGTCGTCGGTGCCAAACCGTTGGGGCAGGCTTCAGCGGCGGGTGGCAGTTCCAGCACGACATCAGCGGTAACGCCAAGCGCGCTGGCGGATTTGGCGGTAATGGCAATCAACGGAACAGCGAAGCGGCGCGAGTAAGCCAGCATGTCGCGCAGCTCCGCACTTTCCCCGGAGTTGGACAGCATGATGATCACGTCCTGCGCGGTGATCATGCCGAGGTCGCCGTGGCTTGCCTCAGCCGGGTGCACAAACATGGCGGGTGTTCCGGTCGAGGCCAGGGTCGATGCAATCTTGCGTCCAATATGGCCACTCTTGCCAATGCCGGAGACGATGATGCGACCCGGGGCCTTCGCGATCAGGTCAACGGCCTTGCTGAAGGGTGCGGCCAGGGTTTCGTCGATGGCTTTCAGCAATTGGGCAAGGCCATCGGCTTCTGTTGCCAAGGCACGGCGGGCGGAAGCCACCCAAGCCGCATTTATCGGAGAATCGGTGCTCATGATGCAGCCATATCGTGCTTGGCTCTGGCCCGCAACGCAGCGTTAACCATGAAGCGATAGGCTCATGGTTAACGGAGTCTGTCTGTATGGGTCGCGTCGGGTTGGTGGCGGGTTTTGCCGTGCTGTTGTGCACAGCTGCTGCTGCATGGTCTCAAGAAAGTGAAGAAGGCTTGCGTCCGGCACTTGGCGATGTGCCGCCGGATGCTGTCGCTGGACCCTTGACCACACAAACACCCTTGCCTGCCATCGAGGCTCCCATTCGCCGGACCAGGGCCGCGTCTGATGACCGGCTGGGCATTGGGCCTCCGGTCTTGCGCCTTTTTTCCAGTGTCGAGATCGGTGCCTTTGTGTCCAGCAATGGCGACAGGGCTTCAGGTGGAACGGGAGTTGACGCCGGTCTTTTGCTGGCACCATCTTTGCGCTTGCAATCAAACTGGGCGCGGCATGAATGGGTGGCGTCTGGGTCCATCCAGGGCGAGTATTTTTTCCAACAAGACGATGTGGCTGTAACTGCCGCAGCACTGCAATCCGGTTTCCGTCTCGACATCCGGCGAACGACGACGGCTGATCTCGATGTGGGCTACAGTGCCACTTCGGATGACGGCGGGGACTTGGAACACACTTTTGACAGCAGCGCTGCCATCACCCATGATTTCGGCGGCATCACCAGCCGGTTGCAAGTGGGTGCCACACGAACCGAAGGTGGGACCACCGATTCGACCGAAGCGAATATTGCCTTGCGCGGCACCATGAACAGCAACGCGATTTTGCGGCCATTTGCCGCCCTCACCTATGCACCGCGCTTTGGTGACAATGGCGGAACGTCGCATGGGGGGTCGCTTGCCGCCGGATTTGCCTTTGACAACGCACCGTTTTTGACGGGCGAAGCAAGTTTGGTTTATGAACTGCGCGAAAGTGGCGGTGGAACAATCGGGGCCGTCGGTTTGGAAAGCGCTGTCGCCTGGACGCCGACCGATTTTACCACTGTGGAATTCGCATCAACTTTGGCCCTGCCGGATACAGCCACTTCAGTGCGACGGCAATGGACAGCAGCACTGGAAGTCAGCCACGCCATCTCAGATCATGTCACTCTGTTCGGTGGCGCAGACATCGACATGGAGGACAGTGAAACCGGTACTGACGTCACACTGGCGTCGGACCTCGGAGTGGCGTGGCAGCACAATCCTTACTTCGGTTGGTCATTGCGCTACGAAAACGAGTTTGCATTGGCAGGCGACGGCATCGAAGAACACCGCCTGATCGCCAGTATCATTCTCAACAGATAGAGCGGCATGCAAAAAAGTGGAACCGGTTTTCTGCGAAAATGCCGCGCCAAACCAATGAACCAGAGCGAAATGCCGATTCCATGAAGCGGCATTTCGCTCTGGTTGTCACGACCAGGAAATGTTGCCACCATTGGCAGCCACGATTTTTTCCAGTTCTTCGCGGAATGCAGCACCGAGGTCGTCGCGATCAAGGCCATAGGCAACATTGGCCGCGAGGAACCCGACCTTGTCGCCGCAGTCATACGTCTTGCCTTCAAATTTCACCCCGTAGAACGGTTGTTTTGCCATCAGTCGCTTCATCGCATCTGTGATCTGTATTTCACCACCGGCCCCGGGCTGCTGGTGTTCGATCTCATCGAAAATCTCCGGCTGCAGGATATAGCGGCCGGAGATGATCAGGTTCGATGGCGCATCCTCGCGTTTGGGTTTTTCCACCATGGCGTCGATCTCGAAATTGTTCTTCTGCCAGTTTTTTGCGCCAACAACACCGTAGCGATGCACGCTTTCCCACGGCGCTTCCTCTACCGCGATGACATTGCCGCCACCGCGCTTGTCGTATACTTCGACCATTTGTGCGAGGCATCCGGGGATGGCTTTCATGATCATGTCGGGAAGGATGACGGCGAAGGGTTCATGGCCCACCAGATGGCGAGCACACCACACGGCGTGCCCAAGGCCCAAGGGCTCCTGCTGGCGCGTGAAACTGGTTTGCCCCGCCCCCGGCAGGTCCTGTTCCAGAAAATCAAGTTCGGCAGACTTGCCACGCTTGCGCAACGTTGACTCGAGTTCATACTGCTTGTCGAAATGGTCTTCGATGACACCCTTGTTGCGGCCGGTGACAAAAACGAGATGATCAATGCCAGCTTCGCGGGCTTCATCAACAACGATCTGGATCAAGGGGCGGTCAACAACAGTCAGCATTTCCTTGGGCATGGCCTTGGTCGCTGGCAGGAATCTGGTGCCGAGGCCGGCAACGGGGAAAACAGCAGTCTTGATGGGGCGAGTCATTTTTTTGACTTTCGATTAACCTGGCTGTCAATTACTTGACATTCAACTCAATTTCTAATTTCAAATGGCATATGGCAGCGCTAAACTTGCAAGAAGGTTAAGGCAGGGTGGGATGACAGTATTGGTAACGGGTGGAGCCGGTTATATCGGCAGCCACATGGTTTTGGCGCTGGCGGATGCTGGTGAACGCGTGGTTGTCCTGGACAATCTGTCGACCGGCTTTCAGTGGGCGGTTGCACCTGCGGCAACGCTGGTCGAGGGCGACATTGGCGATGAAGACCTGGTGGGACGGATTGTCAGGTCGCATCATGTCGATGCGATTGTACATTTCGCCGGATCGATTGTTGTGCCGGATTCAGTCACCGACCCGCTGGGATACTACCTGAACAACACCGTGAAATCCCGTGCCTTGATGGCAGCGGCAGTGGCCAACAAGGTCAGCAACTTCATTTTTTCTTCGACAGCTGCCGTCTATGGCAATCCGCTGACTTTGCCGGTCTTCGAATCCGAAACACCCGCACCGATATCGCCCTACGGCACCTCCAAGCTGATGACAGAATTGATGTTGCGCGACACGCGTGTTGCCCACGGATTGAATTATGTCGTGCTGCGGTATTTTAACGTGGCGGGGGCTGACCCCAAAGGCCGTTCCGGTCAATCCACACCGCGTGCTACGCATTTGATCAAGGTGGCAGCACAGACGGCGTTGGGCCAACGGGCACACATGGACATTTTTGGCGACGACTACGATACGCCCGATGGCACGTGTGTCAGGGACTACATTCACGTGAGTGACCTCATCGCCGCGCATATGGACGCGCTGGCGCATCTGAAGCGCGGCGGCGAAAGCGGCATCTTCAATTGCGGTTACAGCAAAGGCTATTCCGTCTTGGACGTCATAAAGTCGGTGGAGAAAGTTCACGGCGCAAAAATCAATGTGAGAATGGCGCCGCGCCGCGTCGGCGATCCAGCCGGGATTGTGGCCGGGGCAGATCGGGTGAGGGACATTTTGGGATGGGTGCCGAAACACGCCAACCTTGACACCATCGTACAATCGGCGATGGACTGGGAAAAACATTTAATGAAGCGGAACTCCTAGAAAACGCACCTCCCAAACTCGCCGCAATTGTGAATCATGCTGCAAGGCTGCTAAAGCTTGGGCTTGAGGAGTACGGCATGCAATTTCGGTTCCTATTGATTGTGGCAGTGGTTTTGGCAACGGTTCCCACACCTGCATTTGCCGACGCGAAATTTGAACGGTTCATCGAGGGGCTTTGGCCGAACCTCAAGGCGCAAGGGGTATCGCGCATTCTGTTCGAGCAGGCTTTCGCCGGGATCACAGAGCCGGATCCAGTTGTGCTGCAACTGGCGGCAAAGCAGCCCGAGTTCACCTCGACGACGTCCGCCTACCTGGCCAAGGCTGTGACACCGATCAGGCTGGAGAGCGGCAAGTCCGCAAAAACCGGTGATGCGACATTACTGGCGGCTATCGAGAAGAAATACGGCGTTGACCGTCATATCCTGCTCGGCATCTGGGGCATGGAATCGAATTTCGGCAAAGACAAAGGTTCGATGAAGGTGCTGCGGTCGCTGGCCACATTGATTTATGCGGGCCGCAAGGAGAAATACGCGCGCCAGCAAATGGCCTCGGCATTTCGCATCCTGCAGAAAGGCCTGCGCGCGCCTGACACTTTTACGGGATCGTGGGCCGCTGCCATGGGTCACACCCAGTTTATTCCAAGTTCCTATCTCGCCTACGCTGTGGACTGGACGGGAGACGGCAAACGCGACATCTGGAACTCGAAGGAAGATGCACTGGCATCCACGGCCAACTATCTGGCCAAGGCAGGATGGAAAGCGGACAGGCCCTGGGGGTTCGAGGTTTCTCTGCCCGGCAGTTTCAACCGCTCGCTGATAGGCCGTTCACACTGGCGGCCTGTGAAAGACTGGCTTGCGATGGGCATCAAACCAGTGGCGGGAAACACGGGAAATGCCAACGCCGATGCCTTTGTCATGATACCCCAAGGCATCAACGGCCCGGCATTTTTGGTGACAAAGAACTTCCTCGCCCTCATGGACTACAATTTCTCACATTCTTACGCGCTGGCCGTGGGCCATCTTGCCGACCGTATTCGCGGCGGCGGCGGCATCCAGGCAGCATGGCCGGATGTGACAGTGGACTTGTCTTTGGCAGAACGGGTCGAGTTGCAACGGCGGCTTTCGGCAGGCGGGTTTGAAACCGGCGGCGCAGACGGACGTTTTGGCGCACGCACCTACGAGGCCATCATCGCATTCCAGCGCAAGGCTGGCCTGGCACTTGATGGCACACCGTCCCGTGCTTTGCTGGCGCGCCTTCGGAAATAAGGTGCGGATCGTGCACCGCCTCATTCTGGTCATCGCAGTCATCGCCACTTGGATGGCCCCCGTGTCTTTGGCAACCATGTCTTTGGCCCAGGTGGCGCTGCCTGATGAGCCGATATTGGGCCAGGGCGAGCTGCCGATTGCGGCACCACCCGTTGCATCTGCTGATGACAGCATGGATATTTTGGTCATTGGCGACGCCCTCGGCGGTGGCCTTGGCGCCGGACTCACCCGCATGGCGGAAGAAGGCAAGGCCCTGTCGGTGACCAACCGTTTCAATGAATCCTCCGGTGTCGCCCGGCCTGAGGTTTATGACTGGCCGGGTGCCATTCCCAGACTGGTGGAAGGCAAAGACTTTGACGCTGCCGTCATTCTGCTCGGCAGCAATGACCGGCAGGATATCCGCTTGGGCCAGTTTCGCTATGCCTTCAACACACCGGAATGGTCGGAAGCCTACAAGCTGCAAGCGGGGCAATTGCTTGACGCGTTGAAAGCGGCAGGCGTTCCGGTCTACTGGGTCAGCATACCGCCCATGGCCGAACCTGCTTACAACACGGACATGATGGCCCTCAATGACCACATCAAAAACACTGTTGTCGCAAAGGGTGAGCAGTTTGTGGATGTGCGGCCATCGCTTCTTGGTGCAGATGGCAGCTATACGGACCGAGGCCCGGATGAAACCGGCGCTTTGCGCAAGTTGCGGGCCAGTGATGGCGTGACGTTTTTCAAGGCGGGCAACAACAAGCTGGCACAGCTGGTTCTTGCCGCAATTGAAACACGTGGCGCTGCACCAGTTGCTGCAGCAAACAGCGCGCCCGTTCCCGATGCAAGTGTTGAAACACGGCCATCATCTCCGCTCTTGGGACAATCGCTGGGATCAGGCGAGTTTGAATCAATCGAGTCCGGGGATATTCTCGTGGCCATGGTTGATCTGGCAAAAAAACAGGCTAGCCTTACGGCCGAAAAAATTGATACGGCGGCGCAAACCCAAGCGCCCAAGGTCAATATCATTGAAGTCGTCGCGGCACCGGGAACAGCGGCCGAAAAACTGCTGACGTCAGGCGTTGCAGAATCCGCACCAACGGGCCGCTTCGATGATTTTAGCTATGTGGCACCGGTGAATTAGCGAATTGCGCACGTCAGCATAGGGCCACAATCTGGCATATCATCCATTGCATCACCTCGGCAGTGTTGTTGATCCCATCAGGAATTCATCGACAGCACGGGCGGCTTGACGGCCTTCGCGGATGGCCCAGACGACCAGGGACTGCCCACGCCTTGAATCGCCAGCTGCAAATATTTTTTCCATGGATGTTTTGTAATCCTTGAGGTTGGCTTCAACGTTGCCGCGCGGATCAAGCTTGACCCCGAGAGATTTCAGCATGCCGTCATGAACAGGATGAACAAAGCCCATGGCAAGCAGAACAAGATCGGCCTTGAGATCAAACTCGGTACCGGGGACTGGTTTGAAGTCGTTGCCAGCACGGGCACAGCGCAGGGTTTTCACATCACCATCCTTGCCGATGAGTTCTTTGGTGGCGACAGCAAAGTCGCGTTCAGCCCCTTCGGCTTGCGATGAAGAGGTCCGCATTTTCATCGGCCAGTTGGGCCAGACGAGTTCCTTGTTTTCCTTCTCCGGTGGCTTTGGCATGATTTCAATTTGCGTGACGGACAATGCTCCCTGGCGAATGGAAGTGCCGATGCAGTCCGAACCTGTGTCACCACCGCCGATGACAACGACGTGTTTGCCTTGCGCCGTGATGGGGCGGTTGTCGAGTTGCGCTTCCTGACCGATGCGGCGGTTTTGCTGCGGCAGGAAATCCATGGCGAAATGAACGCCATTGAGTTCGCGGCCCGGTACGGGGAGGTCGCGGGATTTTTCGGAACCAGCGCAGATCAAAACAGCATCGAAAGAATCGATGAGCTGCTTGGCGTCCTGCGTGACGCCGATGTGGGCACCGTAGTGGAAGGTCACACCTTCAGCTTCCATCTGCGACACGCGGCGGTCGATCAGGTGTTTTTCCATTTTGAAATCCGGGATGCCGTAGCGCATCAGGCCACCGGCTTTGGCGTTCTTTTCAAAAAGGTGAACACTGTGGCCAGCGCGTGCAAGCTGTTGGGCTGCGGCGAGGCCGGATGGGCCGGAACCGACAACGGCGATTTTCTTTCCCGTTTTTTCGGCGGCAATGACGGGCTTCACCCAGCCGTTTTCCCACGCCTTGTCGACGATGGCGCATTCGATGGATTTGATGGTAACTGGCGTTTCTTCAAGATTGAGTGTGCATGAGGCTTCGCACGGTGCAGGGCAGACGCGGCCTGTAAACTCCGGAAAGTTGTTGGTTGAGTGCAGGTTGCGCGAAGCTTCTTCCCAGTTGTTGTTGTAAACGAGATCGTTCCAATCGGGAATCTGGTTGTTCACGGGGCAACCCGTATGGCAGTAGGGAATGCCGCAATCCATGCAGCGCGCCGCCTGGTTTTTCGTTCCCTCATCGGAGAGCGGGATCACAAATTCTTTGTAGTTGCGGATGCGATCGGCAGCAGGCGCGTATTTGCGTTCCTGGCGGTCGATTTCGAGAAAGCCCGTGATCTTGCCCATGTTTACACCTGTGCTGGTTTATGATATACAATTCGATAGAATGTATATCCAAGGAGGATATGATGAAAGTTTCGAAATGGGGGAATAGCCTGGCGATCCGCATTCCTGCACATGTGGCGGAAGCGCTTGGCTTTGCCGAAGGAGATCAGGTCAAGATTGAATCTGTTGACGGCAAACTGGTGGCGCAACGTGAGAAGACACTTGAGGAGATGTGGGAGCGATTTGAAGAAATTCGCAAGACTATTGATTGGCCTGCAGACTACAAGTTTGACAGAGACGAGGCTAATTCTCGTGACTAAAATATTTCTAGACTCAAACATACTTTTGTACGCGCTGTCTCCGGACCTGGAAAAACGCACCAAGGCTGCTGCAACGCTGGCGATGAAGCCGACTATCAGTGTGCAGGTTCTCAATGAGTTCGTGAATGTTGTTCGCAAAAAATTCAAAAAGGAATTTTCTGAAGTAGCCGAACTTCTAGCTCCAATCAGGGTTAAATGTGAAGTTGTGGCGAACACAGAAGCGATCCACGATCTTGCCATACGAATTTCGCATGACCACAAGTTCAAAATATACGACGCAAACATCATTGCAGCAGCAGAGTTTTCGGCTTGTGATATCCTATACTCCGAAGACATGCAGCACCGCCAGCGCATTGGTCGTGTTCTCATCCAGAACCCTTTTAAGGTAACGTGATTTTTCACTGTGCTGCGCCTGCCACGAGTTCTTTCACTTCTTTGAATACATCCTCTCGGAGTTCGAGCGGACATCCCCAATAGTCGAAAATGCCACCGTCGCCTGAGTTTTGCCCGCAGGTCACGAAAACGCCTGTGCCGAACTTGCGCTTCAAATGAGTCGCAAGCCAACCGACAAAACCGGAATTGTCTGCACCTACAGGGAAATGAAAACAGAAAACGCCGAAACGTTCCGCATCCGCATCATTGCTGATGACAAGTTGGCTCCAGACTTTGTCGTCCCGCACGATGGCCAAGGCATTGGCATTCGCTTTCTCGAAGAAGTCCGGCAAGGCAAACTCCTCAAAGGCATACGCGTCTTCAAAGATGTCGAGCCGTGACGTAGTGATCACATTTCGCAACCTCCTGTCAGTCTGTTGAGGCGTTTCCCGCGAAATGTTGACCATCGTTTGTCACGCGCTCCGCTTAACGCCGACCGTCAGGCCGTTTGAAGTTTCTTGTGCCTTCTCAAGTTCAGCCAAAGCTCTTGCATATTCCACCGGCATGACTTTCACGAACATCGGTAGATAAACTGCCCAGTTGGCGAGAATCGTCTTAGCTTTTGACGAGTCTGTGTACTTCACATGACGCACCAGCAGTTCGTGGATGCGGGTTGCGTCATGCTTGTCCATGCCGCTCGTGATATCGACAAGGCCGTGGGATTCGAGATCGCCGCCGTGGTGTTGGTGCTTTTCCAACAGTTCTTCTTCTTCTGGCACCGGCTGCAGATCGACCATGGCGAGGTTGCAGCGCTTCTCGAATGTCTTGTCTTCATCGAGTACGTAAGCAACACCACCAGACATGCCAGCCGCGAAGTTGCGGCCCGTGTTGCCAATGACAACGACGCAGCCGCCAGTCATGTATTCGCAGCCATGGTCACCTGTGCCTTCAACAACGGCCACAGCACCGGAGTTGCGCACGGCAAAGCGTTCGCCTGCCACGCCACGGAAATAGGCTTCGCCACTGATGGCACCGTAAAGCACGGTGTTGCCGACAATGATCGACTCTTCCGGCTTGAAGCCAACGTTGTCGTTTGGCTTGACGATGATCTTGCCACCGGAAAGTCCCTTGCCGACGTAGTCATTGCCTTCACCTGTGACTTCGAGTGTCACACCATGTGCCGCCCAAGCGCCGAAGCTTTGGCCAGTGACACCGGAGAATTTTACATGAATGGTGTCTTCCGGCAATCCGGTGTGGCCATAGCGTTTGGCGACTTCGCCAGACAGCATGGCACCGGCCGTACGGTTGGAGTTCCTGATTTTACATTCGATGACAACTTTCTCGCCTCTTTCTAGCGCGGGCATGGCTTTGGCAATCAGGTCACGATCCAGGATTTTATCAAGACCGTGATCCTGAGCCATGACGCGGCGTGTGGCGATCGGGCCAGTGATATCGGCCTTCGCAAACAATTTGCCGAAGTCGAGACCCTTGGCTTTCCAGTGTGACACCGCCTTGCGGATGTCGAGCCATTCGGTGCAGCCGGTGAGTTCCTCGAACCTCTGGATGCCCATGGAGGCCATGAGGCCGCGCAGTTCTTCGGCGACAAAGAAGAAGAAGTTGATGACGTGTTCAGGTTGACCCTTGAAGCGCTTCCTGAGTTCCGGGTCCTGCGTGGCAACACCCACAGGGCAGGTGTTCAAATGACACTTGCGCATCATGATGCAGCCAGCGGCAATCAAGGGCGCAGTCGCAAAACCAATTTCGTCAGCGCCCAACAGTGCTGCAATCAATACATCGCGGCCAGACCGAATGCCGCCGTCGGCTTGCACCCAGATGCGGCCACGCAAATCGTTGGCGACAAGCGTTTGTTGGGTTTCTGCGAGACCAATTTCCCACGGTGAGCCAGCGTGCTTGATGGATGTCAGCGGAGATGCGCCCGTGCCGCCTTCGTAGCCGGAGATGGTGACGTGATCGGCGTGAGCCTTTGATACGCCAGCTGCCACCGTGCCCACACCGACTTCAGAGACGAGTTTCACCGAAACTTGTGCTGCTGAGTTCACGTTTTTGAGATCGTAAATGAGTTGAGCCAAATCTTCGATGGAATAGATGTCGTGGTGTGGTGGCGGCGAGATAAGGCCAACACCCGGCGTGGAGTGACGCACCTTTGCAATCGTTGCATCAACTTTATGGCCCGGCAACTGTCCGCCTTCGCCCGGCTTTGCTCCTTGCGCCATCTTGATCTGCATCATGTCGGAATTGACGAGATACTCTGTCGTCACACCAAAGCGGCCTGACGCCACTTGCTTGATAGCCGAGCGCATGGAATCGCCGTTTGGCATTTTCACATAGCGATCCGATTCCTCACCGCCTTCGCCAGTGTTGGATTTTCCACCAATGCGGTTCATGGCGATGGCGAGGGTGGTGTGGGCCTCGCGTGAAATGGAGCCGTAAGACATCGCACCGGTGGCGAAACGCTTCACGATTTCTTTTGCCGGTTCAACATCATCAATGCTGATTTCCTTGCGGCCCATTTCTTCAGCACTGCGAATGCGGAATAGACCGCGCAGGGTTTTCAGTTTTTCGTTCTGCTCGTTGATGAGGCGGGCATATTCCTTGTACTTGTCAGAAGAATTTCCGCGCACGGCGTGTTGCAGGGACGAAACTGTTTCACTCGTCCAGACATGGGCTTCACCGCGGATGCGCTGGGCATAGTCACCGCCGACATCAAGCTGTGTCGAGAGTGTCGGGTTCAAGCCAAATGCATCCTCGTGGCGCTGGAAGGCTTCTTCTGCGACTTCTGCAAGGCCAATACCTTCCACTTGCGTGGCGGTGCCGGTGAAATACTTCTTCACGAATTCAGAAGACAACCCAATGGCGTCAAAAATCTGGGCACCACAGTAAGATTGATAGGTGGAGATGCCCATCTTCGACATGACCTTGAGGATGCCCTTGTCAACAGCCTTGATGTAGCGCTTCACGGCTTCGGTGGCGGATACTTTTTCGTCCAACGTCGGCAGCAAGGCTTCCAGCGTTTCAAAAGCAAGATAGGGGTTGATAGCCTCCGCGCCATAGCCAGCCAACGCGCAAAACTGGTGCACTTCTCTCGGTTCGCCAGACTCCACCACGAGGCCCACGAGTGTGCGCAAGCCCTTGCGGATCAAGTGGTGATGCGTGGCCGATGTGGCGAGAAGCGCAGGGATTGGTGCTCGCTCGGCAGATAGGGCACGATCCGACAAGATGATGATGTTGTAGCCGTCGTTCACGGCGCGCTCAGCTTGCGCACACACGGAATCCAAAGCGGCTTCCATGTATTCTGCACCGTTGGCGACATCATAGGTAATATCGATGGTGACGGTACGGAACGGGTTTTCGCGCACGCTGCCGATGTTGCGGATTCGCTCCAGCTCTTCGTTGGTGAGAATGGGTTGCGACACTTCAAGTCGCATGTGCTTCGAAGTGCCTTTCAGATCGAGCAGGTTCGGACGCGGGCCGATGAAGGACACCAGCGACATCACCAGTTCCTCGCGGATCGGATCAATCGGCGGGTTGGTCACTTGCGCGAAGTTCTGCTTGAAATAAGTGTCGAGCAGTTTGGCGCGGTCTGACAAGGCAGACACGGGCGAGTCATTGCCCATGGAACCGACGGCTTCCTGTCCCGTGGAGGCCATCGGTGACATCAGAACTTTGAGATCTTCCTGCGTGTAACCAAACGCTTGCTGCCGGTCCAGCAAAGGAACCGTAATCTTGGGCCGCACCGTTTTGGCTTTTGGCATGTCGCGCAAAACTACTTGCGTTTTCTTCAGCCACTCCTTGTAAGGATGTGCGGTCGACAGAGCTTTCTTCAAGTCTTCGTCAGAAATGATCTTTTTCTTGTCGAGATCGATGAGCAGCATTTTGCCGGGCTGCAAGCGCCATTTGTGCGTGATGTTTTTTTCAGCAAATTCCAGGCAGCCCATTTCGGAGGCGAGCATGACAAAGCCATCATCGGTAACGAGATAACGCGATGGGCGAAGGCCATTGCGGTCGAGTGTGGCACCAATGACCTTGCCATCGGTGAACACCATGGCGGCGGGTCCGTCCCACGGTTCCATCATGGCGGCATGGTGTTCGTAGAAGGCACGGCGGTCTTCATCCATGAGGGGATTGCCGGCCCAGGCTTCGGGGATCAGCATCATCATGGCATGCGGCAGGGAGTAACCGCCCATGTAAAGAAACTCCAAAGCATTGTCGAAGCACGCAGTATCGGACTGGCCCTCGTAGGAAATGGGCCAGAGCTTGGATAAGTCCTCGCCCAATACTTCCGACTTCATGTTGGCCTGCCGTGCGGCCATCCAGTTGTAGTTGCCGCGCACGGTGTTGATTTCACCGTTGTGGCAGACGTAGCGATAAGGATGCGCCAAGGGCCACGATGGAAATGTGTTGGTGGAAAAACGCTGGTGCACGAGAGCGAAGGCGGAGGTGACGCGTTCATCTTTCAGGTCGACATAGTAGTTGCCAACTTCCGCACCGAGGACGAGTCCCTTGTAGACAACAGTTCGGCAGGACACGGACACGGGGTAGTATGTGCGGGCTTTGGCTCCCAGCACTTCCACCACCCGGTTCGACACCACCTTGCGGCAGACGAAAAGCTTGCGCTCGAAATGCGCTTCGTTTTTGATCGTGGGGCCACGGCCAATGAACACCTGGCGGTGCATGGGTTCGGTGTCCTTCACCGAATGGCCCAACACGGATTGATCGACCGGCACGTCGCGCCAGCCCAGAACTTTCAAGCCTTCTTCACGCGCCGCTTCCCACCAAATGCGTTCGATGTCCTGGCGGTAGACCGGCTCGCGCGGCATGAACAGAAAACCGACGCCATATTGTCCCGCTGCGGGCAATTCGAAGCCCAGTTTTTTTGCTTCGTCACCAAAAAAATCGTGTGGAATCTGAATGAGAATGCCAGCACCATCGCCTGCTTTCGGGTCGGCACCCACGGCACCACGGTGTTCGAGATTCTGGAGAATGCGCAGGCCATCGGCCACGGTTTTGTGGCTTTTGATGTTGTTGATGTTGGCGAGCAAGCCGATGCCACAGGCATCGTGCTCGTTGCGCGGATCATACAGCCCGTGAACTTCAGGCAGGCCTTCCGGGCGAAAGTGGTGGCCCTTGTTTGGGATGGGCATGAAAAATCTCCAACATAAAGGACAGCAATGCTGTCCTAACATGACATTTTCGCGCACCACACGCAAGTTAAGAATGATTTTTACACAGATAACGACATAAAATTGCGCATCACTATCTGTTGCTACAATTCAATCCGTTGGTTTAAACAGATTGCAATGGATTCTACCGTACAAGTTGTGACTTGCGGCGGGGGTTTGCATGTTCAGACGAAGCAGTGACGGCGTAGCGGTTCCAGCCTCAATCCGGCTCAACGACGGAGCCATTCTGGTCGGCACCATCAATTGCGGCATGAGCGGCAAGCTCGAGCAGCTTTTGGCCAGCGACAGTTCCTTCATTGAGTTTGTGTCCAAGGATGGCCAACAGCGGTTTCTGGCGCGTCACCAGGTTGCCTCCGTCGAGCCCATGGGGACAGCGGTCGAACCTGCTTTGCCCGAGGTCGAGGAAGACCTGGACCCGTATGTGCTTCTCGGCATCACGCCCCATGATACCTTGGAGCGGGCCATGGAGGCGTTTCAATTCCAGCTGCAACTCTATCACCCGCAGCGCTGGTCCGGGCAGGATACACCGTTTGAGTTCAGCCGCTATGCCGCCGCCAAAACCCGCCAGATCAACCAGGCCTTCACCGTCATCCGCGCCGCCATCCAAACGCGTGTGGTTGAGTTGCAAACAAGAAAAAGAGCGACGCCTCTGTTTGGCGCAGACAAGGCGGCAGGCTAGGCTGGCCACGTGGCCGGGTGTCAATGAGCATTGACCCTGAAACGCCGGCCTAAACTGACCCCTGCGTGGAAATTGCGCCTTCTCCCACCCCAGGATGTGATGAGCCGACATCCCGGACAAGAGTGCCAGCCAAACGATTCCGTCGATATGGACTCGTGAGGATAACAGCCTGTTATCCTCGGGCCGTACCTCCTATTCGTTGGTCGATTCCCCCTCCTCACGGTGAACCACCGGGCAACTCATGACCGGCCGTACCGTTCCGCCGGAATACAAATCTGTCAGTGTCAATTTCGATGTCATCTATTGGATGGCGCATGCAAAATACTTGTTAAAGGTCGCAAGAAGGATTTGAGACTCAATCGAGTCTGAAAGCAATCCCCACTTAATCCGCATGTAATCTACCCTGTTTCTCAGAAGACCCTTCAAGCGCGCCAAATAAACTCAGTCTATTTTTGTGGCTCGACACTTCAATGCATCTCAAATGCATTGCTTAACTTACAGCACTTAAAAAAGGGAGTTATACCATGGCACTTTTCATTGGAACTGGCGCTGCCGACAGAATCAGCCCGTTGGGACCCAACACGGGATTTACACTCGAATCACCGGGAAATTTATCGGATCTTGTCACCGACGTAATTTTGGGATTGGGAGGCAACGACGTGATCACGGCCGGCGGCTCGCATGATCACATATTTGCCGGAGCGGACAACGACACCGTTTTCCGCAGTGCGGGTGCAGATTTCATGGATGGTGGCACCGGTATCGACACGCTCAACCTGTCAACCTTCACAGGCAGCTATGTGTGGGACATGACAACAGGTTTCACCAATCAGACGAGCGGTGGTTCCATTGAAGTGGCGCTCAACTTTGAACACGCAATCATGGGCTCAGGCAACGATTTCATTACAGGCAACAACGGCAACAACGACATAATCACAAACAAGGGCAACGACACGGTGTTCGCCGGCGAAGGCCAGGACAAGATCGCGGGCGGCGAAGGCAATGATCGGCTCTTCGGTGGCGGCGCAGATGACTTGATCAATGGTGAAAATGGCGACGACCATATTCAGGGAGGTGCATCCAATGACACAATGATTGGTGGCCTTGGCATTGATACCTTTGACAACACTGACTTTGCGGGGGCCTACACCTGGAGCATGGTAACGGGTGCAACCAGTGTGGTGGGTGAAACCGCGGTAGGGTTCGAAAATGCCATCATGGGTGAAGGCAGCGACACGATTACCGGAACATCTTTCGGAAATAAAATTTCGACAAACGGTGGTGCCGACGTCATCCGGACTGGAATCGGAAACGATATCATTGATGCCGGAAAAGGCGATGACGCGGTTTTTGAAAATTTTGGTTTTGACAAATCGAATGGTGGTGAAGGTGTAGATACCTTTGACATCACATTCTTCAGTTCAACATACAATCTGGACATGACAACAGGCGGCACCAATTTCGTTGGCGAGACCGCCATCAACTTTGAAAATGTGATTGGTGGCGCAGGCAACAATACAATATTGGGAACATCTGCGGCCAACAAGATACTTGGCAATGGTGGAATTGATACAATTCAAGGCGGCAAGGGTGCCGATTCAATCAGTGGCGGAGCCGACAACGACTTCATCAACGGAGGCCTCGACGCCGACGAGTTGAACGGCGGAACCGGTATCGACACCATGGATGCCACCGACAACACCAGTAGCTATATTTGGAACATGGCGACTGGTGTTACCAACATTGCTGGCGAGACTGCCAAGGAGTTCGAAAACGCTATTACTGGGGCGGGGGCGGACACCGTGATCGGCAATGCCAGCGACAATTCGATTCAGCTTGGCGCAAACAATGACCGGGCCACGGGGGGGATCGGCAACGACAAGCTCTTCGGAGACGCTGGCAGCGACACTCTCCTCGGTGATATAGGCAACGATCGGCTGGCAGGTGGTGCAAACAATGACACACTGGCAGGCGGCACTGGCTTTGACCAATTTGTCTTCGATACAACACCAAATACCTTCTTCAACAGTGATCGCATTACCGACTTTGTGTCAGTCTTTGATACGATTCTCCTGGA
>JAYVKC010000083.1:0-2100 GCA_043768765.1 Hyphomicrobiales bacterium | reverse complement strand
GGTGTCCACCGGCTGCGGCTTTCAATCCATCTGTTTGAAATGCTTTCCGTGCGCTTCATGTCGACGATCGTAAAATCAGCATCATAACCCTCGGCAATGCGGCCCTTGTTGGCGATATTAAATATGCGCTGTGGACCATGGGAGGTGAGATCAACAAAGCGTTCGAGAGAAAGCTTTTCGGCGTTCACGTGGTTCAGCATGATCGGCACCAGGGTTTGCACACCCGTCATGCCCGACGGTGATGTTGGATAGGGCTTGGATTTTTCCTCAAGTGTATGCGGTGCATGGTCTGAGCCCAACACGTCGACCGAGCCTGATGCGATGGCTTTCCACAACGCTTCGCGGTGGCGGGCCTCACGCACCGGTGGGTTCATTTGCAGTTTGGTGCCGAGCCGCTCGTAATCATCACGAGATAATGTGAGGTGATGAGGGGTGACCTCGACCGTCGCCACATCGCGGTGGGCGGCCAGCAGCGGCAATTCTTCAGCCGTTGAAATATGCAAGACGTGAATGCGTTTCTGTTGTTTACGTGCGATGCGCAGCAAACGCTCCGTACACAGTCTTGCCGCTTCAACGTCACGCCATACTGGATGGCTTCTGACATCGCCTGCAACTTGAAACGCGATACGCTCGCGCAAGCGCATTTCATCTTCGCTGTGAAAGGCGGCGCGCCGGGAGATTTTGTTGATGATGGCTGTCAATCCGCCGTCGTCTTCCACCAGCAAGTCACCGGTTGATGACCCGGCGAAAACCTTGATTCCGGCTGCGCCTTCCAGTCGTTCAAGGGCGGGGATTTGATCGACGTTCTCTCTCGTGCCGCCCACATAAAACGCAAAGTCGCAGAACATGCGATTTTTGGCACGGGCGACTTTGTCCGCCAGCGCTGCCGCCGTGGTCGTGGTCGGCTTTGTGTTTGGCATTTCAAACACCGCTGTAACTCCGCCCATGACGGCGGCGCGACTTCCGGTTTCCAGGTCTTCTTTGTGTTCACCCCCCGGTTCCCGGAAATGCACCTGGCTGTCGATGACGCCGGGGAGAATGTGCAAGTTGCGGCAGTCAAGCGTTTCGCGTTGTGCAAAGTTCGACACGTTGCCAATCGCGACAATGCACCCGTCTTTCACGGCGACGTCTCGAAGACCCGTACCATCCTGGTTGACGACCGTGCCGCCTTTCAACACCAAATCGACGTGAACAGACATTTGAACTCTCGGCTTTCCTTGCACCCACGCGTAACTCTTCGTAAATGGATGGGGAAGGAAGTGCAATATCGATGAGTGGTTATTCCCTGAGCCCCCAAGTCCTGCCAGATCGCGCCGTCGTACGTGTCGCAGGTGATGGAGCTTTGGCGTTTTTGCACAATTTGCTGACGGTGGATTTAACCAAGGCGCAACCGGCCTATGGCGCATTGCTGTCCCCGCAGGGAAAGATCCTGCACGATGTTTTTATCGTGCCCGATGGCGAGGTGGTTTGGGTTGATGTGGACGCTGCACAAGCGCCAGATTTGTTGAAGCGCTTGGTCATGTATCGGTTGCGCGCAAAGTTGGATATTGAAATGGCGCAGCACAAAGCGGTGGCTGTGGGGTCGCAAACGGGTTTACACTATGTTGATCCCCGCTTGGACGTTATGGGGCAGCGGGCGATCGTTGATACTGGCTCTTTGCCCGAAGGCGATGGTTACGCTGCACTCCAGATTTCAAATGGACTTGGTGCATCCCATGGCGATATCGGATCTGGTGAATTGTTCATTCATGAGGCGAATTTGGACCAGTTGAATGCCGTGAGTTTCAACAAGGGGTGTTATGTAGGCCAAGAGGTGGTGTCGCGCACGCAGCACCGCAGCACGGCGCGCAACCGGATTTTGCCTGTGCGGTTTTCGGGTGGTGTTGAACACGGCGCTGATATCAAAGCGGGTGAACAACGTGTTGGCAACATGCTGTCTTCGACTGACGGAAAAGGTTTGGCATTGATGCGTCTGGATCGATTGGCCGAGGCAACACTGCCCCTAATGGTTGGTGATACCCGCATGACAATTGGCAGACCTGCTTGGGCGAGGTTTGAACTGACCATTCCCCAGGTGGCGCAATGACTGCTGTGAAACAC
>JAYVKC010000082.1:0-3161 GCA_043768765.1 Hyphomicrobiales bacterium | reverse complement strand
TCGAATCGATGCGCGCTGCCCAAGCACTTCGCGTCAGCGCCGAAGAAACCATTATCGTGCCAGACAACGCCTACGCCGGGAACGCAGGCGAAGATCATGCTTCTGCGCTGCAGTTGTTTGGCACCGACGTAAGCTGGGCACCCGCCACAAACATGCTCCGCGGCAGTCTTGAGGGCAAAGTGCCGTTGCAGAGGACCAATTGGTCTATTGCCGTCAGGCCCCTCGCCAAATCGAGCGATCGCAACGGCAACGCCGCACTGGTCGTGGGATATGTGGGCGGGCATCGCCAGGAAAACTGGCCTGCGGCCGCAAAACTGCAACACCTGCTGCCCGCCAATCCCCGGCTTGTCGTGCACCTTTTGGGATGGCCGACGGGCGGTCTTGATGGCACAGCGGCGCCGCCGAGCAGTTGGCATTCATTCCACGACGAATTTGTCACCTTGCGAAAGTTCATCAGGCAGCTCGACGTCCTGGTTTACTTTCCCAGGCAGAATGACGGGGATGTTCCACTCGCCGCAATTGCCATGGCGCTTTCCGCCGGGCTGCCGGTATTGCTGCCACCAGCACTTCGCAATGCCGTTGGTCGTGGTCCTGTCTATATCGAAGCCAGCAATCTGCCGAAGACGCTGCTCGGATTGATTGCGACACGAGGGTTTTCCGCTGCCCAGAGGGCGGATCTCGAAAACCTCGCGAATTTGAGTTTTGGCCCGCAATTGCACCAGCGGCGGCTGACGCAGTTTGTGGGATCGCCGATTGCCGCCCGAAGCCGGCCAGCGAAAGCCAACAAGCACCGGCGGATATTGATGTTGAGTTCGAATGGAACTGGCCTTGGCCACGTTGCCCGCCAGCTTGCGATCGCCCGCCACCTGCCGGAAACGGTTGAGCCAATTTTTGCGGCCATGGGTCATGGTATCGGCATCATCAGGCAGTTTGGCTACGTCGCAGAATACATACCTTCGCAGATCTACACCGGCACCAGGTTTTCCGAGTGGAACAAGTGGCTGGAATTCGAGATCAACCGCCTGGTCGATTTCTACGACTGCGCAGCTGTGGTATTTGATGGCAACATGCCAGCCGATGGTCTGCTGCGCGCCGTGGGGCCGCGCGAAGACGCCGGCCTCGTATGGATACGGCGTGGAATGTGGCAGGCGGGCCAAGACTCCAGTGCCATTGCCACGCAGCGCTACTTCGACCTGGTGATAGAGCCAACCGACGTTGCAAGCGAAGTGGATCAAGGCGCAACGGCCCACGCCGGTCATGTTGCCGAACGCGTGCCTCCCGTCCGGCTTCTCGAGGCCAATGAACTTCTGTCGCGGGAACAGGCTTGTGCCCGCCTCGGTCTCGACCCGGCGAAGCCTGCCGTGTTGGTGCAGATCGGCTCGGGTTCAAACCGCGAAAATCTCAGCATGCTCGACGAGTTGATGCCGCATTTGCGGACGCAACCCGGCCTTCAAATCGCCATAGCCGAATGGGACATCTCGACCGACCACCTGAGGCTCTGGCCGGGAACGCTGATGATCCGCGGATTTCCACTCAGTCAGTATTTCAACGCTTTCGACTTCACGGTCACCGCCGCCGGCTACAATTCGTTCAATGAAGTGATCAGCTTCGGCCTGCCTTCAATATTTATTCCCAACACCCACCCAGGCATGGACGATCAGGCAGGGCGGGCGGGCTATGCCGAGAAACACGGCGCGGGCATCGTTCTGAAGGCTGATCAGCTTGGCGAAATTGTCGATCTTCTGCCTTTGATGTTGAATGCCAGTTCGCGCAACTACATCCGGCAAAACTGCAGCCGGATTTCTCTGGAGAACGGCGCCGGACAAGCCGCCAATCTGATTTTGCAGCTTGTTGAACAGATGAGGCCCTGATGCCCACCGACGATATCGCCCATTCACCCGAAGTGCAGAAGCTGCGCGAACTCGCGGAGGCGCTCGCCATCAAGGTGCAGGTTCTGCAGAAGCGCCTCGATTCCGTGATACCGGACGGAGCAATCCGGCAAGTTGCCGTTTCATTCATGGGCAAATGGCCGACGCGAAAATCCGCCACTCGGAACGGCATGAAACAAGTTCGGGTCCCGGAAGTAGCCCCCACCGGGCCGGCCCTTCGCCCCTTCCCTGGCCACGCGGCGATATCTCTCCGCGATACCGGTTTCAAGGCCATTGGATTCGACGTGCTTGGTCTGACAGCTGCGCAAACAGCGGCATTCGTCGGCCTCGTCGCCGAAAGGCAGCGAAAACAGCACAACTTTGTTCCAGTGTTTCTTACCGACTGCCAGGAGCTCCACATCTTCCGGAAACACGGCTTTGTTGTTGAATATATCCCTCCGTCCGAGGATCAGGCTTCAACGCCGGGAAGCTACGATTGGGCGGCGCGAACAAGCGAACGCAAGTCGGCCTTCAAGGCAAAGTGGGGGGTGCCGGAACTCTTCAATGCCGCCCAAGGAGCCGAGAAAGCAGCGACCTGAAAGTGCATCGAAGTAATCGGTGGCCGGCCCAATACATCACACTACCCAAGTAATTCCGGATTTCTCACACCACAGAATCATATTTTCACAAGTGGACTAGTTGCGAACTGAGCCGGTCACCATGACAGAAACTGCGAAACGGACCGATATCGGAGCGGGAAGGCGAATGGCCGAAGGCATCCAAAGAGGCCGGTTGCTCCGAAATCTGCTTCGAGCAGCAACATACATGGCGACTATTCTCATAATCTCCTTCCTGATTGGCCGCATCCCCGACAACCCGTTTGGTGCGACGTTCACCGTCTTATGGATTTCGGCGTGCATCGCGACGCTGTATTTCATTGCTCCATCTCGCTTGATGGCAGTGGCGGCGCCTGCAGTGACCATTGGCGTTTGGCTGCTCCTGCGTAAGGCAAACTCCGAGAAATCAGGATTTACCAGCTTTCCGCTGATGGCCCTGGACATCAGAATGTTTCTCTCGAACCCTTCTGGCACCCTCTTGTCGATTGGTGTGCCTGCGCGCCTGGTGTCAATCTTCAACGCGGTGCCGTATTTGGCCGCCGCAGCCGCAACATGGGCAGTGTACCGTGTCGTCAGGCGGCTTAAGTCCAGGGAATTGGTTGCCCATTTTCTTTGGTTTGGCGCAAGACTGGCAATTTCTGCGGCAGGACTATACTTCTTGATTCAGCAATCCACG
>JAYVKC010000081.1:0-2474 GCA_043768765.1 Hyphomicrobiales bacterium | reverse complement strand
ACAGCCCACGCCCTTCAAACTCGCCTGGTGCCGATAGGGCGTGCCAATCCAGCCGCGCGCAGCGGCTACAACCTCTTCTGCCCGCTTCATCAGCGTTTCCCACCATTGTTGTTAGGGTCGCCTGACGTCGCAAAGGCCGCCACAAAATCCGTGCCCGGCATATGCGGAAATCCCCGGAAATTTGCAGCGTTCACAAACTTCGCCTTGCACGTTGAAAATTGCTTGTCGCAGCCTGCAACCAACGTCACGGCATCACCCACCGAAACTGAAAACGGCAAGGCCTGCCACAACTCCACCCGCGTCAAAGCCCCCGCATTGCGCTGACGCTTTACCCCGACGGATTTGCCAGACACCAAAAATGTCAGCCGGCCCCGTGTGGCCCAGTCATCCAGAAATGCAATCCCGCTCAAGACAACGGCCGCCGCCTCAATGCTCACAACCACACCCGCGTCGGAAAACGTGGCCGTGTTTAAACCCACCCCGCAGCGCGCATCCCCCAATTCTGCATCACAGCCAAATTGATAAAGCCGCCCCTTCTGCTGCGACAGCAAATGCGACAAGCCACGCACCTCCGCCTTGAAAGCTCCGTCACCATAGGTCACTTCACCCAGGTGGCCCTTCCGCAACAACACCCGCTGCGACACATCCTGCCAATTCACCCGCCAGATCTCGATGGCCGCGTGGTCAAAGTCACCCGCCCTCAACCGCGCCTCGTCAAGTCGCGTCGACTGCAACGCCCCCTCTGCCTCCATATTGTCAACCGACAACCCGACAGTAGACTCGATACTGGAACCCGTGAACCCCGCACTCGCCTCGAACGTGGTGCCATCAAACACCAGCGCACGATCATGATCTGTGAAGCCCAACCGCTCACCACTTTTCAACGTTACCCGCCAGCACTGCGCCAGCGTTGTACTTGCGCTGTCGAGGTGCGCCTGAAGACCGGGAGGCAAAGTCCTCATGGCAACACCTCGATCAGCGGAATCTCCGGAATCTCACCTGCTTCAAAATGCTTGAGATTGACGGTGATTTCATCCGTGTCAAAACGCGTTGGCACATCGAATTCGAAACCCGCAGTGACAACAGCACCATTCGCGGGAATACTGCCAGCATTGAACGTCACAACACCGGTCACCGCATTCAAAGTGAAAGCAACCGACGACACACCATTCACAGCAACCAGCACAGTACCCGCAACTGGCGCCGTGATCGTGCGCGCATACTCACGCAACGGCCCGCCATAGCGCTTCACCAATTGAAACGCGGCAAGCGCGCCAGTGGCGGTTCCCAGAATTTGATCCGTGCGCTGAGGAACCGCATTGGGCGCGCAGGACTTGTAGTCAGTAAAATCCTTGAAGCGAAACGAGTGAAGCCTACCCCGTCGTCCTTCAAAAAACTGAATGACATCATGTAATTGCGTGATAGTTTTGACTCCATACCCGAGGTTATATTTCCGCCGCGAATTGGCCCAGCGACTGTTCCGTTCTTCACGCCCAGAAGCCGTGGTCACAACATCAGTCCGCCGCTCCGGCCCACCCGCAACCCCACGCGAAATCGCCGTGGGAAATCTCACATCATCAAATGCCATTTACAAGTTCCTTTGCCCGCGTTCCACCGCCCGTGCCACCATGGCCGCCACCTGCGCCTGCGATTGCCGAAAGCCCTGCACATCCGGCGTCGAAATATTCACGGTCACATGCGAAGAAGACCCACCACCCCGCACACCCAATTTTCCATCCGATCCCCGTGCAAGAGGCATGATAGCTTCAGGTCCAGCCTCGCCCATCAGCCCGGTTCCGTTGCGCATCGGAAACAGCATCGGGCTGTTCACAACACCACCCGACGCAAATGGCGTCACAACATTGCCCTTCGCATTGGCAAACAGGCCGCCCAGCAAATTCCCCAGCGGCTTGATCGCCATCGACAAAGCCTGGTTCGCCAACGAAAGCGCAAGCGAACGAAAAACATCCGACAACTTCCGCCCATGAATAACCGCCCCCGCCAGCGAAGTGACAAGTTTATTGCCAAACGAGTCAGCCAAACGCGAAAGATCCTGCATCTCGGATTTAAGCGCCGCCGTGTTCAAAGATAATTGTGTTTGTTGTTCCATTTCATCCACCTTTCAAATCTCCCTCATCCGCCCTTCGGGCACCTTCTCCCGTTAGAAGGAACGGGAGAAGGCAGACCCATTCGCCTTCTCCCGCGCCTCTTCGCGGGAGAAGGTGCCCGAAGGGCGGATGAGGGGCGGCACGCACACCGCTCAATCCGGCCACTGCCCCATCATCTCCACCAAACCCACCCTCGTAATCCCGTCCACACCCCGCGTGAAAACCAGCTCCCGCAACGTGCAATTCCAGAACTCGCGCGGGCTCAAATGATAGGTCCCAATGCCAAGCCGCATCAGCGCCACCCATGGAAAGCGCTCAGCCGACACCAAACGTCGCCTTCAACAACTCCACAACAATCCGCATGAA
>JAYVKC010000080.1:0-2755 GCA_043768765.1 Hyphomicrobiales bacterium | reverse complement strand
ACACCATTGTAGCCTTCGAAGACATAGTCTTCTGGGCGCAGTTCTTCCGAGTGGAATTCAACCGTTTCCAACACGTCAATGACGGTGGGGATCAGGCTTTTCGTCAGCGTGAATGTGGAGTCGTGTTTCGGGTCGCAGCCAATTTGCAACACGCGCTTTCCGAGCTTCGAGAAGGCCACGGAGAGGTTCGACGACGTGGTGCTTTTGCCAATGCCGCCCTTGCCGTAGATCGAGAACACCTTGGCGGTTCCCATGCTGACGGATGGATCGAGGTGCACCTGCACGCTGCCTTCGCCGTCAGGGCGCTTGTATTTTGCCGGTGTGCGGTCGAGTAATAAAGTCATGCTGCGACCTCCATGGTTACGCCTTCGAGTTTGTCTTCCAAATCTTCTCCGGCCCGTTGCAGGGCTTCCAGTGTGGCAGCATCGGGCTGCCAGTAATTGCGTTTGTGTGCTTCCAAAAGTCGATTCACCATTTTCGATGCCGAGGTGACATTGAGTTCGGCGAGACGGTTGCGCATGGTTTCGTCAAGCACATAGGTTTCAGAAATTTTCTGATAGACCCAAGGCGAGACCTGACCCGTGGTGGCGGACCAGCCCATGGTGTTTGAAAGGTGGGTTTCAATCTGCCGCACACCTTCATAGCCATGCTTCAGCATGCCTTCGAACCATTTGGGGTTCAGGGTGCGGGTGCGGGTTTCAAGGGCAACTTGTTCATTCAGTGTACGGACGGTTCCGCTGCCGCTGGTTTGGTCACCGATATAAACAGGAGCTGCTTTTCCGCCACGGGCGCGCTGCACGGAGCGGGATATGCCGCCGAGGGTATCAAAATAATTGTCAACGGTGGTGACGCCCAATTCAACCGAGTCGAGGTTTTGATAGGCCAGTTCCACATCGGCGAAGACACTTGTGAGCAGGGCTTTCTGCTGCGATGGTTTGCCGTTGCGGCCATAGGCGAAGCTTTTTCTGCTTGTATAGATTTCGGCGATTTCGTCTTCGTTGTCCCAGTTGCTGGATTCCACAAGGTTGTTGACGTTGGCACCGTAAGCGCCATCGGCATTGCAGAAGACGCGGAGGGATGCGGTTTCAATGTCGCACTTGTGGGTGATTTGATAGGCGAGGGCGTGTTTGCGGACGAAGTTTTGTTCGACGGGTTCATCGGCTGACGCCGCCAGGAAGCTGGCTTCGGCGATGAGTTTGATTTGCAGTGGCAAGAGATCGCGGAAGATGCCGGAAAGAGTTGTGACCACGTCGATGCGGGGACGGTTCATTTCTTCCAGCGGAATGAGGCTTGCACCCGTCAAGCGACCGAAACTGTCAAAGCGCGGTTTGGCACCGAGCAGGGCTAGCACCTGGCCAATAGGGCCGCCTTCGTTTTTCAGATTGTCTGTGCCCCAGAGAACGATGGCGACGGTTTCAGGAAGTGCATTGCCGTCTTTCACATGGCGGGCGAGCAGGCGTTCGGCTTGTTGTGCGCCATCTTTTACCGCGAAGGCGGAGGGAATGCGGAAGGGGTCAAAGCCGTGCAGGTTGCGGCCCGTGGGCAGAATGTCTGGCGTGCGCAACAGATCACCGCCGGGGGCGGGGTGAACGAAGCGGGCGTCCAGAGCTGTGAGCAGGCCTTCGAGTTCGTGTTCTTCGCCGAGTTGAATTGCGGTCTCGGAGAGTTGCTTGAAGATGTTTTGGGTTTGCTCGTTGGATTCGAGGCCTGAGAGGGCGATGGCACGGGCCGAGGTTTCGCCTTTGACGATGGCTGAAATGCTGGCGCGGTCCGGGCGCACCGCGTGGGCGGCTTCGGCGACGGAGAGCAGCATGTCGGTGCGCTCTTCGTCTGTGGGTGTGCTGCCTACAACATGCAGGCCGTGGGGAATGAGCGTGTATTCCAGTTCGAGAATGGCGGTGCCGAGAGCAGAGACGCGGCTTTCCGACTCATCGAAGGGCCATGCGGGTTCGGCATCGGCGAAGTCGAGTTTTGCGGCCTGGGCCTGAATGAGTTCGATGAGGGATTCTGACTCGCGCAGATCTTCCGGCGGCAATTTGCGCCAGCGCTCGATGGAGGCTTTGAGATCAACAAGGCCGCGATAGAGCCCGGCGTGGGCGACAGAAGGTGTCATGTAGCTGACGAGGGTTGCAGCGCCGCGGCGTTTTGCGATCATTCCCTCGGATGGATTGTTGGAGGCGTAGAGGTAGAAGTTTGGCATGTCTGAGATCAAACGATCTGGCCAGCATGCACCTGAGAGTCCGGCTTGTTTGCCGGGCATGAATTCCAAGGCGCCGTGGGTGCCAAAATGCAGCACCGCATCGGCGGAGAAATCTTCACGCAGCCAGCGATAGAATGCCGAGAAGGCGTGGGTGGGGGCGAAGCCTTTTTCGAAGAGCAGGCGCATGGGGTCGCCTTCGTAGCCGAAGGACGGTTGTACACCGACGAAGACATTGCCGAATTGCTTGCCCAACACGTGAATGCTGCGGCCATCGGTTTGTTGTTTGCCGGGGGCGGAGCCCCATTGCTTTTCGATTTGTGCCAAATGTTTTTCGCGGCGCACATGATCATCGGTGGGGATGCGATGGGCCACGTTGGCCATGGCACCGAATTGTTCCTTGTTGCCGATGATGATGGAGTCGCGGAGGGCTTCGACGGATGCAGGCACTTCGACTGTGTAGCCATTGGCCTTCATCGAGGTCAGTGTGTTGAAAAGGGATTCAAACACGGCGAGGTAAGCTGCCGTTCCGGTGTTGCCTGCGGTTGGCGGGAAGTT
>JAYVKC010000079.1:0-2202 GCA_043768765.1 Hyphomicrobiales bacterium | reverse complement strand
GAACTGCACAAGCAGTCTGGTGACATGAACGCCATCATCAAGTTCCTGCTGCAAAGCGGCCAACCTCCCGGCACATCGAAAACCTACCTCTACACGCTGGAGCAGGCCTATACGAAAGCCGCCGTCAAGGCTGACACCTGTTGGGATGTGAAGGCCCTTCAGGCCGCCCGGTAGTTGAGATGACGGCGGCCAGAAAAACACTGGCCGCCGCTCTCCCATTCGGAAAAACTGAATGACGTTTCGCGAGCAGCTCCAGCGTTGGCGCTATAATTTCATCCCTGACCATCTCATTGGTGAAATCCTCACCAAGCGCTGGACCGACAATGCCATTCCGTTTCTGGCGCTGGTGCTCACCGTTGTGGGCTTCGGAACGGCCATTCAAGGCTTCTTCAAGCCAACGGCACTGGTTGAATCCACCCGCCAACTCGGCGAATTTTCCATTGTCGTCACCGGGCTGACAGTCGTCATGCTGGCCGGCGGCATCGATTTGTCGGTCGGTTCCATCTTCGCGCTCGCAACCTTCGCCGCCGTGTCGAGCGTCTTCATGTTTGAACTCCCGGTGTGGATGGCGTTTCTCGCCGCCGTGGCAACCGGTGCCGCGTTCGGCGCCATCAACGGCTACCTCATCGGCTACATGCGGTTGCGGGCTTTCCTGACCACGCTGGTCACCTTCATCATCGGCCGCGCCGTCTATGACATTCTCATCGTGAATTTCGGCGCGCAAATCCAAACCTCGTCTGTGACATCCAAAACCTGGGACTTCATTGGCGATGGCCGCGTTCTGGGTGTTTCCGTCAGCGTGATTGCCGCTATCCTCATCGCCATCACCGCGCACATTGCATTGACACGCTCGCGCCCCGGCCTTCACATGCTGGCAGTGGGCGGCTCGCGCCGCTCGGCCCACAACTCCGGCATCAGGGTGCGCGAGACTGTTTTCATGTCTTACGTCATCTCCGGAATTTGCTCCGGCATTGCAGGCTTTCTCATTGCCTGTCGCTTGAGTGGTGCGGGCCCCGGCACGGGACTCAATCTGGAAATCCTGGCGCTCACCGCTGCGGTGGTGGGTGGCAACAGTCTGGGTGGCGGGCGTGGCTCCATCGTCAAGGGGGTCATGGGTGCCGTCATTGTGCTTGTCATGAACAACGGCCTCATTCGCCTGGGCTATGGCACCGGCACCAATCAAATGGTGCTGGGTCTCATGCTGGCCGCCGCCGTTGTGCTTGATATCCGCTGGCTCAAAAATCGTCACAAGGTGCTCGACGAAGTTTATGTGGCCCCGATCTATCACCGCATGGGCGAGACCCAGTCGGCGCTGCCCGACGCTGCCTCGCCCTACGCGCTCAACAACAAGATTTCCAAAACCGAATATATCGGCCTTGGTGAACTAGAAGGACCGGAAGATGTGATCCTTGATCGCAATGACCATCTCTATTGCGGCACGCGGCACGGCGAAATCATCCGCTTCTTTGCGCCTGACTATAAAACGTCGGAAGTCTTCGCCCACACCGGCGGCTTTCCCCTGGGCCTTGCGTTTGACGCGGACGGCACCTTGCTCACCTGTGTTGGCGCCATGGGGCTCTATGCCATTTCAAAAGAGGGCGAAGCCAAACAACTTTCCGCGGAAACCAAACGCACCCTCACATCCATTGTCGACGACGCGCGGTTGCGTGATCCCAATGATCTTGACGTGGCACCCGATGGCCGGATTTACTTCACTGATTCAACCACGCGCTATGACGCCCATGACTGGGCCCTGGATTCCATCGAAGGCAGACCGACGGGACGCTTGCTGGTCTATGATCCAAAGTCAGGTGAAACCAAAACCCTCCTGGAAAATTACCGCTATGCCAATGGCGTGTGCATGGCCCACGATGGCAAGTCACTGTTCTTTGCCGAGAGCTGGGCCTGCCGGGTGCATCGCTATTGGCTTGAAGGGCCAAGGGCAGGCACGGCGGAATGCGTGATCAAGGACATGCCGGGTTACCCCGACAACATCAATCGCGCCTCGGACGGCACCTATTGGATGGCGTGGCTTGGCATGCGCACGCCAAGCTTTGATCTGGCGCTGCGCCATCCCGGCTTTCGCAAACGCATGACGCGCCGGCTGCCATCGGATGAATGGCTGTTTCCCAATATCAACACCGGCGGCGTGGTGAAGTTTGACGAGACGGGCCGCATTGTTGAAACGCTGGGAGACATGAC
>JAYVKC010000078.1:0-100323 GCA_043768765.1 Hyphomicrobiales bacterium | reverse complement strand
CAGGGCCATGCCATAGGCCGCCGTTGCACCGATCAAGGGAGCGCCGCGCACTTGCATGGACCGGATCGCGTGGGCTGCATCAGTGACGTTGCGGAGGCGGACGATCTCGAAGCGAAACGGAAACAGGGTTTGGTCGATGATGTCGACAGACACGCCATCATCCGCCAGCCAGATGGTGCGCATGGGTGTACCGTTGACGTTCACAGGTCGGGCACCAGCTTTTCAAGTTGTTGCACGGCAAGTCTTGGCCCCAACATGTGCGGGTTCATGCTCAGGGCCTCGCGGTAGGCAGACAAGGCCTCGCTGTTTTTGCCGAGGCGCTGGTAGATCATGCCACGGCCTGAAAGTGCGCCAAAGTGGCGAGGCTCAAGTTCCAGTGTAGCGACAATATCGATGAGGGATTCATCGAGGCGGCCCATGAGAAAATACAACGTGGCACGGCGGTTGTAGGCTTCGGGGAAATCGGTGGTGCGTGCCAGCACCTGGTTGAGGAGGTCGAGGCATTTCTGGAACTCAGCGCGGTCCATGGCTGCCTGGGCGTCTTGCAAAACCCGGTTATCCGCCTCAGACCCGCCGTTCATCCACGCCTGCCAGATCATGCGTTCAATGCGCAAACTTTCAGCGCCCACATCCTTGTCGCGCAATTGGCCAAAGAGCTTGTCCAGGTTTTCTGCCTGTTGGGGTGGCGAGGGCGAACTTTCCGCAGAGGCCGGCAAAGCCAAGAGTACCATCGCCAAAATACAACCTAAAATGTGCATGATTCTCATTTGCGCTATCCTTTCTGGGGGTAATATGGCACAAAATAGGAACAATGTCAAGTTTTTTCTTTTAATGTGAAAACATTCACTTAGTCTCGTTCGATTCCTTCACCCTGCGGCGAAATTGCCGGGGCTGCGGTTTGCTATTGGGCTTACGGTAGGCTTGAAGGGCGTACCTCAGACGTTTCCGGAGAATCACCTTTGCCGACCGACCCGACACCGACACCCTCTGAAATCCGCGACGAAATCCTGGAGAAACTCAAGCACGCCATCGGCAAGGACCGGGCGGTGGCGAAGCGGCATGACTGGCTGACGGCGACGGTTTTGACGCTGCGGGACCGGGTCATCGATCGATGGGTTGATTCCACCAAGCGCGCTTATGAAGCGAAATCGAAGCGGGTGTATTATTTGTCTCTGGAGTTCCTGATTGGCCGGCTGTTGCGTGATGCGTTGTCGAACCTCGAACTTTCGGCCGTGTTCGACCAGGCGTTGGCGGAACTCGGGGTCGAGCTTGATCTCGTGGAGATGCTGGAACCGGATGCAGCTCTGGGCAATGGTGGCCTTGGGCGGCTGGCCGCGTGTTTCATGGACTCGATGGCGAGCATCGACATCCCGGCTTACGGCTATGGCATTCGCTACAGCCATGGCTTGTTCCGCCAGGTCATCACCGACGGTTGGCAGGGGGAGAGGCCAGAGGATTGGCTGGAGAACGGAAACCCATGGGAATTCCCACGGCGCGAAGCTGCGTACCGCGTAGGGTTCGGCGGCTACTGTTCTGACGAGAAAAAGCCTGGTGGTGGCAATCACATCGTTTGGCACGCGGGCGAAAACCTGCTGGCGACCGCCTTTGACACGCCGATGGTGGGCTGGAAGGGCAAGCGGGTGAATACGCTGCGCCTGTGGTCGGCCAAGGCCATTGATCCCATTCATCTCGAGGCATTCAATTCCGGGGATTACGCCACGGCACTTGCTGACCACAACCGGGCGGAGATCATCACGCGGGTATTGTACCCGGCGGATTCGACTCCGGCGGGGCAGGAATTGCGGCTGCGGCAGGAATATTTTTTCACCTCAGCCTCGCTGCAGGATATTTTGCGACGGCACCTGCAACAATTCAGTTCGGTCGACAACCTGCCAGACCAGGTGGCCATCCAGTTGAATGATTCCCATCCGGCCATTGCGGTTGCCGAAATGATGCGGCTGCTGGTCGATATTCATGGCCTGGTGTGGACCAAGGCGTGGGCCATCACGCAGGCGGTCACGGGGTATACCAACCACACGCTGTTGCCGGAAGCGCTGGAAAGCTGGCCCGTTCACCTGTTCGAGCGCGTGCTGCCGCGCCATATGCAAATTGTCTATGCGATCAATGCCGAATTGATGGTCAAGGCGAAGGCATTGCCCAAAGTCACGGAAGAATTTCTCAGTGCCGTGTCACTGATTGATGAATACAATGGACGGCGCGTTCGCATGGCCAATCTCGCCTTTGCGGGATCGCACAGCATCAATGGTGTTTCGGCGCTGCATTCGGACCTGATGCAGAAAACAGTGTTCAAGAATCTCGATACGCTGTTTCCGGGTCGCATCAACAACAAGACCAATGGCATCACGCCCCGGCGGTGGCTGCGCGGCGTCAATGCCGATCTGGCAACACTGCTGGGCGATGCCGTGGGTGGTGGCATCATGGAAGACGCTGAACGCCTGATCATGGCCAAACCGATGGCGGAGGATGCCGCTTTCCGCGACAGGTTTGCGGCGATCAAGTTTGCCAACAAGCAACAACTGGCCACAACCATCCGTGCACGGATGGATTTGAAGGTTGATCCGTCAGCGATGTTTGATGTGCAGGTGAAGCGCATCCACGAGTACAAGCGCCAGCTTCTGAACATTCTCGAAACCATTGCCCTCTACAACACCATGCGGGCGCATCCGGAACGGGACTGGGCACCGCGGGTGAAAATCTTCGCGGGCAAGGCGGCGGCGAGCTATCACCAGGCCAAATTGATCATCAAGCTGATCAATGATGTGGCGCAAGTGATCAACAACGACACGAGTTTAAGGGGGGCGCTGAAAGTCGCGTTCATTCCAAACTACAATGTCAGCTTGGCCGAGGAGATCGTACCGGCGGCGGACCTGTCGGAACAGATTTCGACGGCGGGAATGGAAGCTTCGGGTACGGGCAACATGAAGTTCGCGCTCAACGGGGCTTTGACCATTGGAACCTTGGACGGTGCCAATGTCGAAATGCGGGATCATATCGGGGCGGGAAACATGTTCATCTTTGGCCTGAAAGCCGATGAGGTGGAAGCACGCCGGGCCAAGGGCATCGATGGCCGGGCCGTGGTCGAGAGCTCGCTGGAATTGCAAGGCGTTCTCAATGCCCTGTCATCAGGCAATTACTCGCAAGGGGATACGTCACGCTACCGGCCCATCGTCGATTCCATCCTGTCAGGGGACTGGTTCATGGTTGGCCAGGACTTTGATGCTTACGCCAACGCCCAGCGCCAGGTTGACCGTTTGTGGCAGCGACCGAAAGACTGGACGCGGACAGCAATACTGAATAGCGTCAGCATGGGGTGGTTCTCTGCTGACCGTACTATCAGGGACTATGCCCGTGACATCTGGAATGTACCTGTTGTGAGGAATTGACGCCATGGCCGAGCTGAAATGGAAAGCATCAGGCCCGGACATTGAAGCAATTACCGGTGGCCACCACGACAATCCGTTTCAGCTTTTGGGTCTGCACCAGTTTGGCAAAACGTGGGTGGCACGCGCCTTTGTTCCCCATGCCGACAAGGTGGTGGTGCAGTCACTTGCGGGTACTGTTCTCGGAGAACTGGAGCGCCGGCATGCGGCTGGTTTTTTTGAAGGCAAGCTGAAAGCTGATTCATTCCAGACAGTTCAACTGGTTTGTTCCAACAGTGGTGGAAGCTGGACTGTGGTTGATGCCTATTCCTGCGGTCCGGTGCTGGGGCCGATGGATGACTATTACATTGGTGAGGGCAACCACCTCCGCCTGTCCGACAAGCTGGGCGCACATCCTTTGCGTCATGGCGGTGTTGAGGGTGTGCATTTTGCCGTTTGGGCGCCAAACGCCAAACGCGTTTCTGTGATTGGTGATTTTAACGGCTGGGATGGCCGCCGCCATATCATGCGCAAGCGCATGGAAATCGGTGTTTGGGAAATCTTTGTGCCAGGTGCCGAGGTTGGCCATGGCTACAAGTTTGAACTTCTGGGGCAGGGCGGCAATCTGCTGCCGCTGAAATCCGATCCGTTTGCATTCGCCGCTGAACTGCGGCCCAATACAGCGTCAAAGGTTGCTTCAACCGCGCCTTTCACCTGGACGGATGACGCTTACCGCAAGAGCCGGGCAGAACGGGACCAGCGGCGGTCGCCGATGTCGATCTATGAAGTGCACGCTGGTTCCTGGCGCAAGAAGAACGGCGATGCATTCCTGACCTATGATGACATGGCGGACCAACTCGTCGGCTATGTCAAAGACATGGGGTTCACCCACATCGAACTTTTGCCCGTGAGCGAGCACCCGTTTGATCCGTCCTGGGGGTACCAGCCAACCGGGCTTTTCGCGCCGACGGCGCGGTTTGGCGATCCAGCCGGCTTTGCGCGTTTCATGGACAAGGCCCATGCGGCGGGGATTGGCGTGATCCTCGATTGGGTGCCTGCACATTTCCCGACAGATGAAAACGGTCTGGCGCGGTTTGATGGCACAGCGCTTTATGAACATGAGGATCCGCGACAAGGTTACCATCCGGACTGGAACACGGCGATCTACAATTTCGGGCGCAAGGAGGTTTCCAGTTTTCTGCTCAACAATGCCTTGTTCTGGTGTGAACGGTTTCACATCGATGGCTTGCGGGTCGATGCCGTGGCGTCGATGTTGTATCTGGATTACTCGCGCAAGGAAGGGGAGTGGATTCCCAACCAGTTTGGCGGGCGCGAAAACCTTGAAGCCATTGCGTTCCTGCAACGGGTCAACCACGAAGTCTATGGCCAGCACCCGGGTGTTGTAACCATTGCCGAGGAATCCACGGCGTTTCCGGGGGTTTCAAAACCGACGTCGATGAACGGGCTTGGATTTGGTTTCAAATGGAACATGGGTTTCATGCACGACACGTTGCAATACATGCAGCGTGACGCCATCCACCGCAAACACCATCACAACGACCTGACATTTGGCTTGCTCTACGCCTTCTCGGAAAACTTTGTGTTGCCGCTGTCGCATGACGAAGTCGTGCACGGCAAAGGCTCGCTGCTGGCGAAAATGTCGGGCGATGACTGGCAGAAGTTTGCAAACTTGCGGGCCTACTACGCTTTCATGTGGGGATATCCCGGCAAGAAGCTGTTGTTCATGGGACAGGAATTTGCGCCGTGGACGGAGTGGAACCATGCCACCAGCCTCGACTGGCATATTCTGGATGGTGAACCGCACAGTGGCATGCAGGCGCTGGTTCGCGATCTTAACCATGTTTATGCCGGGGAGCCTGCGCTGCACATGCGTGATTGCGAGCCGGAAGGGTTTGAATGGCTGCTGGCGGATGACCACGAAAACTCGGTGTTTGCATGGGCGCGGCATGCGGGCAACGGTGTTTCACCGATGGTGGTTGTGATCTGCAATTTCACGCCCGTGCTGCGGGAAGGCTACGTCATACCCTTGCCAAAAGCCGGGAAGTGGCGTGAAGTCGTGAATACTGATGCCACCGGTTATTGGGGATCGGGCAAGGGCAATGGGGGAGTTGTTGTGGCGACGGATGCTGCTTCGCATGGCAAGCCAGCATCAGCGCGCATCACCCTGCCACCGCTTGCAACCCTCTATCTGGTGGCTGAATAGTTGTCTTGGGGAGGGTAGACATGGCGTTGAAGCGTAGAACCGGACCATTGGCCCGTGATTCCATGGCCTATGTTTTGGCAGGGGGGCGAGGCAGCCGCCTGATGGAACTGACGGACCGGCGGGCCAAGCCTGCTGTGCCCTTCGGAGGAAAATCCCGGATCATTGATTTTGCGCTGTCGAATGCCCTCAACTCCGGCATCCGGCGCATCGGCGTTGCCACCCAGTACAAGGCGCACAGTCTCATCCGGCACATGCAGCGCGGCTGGAACTTCTTCCGGCCGGAACGCAACGAGGGATTTGACATTCTGCCGGCGAGCCAGCGCGTTTCCGAGGACCAATGGTACGCAGGCACAGCGGACGCGGTGTTCCAGAACCTCGACATCATCCTCACTTACAAGCCCAAATTCATCGTCATTCTTGCAGGTGACCACATCTACAAGATGGATTACGAGTTGATGCTGCAACAACACGTGGACACCAAGGCGGATGTAACAATCGGTTGCCTTGAAGTGCCGCGCAAGGAAGCATCCGGCTTTGGCGTCATGGCGGTGGATGGCAAAGACCACATTACGGCGTTTGTGGAGAAGCCCAAGGACCCGCCGGGCATTCCGGACAGTCCTGACATGGCGCTGGCGTCAATGGGCATTTATGTTTTTGAAACCGAGTTTCTTGCCGGGTTGCTGCGGCGCGATGCGGTGACCAAGGGTTCGAGCCGTGACTTCGGCAAGGACATCATCCCCTATGTGGTGAAAAACGGCGTTGCGGTGGCGCACCGGTTTTCCAAATCCTGTGTGCGTTCTGAACTTGAGGATCAAGCCTATTGGCGCGATGTGGGTACGATTGATGCCTATTGGGAAGCCAATGTTGATTTGACCGACACGCTGCCATCGCTCGATCTCTACGACAAGGATTGGCCGATCTGGACTTACAGCGAAGTGACGCCACCTGCCAAATTTGTGCACGACCTGGAAGGACGGCGCGGCCTTGCCGTGCAATCGCTGGTGTCTGGCGGCTGCATTGTGTCGGGCAGTTCCATCAAGCGCACCATGTTGTTCACGGATGTTCGGGTGAATTCATTCTCCACTTTGGAAGATGCCGTGGTGCTGCCACGCGTGTTGATCGGGCGGAATTCGAGCCTCAAGAAAGTGGTGATCGACAGTGATGTGATCATTCCCGAAGGCATGGTGGTTGGCGAGGACGGACAGGCGGATGCCAAACGTTTCCGGCGCACCGAAGCAGGGGTATGCCTGATTACCCAGCCGATGATCGACCGCCTGAAATAATGCAGGTTCTTTCTGTTGCATCGGAAATCTATCCGCTGGTGAAAACGGGCGGGCTGGCGGATGTCACGGGAGCTCTGCCTGCGGCTCTTGCGCCATTGAAAGTCAAAATGCGCAGTCTGGTGCCGGGATATCCGGCCGTGCTGTCTGGCCTCAAGAACGGCAGTGTTGTGCATGCCTTTGGCGACCTGTTTGGCGGACCTGCCTCTGTGGTTGCAGGAACGGTGCAGGGACTGGACCTTCTGGTTTTGGATGCACCGCATTTGTACAACCGCCCGGGCAATATCTACCTATCCCCTGACGGCAAGGACTGGGGCGACAATGCGGCGCGGTTTGGGGCGTTGGCGTTTGCTGCAGCTGAGATCGGACGCGGCCTTCTGCCGGGTTATCAACCGGACGTTTTGCAGCTGCATGACTGGCAGGCCGCTCTTGCTGCCGTGTACGTGAAATTTGGTGGTGGACCACGCACGTTGGTAACGGTTCACAACATTGCGTTTCAAGGCGTGTTTCCCGCCAGTTCCTTTGCGGCGTTGAAACTGCCGCCACAGGCGTTTGCGGTGGAAGGGCTTGAGTATTACGGCAATGTGAGTTTTCTCAAAGGCGGACTTGCGGTTGCCGATGCGATATCAACGGTCAGCCCCACCTATGCGCAGGAAATTTGCACGCCGGAATTTGGCATGGGGCTTGACGGTTTGCTGCGCGCGCGGCGGACCGTGTTGTCCGGCATCGTCAACGGGATTGATGACATCGTGTGGAACCCGGCCACAGATGCGCAACTGGCGAAAAAATATGATGCGGTTGCGCTGGCGAAACGTGATGGCAACAAGCGGATGTTGGAACAGCGGTTTGGTTTGGACGCTGGAGACGGCATCTTGCACGGTGTTGTCAGCCGGCTGACGACGCAAAAGGGGCTCGACATTCTGGCTAGCCATCTTGACTGGCTGGTGGAGACGGGGGCGCGGCTGGCGCTGATTGGAACGGGCGATGCCGCCATTGGAGCCGCATTCAAATCCGCTGTAGCCAAACACAAGGGCCGCATTGGTGCGGTGTTTGGCTATGACGAGGGATTATCGCATCTCATTCAAGGTGGAGCTGACACGATTTTGGTGCCGTCACGCTTTGAACCTTGTGGGCTGACGCAACTCTATGGCTTGCGTTACGGCTGCATACCCGTGGTGGGGAGAACAGGTGGATTGGCGGATACAGTCATCGATGCCAATGAAGCGGCACTCGGCAGCGGGGTGGCGACGGGTGTGCAATTCACGCCGATCGATGGTGTGACGTTGCAAGCCGCATTGGCGCGCACGGCGCGATTGTTCGCCGACAAACCTGTGTGGCGCACCATGCAAGCAAGGGCCATGGCGCAGGATGTTTCGTGGGGGCGCAGCGCTGCCGCTTACATGAAATTGTATCGTTCGCTCATTTCAGCATGACGTATGCTTCGGTTGACGCAAAGGCCAGGTGCTCGCCGCTGGGGGCCACTCTGTTGGCTGATGGCGCAAACTTCGCCGTGTTCTCGCAGCATGCGACGCGTGTTGTTGTTTGCCTTTTTGATGCGGGCGGCGAGCGTGAGGTTTTTCGACTGGCGTTGCGGCGCGAAGGTGACGTTCATGTGGGTTTTGTAAAGGGCGTTGCGGCGGGAACGCGGTATGGGTTGCGGGCAGAAGGACCGTGGTCACCGGAAGAAGGACACCGGTTCGACGCGAGCAAGCTTCTGCTGGATCCTTACGCACGCGAAATCGACGGGCCGTTTCGCTACCATTCGCAAGTGACACAGCGCGGTATTGATTCTGCGGGCCTTGTACCAAAGGCTGTGGTGCGGAAACCGGATATAGCGATTGGCTTTCGCCATGTTAACGCGCCGCGTTTCATTTATGAACTCAATGTGCGCTCGTTCACAGCCTTGCAAGAGGGTGTTCCTGTCGCGAAACGCGGGACAGTTGCGGCGTTGGCAGAGCCAGTCGTGATCAAGCACCTGGTGGAACTTGGTGTTGATGCGGTGGAACTGATGCCGATCACGGCATGGATTGACGAACGGCATCTGGTGCCTTTGGGTTTGCGCAATGCGTGGGGATACAATCCGGTGTCGTTTTTCGCGGTTGATCCGCGGCTGGCACCGGGTGGATTGGACGAGGTGCGCGATACCGTGGCTGCTTTGCAAGCGGCAGGCATCAGCGTCATCCTTGACCTCGTTTTCAACCATACGGGCGAGAGTGACGCGCAAGGGCCAGTGCTGTCCTTTCGCGGGATCGACAATGCGGCATATTACCGGCTGCATGACGGACGATACGTCAACGACGCCGGTTGCGGCAATGTGTTGGCGCTGGACCGTCCGTGTACGGTGCAATTGGTTGTGGACGCCCTTTGCCACTGGGTGGAAACGTGTGGCATCGACGGATTCCGGTTTGATCTTGCCACTGTCATGGGGCGTGGTGATGCCGGGTTCTCGCGGAACGCACCGTTGCTTGATGCCATTGCCTCGCACCCCATGCTGTCGACGCGCCTGATGATTGCCGAGCCTTGGGATGTCGGGCCGGGTGGCTATCAGCTGGGACATTTCCATCCGCAGTGGCCGGAATGGAATGACAAGTTCCGCGATGATGTGCGGCGGTTCTGGCGCGGTGATGACTGGTCCTCCAATGCGCTGGCGACGCGGCTCACGGGTTCATCGGATGTCATGGCGGGCAAGGCGGGTCCATCGCGCAGCATCAATTTCATTGCGGCGCATGATGGCTTCACGCTGCGCGATGTGGTGACCTATGCGCAGAAAAACAATCATGCCAATGGCGAGAACAACAGGGACGGCAAGAATGAGGAAGTGACATGGGTCAACGGCGATGTCCGGGCCTTGCTTGCCACGCTGTTCCTGTCGCGCGGCACACCGATGCTGACGGCAGGTGACGAGTTTGGCCGCACGCAACTTGGCAACAACAATGCCTATGCGCAGGACAATGCTGTTACGTGGCTGGATTGGGCGCGTGCTGACCGAGAATTGATGGCCTATGTTGCACAGCTGTTGCGTCTGCGATCACAGCATCGACTGTTGACGGACGACACGTTCCTGTCGGGCGAGGGTGATGCCACCTGGTTTGACATGCATGGTCATGCGCTGAACTGGCAGGATGCGCGCCTGCGGTTTCTCGGGCTTGCCTTGCGTGACAATGCTTCAGCAGTGGCCATCGTAGTCAATGGTTCCAGCCATGATCAGTCCCTGCGCTATCCCGTACGTCACGGCCATGTTTGGGTGCGGCGGTTCTGCTCCAAGCCGTTGCCAGGTTGTCCTGCGATCAGCGTTTCGCTGTTTGAGGAAGTTGCGAGCTAAACCTTGGTGGTCTCGCATCGGTCCACTTTCCACCATTGCTGGCAGATGATACCGCCGCTGCAATGGCAGCAATCGAGCGAAGGCCGTCCACAGCCTTGGGATAGTGCGTGGCCAAAGGAGTTGCTGCACGGTTTTCCTGTTTTGCCGTGATGACTTCTGCCAGATCGGCGTAGATGTTGGCAAAGGCCAAGGGCATGCCTTCAGCGTGACCGATGGCAACACGAGAGGCGCGGTCTGCCTCGGGCGATAGGCCAGGGCCGCCGCGTTCGAGGATTTCGGTTCGGCCGTTGAGTGGCGTCCAATACAACTGGTTGGGCCATTCCTGGGCCCAGCGCAGGCCACCTTTCTCGCCAAAGACCTGGATGTTAAGGCCATGCATGCGGCCGATGGCGACGGAACTTGTCCACAGGCGCACCAGTGCGCCGCCATCCATCCGTATACTGAGCATCGCGTCGTCTTCCAGCGCGCGGCTGGAAAGGCAGGAGGCGAAATCAGCCGTCAACTCTGTTGCTTCCTGGCAGGACACGTAACTTGCCATGTGGAGGGCGTGAATACCGCAATCGGCAAACTGGGCGGAAATGCCTGCCTGCCTGGGGTCGTAACGCCAACGGACGCGGGGATTATCGGCATCGGCGGCATCAGCGTGGAAGCCGTGGGCAAACTCTGCCTTGATCAGCCGGATTTTTCCAAGATCACCGCGCTCCACCATGGCGCGCATGTGACGCACAAGGGCATAGCCAGAATAGCCGTAGTTGACTGCGCAAATTGTTCCGGTGCGTTCGGCTGTGGCCACGATGTCTTCCGCTTCGGCGACGCTGACGGTCATGGGTTTTTCGCAGAGGACGTTGATGCCGGCCTCAAGAAAAGCCTTGGTGATTTCATAGTGGGTGGAATTGGGGGTGGCGACGGTCACCAAATCAACGCGGTCGGCGCGATCACGTTCGCCCGCCAGCATATCGAGCCAATTGGCGTAGGCGCGGTCGGGTGCCACGCCAAGTCGCCTTGCAAAATCGCGGCCTTTCGCAGGATCGGCATCGAGAGCGCCAGCTGTGAAGGTGAAAAATCCGTCCAGCCCGGCACTGATGCGGTGGGCGGGTCCGATCTGGCTGCCTTCACCGCCGCCAATCATGCCCCAGTTGAGTTTTTTCATTTTGCGAAAGCGCCAAGGTCTATCATGGTGCCATCTTCCTTGAAGACCGGGTGAGAAGGCAAGCGGTCCACAAGTTGTAAAACGTTTTCACTGGGGCGACAAAGGCGCACACCCTTGGGTGAACATACGATGGGGCGGTTGACGAGGATGGGGTGTGTGAGCATCGCTGCGAGAACGGATTCGTCGGGAACGCCGGGCTCCATCAGTCCCAATTCTTGCGCTGGCGATTTGGTTTCACGCAAGGCCGTTCGTGGCGTGAGGCCAGCCGCAGCGAACAGGCCCAGAAGCTGGGGTCTGGTCCAGCCGGTTTGCAAATACTCTACAATGACGGGTTCAATGCCACATGCCTTTACCAGCGCCACGACGTTGCGGGATGTGCCGCAGTCAGGATTGTGATGGATGAGGATTGTCATTCAGGGGTGTCAAACAAGCGGGGTGTCAGGATGGTTGCTGCACTTGCGCCAATGACTTGCGCCAGGACAAATGGCAAAACATTGGATGGAGCAATACCCGCGAACGTGTCGGTAAGGGCGCGGGCAAGCGTCACGGCGGGATTGGCGAAGGATGTCGAAGCGGTGAACCAGTAGGCGGCAGTGATGTACAACGCGACACTGGCAGGGATGGCGGACAAGTTTGATTTCAAACAGCCGAGAATAGTGAGAAGCAGTCCAAAGGTTGCGATTGCCTCTGCAATCCACTGGCCGGTTCCCCATCGTATTTTCCCGGAGACTTGGAATACTGATTGGTCAAACATGAGATGCGCCAACCATACGCCCGCCACTGCTCCCAACACTTGGCAGACGACGTAACCAGGCACGAGTTCCGCGGGCAGTTCTTTTCGGTAGGCCATGACAGCTGTGACAACGGGGTTGAAATGGGCACCGGAAACCGGCCCCAGCACAGTGATCAGCATATAGAGAATTGCGCCAGTGGCGATGCCATTGCACAACAGCGCCAGTCCGATGTTGCCGTCCGCCAACGTCTCCGCCATGATGCCGGAGCCAACGATGGTTGCCAGCAAAAGTGCCGTTCCAAGCAGCTCCGCGAAGTATTTCCGAATCATTTCCATATCCTAGCACTGTTATGTGACAATTTGGATTGGGCCAAAGTGGACTTTGATCCTGGCCCCACAATTGGATAGATTGCGATTATGGCTGACGACACATCACTGGAAAACTGGCGCAAGCAGACCGAAGCGGAAACGCAAAAGCCTGTCAGTGAACTGGCCACTGAAACGCTCGAGGGGATCAGAATCAAGCCGCTCTATACAGCGGCGGACCTAGAGGGGCTTGCGCACCTGGACTCGTTGCCGGGTTCTGCACCCTTTGTGCGGGGCCCGCGGGCCAGCATGTATGCCGGCAGGCCATGGACCATCCGGCAATATGCAGGGTTTTCGACAGCGGAAGAGTCAAACGCATTTTATCGAAACGCGTTGCAGTCCGGGCAGAAGGGGCTTTCGGTCGCCTTCGATCTGGCCACGCACCGGGGTTATGATTCCGATCATGCCAGAGTGGTGGGCGATGTAGGCAAGGCCGGTGTCGCAATCGACTCGGTCGAGGACATGAAAATCCTTTTCGACGGCATTCCGTTGAAGGACATGTCGGTTTCCATGACCATGAACGGGGCGGTGCTGCCGGTGTTGGCCAGCTTCATTGTGGCGGGCGAGGAACAGGGAGCAACGCAGGCGCAGCTTTCGGGCACCATCCAGAACGACATTCTGAAAGAGTTTGTGGTGCGCAACACCTATATCTATCCGCCGGCCCCCTCCATGCGGATTGTGGCTGACATTATCGCACATACGGCAGCCGCGATGCCGAAGTTCAATTCCGTTTCGATTTCCGGATACCACATGCAGGAAGCGGGTGCCTCATTGGTGCAGGAACTGGCGTTTACGCTGGCTGACGGGCGGGAATATGTGCGGGCAGCATTGGTGCGCGGCATGGATGTGGATGCGTTTGCCGGGCGGTTGTCATTCTTTTTTGGCGTTGGCATGAACTTTTTCATGGAAGTCGCCAAACTGCGGGCGGCACGGTTGTTATGGTCGGAGGTGATGCGGGAGTTGGGAGCGAAAAAACCTGAATCCTTGATGTTGCGCACGCATTGCCAAACATCAGGTGTTTCATTGCAGGAACAGGATCCTTACAACAACATCGTGCGCACTGCCTTCGAGGCCATGTCTGCCGTGCTGGGTGGCACACAGTCGCTGCACACCAATTCATTTGATGAAGCGATGGCATTGCCGAGTGCCTTCTCTGCGCGGGTGGCGCGCAACACGCAGCTGATCCTGCAACATGAAACGGGAGTGGCAGATGTTGTCGATCCGTTGGCGGGTTCCTATTACGTCGAAACCCTGACGCACCAGTTGGCGGAAGCGGCGCGCGGGTTGATGGCTGAAGTCGAAGCGATGGGAGGCATGACGCAGGCGGTGGCTGCCGGATTTCCAAAGAGGTTGATCGAGGAAGCTGCAACCCGGCGCCAGGCGATGATTGACAAGGGCGAGACTGTCATCGTTGGCGTCAACAAGTACCGCCAGGATGAAGAGGCCAGGCATGATATCCGCAGCATTGACAATGTGGCGGTGCGTGACGCCCAGGTGAAGCGGCTACATAAACTCAAAACGTCGCGGAATGATGCAGCGGTTCGCGCGGCACTGGAGTCTTTGCGGCGGGCGGCAGCCGGCGAGGACAATCTCTTGTTTGTGACCATTGAAGCCATGCGGGCGCGCGCTACCGTGGGCGAAGTTTCAGATGTCCTGCGCACGGTTTTTGGTGACCACGAGGGCAAGGCTGATCCGGTCCGAAACGTATATTCCAAGGCCTATGGCACTGATCCCGAATATGCTGTTTTGGTGAAACGGCTGGCCACCTACACAAAAACACTCAAGCGCAAACCACGCGTGTTTCTCGCCAAGCTTGGGCAGGACGGACATGACCGTGGTGCGCATGTGATTGCTTCAGCCTTTTCCGATCTGGGTTTTGCGGTGGAAACCGGCCCGTTGTTCCAAATGCCAGAAGAGGCGGCGCAGATGGCCATCGAGAAAAAAGTTGATGTGGTGGGGGTTTCGTCCCTGGCGGCGTCACACGGAACACTGATACCTGTGTTGATTGACTGCCTCAGAAAAAATGGCGGTGAAGACATTGTCGTGGTGTGCGGCGGTGTCATTCCCCAGCAGGACCATGCATTCCTGAGAGAACATGGTGCGGCGGCGGTTTTTGGACCCGGCACGCCCGTATTGGAAGCGGCGCGAACTGTATTGGACTTGCTGGAAGGGCGGCGGCGGAATTAACCGTTGGCGACACGACCGTGTTCGGCGCGGCGCTGGGCCAACGACGGACGACCCACGCAGTGGTACTCAATGCCGAGGTCTTCCATGGCCTGGTAGGAAAACACGTTGCGCAGATCGACCACGATTGGAGTCTTCAGCAAGGCCTTGACACGGGCGAGATCAAGCTTGCGGAACTCGCTCCACTCGGTGATCAGGCAGGCGGCGTCTGCGCCCTTGAGGCAAGCGTAAGGATCATTTGCGTACTCAACGTCGTTCAGAACATGATGGGCCTGTTCCTCGCCCTTGGGATCATAGGCGCGGATTTTTGCGCCGCTGTCCTGCAAGGTCTGGATGATGTTGATGGAGGGGGCATCGCGCATGTCGTCGGTGTCGGGCTTGAACGTCAGGCCGAGGATGGCGATGGTCTTGCCACGCACATTGCCGCCGCATGCACCAATCACCTTGCGACCCATGGCGCGCTGGCGCTTTTCATTGGAGCGGGCACCGGCTTCGATCAGGGACAGTTCGACGTCATAATCCTGTGCGGTCTTGATCAGGGCTTGGGTGTCTTTCGGGAAGCACGAGCCACCGTACCCGGGACCTGCATTCAGGAAGCGTGAGCCGATGCGCTTGTCGAGGCCGATGCCGCGCGCGACTTCTTCAACATTGCCGCCCACGGCTTCGCACAAATCGGCCATCTGGTTGATGAACATGATCTTGGTCATAAGGAATGCGTTGGCCGCATATTTGGTGAGTTCGGATGTTCGGCGGTCGGTGAAAATCAGCGGCGCATTGGTGTCCTCAAAGGGCTTGTACACAGCTTGCATAACATCACGGGCACGAGAGTCGTTTGCTCCGACCACGATGCGATCCGGTTTCATGAAATCTTCGATGGCTGCCCCTTCGCGCAGGAACTCCGGATTTGAAACAACCGAGATTGTGAGTTCGGGACGGGCTTCGCGCATGATGCGTTCGATTTCGTCGCCCGTGCCGACGGGCACTGTGGATTTGGTGACAACCACAGCATTGCCTGTGAGGTTTTTTGCGATGTCTTCGGCGGCGGCATAGACATAAGACAAGTCGGCAAAGCCATCGGCCTTGCGCGACGGCGTGCCGACTGCGATGAAAATCGTGTCGGCGTTCTTTATGCCAGATGCGATATCGGCGGTGAAACTCAGACGTCCTGCCGCAACGTTTTGCTGCACCAGTTCAGCAAGGCCTGGTTCATAAATAGGGATCTGGCCCGCCTCCAAGGTGATGATCTTGGCGGGGTTCTTGTCGATGCAAACAACAGTGTGACCCACTTCGGCCAGACAGGTTCCCGATACCAACCCGACATAACCGGTGCCCACCATGGCAATGCGCATAGACCTACTCCAATCCCTCAAATTGAGCGCATCCTTACCCGGCTTGGTGCGGGCAGGGAAGGCAAAACACCACAATGGTAAAGGCTTGGCACCCCATTCGAGTTCCCAAACAGGCTTTCAATTGCCAAGTAATTATATGAAGTTGCTACGTTTTTATGAGTGCGTGGCGATAGGCCGCGAGCAGGGAGGGAACTTCGACGGACCAGTTCAAATCACGTTCGACTCTGGTGCGGCCGAACTCGCCCATTTTGCGGCGGGCCTCCGGATTGTCCATCAGTTCCTCGATGTGGCGCACGAATCCATCCACATCGCCTGCAGCGGCATAGCGCGATGCTTCCTGGGCGCTGAAACGCCCCTCGTCGAGATCGAATTGCACCAGAGGTTTGGAGAAGGCCATGTATTCCATAATCTTGTTCATGGTGCAACGGCGGGTGTATTCATTGTAGGGATCGGGGCACAAGCCAATGTCGATGGCGCTGAGGGCGCGGTAGAGATTGTCGCCCGCGAGATAGCCGGTGAAGGTTACATGGTCCTGAAGCCCCAGTTGCCTGGCGCGGTCGATCATGGTGCTGCGCTCGGGGCCATCGCCGATCAGCACAGCGTGGAAGTCGGTGCGTTTTTTTTCTTTCAACAGGCGGGCAAGAATATCGAGCAGCACGTCGATGCCATCCTGCGAGCCCATGATGCCAACATAGCCAAGAATATTTTTTGACTTGGCGCGGATGGCTTCATCGGGGGCAATGACCTTCATGATGTCAGCCTTGGGAGAGCTGCGCACCACGAAGATGTCGGATGGATTCTTGCCGCCGCGATCAATCGCGATCTGGCGGTAAGACAGGTTGGTGGAGATGACAGCGTTGGCGAACTTGAAGGAGCACCATTCCGCCAACTGCATGGCGGCACGGCCTAGCCCACGCTTCTGGAATTTTTCCGTGTAGAGTTCCGGCGTCAAGTCATGGTGATCGAAAACCAGTTTTGCGCCAAGCAATTTGAAAGGCAGGGCGACCATGAACATCAGGTCCGGTGGATTGGCCACGTGGACAACGGAGAAGCGTTTGCGCCGCCAAATTTTGCAGGCAAGGCGCATCTGGTGATACAGGGCAGCCGCATATTCACGCACAAATCCTGCCGCACCACGGGCTTCAAGGGGCAGGGAGTGACGGTAGATGTTGATACCTTCGAGGGTTTCTTCCCCGGCCTGATAGTTTCGGCCTTTGGGACAGATGATGGACACCTGATAGCCTGCATCGGCCAGTGTTGTTGCTTCCTGCCAGACGCGCCGATCGAAGGGAACGGGCAGGTTTTCAACGATCATCAGGACGTGTTCAGACATGTGTTAACTTTCAGACAGCGGAAACGACGGCGATTTGCGCAAAACATGGTGTTTAGGCAAGGGGGCCATCAAGTTTAGGTAAAGTTCAGGCAAGACCCGTGTCAACGTTCACGCAGTGCCATGGTCGCCATGCGGTGGATGGGTTTGGTGAGATATTGGAGAATACTGCGGGATCCCGTCACGATTTCCACGTTCGCCACCATGCCTGATTTCACGGGCCATTGCTCGCCGCGACGTTCGATGAAACTTTTGTCGGCGCGGACATCGACTTCGTAATAGGTGTTGCCTCTTTCATCGGTGGTTGAGTCAGCCGCGATTTTTTCCAGCTTGCCGGTCAGGGCACCAAAGATGGAATAGTCATAGGCTGTCAGTTTGATGATGGCGGGCATGCCGGCGGCGACGAAACCAATATCTTCCGGGCGAAGCCTTGCCTGCACCAGCACGGTGTCGCTGGCGGGAACGATTTCGGCCACGATTTCATAAGGCTTGATCACCTGGCCGACATTTTTGGCGTGCACGGATTTCAGGATGCCGGACATGGGAGCGCGGATTTCAGTGCGGGCAAGCCTGATGTCAGCGCCCTGCAAAGAAACATTCAACGACGCCATGCGGGATTCGACTTCGTTCAAATCGGCAGCCGCCTTGGCCTTGAACATGTTCATGCGCTCATCGCGGCGTGTCGACAATTCATTGATGGCTGAGTTCAATCTGGTCAGAGACAGTTTCAGGCGGTCGCGGTTGCCCTTCATCTCATTGTGGCGGGCTTCTGATGCCAATACTTCGGCGCGGCTTGCGGCACCTGATTGAAACAGCTCGTTGAGGATACCCAGTTCTTCCTTGGCGAGTTTGAGGGCGTTGCCGACTGTTGCCAGCTGTGACTTGGCTTCGGCGTATTCGGAACGGCGTTGCTCGACCTGGGCGGAAATGGCCAGCAGGGCTGAATCGACCTCGGCCTGGTCTGCCGCAAACTGGATGCGGGTTGAAGCCACAACTGTTGCATGGTCACGCGCAAAGTCCGGCGCAAATTCTGGCTGGGTGCCAGCCTGCAAGGCGCGCAATCTGGCAGCCGCACCGGCAAGGCTGGCCAGTTGCTGTTGCACTTCACCACGGGGTGTTCCCGATGGTTGCGGATCAAGGCGCACCAGGAGTTCGCCCATTTCAACCAGATCGCCGCTGCGGGCGAAGATTGCATCGATGTAACCGCCTTCCACACTTTGGATGGCCTGGAGCTGTCTGTCGGGGATGACCTTGCCGGTGCCGCTGGCCACTTCGGTGACCGGTGTGAGGTAGGACCAGAGGATCGCGAGGCCCAGGCCGAAGCAGATTGTCTTGATGATCTGGCCGTTCACCTTTGATGGCGGTTCCAGCAAATCGGCGCTGATGTTGGAGACGGGTGGTTTTTCCTGCTGGCTCATTTCAGGCGGCCCGTACTGAAAGTTCGCGCTGCACGGCGTTGCGCAACTGGCTGAGAACCAGTGATTTGTCACCGTCGAGGAACACGCCGCCTGAATCAATCACAATGAGCCTGGTGCAGGCTTCGATCACCGCCGGGCGATGCGTTACGACAATGAGCGTTTGATGGTCCGGCAGGGTGCCCAATCTTGCCACAAGTTGTGCTTCGGTCTTGCTGTCGAGATCACTGGTCGGTTCATCGAGGATCAGGACATCTGGTTGGCCAAGAAATGCGCGCGCCAGTGCCAGGGTTTGTCGTTGACCGGATGACAGGCCCGCACCCTGCTCGCCAATACGCGTATCAAAGGCTGTCGGCAGAGCTTTGATCCAGTCCATTGCTCCTGCCATGTGGGCTGCTGCCACCAATTCGTCATCGGTTGTTCCGGGACGGTGGAAGGACAGGTTTTCGCGGATGGTGCCGAAGAAGAAACCCTCCTCACGGAATGCTGTTCCCAGTTTGCCACGGAACATGACGGGATCGATTTGTTGCATGGGAACGCCGTCCACGCTCATGTTTCCTGATGTGGGCTGGCGCAAGGCGGTGAGGATACGGAGGAGGGAGCTCTTGCCGCTGCCAATGCCACCGATAATGCCAATGCGTTCGCCGGCGTTGATCTCCAGCGTCAGGTTCTTCAGCGCGAAGGGACCGTCCTTGCGGTATTGCAGCGACACCTTGTCGAGGATGATCGAATTGATGCGACCGGAGGTTTGCAGAAAGTTGGCACCCTCAGGGCGGTCCTGTGCGGCATCGACAAGATGGCGCAAAGAATTGAAGGCGGTTTTGGCGTGGTGATACTTGGTGATCAGGCCGGCGATCTGGGCAATTGGTGTAAGCGCACGGCCGCTGAGCATGATGCTGGCGAAGAGTGCCCCGTTCGACAGTTGCCCAGCACTGATCAGGTAGACACCGGCAATCAGCAGGGCGATGGTGGTCAGACTTTGCAGTGCCGTGATCATGTTCGATCCCAGGGCTGTCCACCAACGCATGGCTTTGGAGTGGCGAAGATAAGAGGCGACAGCGGTTTCCCATTTGGCTGCCGCCCAGCTTTCGCCAACGTGGGCTTTGATGGTTTCCATGTTGGACAACACTTCCACGGCAACGGCGTTCTTCTGGGCCGTGTCCTTGAAATATTCGGACACGAGGGCGTTGAGTTTGCGTTGCGTATAGTATCCGCTGAGGAACAGGACCGGGACCATGGCCAGTGGCACAACCACCATCCAACCCGCCACCATGCCAATGACCAGAAAGAACAGGAGAGCAAATGGCAGATCGCCAAGCGTGGCAATGGCCGCCGAGTTTGACATCTCTCGCAAGCTCTCGAATTCGCGCAAGGTGTTGGATTGCACGCCGACAGAACTTTGGCGAGCGGCCATCCTGGTGCCGAGAACCTTGGCGAAGATGCGGTTGTTGACGGTGATGTCGCCAGCGGCGCTGGCCTTGTCGATGAGCGTGCCGCGCAAGGTGCGCAACACGAAATCCAGTGCGATTGCCATCACGCCACCGATTGACAATGCCCAAAGAGTGGCGAAAGCGGCGTGTGACACGACGCGATCCATCACGTTCATCATGATCAAAGGCGTTGCCAATGCCAGGATGTTGGTGAAAACGGTGGCGAGGACAACCCCGCCAACAATGGATTTGTCCATCCACAGGGCTTCGATAATCCAGTGCGACTTGGACTGGGCGGCGTGGTTTTCCACGCGGGCATCGCGCGATTTTGCGGGAAGGACGGACCAACACTGGGCAAATCCAGCTTTGGTCAACCCGGCCACGGACACTGCGGCTTTTGCACCACCATCAGACAATGCCAGGCCACGGCCATCATTCAAAATTTCGGTGATGATGATTGATTGCCCGACGGAGCTGCAAAACAGCAAGGGGCAATGGAAGGACTTTGTGCCGCCGGTGTTGACGGCAACAAGTTTCAGCCCGGCACGGGTTGCGGCATCGGGTAAATGGTGAATTTGCAGCTTGCCTTGTGCGGCGGGAAATCCCTGCAAGATGGCATCGGCAGGTGTGCCATTGCCGGTCATGGAACTGAGGGTGGAAAGCGCGTCCTGCAGGCGAATGAAACCGCGCGCCGTGGTATTGGCTGTCATGGTGCGGTGTCCTTGCCGTTCTGGATGTTGAGTGCTGCTGTCAGCCGGCCGGTGCCGGCGAGTACACGATAGACGTTGAAACGGTGGGTGAATTCGGCGTTGAGCCAGGCGGCTTCGCTGGCAGCAAGTTGCACATGCTGGTCGAGCATTTGCTGGATGGATGCGACACCGGCGATGTAGCGCTTCAGGCTGATCTGCAAGGCGCGGCGGGCGTTGGCGAGCTGGTGCGCAAGCGTCTTGCGCCGTTCGCCTGCCACATGGATGCTGTTCCACGACAATCTTACCTGGCGTTCGACTTCATTCTGAACTGAGCGGGCACGCTCGCGTGATGCTGTCGCCTGGTGGCGGGCCTGGCGGGCACGCGCCTCGTTGGTGCCACCGTCATAGAGGTCAAAACGAAAGCTGATTGCGGCGGAGAGTTCGTCACTCACTCCCGTATCGCCCAACATATCGCCGGTTGCCTGTGCTGCCAGCGACAGATCGATCTTGCCACGATTGGCGGCATCAAAGGTGCCAACAGCCGCGTCAGCCGCCAAGGCATCGTAGGTCACGGCCATGATTTTCGGAGAATGGTCGAGCGCCAGGCTGACGGCTTCATCCGCAGAGCGAGGCAGGATCATGGTCGGTGCGGAAATCGTATCGAGTTTTCCGGGCGTGCGGCCCACCAGCATGCGGTAATTGACAATGGCATCCGCCAGCTGGGTCTTGGTGTCGAGCAAATTCACCTTGGCGGCATCGATCTTGGAAGCGGTATCGTAAAGCTCCACTTCTCCGGTTACGCCCACGCGCACGCGTGCGGCCACTTTGGTGTACAGGATTTGGAGACGTTGCACGTGGGCAGCCAACAGCCGCACCATGCCGCGGCTGCGTTGCACTTCCATGTAGGCTTGAGCCGTTTCAAGTGTGACCACTTGTGCCTGGTCGGCCAGACTGCTTGATGATGAGCGTTCCGCAGCACGGGTGCGTTTTGATTCCGACTTGGCATAGCCGCCGTCGTAAAGGCTTTGTGTTGCTGAAATTGAAGCGTTCAAAGCGCGCGAGCTGTCAAACTCCAGGTCGGTGCTGTAACTTGCCCGGGCTGCAAGGGCGATCTTGGGTTTGTTGATGCCGTCGGCAGCATAGATCGCTTCCCGGGACGCAGACACATCCGACCGGAGTGCAGCAAGACCAGGATGATTGCGCAAGGCGCGGTGCACTGCCGATGCGAGGTTTTCCGCACATGCCGGCTGCGATCCTGTGATGATGGCAAGGGCCGTCAACAGTCGCAGATTGCCTTTACACCATGCCATCATTGGGCCAACCGATACCAACACACAGACTTGAAACCGCGCGCCGCTTTTTGCGGGCAACGGTGTTTACGCTTGCAGCGGTTATGGCTTTGTTATGGTTACCAAATGGTTATGCGGCAGAGTTGCGACTGGTTAGCGTGTGGTTAAGATCAGGCGCTGTTGCCGGCGTCGACAGTGATCACGCTGCCCGTCATGCCGGATGATTGTTCGCTGAGCAGGAACATGACGGCGTTGGTTACTTCGTCAACGCCTGCAAAGCGTTGCAAAGGACTGCGGCGCTTGATTTTGTCGCGGCGCTCGTCGGTGATGCCGGTTGTCATGGCCGTCTCGATCAATCCGGGGGCAACCGCGTTGACGAGGATGTTGGCGCGTCCCACCTCGCGGGCCAGAGACTTGGTGAAGCCGATAAGGCCTGCCTTGGTCGCGGCATAGACTGACAGGCCGTTATAGCCGGTGAAGGCGTTCACCGATGTGATGTTGACGATCCTGCCACCGCCATCCACCAACATGGTCTTGACGACGGCGCGGGTGAAAAGGATGGGTGCCAGCAGATTGACGCGCAGTGCCGCTTCAATGTCAACTTCGGGCAGGGTGGTCAGAACGCCGTCAATGCCGGTGGCTGCGTTGTTGACGAGGGCCGAGACAGCGCCATGCTTTTTGCGCAATGACTTGACGAAAGGTTCAAGCCCAGAAGGCGCGGCGAAATCAAAAGGCTCAAAGCGGACTGATCGCGGGAACTGCTTGATCAGGTTGTCCAGCTCGGGACTGGTTGAGCGCGAGATGGCGATGACTTTGCGGTTGTCGCTGGCGAGAGCGCGTACGATATCCAGCCCCAGTCCGCGGCTACCGCCGGTTACGATTGCATTAGCCACCACGGCGCTCCAGTTTGCCTGCATCACTTGTGCGCAATTCGCCGACGATGCGTATCGAGGCTGGAACCTTGTAGGCTTCCAATGAATTGCGCAAGCTGGCCATCAATTGCCGGGCGAGCGATTCATTGCTTTCGTTCACTTGCAGCGTCGGATGGCGCACGACGTCTGCCACGAGAATGGCACCCGTGAACGGGTTCTTGCGGGCAAACACGGCGGCCATGCTGACCCGAGGGTCGGCATTCAAGGCCGCTTCCACTTCTTCCGGGTGGACGCGTGAGCCACCGATGTTGACAGCCCCACTCTTGCGGCCAAGGAAATGATAGCGGTCGCCAGTGCGTTCGACCTGGTCGCCGGTTTCGATGAAGCCGTCACCGTCCATCAGGTCTGCTTGCTGGTTGCCGACATAGTTCCGGGCTGACCGGTTGGATTTCATCAGCAGCATGTCACCGTTGACTTTCAGCTCCAGCCCTTTGAGGTTTCGTCCCACCCAATCAGCAGGAAAACCGGCTTTGCCATCATGCACCGAAAATCCGGTACCGGCCTCAGTTGAACCGTAAATGTGGGTGACGCGGGCATTTGGGTAGGCATCGCGCAGGGCATCGAGCAATGACTGTTCGGCGATTTCGCCCACCAAGGTAATCTGTTCCAATTTCAGTTTCTTGCGCCCTGAAAACATCAAAACCTTGCGCCAGTGGGTGGGTGTGCCGGATACGTGTGTTGCGCCCGACGTTTCAAGCACAGGCAAGAAGTCTGCGACGGCCATTTCGACGGGTTTCAGGACGAGGCGGCTGTCGGTGAGCAAGGCATGCAGGAACATCTGCAAGCCAGAGAAGCGCCGCATGTCGTTGAAGCTTGCCCAGATGATCGGAACGCCAGCGGTTTCTGGCCTGCGAATATTGACCGTGAGTGTTGCAAATGAGTGACTCACCATTTTTGGCACACCGGTGGTACCGGAGGTCAGGAGCACCCATTCGGTGGGGCAAGGTGTGATTTCGGTAAGCTGGCGGGGGTAGATCAAGCCCTTCGATTCAACGCACGGAATTGAGCTGGAAACAGAAGTTGTGGCCACCGCATTTGTGCCGATGATGACAGCATCAATTTCAGCCGCTGTGATGAGTGCCGTGTAATGATCATGCGGCAGGTTGGGTGGACAGATGACAATACGGGCAGCAACACCATCGAGTTCAATCAGCGCCAGTGCCGTATTGTACGGTTCTTCGGTTTTGACCAGAATGTTTTGTCCTGCGTACAGGGCGCGATCGGCGATGCTGGCATATTCGGCCAGATGCGAAACGCGTGTAAAATGCCCGGCGAAATCGATCAGGATGTCGTCGGGTTGGCGCGCGGACAGAACGCGATCAAGGAAAAAACTATTGGGCTGCGGGGCGCTCATAAAAACGCACCATGTCGCCCAATGTCACCGGATATTCGGCATTGTCGTTGGCGCTGAAAGGATCGAATCCCAGTTTGTCCTCGAGCCGCGCCACAATGATGGCGAAGCACAGGGAATCCAATCCGGATTCCAGCAGATTCAAATTTTCGTCCAAGATGGCAACGGGTTTCGATTGCTCGTTTGCCACGGTCTTAAACATGTCCAACACCGTCGATTTTACTGACATGGAAATTAAGAATCCCGTTAACTGCTTGATTACTATAGCATCAAACTTGTATGAACGAAATATTCAATTGTTGTGCCAAGTTGATTAAGCTGGCGGCAGGTGACGTGTGAAAATCCGGGAAATTGCAGAGACGGATCGAACTGCCGTGGTGGGGTTGCTGCTGGAAGGATTTCCGTCACGCAGCCGTGACTACTGGATGGTGGCGTTTCAAAAACTGCTCTTGCAAGTTGCGCCGACGGGGCAGCCAAGAGTTGGCCTGTTGATGGAAGAAGCTGGTGTAATCGTTGGGGTATTGCTCAACATTTGGACGCCAGCCGACGTTCTGCCACCTGGCCATTTGCGCGCCAATCTGTCGAGTTGGTATGTCAGGCCGGAATTTCGCAGCTTTGCGGCGATGCTGCTGGCCAAGGCCTGTCGCAGTGGAAATGTCACCTACCTCAACGTTTCTGCCGCCGCCCACACCATCACTGTCTGTGAGGCTTTGGGGTTCAAAAAATACTCGAGCGGGCAGGCGGTGTGCCTTCCGTTGCTCTCCTATGCCCGAAAAATGAACAGGGTGTACCGTTTTGACACGTCAACTGCGCAACTTTCTGGCGCCGACACCAAAGTCATGCAAGAGCACGTAGCGATGGGATGTGTGGGTTTGGTTGGCGAAGTTGATGGCACGCAGGTGCCCTTTCTTTTCGTGCGCCGCGCCGTGCGTGGTTTTATCCCGGCGTATCAGCTGGTTTATTGCCGAGACTTGCGGGATTTTGAGGCATGTGCGCGCGGTATTGGCTGGCAGTTGCTGAAAAAGGGCGTGGCGTTAACAATTGCGGACTGCAATCAAAATTTGAACGCACTTCCGTCACACTATATCCCCGGCAAGACGCCGAAATACTACAAGGGGCCAGACGCACCCAGGCCGTGTGATCTGGCATTTACCGAGATTCCACTGTTTGGCATTTAACTGGCCCCTTGCTTGCTTGGCATGATAGAGTTTTTCGGGGGTTTAGTTTTGGTGGTGATGACACACAGTTTAATTCGGGCGTTCAACGCTGGCTGGACATGGTGAGACCTGTGTCATCCGTCAATGAACCGGCCGAAGGTGAAATGGCAGGCGCACTGAGCCAGTCCCGCCGGCCCTATGCCTTCATCATCAAGATGCTGCCGGGACTTGTGCTCGTTCTGGATTGCCTGGTGCTGCTGGCGGTGGGTTATGTCAGCTACGCCTGGCTGGTTTACTATTCATACCAGACTGTCGATTTCTACACGGTTGCCATTATTGGCAATTCCATGCTCGCTGTCATGCTGCTGTATTTTGCAGGGCTCTACCAATTTGGTGCCATCACGCGCGTGGGCCCCAGCATGGACCGCATTGTTCTTGCCAATCTGACGGCGTTCATCCTCATGCTGGCTGCGGCTTTCACCATCAAGATATCCGATGTGTATTCGCGGCTTTGGGTGGGTTCGTTTCTGGTTGGCGGCACGTTGGGTCTCATATTGGCCCGCAGCCTTATCTCGTGGGGTATCACCAGGCTGGGTGAACGGAGCATTATCGCGCGAAGTGTTGCCGTTTTCGGGCAGGGCGAACAGGTTGAAGAACTCCTGAAATTTCTCAAGGAAGTGCGGCCTGCCTTCATCAATGTGGTCAAGGTGTTCGGTGACGGCGCAACGGTGGGAAAATCCAGGGACAACTCGTTCAAGGACAATGGTTACAGTGAAACAGAATTCAACAAGCTGGCTGAATTCGTGCGAATGGAAAACGTGGATGACGTCGTGGTAGCGATGCCGTGGGCGAGTTCGCGCGCGGTTGCGTCGTTGGTCGGGCGGCTGCGCGAGATGCCCATCAATGTGTTCCTCAGTTCTGATCTGGTGGGGTATAAAATTTCCATGCGCCCGCCACCCAACTATTTTGACACCATTCCCCTGTTTCAGGTATCCGGCAAACCGCTGACGGGCTGGGACATTGTCCTCAAGACGATTGAGGATTACGTCCTTGCCTTGTTCTTTGTGATCGTGCTTTCGCCGCTGTTGCTGATTGTGGCCATGCTGGTCAAACTCGACAGTCCGGGTCCGGTGTTGTTCAAACAGAAGAGACTGGGTTTCAACAACCAGGAATTCGAGATCTACAAATTCCGCTCGATGACCCATTCCGAAGTGGCGGAAACCAAAACGGTGCAGGCGCAAAAGCAGGATGCGCGCGTGACACGCATCGGCGCGTTGTTGCGACGCAGCAGCATTGACGAACTGCCGCAACTCTTCAATGTGCTGAATGGAACCATGTCGATCGTCGGGCCGCGGCCCCATGCCATCGACCACAACGAAGAATTCGCAACAAAAATCAGAGGCTATTTTTCACGTCACCGGGTGAAACCCGGACTGACCGGTTTGGCCCAAGTCAACGGTTTCAGGGGCATTACAGATACCGTCGAGAAAATGGAAAACAGGGTGAAAAACGATATTGAATACGCAGAAAACTGGTCATTGCTGATGGACATGAAAATTCTCATCAAAACGCCCTTCCTGCTGGTCCTCGGCACGAACGCCCACTGACGCGGCGCAAAACCGCATATTTGCCATAACTTCATGGTTTTATGCTATTGTTCCCCGGCTGAAGGCTAAAATCGACGATTTAACTATCTGAAAAATATGGATTAATTAGTATGTGTTGGGTTCTGGCAAGAAGTGGCGGAAGGCAGGTGTGGCAGGTGCCACGCGTGTTGAAAATTGCACTGATTTGGCCTACATCACCCGGCAAGATTGAGTGCGCGGGCAGACCGCGTTCTTCCCGCAAAAATAACACATGGCATAGACCGGAATAGACATGAGCGACGGATTTGACATTCGATACTATCTTTTTGTCGCCAAGCGGCGGTTTTTACATTTTCTTGCGCCCATGCTGGCGACGCTGGTGCTTGGCACCGTCATCATCATGTCACTGCCGCGCATCTACAATTCATCGGCCAAGATTCTTGTGCAATCGCAGCGCATTCCAGACGTCATTGCCAAATCGACTGTGCCGACATTTGCGACTGAACGCATCCAGCAAATCCAGCAACGGGCCATGACGCGGGCCAATTTGCTGGCCATGGCCGACAAGTTCCAACTGTTCAATGACCGCAAGAGCCTGTCGAAAACCGAGATCGTCGACCTGATGCGGTCGCGGATCACTTTTGAAATGCTGCAATTGAGCACAACGGGTGGCAAGGCCAAGGCCAATGACCGGGTGGCCATCGCGTTTGCTGTCGGTTTTGACCACGAAAGCCCAACGGCATCAAACAATGTTGCCAATGAGCTGGTGAACATCGTGCTTGAAGAAGACAGCACGACCCGCACAACAGCAGCCGCTGACACCACCAAATTCGTGCAACGTGAACTCGACAACCTGAAACGCGAACTGGCTGAACTCGACGAGAAGATCTCGGCGTTCAAAATTGCCAACTCGTCGCAGTTGCCGGAAAAACTCGGCTTCAACATGAACCTGGTTGAAAAGCAGCAAATGGAAATCGCCGCGATAGACCGGGCCGAAATTGATGGCATCAACCAGAAGAGGCTTCTGGAAATTGAAGCCAATGTGAAGCGTGCAAGCACGGCGACAGGCCAGACAGGCGGCAATGTCACATCGCAAGAGCAGCAATTGGCTGCACTGGAAACCAGCCTTGCACAGAAGCAGGTGCTTTACTCTGAAAACCACCCGGAAATTCGTGCACTGCGCCGCCAGATTGAGGCCCTCACGTCAACGGTTGAAAAGCTCAAGGCGGAAATGGCTTCGGCCAAACCGCTGGACATGAACGACCAAACCATGAGTGTTGAATTGCGGTTGATTGCGCAGAAAACGGCAATGATCGACGACCAGATCAACCTGAATGCCAGACGCAAGAAAGAATTGGGCAAGTCGGTAACCGAGCTGATTTCAGTGATTGCCCAGACGCCGGAAGTGGGTGCGCAACTGCAATCCTTCGAACGGTCACGGGCCACCATGCAAGCCCATGTGGATTCGTTCCAGGGCAAGTTGCAGGAAGCGCGCATGGGTGAAACGCTGCAGAACGAGCAGGAGGCCGAGCGTTTTGAAGTCATCGAACCGCCCGTTGTGCCGCAAGAGCCGGCGAGTCCCAAGCGCAGCCAATTGTTGTTGGCCGCACTCGCAGCATCGCTTGGCATTGGCGGCGCTTCGGCGTTCGGGGCCGAGTTCATGGACAGCACAATCCGCCGCAGCCGCGACATCACACACAAGTTGAATTCCCGGTTGATCGTATCCATCCCCTACATCAAGACACGCTCGGAAGTGCGGCGCAACCGGGGCAAGGCCAGCTTGTATTTTGTCGGTATTCTTGCCGCCATCGCCACGCTGCTTCTGCTGGTCCACCTGTTTTTCACAAAACTCGACATCGTATTTTTCAACCTCTTGGACAAGCTTGGCTTGGGCTGACATCGGCGGACTGGAACAGCATAAAACATGGAAAGAATACGTGAAGCAATCCGGATGGCAAAGGCACAACGCCGGGGAGGGCCTGCGCCCGCCCTTAACTTGCCCATCCCAAACGAGTTTGCGATCGATGACAAGTACGAGTATGTGGCGCCGCGCGAACAACAACCGCGCAAGATACTGACGATTGACCGCAATCACCTGGAAGCAAACCGCATCATTGCGCCGCAGACGGGCAATCCGCAGGCCACGGCTTTTGACATGTTGCGCACCAAAGTGCTGCAGGAAATGGATGAACAGGGTTGGCAAGTGCTGGTCATGACCTCACCTTCAATGGGGTGCGGCAAAACCATGAGCAGCATCAACCTGGCGCTCAGCATTGCGCGGCAGCCGGACCGCACGGTCTATTTGCTCGATCTTGATTTCCGCAAACCGAAAATTGCTTACACGCTGGGTGTGACACCTGAACATGATTTTGCCGGTGTCATCAAGGGCGAGTCAGATCTGGAAGACGCCCTGTTCAATATCGACATTGGCGGACCGCAGTTGAGCATTCTTGCCAATCGCCAGTCCATCAAACACCCGTCCGAAGCGATCACATCGCGACAGGTGAAAGGTGTAATCGACCGGTTGAAATCATCTCCCGGCCGCCCCATTCTTTTGGTCGACATGCCACCTGTCCTCATCACCGACGACGTGCTTGCCTTTCTGCCGCTGGCGGACTGCTGCATTCTGGCTGTTGCGGAAGGCATTTCGACGATCAGTGAAGTTGACAACAGCGAGAAGTTGCTCACCGGCACGAACTATCTGGGATGTATCCTCACAAAAAGCAGTGAACGGACTGCATCCTACTATTGATTTCCACCATGTACTTGCATCATTTGAACGTTGGCGGCCTGCCACAGCGCACTGCTGTGTAGGGTGACAGGGAAAAAAGAACAGAAACCGCGCACGCATGTACGAACAATTCTACAAACTGTCTGAAAAGCCGTTCCAGATGCACCCTGATCCGGACTTCATCTATTGGAGTCAGGGACACTCGATGGCCTACACCATGCTTGAGTATGGTGTGATCAACAATACCGGCTTTACCGTCATCACCGGCGAGATTGGTTGCGGCAAGACCACGCTGATCCGTTTTTTGCTATCGCAGCTCATTGATCACGTCACGGTGGGATTGTTGTCCAACACCCAGATCCGCGAAGGCGATCTCATGCGCTGGGTGATGATGGCGTTTGGCCAACCGTTTGAGCAATCCACCAGCATGGGGTTGTTCCAGGAATTTCAAACGTTTCTGATCAAGGAATACGCCAAGGGCAAACGGGCCATTCTCATTGTCGATGAAGCGCAGAATCTTTCCCCCACCACGCTGGAAGAATTGCGCATGTTGTCCAACATCAATGCGGACAAGGACCAGCTGATCCAGGTGGTTTTGGTGGGCCAGCCGCAATTGCGTGATCTTTTGCAAAGTCCCACACTTGTCCAATTCAGCCAGCGGGTGACTTCGGATTTTCATCTTGCTTCGCTGACGCAGGCTGAAGTTTATGAATACATCCGGCACCGGGTGGAACGGGCGGGGGGAGCACCTGACTTGTTCTCACGCCAGGCGTGCCGGCTGATTGCCGATGCGAGCAAGGGCATACCGCGTACCATCAACATGCTGTGCGATACAGCGCTGGTCTATGCGTTTTCGGCTGGTGCCAAATATGTTTCGTCTGGCCTGGTGTCACTGGTGGTGGCAGACAAGCGCAAGTACGGCTTGTTTTTCAAGTAGGGAAGGGACGAGGTTGCGGTTATCGCCGCGCCTTTATTGTGTCTTTGACGAACTTGCCCAGTGATGGCGATTGGCTGAGCACGATTGCAAGACCCAATCCCACAAAAAAGGCCCCGCCAAGGACTTCATACACATAACCCTTCGGCTGGAGATTCCACCACTGCATGGCCAGCACACCGATCGAGAAAGTGTACATCAGCATCATGTATTTCAGGCTTGTCCGGAACAGGGCAGGCACTTTGTAGAGACTGTAGACGGCGTGAAAAGCGGCGATAAATTCGGCCACAACGAAACACGTTGCCACCTCCACCATGCCATAGCCCATGAGTGTCGATACAAAGCCCATCGCCAATCCAAGTGCGGCGATGAGGTTGGAGTAAAACAACATCGATGTCTTGGCATTGGCGAGAAACGCCTTTTGCGGCCAGTTGCGCATGAATTTCAGTGAGACCCTGATACCCAGCAGGGTCACCAACAGGGCCGTCGGCTCGTACTTCGCACCAAAGGCAAGCTTGATAAAACTTTCCCCGACGAAGGCAAAGAACGCCACTGTGGCGATTGAAATGATTGTGGTTGCGGCCCCACAGGCATCAAACCTTGCTTGATATTCAGGCGAACCTTCGTCGTGTTCAGACAGCAGCGGCAAATAGATGGGGGCGGTGGCACGGTGGATCAAAAGGGCGATACCGGTGGCCAGAATGGCCACAACCCCGTAGTTTTCGAGTGCTCGCAGCCCCAGTTTCGCGCCAACCAAAACTTTGTCGCCCTGGTTCACGGCGAACAACATGATGGCATTGGGAATCAGCGGGTTGCCGAACGTCATCATGTCCCGGGCCTGCTGTTTGTCGAAAAGAATCTGGTATTTTTTCTCGGCAACAATATGTGACACGGCAACATGCACCAGCATCTGGGCAATTGATCCCAGCACGACGGCGAAAGGGCTTCGGGTGTACCACGCCAGACCAATGCCAACGATCGCGTTGACGATCACTGACAGGAAGGTGACGATGATGCTTGGCGTGTAGCGGTACTGGCGTTCAAACCGCTTGTAGTCGAGATGCATGAACCCGCGGATAACCGGTACCAATGCCAGCCAGCGATAGGCCGAGGCTGACTCGGGAACGCCAAAGAGATAAGCCACGAAGTCGGCAACGGCGAACAGGCCGAGCCCGGCAATCAGGCCGCGCAGGATGAGCATCGTGTGCAAGGTGCCTTGCAGCGATCCTTCGTCAATATTGCGGGACCGCAAGATGTAAACTTCAATGCCGATCTCGGTCAGGGCATCAAGGGCGGCGAGAACAGTCATGAATGTCAGGGCGATGCCGAATTGTTCTTCGGGCAGCAAGCGGGCAACGAAGACGTTGCGGACGAGCAACAGGATTTGCTGGCCCAACTGGCCCAGCGCAACCTGTGCGCCACCCTTCAATATCTTGCTGCTCAGTCTCAAGTTTGCTCCCGGCCCTATCGGCTGGCGAGCTGTAATTGCGCCCACGCCTGGGCGCAAGGGAATTCCGCCTTAACGATAATGGTGAAAGCCTTCATTCGATGGCGGCTGTGTTCCCAATCTCGACAGTCTTTGCCAAGGTTATCGCGCCGGTGTTTCGCGTTTCGATACGGGCTGTCAGTGCATAAATACCGGGCTTGGAAAATTGGTGTTTGACGGTGCCACCGGCGGCCTTCTGGCCGTCACCAAGGTCCCATTCCACTGACACAATGTCGGCCTCCGGCAGTTTTCCACCAGGGCCATAAAGGTATGTGGCGTCGAACTCTTTCTCAAAACCGCCTTTGCCGCTGCTGCGCACATGGATGAAACCCTTGAGCGTTTCCGGAGATGTATTGAAGGCGGAGGCTGAAGCGCCCAAGCCACGGCCCGCGATGCTGCTGGTCGGCAGGATCTTGAGGTCATCGAGGGTTGTGGACTTGCGGGCCAGCGCATCAACGAATGTGGTGTTGTAGTGGTCGGTCTTGGACAGGTTGTTGCGCTGGACAACGTAGTTGTTTTTCATGGTCCAGCTGGCGTCCGCCTTTTCATCGAGATTGAGCGTGCGGGGGACGATATTGTTGCGGACAATGACGTCGCGCGAGCCCTTGGTTATCATGATCAGGGGTATTTGGGTTTTGCGGCCTTCTTCAAGGGCCTGCTGCTGGATGATGGTGTTGTTTTCAATCACCACGCCGATTCCGTACCCAATTGTTATACCGTTGGTCTGGCTGTTGCGGATGACATTCTCGCGGATGGTCAGGTTGCGGTAGTACAATTCCGTTCCGGCGCGGCCATGGCGCACTTCCTCGTTGCCGAAGAAAACGGACTGGGTTTCGCGGTGGGTGCCTGCGTCAATGAAATTGCCTTCAATCAGAATGTCAGTCGAAGGTTTTTTGGTGCCGCTGGTCCAGAACTGAATCATGTCGGCATGGTCGGCACTTTCGAGAGAGCGCTTGAAATCGTGCATGTAATTGCCGGTGATCCGCGCATTCTCAACTTCCACAAAGTTGAAGCCGTCGGAGCGCATCTCGGTCACTTCGTTTTTTGAGACTTCGAGATTGGTGACAGTGCGGAACACGCCGCCACGCAAGAAACGCCGGAACATGTTGCCTTTGACAATAATGTCGCTGGAATTGCGAACGCCCAAGGCCACGCCTGTGGCGTAGCCATCATCAATGTCCTTGCCGGTTGCCTCCACTTCGTCGCCGTCAAACACACAATCGACAAAGCTGATATGTTTGGCGTTGGCGACCGAGACGAAGCGATCGTGGCTCTTGTCGGCCTTTTCAAACTCATAGTCGAACAGGATGTTGCGAAATTCGATGTTGGTTGCGCCCTCCAATGTCAGTTCGGTCACAACAGCGCTGTGGGGAAGTTCGGCGGAGGTGATGGTCACGGGTTGGTCAAAATCGTTGCGGTCGCCAATCTTTATCGGCGCATATTTTCCCGGCTTCAATTTGATGACATCGCCACCTTCCGCCTTTTTCAATACTGTGGCCAGTTCCTCGCGGGTTCCCACAACAAACTCCGCTGCCACGGCAGGTGGCAGCAGGCCGGAACCTGTCAAAAGCAGCAGTGCTGCCAGGAATTTGGTCCACGAACGGAAGGCGGATCTGACCATTGTATTCCTCACACTTTGCACCATACACCTTTTGAAATACCCGCACCAATGTGGCGAAGTTAAGGGGTTGCGGGCTTAAGGAAGAACCGTGAAGGCGCGGGTCAGGGTCACAAAAACGGTGCTGGATTTGGAGGGGTCTACAGGAGTGATAGCACCTGTTTTGGGGTCGGTAGCGACAGCACCTGTGTCCTTGTACACAAAGCGGTAGCCGGCGCGCAGCTTCCACTCATCCGTCAGGCTGAGTGAGTAAGTGGGCGAAAAGGAGAAGGTATAGGCACTTCCCAGACCCTCGCCAAACTCACCTTCACCGGCTGAGATCTTGGCCGTGGCGTTCACCGACGAGCGGTCGTTGATCAAATGCTGGACGGAGACACCTGTCGAGAACGAGTTCTGGATGTCGCCCAGTGCGCCTTCAGCCAGGCCGTAGTCGGCGTTCCAGGAAAGGGTGGTGGTTTTCAGGCTGTATGTGAGGTTTGTATTGAAAGCACCGGTTATTGACGGGGCAGGATCTGATCCGTCGCGAACGGTATCGACAAGGTTAACACCTGCGCCCACCGACGCCGTCAGGCGCTTGCTCAGCTGCGAAGTGAGCTTGCCATTCAGGCGGTAGATGAAGCGGTTGGTGTTTGTCGTATCCTTGATGTCGACCCAGTCAAAGCCGGCCGACATCGTGCCGATCGTGCGTTTGGTCAGCTTGCGTTCCCAGGACAGGGTATTGGCGACCGTCCTGTCGTCAATGCCTGGGGCCGTATCAAAAAACTTTGCATTGATCAGATTGCGAAAGGTCAGCGTATCGCGGGCATCCACATTGTGGGACCAGTTGAAACCACCGCTCAAAGTTGTGCGAACCGTATCAACCGGAATGAAGATCGGCTCCGGCAAGATGATGGTGGACTCGATGAGGTCAAGGAGGGTGAGTTGCTGGATGCGATAATCGGCAAAGACCGTTATTGTGTCGTTGCGGCCCTTGCGTATCCATTCAGCGCCGAGGTGCGGCAGGTACTGGTCCTTGAACCCGCTGGCGGCGTCACCAAGATAGTGGGTGGAACTCAAGTCGGTTGAAATGTTGAACGATCCATCCGGCATGGCATAGAGAAAATCCAACTCCAAGTTGGAGATGTGGCCGAAGCTTATGCCTTTGGAGTTTTCATTCAGCGCACGGTTATCAACGAAATTGGCTTCATTGGAAATGACGGCCTGAATGGACCAGTCACCAGACATGGCTGGCGTGCCCACGAGCATTGCTGCCGTGGCCACCATCATTTTCACTGCCTGTGTGCGCGACACCATGAAATCACCCGGCTGCAATGCCGGCAATCGTCACTCGAAGATGCCTTTTTCAGGCACGATGATAACGTCGCCGGATTTCAGGAACATGTTGCCTGACAGATCGTCACCGTTGATGAAGGCTTTGTAGTCAAACTCATAGAGAGTTTCCGCGCCGTTGACCTTGCGGCGGATCTTGATGCGCCGTTCGGCGGCAAAGGGTCCAAGTCCACCAGCCAGTGCGATGGCCTGAAGCACGTTGGTGCGGGTCTTGAAGAAATGCTGGCCGGGCTTTGCCACTTCACCTGTGACGTAAACCGACGGGTCAATTGGTGGTGGCTCAGGGGCACCGGGTGCATCTTCCTTGATCTGGGCGATGGCCACGGTCACGTCAATTTCGTCCGTGTACTGTTTTTGCAGCCGTGCCTTGAGGTCGGCCTGCACAGCTTCAACGGTCCGGCCGCCAGCTTTCAGGCTGCCTGCCAAGGGAAATGCGATCTTGCCGTCGGGAGCGACGACAATCACACGGTTTAGCTTTTCATCCTGCCAGACAGTGACCTCAAGCCGGTCGCCGGCACGCAAGCGATAGTCAGCAGCAAATGCGTTAATTGTTGACAGAAGTGACAGCACAGCTGCCAGCAAAATCGAGTGTGTCCACCGCATAGTAATCCCTCGCCCCACGTTGGTCTGAATCATCCGAATCGGTTCTACAACTTGTCCCTTTACTTTCTCAAGTGGTTTGTCGGCATTTGCCCAAAAGTTCGCCTGTGCGGTATGCAAAGATTTAACGCGCCAGTAGCTGTTTTACCTGCTTTTTGGCTGCAACATTCAACCAGATGCCCGCGCATGCAATTTTAGCGAGCATCCGGCTGAATTGTACCCTGCTGACCTTAGATCAGGCGGAAATCCGCATCCGGAAGCTGGTTGTTGAAATCCAGCAGGCCACTGATGAGGCTGGCCGAAGCACCATCGGCGTCGTCCAGAGAGGTGGTTGCTTCTGGTGTTGCACTGCGGGCTGTTGCAAATGCCTCCACCGGAGAGGTCTCGATCAAAGCGGCAGCATCAGAAAGTCGCGCCGTTGTGTCCGCAATGTTTGCCTTTGCCGCAGCAAGGAAGCCGGAACCGGGCTTCAAGGCAGTGCCTGGCAGGGCTTCACCAAAGAAGTGCACATTGTCGATCTTGCCATCAAAGCTGTTGCCATAGGGGCCGCCAATGATGAAGTTTGCGGCGCGTGTGCCTTGCTGGAATTCGCCTTCGAGGCCTGCAATTGTCGCCACTTGAACACCGTCGAGATAGAGCTTGGCGAAACCGGTTTCACCTGAAAAGGTGACGCCGAGGCGGTGCCAGTCCGTGTCCTTGATGCCAAGATTGTTGGCGGTGAGGATTTTGGTGCCTTCATTGGTGCGGACGATGGCTTCCAAGCCGTCGTCTTTCACTGACACAATCAAGCTGCCATTGAAGTAGGCTAGGCGGCCGATCTTGCCGGCGGCCGTTGCGTCTTTCTTGAAGTCGGCAACAAATGTGTAATCGGTGTTGTTAAAGAATTCGCTGTCGGCTTTGACGGTAACAAAGCCGCCGTTGAGGTCGAGCACTTTCTTGCCATCAGCCAACGTGACCATTTTTGCTTTGGTGCCGGCCAACACGTCGTTGACGTTGGACGATGTATCAACGATCCCGGTCTGGAAATCCATGTCGAGGATGTTGCTGTTCTTCAGAATGATTGTCTTGTCGGCCACCACCACTTTGCCGTCAGCCAAGGTGATCTTCACTGTTGCTGTATAGATGCCTGCCTTGGTGTAGGCATGCTCGGCGACAAAGCCCGTCCCTGTCGTGCCGTCACCATAGTTCCAGGTCACCTTGGCACCGGTCAGGTTGATTTTTCCACCGGCAGCGATCACATTTGTCGCATCAAATTCCTGCACCAGGCCGTTGCTGGCTTCGGCATTGTCCGACAGGATGAAACCCGACGGCGTACCCAACGGTTTCGACAATCCAGAGCCAACTCCGAGCTTGTCGGCAATGCTGCCAGGCAAAAGGCGGAAGTCGTTCAATGTTACATCGAAACGGTCAAACGGGTCGGCGAAAATGTTGCCGATGTAATCATCACCGACGGCATTCTTGTGCTGGAGGAGATAGTTCTGGTCCACAATCCAACCAGCTTTGGCGGCCACAGTAATGGCACTGACCAGGTTTTTGAGAACTGTCACATTCAATGACTTGTCATTGACATTGATGCTTGGATTGTAACGCAATTGTCCGAGCACGTTGGCCATCACAGTGTTGTTCTGGATAACGAGGCCATCAGTTTCGCCCACCGTCACGCCATGCGAGTGGCCGTTGCGGATGATGTTGTTGGCGATCAGGAAATTCTTGTAGAACATCGCCTTGCCGCCACCGTATGAATCGACAGCTTCGTTGCGGATGAAGAGCGACTGCGTGAGGCTGCCATTGCCCGCATCCAGCAGGTTTTCGGTGATGCGCACATCCGAGCTGGCCACTTTGGCGTTTGGCGACATGAACTGGATCATGTCGGCATGGACGGTACTCGATGCCGAGCGGTGGAAATCATGGATGTAGTTGCGTGCGATATCTATGTCGACAACTTCCTGGAAGTTCATCCCGTCCTTGGACATGTCGGTGAGTTCATTGCCGGAAACGTCGATGTTGTTGCTTTTGGTCACCGCCAGGCCACGGTGGAAGTTGAACATCTTGTTGTTGGCGATCGTGATGCCGGAAGAAGCGGTCACATACAGGCCGGTGCCGGTACCATAGCCATTTTCTGAGGCGGACAGGCCAGCGGCGTCATCACCGTCAAAAGTGGATTTTGTGATCGAGATGTTCTTGCCGCCGCGGATCAAAAACGGGGTTTTCCAAACGGCAGCGCCGGATGCTGCTTCGTAGTCAAACTTGACGCTTTCAAAGCTCACGTTCGAGACGTTGCGGAAGTCGATGCCGGAAAAGACACCCGGGTTGTCGACGTCCTGGGAAACGATCTTCACGGTTGAAGCAAAATTGGTTTTGTCCTGGAGAAACAGTTCGCCGTAGTTGCCCGCTTTCAATACGATTGTGTCACCGCCCTTGGCGGTCCTGAGTGCACTGGAAAGTTGTGCGGCGGTCCCTACGACGATTGCTACCATTTTCTAAACTCCCTCATCCGGGAGCGTTGACGCCCCCTGTTCCACACGAATGGGCGTCGCACAAAGACCACAACGATCTAGTTTGCAATTCCCCCTGAACTCATCTCAAACTCTACTCACAGCGAATAAATTCCCTACTACCGAAAACCATCAAATTTTAGGCGCGGACAAGGCCATTCAAAGGAATCTTCGGGTAAAACGCCCCAATTACGCTGCAATTAACGCTGTTCGCCGTTACGCAATCCGACACAGCCTGCGATCGCCATGGCGTGCGTAATGGTTAGCAAGCCACAGAAGAATCAGGGTGATTCTTAACAGTCTGTTAATTTTTGAGTGTGTTCCACAAATACGACCACTTTGGGGCAGGGGGCGGGCCTGATTTTTTTCTTATTTCCCAGTTTTAATTCAGGCCGGCAATCGCTGGTTAAGGTGGGCTTTTCAGCGCAACCGGCGGCGGCGCGTCCAGAGAAGGCCCAGCAAGCCTGTGCCCAGGAGAGCTGCTGCAGGGGGAACGGGGATAGCTGAAATCTCGATTGAGCGCAATTTGTAGTTGTCATTGTTGTCGGCAGCGCTAAAGCCAAACACTTTGCCAATGGCATCCAGCATCACCAGCGTTGGATGGGCTGCCAAGTTAAGCACGCCGAGCAATGGGCTGCCTGCGCCGCCGACAAAGAACGACGCATTGTCATTGCTGTCAACCAAAGAGAAAGACGCCGAAATCAGTTTGACGGGTTTGTCAAAGGTCAGGATCAACATGTCCTTTGCGGCACCTGATCCATCTATTTCATGGGCGTCGCCTGCAGCGTTGGTGACGCCGATGCCGCCCTGGTTGGCTCCATGCTTATACTTGCCGTATTGGCCGATCAGAGCAGTGCCTGTCTGATTGCCTGCCGCATCCGTGGTCACGGCTGATACTGTCATGGTGTAACCACCGACAGCAAAGCTCAGCTGAGTGGTAGGAGTGTGGGCACCAAGACCCAAATCAAGGCTAACCGCCAAAGCCGACGATGCAGACCATGCGGCCACAGCGCCAGCAACCAAAACTGACCGGAACATCTACGCTACCACTTACTTTTTGTATTGCCGCCCCATCTGTTGCAACCTTAAGGGTGTTTTTAACGGTTTGTCAACACTTGTTAACGCGCGTTAGGGTTTTATTTTTCCCGTTGCAAAAAAATACCCCGGCAACTGGGTGTTGCCGGGGCCGTGGTTGCAGGATGTTGAATCGACGGGTTCAAGTGATTCGGGCGCGTTTGCGGCGGCTGAGACCGCAAATCCCTGCGATACCACTGGCCAGCAGCAAAACAGCTGGCGGCAGCGGGATGGGTGTTACCTGGATTGAACGGATCTTGAAATTGTCGTTCTGTTGCAATGCAGAGATTCCAAAAACCGTGCCGGTAAATCCGACACTCAGATAGTTGGGCCAATCGAAACCGGACAGCGCCATGGTGCCCATGGCATTTCCATCAACCGTAAACGTGGCGTCGTCGTTACCGTCGACACGTGAAAACGAAATTTTAGCGATTTTTACGGCGGTGGTGAACGTGAGCAGCAGCATATCCTTGTAGATGCTCAAGGGTGTTACACCGCCATCGATTTCATGGTTGGTGTCATTTTGCGAAACGACGCCGAGACCGCCTTCATTTGGATTGGTGTTCTTGGTGCGGATGACTTGCGAGTTGGCCAGCACTGTTCCGACGCCGTTTATGCCGACAGCAGTGGCCGTCACCGTGTAGCCGCCCTGGCTGATGGTGATGGAATTGGCCGTACTGTGACTTACAGCGCCGAAGTCAATGACAACGGCAGAAGCTGTCGTTGCGGTCATTGTGGTCAATGCCAAGGCCAAAGCCGTTGATTTGATGGTTTTCATGGGTGCGTCTCCTTTAGGTAGCAATAAAAATAACTGCTTACCTACGGGTGCATATCAGATGGTGCCAAAGGCTGGTTCCAGAAACGCAAGCTTTGGTTAAACCTAACGATTTGTTAAAAATGCCACAGACTTCGCTGCGGCATTGTTGGTGTGCCAATCTAGGGTGTGGTGGCTGTGCTCACCATTTCCAGGGCTCGCACAATGCGTTCCCGACCGATGTCGTCCTTCTCAAGCTCGAGGGCGCGCTTGAGATGTTTCGATGCCAGCGCCTTTGAACCATCAAGGGAATAGGCGAGGCCAATGTGGTATTGGGCGGCGGCAACGGTCTCCAGTTGCGTGATGGTTTTTTCAAGGATCGGCAAACCGCCCTTGATGTCTCCCTTGCGGATCAAGGCCCATCCCAACGTTTCACGAAAATGCGGCAGCGGGCTGTCGCGCAGGATTGTCGCCATGCTTGCTGCCTTGTCGAGTGACACCTGGTCGTCACGGAAATCAGTCAACAGGCTGACAAGATTGTTGACAGCGAAAACTGAACCCGGGTCGTCGGCGACGATGGCTTCATATACTACAATTGCTTCTTCGTGGCGGTTTACCTTTTGCAACAACGTGGCCAATGCCATACGCACGTCGGTTGGTTTGTCGACTTTGGACTGCGCGTCGGTCAATACCTTGATTGCGCCTTCACTGTCATTCTGGGTCTGGTAGAATTCCGACAAAGCGACATGGGTGTTGGCGGACTTTGGCGACACTTCAACGGCTTTTTCGTAGCTTTTGCGGGCTTCCGGAATGCGTTTCATGGCCAAATGGACAGCTCCATTCAGAATGTGGGAGTTGGCGCTGTCCGGGCTGGCTTCGAGCATGGATTTGGCAAAAGCCTCCGCGTCTGCTGTTTTGCCGGCCGCTATGTAGGCGCGGACGAGACTGAACATGGGCTGCAGGTCGGTCGGTGCGGCCTTGGCTGCCGTCTCAAAGTGGACGATGGCTTCGTCATATTTTCCCTGGCTCGCCAGTGCGTTGCCAAGAATGCGGTCAGCGGTGTCAGAATCGCCCACTTGCTCCTTGGAAATTTTGGCCAGTTCCTCGGCTCCCTTGAAGTCTCCCTTGCGCATGCGCAGGTCGGCCAAGAGGCTGAGGACTTCGCGGTTCCTTGGTGAGGCAGCGTAGACCTCCGCCAGGATTTCCTCGGCGCGATCGAATGACCCACGGCGCAACATGAAGCCCGCATAGGAGATGCCGACGGATGCCTCGCCATTGGCATTGCGATAGGCTTCGAGCAATTCCTTGGCGGCCAGATCATAGGATGCGCGCCGTTCGTAGGTATTGGCGAGCAGGAGGCGAACAGCTGGATCCTTTTGGTCGAAGTTCTGTGCTTCGCGCAAATCATTCAGGGCCTGTTCGGTGTTGCCCTTTTCAAGATTCATGGCCCCGCGGATTTTCAGTGCCGAGACGTTGCGCGCATCATTGCTGATGATTTCCGCCAATGTCTTTTCAAGTTCATCAAACTGTTTCGTGCCCAGCAACTTCTCCGCCAGGCTGACACGCGCCTGTATGCCCTCATCATTTATGCCGAGTTGCTGTGCCATGGCGCGGAGGGCGGCGATGGCCTCGTCTTTCTTTCCGGCGCTAAAATCAATTTCCGCCACTTCAAGTTGATAAGGGAACGGTTTGGCTGCCGACTGCGTGAGCTTCAACAATTCTTCGCGGGCACGATCAGTGCCGAAAGCCGCGCGCAGGAACTTGATCAAGCGGACATTGTTGTCGATATCATCCGGACCCGTTATGGCCTTGCGGTACTCTTTTTCGGCTTCTTCCTTGCGGCCCTGGCGGACGAGGAATGCTGCCAGCGAGTCCTTGAACTCCACACGGTCGGGGAAGGCCGCAAGAATGGCGCGGATCGAGGATTCCTGATCGGCTACATCACCACTGATTTCGGCGACACGGATGCGCAAGAGCAGCAAGCCGAGCGAATTCGGATTGGCCTTGAGGGCGGATTCAGCAATGTCCTTGGCCACGCCAAACTGTTTGGCCTCAAGCATGTCGGCGGCAATCAGGATTGTGGCGTCCGGGTGGTTCGGCTGAATCTGCAAGGCCTTTTTTGCCTCGAACAAACCGCCATCGCGGTCGTTCAGCTTCATCAGGATCGCGGCTTTGAGTGAAATGATCGAGGGGTTGTTGGGTTGCAATGCATAGACGACATTGGCGTGCTTGAGAGCGGTGGGAAAATCTCCCGCCAGCAGCATGAATTTCGCGAGGTTTTCGAGAGCCTTTTCGTGCTTCGGATTGATTTCCAAAACCTTGGTCAGATTGCCCACCACGCGCGGCCAATTTTGGCCCTGTTCCTCAATCTTGGCCATGCCAAACCACGCATCGGCATAGTCTTCCTTCAGTTTCAGCGCGTTGCGGAACTCAATTGCGGCCTTGGTGAAATCCTTCTGCTCGAGATAGGTGTTGCCACTTTCATAATAGGCTTTGGCCCTGTCTTCGGCCGAGCCGCAAGCCACCAGAGTAAGCGCTGCCAGGCCCAGTGCCGCATAGGTCAATTTCTTCCGCAATGATGGATACATGGTGTCGTCCTCTGGTAATCCGTTTTGGTAATAGCGTTTCGCGGTTGATCGCCTCTTAAGGCGGCACGAATTGCGGCAGTGGTTCAAGTGCCAATTCAAGGAATGCCGAAAGCCGAAGGCCGGCCTCTGTCACAGACTCGCGCGGGTACATGGGTGTTATGACACGAACCAGCGCTCCATCGGAACGGCCCTTGGTGATCGAGTCATAGACTGTCGCGCCTTTCGCCAGGTAATCATTGGTCATCTTGCGTCCGCGCTGATCAAACCAGTAGTACACCAGTTGGCGGTTGATGCCCTTTTGTATGATGGCGCGGTTAACGTTGAATGTTTGGGCGGCATTGCCGGCAATCGTGATTTCAGTCTGTTCCCATTTCGACACTTCCCAGCCGCCGCCTGGAATGCAGACTTCAGGAGAGTGGATGGCACTGCCTTCGTTTTGGGACTTGTAGTACGATACGAGAAAGTTCACCGGTGGCAGGTCCGGACCCTGGTCATACTCGGCCATCAAGTAGTCATCGGCAGCGAGGACGCGTTCGATATCCCATTCGAGATAGCTGCGGGTGCCTTGCCATGTACCCATTTGCATGGGGAAGTTCTGCAGCAGCTCGCGTTCGGGGAACACGCGCTTGGTGGTCAAGGCGGTTGAGGCACCGGCTGCTGCCACGCAGGTAATGGCAAGGACAGCCAACATTGGCGTTGTGGCGATGGCCGTCGTGAAGCCGCGAATTTTTGGCATCAGGCCTTCGGTGTCGAGATCCAACACATTGGCAATGCTCTGCGGGTTGCGGGTCAGGCGTTGCAATATGATGGCGATCAGGAAGAGCAGGGCGATGCAGACCGCGAAAATGACCCAGCCTTCAAAGAAGTGCAGGAAGCCCTCAGCTTGTTCAATGCCATAGCGGTTGACAAGGAAGCCGATGATGGCGATGCGCACGCTGTTCATGAAAATGGTGATGGGAATGGCGCTGAGGAAAAGAACGACCTTGTGCCATGTCGGTCCGCGATACAGCGCGGCGAAAAGAAAGCCGAAACTCATCAGGGGAAACAAATAGCGCAGGCCACTGCAAGCTTCGGCCACCTGCAATTGATAGTTGCCGAGATCGATGATGTTGCCGTCAAGAAACACGGGCACGCCGATCATCTTGATCATGGCCACACCAATTTCTGACGACAAAAACTGCAATTTGATCGACAGGGGCCAGTAGATAAAGTTCGGGAGCGGCAACATAAACGCCAGATAAACCCAGGCAGGCCACAGGGTGAGGGATTTGCGGACGCCCCAGGTGCAGAACGCCAAGCCTGCAACCGCAATCAGCAAGCCATAGGTTGTGATGTCCGGTATGCCAGAAAGGCGACCAAAGGCCCCGGCCAATAGTGCGAGAAGAACAATGATCAGGCCCGTCCAACCCACCGGACTGGTGTCGGTGGAGAACCATTCCGGCAGCCGTTTCAGTGCAATGAAAAGTGCGATCAGTGGAATGATGTAGCCGTGGCTGTATTCCGGCCGCTGCCAGGCCGTCAGCAGGGAGTCGATGCCTTGCCAAAAGAATGCAAGTGTTGCCAGCATCACCAAGGCATAAGCAGCAGGTCCAAGCCAACGGGAACCCGACCACAGGCCAGGCCGATCGGCTTTGGAAACATCCGAACCAATGTGAGGTGTTGACATCAAGGGGCCTTTATCAGGGAGCTTCGCCAGTGTGGTATGCAAATCTTGTGCTAAGCTTCAAGTGCGGTTGCAAGTTAATACTAAAATCAATTTGATCTTAATACATGGACCATGATTGTGCAAAAGCGGTGACCAAGGCCTCCTATCTGATGTGGGGGTAAAGATTACACGAATATCTGCCCATTTGGGTGGCTTTGTGGTGCGCTTGGCACTCGAACTGGGGGACGGTAATGGGAAGTGACAAACGCGGCATCGTGTTGGCTGGCGGGAGTGGCACGCGGCTTTATCCGCTAACGCTGGCGGTATCGAAGCAGATCTTGCCAGTTTATGACAAACCCATGATTTATTACCCAATTTCGGTGCTGATGCTGTCCGGCATCCGCGATATCCTGATCATATCGACGCCGCATGACTTGCCGTTGTTCGAGAAGCTGCTGGGCGATGGATCGGGGTTCGGCGTGAATTTTACCTATGAGGTCCAGCCACATCCTGGCGGTTTGGCGCAGGCGTTTTTGATTGGTGAGCGGTTTCTGGCCGGGCAGGGGGCTGCACTGGTCCTGGGCGACAATATTTTCCACGGGGCTGGGCTTGGCAAAATGTGCAAGGCAGCGGCGCAAAAGGAATCAGGGGCAACGGTGTTCGCCTATCACGTCAATGATCCGGAGCGGTATGGCGTGGTTGCGTTCGACAAAAACAACAAGGCGCAGTCGATCGAAGAGAAGCCGGCCAAGGCCAAATCCAACTGGGCGGTGACGGGGCTGTATTATTACGACAGCGACATTGTCGATGTGGCCAAATCCATGCGGCCATCACCGCGTGGTGAACTTGAGATCACCGATGTCAACGCGCATTATCTGCGGCGTGGTGACCTGCATGTGGAAGTGATGGGGCGCGGGTTTGCGTGGCTGGATACTGGTACGCATGACAGTTTGCAGGATGCGGGTGCGTTTGTGCGCACCATTGAAACACGGCAGGGATTCAAGGTGTGTTGCCCGGAAGAGATTGCGTTGGAGTGCGGTTTTCTTACAGCTGAAGAGGTTCTGAAACGGGCGGCGGCACTGGGCAAGACGGAATATGCCAATTATCTGCGGCAGCGCGTGGCGGAGCACGAACAGGGCCAGGATTTCGGCTGATGGATATCCGTGAACTTGGACTGCCTGGCGTGTTTGAGATCACGCCGAAGAAGTTTGGTGACGAGCGCGGATTTTTTTCTGAAACCTTTGCGCTGTCCAAGCTGACGGCGCATGGCCTGCCGGGCCATTGGGTGCAAGATAACCATTCCCATTCCGCCCCAAAACATGTTGTGCGTGGCCTGCATTATCAGGAACCGCCCATGGCGCAGGACAAGCTGGTCCGGGTGGTGCGTGGTGCCATTCTCGATGTGGCTGTGGATATTCGCCGGGGTTCGCCACATTTTGGCAACTGGGTTTCCCTAGAGGTTTCGGCCAAAGCCTGGAACCAGATTCTCGTTCCGGTGGGATTTGCCCATGGATTCATTACGTTGGAGCCAGATACGGAAGTGGTTTATAAAGTGACGGCGCCTTATTCTGCGGCCCATGACAGGGGCATTCGCTGGGATGATCCTGATATCGGCATTGCATGGCCGCTGGCCGGTCAGCAACCGGTTCTGTCCACCAAGGACGCCATCGCACCGTTGTTGCGGGACGTGGTCTGCGCGTTCGAGTTTGCCGGGGCAGCACCATGAAGGTGTTGGTTACAGGCGGATGCGGGTTCATCGGTTCGGCGGTTTGCCGCCATCTGGTGAATGATTTGAAGACCGAGGTCGTCAATATCGACAAGCTCACCTATGCCGCGTCGGCTGGCAGTGTTGGCATGCTGGAGGGTACGGGACGCTACAGGCATGTGAAACTCGACATCTGTGACCGTGATGGCGTGGAAGCGGTGATGAAAGCCGAAGGCGTTGACGCTGTGATGCATCTTGCCGCCGAAAGCCATGTGGACCGGTCCATTGATGGGCCAGGGGAGTTCATCCAGACCAACATCATCGGGACTTTTGCGATGTTGCAGGCAGCGCGATCATATCATGAGACGCTTGCTGGCGAGAAGAAGACTGCTTTCCGGTTTCACCACATCTCGACTGATGAAGTGTTTGGTGAACTGCCGATGGATGACAGCCTGTTCACTGAAACCACGCCCTATGCGCCGTCGTCCCCCTATTCCGCCTCGAAGGCAGCGTCGGACCATTTGGTGCGGGCCTGGCATGCGACTTATGGCTTGCCTGTTGTGTTGACCAACTGTTCGAACAATTACGGGCCTTACCACTTTCCCGAAAAACTCATTCCGCTGATGATCCTCAACGCCCTGGAGGGCAAGGCGCTGCCGGTTTATGGCAACGGCCAAAATGTGCGTGATTGGCTTTATGTCGAAGACCACGCGAAGGCCTTGGCATTGGCCATGATGCGCGGCTCGGTGGGGCAGTCGTATAACATCGGTGGCAATTGCGAACGCACAAATTTGCAAGTTGTGCATGCCATCACTGACCAGCTCGACCAGTTGCGTCCGCGCAACAAGGGATCGTACCGCGAGTTGATCAGCTTCGTGCAGGACCGTCCGGGGCATGACTTGCGCTATGCCATTGATGCCACAAAAATCAAAAATGAACTGGGCTGGCAGCCAACGGAGACATTTGAAAGCGGCTTGGCCAAGACGATCGACTGGTACCTCGACAACGGTGACTGGTGGCAGCCCTTGCGCGCGGCGCGCTATGCGGGTGAGCGTCTGGGCAAGAAGGGCAGATGATGCGCGTGCTGGTTACGGGCGGGCAAGGGCAATTGGCCCGTTGCCTCGCCGATGCCGCTGCGGGTGATGCGGCACTCGACATGGTGTTTGCGGCGCGACCGGACTTTGACCTGGGCCGGGTGGCTGCGGCGCGCGATCATGTGATTGCTGCGCGTCCCGACATCATCGTGAATGCAGCGGCCTATACCGCAGTGGACAAGGCTGAGTCCGAACCTGAGCTGGCATTTGCCATCAACAGGGACGGGGCTGCGGCCATGGCGGAAGCGGCGGACAAGCTTGGCGTTCCGATTATTCATCTGTCTACGGATTATGTTTTCAGTGGTGAAAAGAATGGTGCTTATGTCGAGACTGACAGCGTGGCACCCATGGGCGTTTATGGACACTCCAAGCTGGCGGGTGAACACGCGGTGGCGCACAGCACGAAGCGGCATTTGATCGTGCGGACGGCGTGGGTGTATTCTGCGTATGGCGCGAATTTTGTCAAAACCATGATGCGGCTTGGCCGCGACCGGACAGAGTTGCGGGTGGTGGATGACCAGACCGGAAACCCAACATCAGCGCATGACCTGGCGACAACGATCCTGGCGATGTGCAAACAAGCCGACAATGGCAACAACGCCTGGGGCACTTACCACGCAGCAGGACAGGGCGATGTAACATGGCACGGGTTTGCGAAGCAGATCTTTGCGACGCTGGAAAGCTTGGGCCATGCCATCCCAAAACTGACCGCGATTACCACGCGTGACTATCCAACACCGGCCAAGCGCCCGGCCAATTCACGGCTGGATTGCGCCAAGCTCAACGAAAATTTTGGATTGGCCTTGCCGGACTGGAAACCCAGCACAGCGAAGGTGGTGTCGCGTTTGCTGGCGGAGCGCGGGACATGAGCTTGCGCATTTCAATCATCATTCCGCATCTCAACCAACCTGCTTTTCTTGAGCGCTGTCTGGCGTCGCTGGCACCGCAGATCGCGACATTCAGGGATGCAGAAGTCATTGTTGTCGACAATGGTTCACGGGAATTGCCCAGCGCGGTCGTTGGGAAATACAAATGGGCTTGTCTGGAACAAGAGCGTGAAGCGGGGCCGGGTCCGGCGCGCAACCGGGGCATCGCTGTTGCCAAAGGTGACCTTCTGGCCTTCATCGATGCGGACTGCCTTGCCCATCCGGACTGGCTGGCAGCACTCGTTGGTGTCTTTGATGCCCATCCCGAACGGGACGTGTTGGGTGGCGATGTGCGCATTGCGTTGCTCGACAGTTCACGCCCCACCATGCTGGAGGCTTACGAAAGCGTGTTTGCCTACCGGCAAGAAGAATACATCGCCAAGCACCGTTTTTCGGGCACGGGAAACCTGGCCATGCGGCGGTCAGCATTTGACAAGGTGGGTGCGTTTGCCGGCATTGGCATTGCCGAAGACATGGATTGGGGACGCAGGGCCGACATCGCCAAAGTGGTCATCCACTATGTGCCCACCATGATTGTTTACCATCCGGCGCGCACCACGTTTGCGGAACTCAGCAAAAAATGGGACCGACACACTGTCCATTTTTTCAACGAAAAACCGCGCGGGCTCGTGGGCCGTATCACATGGTTGGGCTTGACCGCGGCAGTGGCGGTTTCAGCGGTGCTGGACTTGCAGAAAATTCTGGCAAGCGAGCGGATAGAAACTTGGCGCGAGGCCGCCCTTGCCGCTATCATGCTGTTCCGAATCCGGGCGTACCGGGCATGGCGCATGGCGCAGGTGGCCTTTCAGCGCGGCAACAAGGGACCGCAGTGGAACAGTTGATGACATTCAATAGGGCTGTACCGGAATTATTGATGCGACGCTCAACCCGATTGCCGCGGCGCGGCTTGCTTGGCAACAGGTGACCGACACCCGCACCATAAACGCTCCGCAGCTGTCGACATTCGAACAGCAAAAGGAAGCCACGGCCAAGCAGAAGGTGCATGTTTGGCCCATGCTGTTTGTCTTTGTGATGGCCATGCCGTTCGTCATCAATCTCGGAACACTGCATCTCACGCCCTACCGGTTGTTCCTGTTTGCCATGTTCTTTCCGGCCGTGATTGGCTGGATGTTTTCAAAGGCCGGGGCAAAGCGCACCGCAGACTATTATATCATCGCCTATACGATATGGGTGCAGATCGCCATTGTCGGGGCTGACGGATTTGACGTCTCCATTGAACCCATCGGCATTGCAGCCATTGAATCCATGGGCGCGTATTTCCTTGGCCGGACGTTTATCCGCAGCCAGTACCAGTTTCGGTCGTTCATCAAGACCTTCCTGTTTGTCCTGGTCTGCCTGCTGCCGCTTGCCATTGCCGAAGCCTTGACCCGCCGTACCATCGCACTTGATTTGATGGGAAAGATTCTCAAAACCCTGCCGGGTGCGCAGCTCGACAATCCCGGCCGGCTGGGAATGCGGCGGGCACAAGTGACGTTTGAACATCCCATTCTCTATGGACTGTATGCGACCTATGGATTCAGCCTCGCAACATACGGCCTCGAGCGTGGGCTGGTGAGTGTCAAATCGGGGTTTCGTGGTGTTCTCGCAGCGTTTTGTGTGTTCTTTTCGCTGTCCACGGGTGCCTTCCTTGTTGTGGCGACGCAAATTCTCCTGTCGGGCTGGGAAATATTCACCCGCACTGTAAAGAGCCGCTGGAAAATCATTATCTCCGGGTTTGTCATCGTCTTTGTGACCATTGACGTCTTGTCGGACCGCACGCCTTTCCAGGTGTTCATTTCCTATCTCACTTTCGACCAGTCCACGTCTTACTACCGGGTCTTGATTTTCCGCTATGGCATGGAACAAATCTGGCGGACGCCAGTGTTCGGAATCGGTTTCACCGGCGACTGGGAACGGCCGTTCTACATGCAGGCGAGCATGGACAATTACTGGCTGCTGTTGGCCGTGCGCCATGGCATCATGGCGTTTGTGCTTTTCCTCGTGGCGGTTATTTACATTCTGCGTGACATTGGACGTGCCCAACTTCACACCCAGGAGCTAAAAAACATCCGTTACGCCTGGATGTTCTGCATCATCAGCATGTTTGTCGGCATTTGCACGGTACATTTGTGGGGTGCCACGTATGTGCTGTTCATGTTCATGCTGGGTGCCGGCATGTGGCTGGCAGATGCGCATGACCAAGAATCCGCCACAGACTTGGTGTCAGAAACAGCGACAAGTACTGAAACGGTAAAAACAAAAAAAGGAAACTTCAGGCCCGCCGCCAAACCGGGAGTGCGACCCGAGGGTTCGCGTCCGGCTACACGGCAGGTCTACCCCGCATCATGACTGCAAATCCGCTCGTATCCATCATCATTGTCAGCTTCAACACGCGCGAGATGACGTGTGCCTGCATCCAATCTGTCTTGGATGAGGGTAAGGGTGTTGCACAGGAAATCATCGTGCTGGACAATTGTTCGTCGGATGGCTCTGCGGATGCCATCGCCGGGAGGTTTCCAGATATCACGCTTGTCCGGTCGCCGGACAATCTCGGGTTTGGCAAAGGCAACAATGTCGCCGCCGAGCACGCCACAGGCGAGTACATTCTGCTGCTCAATCCCGATACGTTGATTCTTGACCGTGCAGTGGAGCGGCTGCTGGAATTTGCGCGGCAAAAACCACAAGCCAAAATGTGGGGCGGCAAAACGCTTTTTGCCGATGGCTCGCTCAACCCCGCATCGTGTTGGGCGTTCATGACACCGTGGTCTGTGGCCTGCGGGGCGCTGGGCTTGTCTTCGATATTCCCACAAAGCTCGTTGTTCAATCGGGAGGCCTACCCGGGCTGGAACCGCGACAGCGAACGTGAGGTGGATTTGATCACTGGCTGTTTCCTGCTGCTCAAGCGCAGTTTCTGGTACGAGCTTGGGGCGTTCGACGAGAAGTTTTATGTCTATGCCGAAGAAGCCGACCTTTGCTACCGGGCGCGCAAGCAGGGTGCCATCCCGACGGTGACGCCAACGGCGCGCATCGTGCATTATGGTGGAGCCTCCGAGAATGTGAGGTCGGGCAAGCTGATCCGGTTGTTCAGCGGCAAGGCCACGTTCATCCGCAAACACTGGTCACCACCAGTTGCAAGCATTGGCGTGTTTTTCATGAAACTGCATGCATTTTTACGCATGACACTGTTGGGATTGTCGGGAACTTTGCGGCGCAATGACCGACACAAGAATGCTGCATCGGAGTGGCATGAGGTTTGGGTCGCGCGAAAATCCTGGCAAAATGGATACGCCTGACTGGCTGGCGGCGCACGTGATCAAGGGGCAGGTGATTTCAAACCTGCCGGAACTGGTTGTGTCCCGGATGGTTGCCAACAAGCCATTCATTGCATGCGACGACGGCCGGGCATTTACCCATGGCGCGTTCTGGGATTTGTGCGGACGGTTTGCAGCGGTCCTTGCGGCGCTCAACACGACGGTGGGCGACCGGGTTGTAGTGCAAGTTCCAAAGAGCGTTGAAGCTCTGGCAGTTTTTTGGGCCTGTGCAAGGGCCGGGCTGGTGTTTGTGCCGTTGAACACGGCATATACCCTGGCTGAAGTTTCATATTTTGTGGATGACGCGGAACCTTCCGTGTTTGTTTGCGATGCCGGGCAGCACGCCGGCATCAGCGCCCATTTTGCCAACCTTCCGCGTCTGCGCGTTGTGTCTTTTGATGCAGCAGGTGGTGGTAGCCTGGGCGAGGAAGCCAAAAAAACCATGTCTGGTTTTGTTGATCACCCGACGACGTGGGATGATGCAGTGGCCATTCTCTATACGTCGGGAACCACGGGACGCTCCAAGGGTGCGATGTTGACGCACGGCAACCTGGCTTCCAATGCTTTGGCGCTTATTGATGTCTGGCAGATGACAGCGGACGACACTTTAATCCATGCATTGCCGGTTTATCATACGCACGGATTGTTCACGGCGACGAACACAATCATGCTGGCAGGTGGGCGCATGTTGTTTGATGCCAAGTTTGAGGCCGAGGCGGTGATCGCCAAGTTTGTTGACGCCACTATGCTGATGGGGGTGCCGACATTCTATACGCGACTGTTGCAAAGTGACAGATTGACGAAAGACGCTGTCCGAAACATGCGGCTATTCATTTCCGGGTCCGCACCCTTGTTGGCGGAGACGCATCAGGATTTTGCGGCGCGCACGGGGCAAGCCATTCTGGAACGCTATGGCATGACCGAAACAAGCATGAACACCAGCAATCCCTGCCAAGGAGAGCGACGGGCCGGGACAGTTGGCATGGCATTGCCGTATGTCCAGGTGCGTATCTCTGATTTGGCCAGTGGCCGGGTCATAGAGCGCCGTGAAACCGGGATGATCGAATTGAAGGGCCCCAATCTTTTCAAAGGGTACTGGCGCAATCCGGAGAAAACGGCTGAAGACATGACGGCGGATGGGTTTTTCCGCACAGGTGATGTCGGCTGTTTCGACCGGGATGGATATCTCAGCATTACCGGGCGGGCCAAGGATCTAGTTATCACCGGTGGATTCAACGTTTACCCCAAGGAAGTGGAGTTGTTGATCGATGCCATGGACGGGGTGCTTGAATCAGCGGTGATCGGACTTCCGCATCCGGACTTTGGGGAAGGGGTGACGGCCATCGTGGTGGCTGAGGCCGGTCGATTGATCAAAGAGGCCGATGTGATTGCCCAGATGAAATCGCAGGTAGCTGCTTTCAAATTGCCCAAGCGGGTGTTGGTGGTTGAGCAGTTGCCGCGCAATGTCATGGGCAAAGTGCAGAAGGCCGCTTTGCGCGAAACCTACCGCGACCTTTACCGTCCGGTTTGAACTCCCCACAGATTGAGCAAATGCACGAGGGCCAAAAGGGCCACCAGTGCCGCTATCAGCATGATGGGGGTGGTGGGCAGGAGTGAGGTGTTTAAATCGCGGCGGGCCCGGCTTTCCAGGCCGATCATGGTGGCAACTGTTGTGGTGCTGACCACAAGCAGGGCCAGCGTGATCGTTGTATCGTTAAGCAACATTCTGTTTTTGATCTGTTTTCGGAAAACACCTGGAGTGGTTGACAGGTTTGGGCAGGCTCACTATGACACCCTCGAAATCTAGTTTGGGCCTTCAATGGCCGCAAGAAGGTGTATCATGAAAGTCCGCAATTCCCTCAAGGGTTTGATGAAACGGCATCGCGACAACAAGTTGATCCGTCGCAAGGGCCGCGTTTATATCATCAACAAGACGAACCCCAGGTTCAAGGCCCGTCAGGGCTAAGTTGGCAGGTTTGATGTTGTAACGGCGCGTCAGCCCCTGGTTGGCGCGCTTGACGTTTGATTGCCGTGATTGTTGTGGCATAGATGTGCCATGAAGATTTTACTTGTTGCCGCTGTTGGCCTGTTGCTGGTTGTGCCTGCATCCAGCGAAGAACGCCGCGAACCTTCCATCTCAGACGCGCCGGTCCTTTCGCCTGCAGAAAAGCGGGCGGATGAGCTTGACCGCATGTTCGCCAAGTTGCGCAAGCCGCCTTCAGCGGCTGCCGTTCGGATTTGGGAATTGTGGGCGCAATCGGACTCAGTGACAGCGGACATCCTGTTGCAGCAATCCGCACGGGCGATCAAGGATACCCAGTTTGTTGAGGCCCGCGCCATGCTGGATCAACTGGTGAGCAGCCGGCCAAGTTATGCCGAGGCTTACAACATGCGGGCGACATTGCTTTTCCTGCAAGACGATTACACCGGGTCGTTGGCAGACCTAGCGCGGGTTTTGGATCTGGAGCCGCGGCACTTCGGGGCCCTGTCCGGGCGGGGGATGATCTATTTCGAGCAGGGCAAGGACCGGGAGGCGATGCAAGCATTTCGCGAAGCTCTGGCGATCAATCCGGAGCTTGAAGGTGTCAAGGCGGCAGTCAAGGATTTGGAAAAGCGCTCACCGGATATCTGACGGATATCAAATGCCCTTGCCGTCCTTGCCGATGGTGATGATGCGCAGGAGGTTGGTGGTGCCGACGGTGCCGATGGGCACACCGGCTGTGATCAAGACGCGGTCGCCAGGTTTGGCGAGTTCCTGCTGACATGCCACTTCACCGGCGTTGGTGAACATCACATCCAGCGAGGTTGCGTCATCGACAAGAACGCAGTGGGTGCCCCACACCAATGTCATGCGGCGGGCGGTTTGCGGGATGGGAGTGAGGGCGAGGATCGGCATGTTGGGGCGTTCGCGGGCCACGCGCAAACCCGTTGAACCTGATCCGGTGTAGCAGACAATAGTGGCCAGTTTCAGGGTTTCAGCAATGGTGCGGGCGGCGGCCGAAATCGCATCGGCGGCGGTTGTTTCCGGTTCATTGCGCTGGGCGTGGATGATGGACGGATAGTAGCTGTCGTTCTCGACGTGTTGCGCCACACGGTCCATGGTGGCCACGGCTTTCTCCGGCCATTTACCGGTCGCACTTTCAGCCGACAACATGACGGCGTCTGCGCCTTCGTAGACGGCGGTGGCGACATCGGAAACTTCAGCACGGGTTGGCACGGGCTCGGTGACCATGGACTCCAGCATTTGGGTGGCCACTACAACCGGGCGGCCAAAGCGGCGGGCGGCACGGGTAATCTGTTTCTGGCGGGCGGGAACGGCTTCCACCGGAAGCTCCACGCCGAGATCGCCGCGCGCCACCATGATCCCATCAGCGATGCGCAAGATATCGTTGAGGACCACAAGGGCTGACGGCTTTTCGATCTTTGCCATGACGCCGGCGCGGCTGGCGACGAGTTTCTTGGCTTCCGCCACATCTTCGGCGCGCTGCACAAAGGACAGTGCGATCCAGTCGACGCCCAGTGACGCTGCGGCTTCGAGGTCGACCCGGTCTTTTTCGGTGAGTGCCGGGATAGGCAAAACTGTATCTGGCAGATTGACGCCTTTGCGGTTTGACAAGGTGCCGCCGAAAATGATTCGGGTCGTCAATTTTTCCTTTGTTGCTTCGGTGATTTCAACACGCAGGCGGCCATCGTTCAGCAGCAGGCAATCGCCCACTTTGGCGGATGCGAAAATTTCCGGGTGGGGCAGGTTTACGCGCTGGGCATTGCCTGGGGCTGGGTTGGTGTCGAACACAAAGGTTTCGCCGGCCTTGATCACAACTTCGCTGTCAGCAAAGGTGCCAATGCGGATCTTGGGGCCTTGCAAGTCGGCGAGAATGCCAATGGGCCGGTTGAGCTTTTTTTCAAGGGCGCGAATGTGGCCGTGCAGTTCACGCAAATGGTCATGTGACGTATGGCTCATGTTGATGCGGAAAACATCCACACCGGTCAGGAACAGTTTTTCGATCATCTCAGGCGTGGATGAGGCAGGCCCAAGGGTTGCGAGAATTTTGACTTTACGATTTCTGCGCACGGGATTTATGGCGCTGCGGTGGTCTTGTCGCCGGACAGGGACACGGTCCAATCGGCTTCTTCACTGGTATCAACTTCAAAGAAACCCACTTTCTTGCCGCCTTGGGTGGTGCAGCCTTCGAGGCCGCGAATGGTGAAGACCTTGTCCTTGATACAAAGCATGGACTTGCCGCCCCAGGAACCACCCTTTTGGTAATCCACCGCGAAGACATAATAATAGCGCGACAGGAGGCCGCCCTTGATGAGGGTGAGGCATTTCTTGGGTTCGGCGGTCCACCAGCCCTCGCTGGCCCAGCCCTTCTGGTCCTTGTAGCCGATTGCAACCCCAACCCGGCTTTCGGTGTTGTTGCACAACTTGAAATCAGCGAAAGCTGATTTTGCCGTCAATCCCATTGCCAAAACCGCAGCTGTCAGAGCCACGGAAACGCGAAGCATGCCTGTCCTCCTGACAGTAACCGAATCGGCCCACCAATTCAGTTTGTCCCTGTTCCCGTCAATAACTGATGTGTGGCCGACGGGAAACCAATTTCCTCCTGTGTTCCAGAGAAAACGGGCGAGATCAAGGCTTGACGGCTGCAATGAGGTGTGGACGAGGTGTATTCGGTCGTGGAGGATGGAGGTGCAGGGCGCTAAGGAGGCGGGCATGTTGGGCGAGAAAGACCAGGTTGCACTTGAAGCTGCCGTGCTGCAGCGGTTGATCCGCCATTTGCAGGCGCGCACCGATGTGCAGAACATCGACATGATGAACCTTGCCGGGTTTTGCCGCAATTGCCTGGCCAACTGGATGGAAGATGCAGCGCGCGAGCAAGGTGTGGCACTTTCCCGCGCCGATGCGCGCCACCATGTTTACGGCATGCCGCAAGACGAGTGGAAGGCACTGTACCAGAAAGATGCCTCGCCTGAACAAGCGGCGGCATATGCTGTCAAATCCAAAACACATTCCTGATTCAACCGGAGATCGTTATGGCGGACATGACCAAGACTTCATTTGCCCACGGCCAATTGCGCACCATCGTGGAGCGCATCGAGCGGCTGGAAGAAGAAAAGAAATCCATCGCCGGCGACATCAAGGAAATCTATGGCGAGGCGAAGGGCAATGGCTTTGATACAAAAGTGCTGCGCAAGGTAATCAGCTTGCGCAAGAAGGATGCGGCGGAGCGCCAGGAAGAAGAAGCCATGGTCGATGTGTATCTCGCGGCGTTGGGGATGGTGCCGGAGCGCGAGGCGGCGGAGTAGGGGATCGGGTCTCGGTCCGTTTTGGCTTGTTGACACGCGCTGGGGTTGAGTTCAGCTTGGCGGGATGAGTCGTCGTTCGAGTGCTTTCTGTTTGGCTGTCGCAGCGTGGCTGATGTTTTCTGTCACCCTGATTTCCATGAATGGCCCGGTGTGGGCGGTTTCCGATGACATGCGCTTGCGTCTGGCGAAGGTGTGCCAAGGCAAGACCTATTCGGTCAAAGCAACTTATGCGCACCAGCATGACCGCGATGTCACTTTTGCAGTGGATGTTGAAAAAGTGGGGTTTGGTGATGAACCGGTTGGCAGATATTTCTCCTCCGTGTTCCAAAACCTCACGTCCGGGTTTCCAATCGTGAACGGCATGTCAAAAGCCCATGACGATCACAGTGCCGATGTGCAAATCGTGTTCGTCCACATTCCGTTGGCTATGGGGCGCGATGCCTTCATTGAACTTTTGCAGCTCACTAAAATTGGCGGAGGATACGCCCGCACACTGAAAAGCCCGTGGGTTTATGCAGGGATGGGTGTGCCAACGGAATGCAAATTCAAAATCGTTGTTGTGTGGAATGAACGGCAACTGCTTGTAGACCAGGCCAATCTTGAGAGTGGCCATCCTGTATCCAGAGGAATGGCTGTGCCGTTTGGATGGGCACGGTTTGGATCGAAATTTGATGAAATGGGGTACGAATTTGATGCCTACTACGACGAGTTCAAGCGGCGGAATATCCCGCGAGTAGCAACACGGATGCCGGAAGAGGCAATCTGGTTCTACCTGAATTTTCTTGAACCAAGCGGGCGTGCACCTGGTCCAAACCCGAGCTGGGCTTTTCAGAAGAGAATAGCGACAGTTGCTGCAAAGCCCCAAAGCAATCTGGTTCAGTTGCTCACCTCGACGTTCCTTGAATCTGACTTGCCCCTGCACGAGATCAAAACAATTTTTGATTTCGGCCGAGAAATTGAGAACTACCAAATTCCGAAACCCAAATGATTTTAACAACTACTGAGGAAAGTGGGGTATAGCAATGTCGCTACAAACCTTTATGAACAACGTAGCCTTTTGGCCGGGTACTTCGTCGTCGGACGAATTGGCAATACGGGTTTCGCTGCAGGAAATCTACATCAATTCTGCCGCGGCACGGACAATGATCGAAGCTTGGTTGCCAAGCATTGTTGCACCCCTGTACTTTCAGAGTGGGACAGAATTCGCCGCAGCAGGAAACGTTGTCCAGTGCAATATGGTTTTGCTGCCCACTAGCAGTTACATCGACTTGAGTGGAAAAGCCGTGCTCGATACGCTCACCTCCGCTCTTGCACATGAACTTGGCCACGTTTGCAACGACGGTGAAGACAACAACACACCGACACTTGTTTCGGACAATGTCACTTTCGTAAACCAGATATTTGGTGAACTCGGATTTGGGTTACAACGTCACTATCTGGGATACAGCAATGAAGATGCGCTCACGGTGAACTTCAACTACACTAACGGCGCCCAAGTTGACGTGGCTTGGGTGGCAAGGACGGGTCAACCCAACTTGTTTACGACCAGCAATGGTGGTCTCAGGGATCTGTTGATTGGCGATGTTTCGAACAACAATATTCGGTCAGGCGCTGGTGACGATTTTCTCTATGGCGGCAAGGGCACGGGCGCTGATGTGTTGATCGGTGGCGAAGGCAAGGATTTTCTGGATGGCGGGGATGGCAATGATGTTTTAATCGGTGATGAAGCGGCGCTTGGGGCGGACGGCTCCGTGGAAAGCACGACAAGCGACCAAACCACCGATCTTCTGCAAGGTGGCATTGGTGCTGACAAATATTACGTAAACGACCAGTTCATTGCCGCTAACCCGGTCGTCAAAGGCAATGAAGTCGCGCTCGCCGCAAAGCTTGACTTGATCCGGGACGAGGATGGCTTGGGCACTGTATATGTTGGAACTGAGCTGTGGGACATCAGCGGCGTCATCCTCAGGCCCAATACCAACCCAAATATCTACGGCGACTTCATCAGTGAATCGCCAATACACCAATGGGTGGGTGGCAAGATTGTCGGAAACGAGATCATCATTGGCTATTTTGACTACTCAGGTTTTGAGAGCTCAGTCTCATTCAAGATCGACATTGGCGCAAGTTTGCCGCAAGCTCCTGCATTGCGAATAGATTCTGCTGCTGCAGCCTCAAGTCTTTCCACCAGCACCGGGCCATTCCTCGGAATGACATTCGCAACAGCCCTCAACCAAGTTGTCGGCACTGCGGCTGCCCAGACCCTGACCGGCACAGCCAACGCCGATTATGTTCGCGGGCTTGGTGGCATTGACACCATAAACGCCGGAGACGGTGACGATGTCATTGATGGTGGAGATGGCAACGATATTGTGCATGGCAATGCCGGGTCTGATGACATCATCGGTGAGTTGGGCAACGACACACTTTATGGAGATGACGGCTTCGACTATCTCAAAGGCGGCTCGGGTAATGATGTGCTTTTTGGCGGGTTGGCGAATGACCGACTCTCTGGCGAACTTGGCGATGACCAGATGAGCGGCGGCGGCGGCCTTGACTCGATGACGGGCGGTGATGGCAATGACACCTATACGGTGAGCCGCAGTACTGATGTGGTGGTTGAGTATTCTGGTGCAAGCAGCGGCACGGACACCGTTATCTCTGACACCGCCACCTGGACTCTCGGTGACAATTTCGAGAACCTGACGCTGCGCGGCACTGTGGCAACTTATGGCACAGATGCCATCACCGGAAACGGGAACGCGCTGAACAATGTGATAAAAGGACAACTGCTCAACAATGTGCTGTCCGGTGCGGTAGGCAATGACACGATCAGCGGGGGTTTGGGGAATGACAGGCTGAGCGGTGGTGCGGGCAATGACATTTTCAAGTTTGACACGGCCCTGAATGCCACCACAACAAGGACACCATTACCGACTACGCCATTGCGGACACCATCCATCTGGAGAACGCCGTGTTCACGGCTTTTGCCAGCGTTCCCAACCTCGGGAACATCGCCAGCAACCAGTTCCGGCCTACAACAACTGGGGCAGCAGTAGCGGTGACTGATCGCATCCTGTACAATACAACGACGGGTGTGCTCACCTATGATTCAAACGGCAGTGCGGCAGGTGGTGCGACACAGTTTGCCATTCTCGAAAACAAACCCTCGATTACCTATCTCGAGTTTGTGATCATTTGAGGGGTTTGCGAGGAATGAATTTAACGCTGGGTTGGTCTGCTTAATTCAGTGCCAGAGCCAGTGCTGCGGCGTCGATGTTGCCTTTGCCTGTGCGCATGACCACTTGCAGGTCGCCTTTGCCACTGGCGGTTTGGGCCTCGGTGGCGACGGGCGGTTCACTGCCTTGCAGCAGGGCTTCCGAGGTTGCCATCAGGGTGGGCCACCAGTTGATGTCGTCGGCCATGGTGGCGGCGAGAACGGGGCGGATGACCGGCACTTCGTTGGTGACGTGAGTGAGATCAGCTGAGGCAAAGTCGGACTTGCCTTCGGCGGAGATATTTTCCTCGAAGGTGGCGACACCTTCCAGCGTGTTTGAATCGCCGTCGACAACGGGTGGGGATGCAGACGCGATTTCATTGTCAGGCTGGGCGGAGGCCGGTTCGATTTTCATGTTGGCGGCGGCCATCATCATGATTTCAATCGGCTTGAGGCGCGGGCGGGGCACAGGCTCGCCCACTTGCACATCCTCGGGCTTGGCCATACGGGTTTCTGTGTTGGCAACGGCGGCGGAAAGGGCAGCGATATCCTCGTCGCCGAAATCGTCTTCTGTCACGCCGTCAGCTTCAGGTGTGGCTGGTTTGGCTTTTGGCATTACCGGTTCGATTGCGGCATCGGCGGCCAGATCGGCGAGGTCATCGTCAGAGCCTGCGTAAATCGGGTTGATGTCCTGTTCATCCGGCGGGGCTAGTTCGGGTGCCGCCTTCTTTTTCCCACCGGTGAACCACGAGAGAAGTCCACCGGATTTCTGTTTAGGTTCGGTGGCGGAGGCCACTTCAAAAGCACTGCCATTCTTCAGGCGGCGGCCCACCGTTTTGCGGCCTTCGCTGTTGATCTGGGCCCATTGCGATTTGCTGATGCGTGGCCCCCAGTGGCGGACCTTGCCGGAGTCAACGTGCAGGAATCCGGTGGGGCCACCGGATGAGCGGTAGTAGCCGACACCGCCGACTTTGCGCACCAGGGCGCTGTTGCGGATTTTTTGGGTGGGCACGTCAGGGAAGTAGAAATCCATGGCCTTGCCGGACATGTGCTGGCTGTGCTTGGCAACGTTGCGGCCAATGCGCTTGAGGAAGGCATTGGTTTTCGGTGAACGGTAGCCGCTGACAATATGCACAGGGCGCTGTGAGCCGAGATCAGCGTGAAGTTCCCACACGAGATCGATGGTCTTGGGGTCAATTTTCACAACGGAATCCCGGCGCCAATCGCGCAGGAGATAATTGATCTTCTTCATGGCCGAAGGGATGTAACGGCCATTCTGCATATAGGTGACGGTGAGGCTTTCCTTGGTGTGGGTATGGTAGAGCGAAATCGAACGGTTCTCGCCGCCCGCAACAGTTGCGACCGTTCCGCCAGCCCAAACCGCAGCAGCAACCAGAGTTGCGACCGTTACAGAAAGCAGAGCTTTGCCAATACGTTTTTTCAATTCCCGCGGGTGTCCGACGTCCGTTGTTTTAACACTCATACTTTACACACCTGACCAGGTAAACCCCTGATCCCCCACTTGCCCGGTCAGTCGTTAACGGCCTAACCCGGTCCCATTCGAACACGATTGCGGCACGGTTGAGGCCGACCACAGCTCACGGCACCATGTTCAAATATGATTAAAGGTGGATTAAAGGCCGGGTCAATCCTGAGCCGTGGTTGGCTGTGACTTTTGCATCTGCAACAGGGTCAGATCGGTGCTTTGTGGACGGCTTTTGCGCATGGCGGCCAGGGCCTTGAACATGGTTTCGTCGCGGCCATAGATGTCGGCGTGGTAGTTTACCTTGCCGTCAGCGGTTGGCCAGGCAGTGAAGTAGTTCAGATGCACGCGGTAGGGGGCGGGCAAGCGGACGGAGGTTGATTCACCTGACTCGATGCGATTTTCGATGCTGGAGCGCTGCCAGCCAAGCAGAACGGCTGCAAACTCTTGCGGGTTTTCCACGCGCACACAGCCGTGGCTGAAGGAGCGAACGGTTTCGCCAAAGAGTTTCCGGGTCGGGGTGTCGTGCATGTAGATGTCGTGGCTGTTGGGGAACAGGAACTTGATCTTGCCAAGAGCGTTCTCGGGTCCGGGCGGCTGTTGCACACCGTAGGGGATCTTGTTGCCGTAAGCGCCCCAATCCACTGAACGCGACGACACCACATTGCCATTGCTGTTGACCACCTTGTAGCCGATGCGGTCGAAATGGCCGGGATCGCGCAGCAGCTTCGGCAGGTATTCGTTGACCAGAATTGACTGCGGCACGCCCCATGACGGATTGAAGACAACTGTTTCCATGGTGTCGTTGAAAACGGCCGTTTGGGTGAGCGGTCTGCCGACGATGACCTTGCTTTCCCATATTTGCCTGCCGTTGGCGTTGACAACAACATCGAAGGCGGCCTGGTTGACAAAGACGTGGCGCAGGCCGAGGTCGCGCGGAATCCAGCGCAGGCGTTCCATGTTGATGGCGAGCTTGTCGCGCTGGCGTTGGCGCGGATCAATGGAGAGCACGGTTTCAGTGGCACCATCGAGGTTGCCCGACTGCTTGATACCGTTGGATTTCTGGAAGGTTTTCAAGGCCTGTGACAGGGCCTTGTCGAGCAACTCAACGTCGGCTTCCGGCACCAATGCCTCACCTGGTTCCAGGTGGGTGAGTTCGAGAAGGCGTTGCCGCAAGTCCGGGATGCGGCGGTCCCTTTGCCCCGCTTTCACGCGCTTGCCGGTGGCTTCAAACGCGGCAAACACCTTGGTCTGCATGGCAGTATCAATTTCAGCCAGATGCTGTCGCAATTGTGCATAGGCGGGGTGTTTGGGTGCAAGCGACGTCAGGAAGACTTCGGGGAAGGGCGAATAGGCCAACACACGCAACACGCTGTTGGCGGAGTTTTCTTCCGGTTTGATGTCGTGGTAGAGCGAGAGTTTGTTGGGCTCAAACAAGCCGCTGGCCACATGGCGGGCATAGAGCAGCGCAGACCGGGTGATGCTGATATCAAGTGCAGCGGTTGTTTCGAGATCAAAGGTTTGTGCAAGAGATGTGTCGCTGACGTCTGCCAGGCCGCTGGACCGATAAGTTTCGGGCAGCAAGCCCTCAGTGGCAGCCGCATCAAGACGTTTCAAGGTCAGTTTGGCGCGCTCGCTTAACTTTCCGTCGACAAGCCACACAGGCGCATAACGGGTCTGGGCATAATGGGAAATGATGGCATCGCGGTCGCGGGCGTCGGTTTTCAGACCGGTTTTCGGATTGGCCAGCAGTTGCCGGATGGCCATTGCTGCAGGACTGGTGGCTTCTTTCTTGGCTGCATTGGCATCGAATAGCGGAACAAACCTTGGTGCGGCATAGGTCAAGTTGCCCATGCCAAGAGTTGGCAGCGGCTCAGGATCGAAGTCACGATATTTGCGGCGGCTTTCGTTGCCATAGATGAGGTTGACTTCATCATCATTCTGCAACCAGGTGAAAAAGGTGTTGCGTTTGACAGGTTTTTTCTTTTTCACACCTGACGAACTGAAGAGGCGGTCGAAGAAACCTGCTTTGCGCTTTTTTTCAGCGGCACTGGCCTCCGGGGCGCTGGCAAGAAGAGCCAAGGCCGTGAGGCCTGCCAACCATTTATGCGTGTTCTTCGACATCAACTTACCTGTGACTGCAAGGCGCAATTGTAGTCAGGCTGGTGTGAAAAAACAATGCAAAGGCGTCGTTACCGAAAACTAAAAAAATTGACCTATCCGGCCATTTCCTCAAGCCCCAAATCCTTCATCTTGCGATACAGGGTGGACCGCCCGATGCCAAGTTTACGTGCCACTTCCGACATTTGGCCGCGATACCGGTGAAGTGCGAGGCGGATCATGTCGGCCTCGACTTCTTCCAGACGGCGAATGTGGCCGCCATCGGTTACAACGGGAATTCCCAGCGCCGTACCATCGCTGACCTGTCCTGCCACTGCGGCGGGCCGGGGTGGCGGTGCAGGCACTTGCGTGGCGGGAGGGATTTTTACCTCGTAGCCATCCACCAAAGCCGCCACTTGCGGGAAGTCCTCGATTTTGAGGCAGTCGCCCTCGCACAAGACAATGGCGCGGAAGACGGTGTTTTCCAGTTGGCGGACATTGCCAGGCCAGGCATAGCTGCGCAACATATCGATCACCTCGGGGGCGATGCTGCGAACCTTGCGGCCTTCCTCAGCGGAGATGCGGGTGATGAAATGATCGACAAGGGCGGGGATGTCATCACGCCTGTCGCGCAAGGGTGGGAGCATGATGGGGAAGACGTTGAGGCGGTAGTACAGGTCCTCACGGAATTTCCCTTCTTTCACCATCTCGATCATGTTGCGGTTGGTGGCGGAGATGAGCCTGACGTTGACTTTCACTGGCCGGCGCGAGCCAACGGGATCAATCTCGCCCTCCTGGATGGCGCGCAGCAGTTTCACCTGCATGTCGAGCGGCAGCTCGGCGACTTCGTCGAGGAACAGAGTGCCGCCATCGGCTTCCTGAAACTTGCCTGTGTGTTTGGACGTGGCACCGGTGAACGAGCCTTTTTCGTGGCCGAAGAGTATCGACTCCACCAGATTTTCCGGGATGGCACCACAGTTGACCGCAACAAAGGGACGGCCGGAACGTTCGCTTTCACCTTGAATGGCCCTTGCAAACATTTCCTTGCCGACGCCGGACTCGCCTTCGATGAGAACGGGAATGTTGGAGGCGGCACCACGACGACCAAGTCGCAAGACATTTGCCATGGCGGGCGATGATGCAATGAGGTCGCTGAAGCTTAGCGAAGCACCCACTTTCTTGTTGAGGCGCTTGACCTCTTCAGTGAGTGCATTGACCTTGAGAAGATTTTGGATGGAGACGCGCAAACGCTCTGGCGAGACAGGTTTTACAACGAAATCATCCGCCCCGGCGCGCATGGCCTTGATGACGGTTTCGATTGAACCTTGCGAGGTTTGCACAATCACCGGCACATCACCGCGAATGGCCTGCAGACGTTCCAGGAATTCGAGGCCATCCATGCCGGGCATCATCAGGTCCAGCACCACAAGGGCTACGGTTGCGCCGAGCGATGATGACAGAATTTCGAGTGCCTTGTGGCCATTTTCCGCGACATTCACGTCGAAGCCGAATCGTTTGACCATTTCTTCCAGAATCCGGCGCTGGGCCGGTTCATCTTCGACTATCAAAACCCGCGTTGACATTGATCTTTACGCTGCTTTCCCTGTCCGTGCCCACAGCGCCAGCAGCGTTGCTCGCTGGTCTGGTCGCCTTCCTGTTATGAGACACATTCGCAGCCAAGGGTAAAGGCTGGCTTAATGGCCAGACGCAATTGGGAACAGAAGAAGTTGTGTTTGGCTGTAGCCCGCGCCATATCGGTGAAGAAATCCTTAAGGACACATCATGACCGCCACATTGAATACTGCCGTTCTGCCCGAATGGAATCTTGCAGATCTTTATGCGTCGCCCGATTCACTTGTGCTGTCTGCTGACATGGAAAAGGCATCGGCTGATGCAAAGGCGTTTTCGGTCACATGGCGCGGCAAACTTTCCGGCCTTGATGGTACGGGACTGGCATCGGCAATCAAAGCGTATGAATCGCTTTCTGATCTGGTTGGGCGCATCGGGTCTTACGCGCAATTGCACTATGTGGGTGACACAACGGATTCAGTGCGGGCAAAATTCTATGGCGATGTGAATGACAAGCTTACGGCTCTTTCCACCGACTTGTTGTTCTTTGAACTTGAATTGAACCGGCTGGATGATGCGACCCTAACGGTGGCGATGCAGGTTCCGGCCCTTGCGTACTACAAACCGTGGATTGACAATCTGCGCAAGGAAAAACCTTTTCAGCTTGAGGACAAAATCGAGCAATTGTTCCTTGAGAAATCGCAGACGGGGGCGGGGGCGTTCAACCGCTTGTTTGACGAGACGATGGCGGGATTACGGTTTGTGGTGGGTGGCGAAGAGCTGACGCTCGAGCCGACGCTGAACCTCATGCAGTCGCCGGACGAAGCGAAACGCAAGGCCGGATCAGATGCGCTGGCCATAGTGTTCGGGGCAAATGTCAAGCTGTTCACGCTGATCACCAACACGCTAGCGAAGGACAAGGACATTTCGGATACCTGGCGCGGGTTCAAGGACATTGCCGACGCGCGGCATTTGTCGAACCGGGTGGAGCCGGAAGTCGTTGCAGCGCTGGTCGAAGCCGTGCGCGCCGCGTACCCCAAGCTTTCACACCGATACTATAAAATGAAAGCGAAATGGTTGGGCAAGGACAAGCTCATGCATTGGGACAGGAATGCGCCGTTACCAGCTGAAGATACACGGGAAATTCTGTGGGATGAAGCGCGGGAAATGGTGCTGGCAGCCTATGGCGAGTTTGCGCCGGAGATGGCGGCGATTGCGAAGGATTTCTTCGACAAGAAGTGGATTGACGCGCCTTCGCGGCCCGGGAAATCTCCGGGAGCCTTTGCGCATCCCACAGTTCCTTCGGCGCATCCTTATGTGTTGCTGAACTATCTCGGCAAGCCGCGCGATGTGATGACGCTGGCGCATGAGCTTGGACATGGTGTGCATCAGGTTTTGGCGGCAAAGCAGGGGGCGTTGATGGCCAGTACACCGCTGACACTGGCTGAGACGGCTTCTGTGTTTGGCGAGATGTTGACGTTCCAGCGGTTGCTGAAAAATGAGACAAACAAGAAGAAGCGGAAAGCTCTCTTGGCGTCCAAAGTGGAGGACATGATCAACACTGTGGTGCGGCAGATTGCGTTCTACACGTTTGAACGCAAGGTTCATGCAGCACGCAAGGAAGGCGAGCTAACTCCCGAGAAACTGAATCAATTCTGGCTTGAGGTGCAGGCGGAAAGCCTTGGGGATTCGATCGAGGTGGGGCCGGGTTATGAAGTGTTCTGGACGTATATTCCGCATTTCATCCACTCGCCGTTTTATGTCTACGCCTATGCCTTTGGTGATTGCCTGGTGAACTCGCTTTATGCGCGGTACCAAGAAAGTTCGGATGGTTTTCAGGATAAGTATTTCGAGATGCTGAAGGCTGGTGGCACGAAGCATCATTCGGAACTGCTGAAGCCGTTTGGGCTGGATGCGACGGATCCGGTGTTCTGGCAGAAGGGGCTAAGCGTGATTTCCGGGATGATTGATGAGCTGGAGAGGATGGAGGCGTGAGCTTCGCATGGTTGAAACAATCGAATCTCGCCTGTGGCTGAGCACAGCGAATGAATATCTCAATGCTGTTCAGGTTCTGATTGATCATGAATCGAGCAGGAATTTTGAGAACCCGAATACATTTCCGATTTTCGTTTTGCTGGCTTATACATTTGAGCATATTTTCAAAGTTGAACGGCAGATTGTGGTCGGCGGGTTCGACAAAGGCCACGATTTAGAAGTGCTTTGGAAAGAATCCAAATCATCGCTTGCATCAGTGGTGGACGAAGCGAAAAGCAAGTTCGTCGAACGAGCGATCAGCGAATTTTCTGTAGAGTATAGAAATGTTGCGCATTCAATTGGACCTAACCACGGTCAGCCAAGTCGGTGTTTTGAAGACAATCTTGGACTACTCAGCAAACTTACCGCAAAGCCATTCCAGAGCAGGTATCCCAAAGTTGCGATTAGGGAAGAAGTCGAGACTAGGTTTCTACTGTGTGTTGCGCGACATTTCCATCGAGTCCTGGAAAGTAGGGTTGCAGCTTAGCGTTTGAAAAATCCGATTTATGGCATAGATTGACATACTTTGCCAATTGTTACACGCTTGAGCAAAGGAGTTTCCTCAATGGCCACGATGAATATTTCACTTCCGGACGCGTTGAAGCAGTGGATTGATTCTCGCGTCGAAACCGGAAAGTACAGCACTGTCAGCGATTACATGCGCGATCTTGTTCGGAACGACCAGAGCAAATCTGAATATATCGCATACATTCAGAAGGCTGTGGATGACGGAATTGCCAGCGGTATTAGCGAGCTTTCGACTGACGAATTGTTTGCCGAGGCTCGCAAGAGGGCCGGGGTGAAGTCTTGAGTTCCTGTCAAACGACAAATCAAGCCGACGAAGACATCATCGAGATTTACATTCGCGGCGTTCAGGACTTTGGTGTGTCCGCAGCGGAGTTATATCTGGAAAAGCTCCGCACAACGTTTGAATTACTTGCTGATTTTCCCAAAATGTCGCGCTTGTGGAAAGAGTTCAGGCCACCGTTGCGCGCGCACCCTTGTGGGTCAAACATGATCTTTTACAGTGAGGTGCAGAATGGCGTTCTGATCTTGCGTGTACTGGGTGGCAGCCAAGACTGGCAGCGGCATTTCGATTTTGAGTAGTGACTACTTATGACCTCACCCCATGTTCCAGCCGTGGCTCACATTGATCGATTGACCGGTCAGTGCGTTGGTTGGAAATGACGCGAACATCAGGGCCACTTCCGCCACATCTTCAAGCGTGGTGAATTCGCCGTCGACGGTTTGGCCGAGCATCACGCGTTTAACGACTTCTTCTTCTGAAATGCCCAAGGTCTTTGCCTGTTCGGGAATTTGTTTTTCGACGAGCGGGGTGCGCACGAAGCCGGGGCAGATCACGTTGGTGCGCACGCCGAACTTTCCGCCTTCCTTGGCAATCACTTTTGCCAACCCCATCAAGCCGTGTTTGGCCGTAACGTAAGCTGATTTCAACGGGGAGGCTTCCTTGGAGTGGACGGACCCCATGAAAATGATGCTGCCGGATTTTTGCGCGTACATGTGCGGCAGGCAGGCTTTGGAGGTGAGGAATGCGCCGTCCAGATGGATGGCGAGCAGGCGCTTCCAATCCTCGAATGGAAAGTCCTCGGTCTTGTGGACGATTTGAATGCCGGCATTGGCCACGAGAATGTCGATGCTGCCCCACTTCGCAACTACATTTGCCACAGCGGCATTCACCGAGGGTTCGCTGGTCACATCCATGCCAATGCCGATGGCGCGGCCGACCCCCAAGGCTTGCAACGCATTTGCCGTGGCTTCTGCTTCAGCCTCGCGCAAGTCGGCGATCACCACCCTTGCGCCTTCGGCCACGAAACGTGTGGCAATGGCGCGGCCAATGCCGCCGGCCGCACCAGTGACAATCGCAACCTTGTCCTTTAATTTCATGGGTGGATCTCCTGCCTCGCTGACCTATCGCCAAAAGGGTGGGCCGACAAGCGAACTTGCGTGACGCTTCGCCGCGTTGGGCTGGCTTGACCCGGCTTGCGGCTGCCTTCCGGCTTGGCTACAAGGCAGGCAGCACAGGAACTAGCCGGAGGACAGGATGGCCAACAACACGAACCCGCACAAGCAACCGCAGGGGATGGATGAGCACAAGTCCAGCTATGAAGGGTTTCTCACGGGGTCGATCCTGCTGTCATTGATTTGTGGCTTTGTGCTGGTGGCCTTGGTGGCCTTCCGGTTCATGGACAACTGGAACGTGTTCATTGGCTTTGCAGGATTGATCGCAGGCATTGTTGCAACCATGATTGACGTGCGGACCGGCGGGCGGTGGATCCTCTCGGGCGGATTGCTGGTGCTGTTCGGCCTGTTTGTCGCCATCAACCTGTAAGTTGCCGCTGAAATGAAAATTGCAATCCCTGCTGAGAGCCATCCCGGGGAGTTGCGTGTAGCCGCTTCGCCGGACACGGTGAAGGCCTATGTAAAGAAGGGCGCTTCCGTTGTCGTGCAGGCGGGCGCTGGTGCGGGATCACATATTTCAGACGCGGATTTTGCCGCCGCCGGGGCAAGCATCGTCAAGGGCGAGACCGTGGTGAAAGACGCGGATGTGGTGCTGACCATCCGGCGGCCCTCCGACAATATCATCAAATCATTGAAGGCTGGAACAATCGTCGCGGGTGGGCTTGAGCCGCACGGGGATCGCAAGGCGCTAGAGGCATTTGCCACGTCTGGTGTCACCGCATTCGCGATGGAATTGATGCCGCGGATTTCGCGGGCGCAGTCGATGGATATTTTATCGTCGCAGGCCAATCTGGCGGGCTACAAGGCAGTGATTGATGCGGCTGGCCATTATGGCCGTGCCATTCCGATGATGATGACGGCCGCAGGCACGGTGCCGCCTGCGAAGATTTTCATTATGGGTGTGGGCGTTGCGGGTCTGCAGGCCATTGCCACGGCGCGGCGGTTGGGCGGCATTGTGTCGGCCACCGATGTGCGCAAGGCGACGGAAGAACAAGTGAAGTCGCTGGGCGCGAAGTTTGTTTATGTCGATCTGGCCGAAGCGGCGACGGCTGCGGGATATGCGCGGGAGCTGACGGCAGAAGAAAAGGCCAAGCAGGCGGAACTCGTCGCGGGGCATGTTAAATCGCAGGACATTGTCATCACAACCGCACTTATTCCAGGGCGGCCTGCGCCGGTGCTGATTACCAAAGAGATGGTCGAGAGCATGAAGCCGGGATCGGTGATTGTTGATCTCGCGGTTGAGCGTGGCGGCAATTGTCCGTTGTCGAAGGTGGACGAAATCGTTGACCACAAAGGCGTCAAGATTGTTGGCACGGTGAACCTCGCGGGCAGGCTCGCCGGAAATGCGACGCCGCTGTTTGCCAAGAACATCGCGAATTTTCTGGATTTGATGATCCAGAAAGACGGAACGCTAAAGATTGACGAAGCGGATGAGTGCATTTCGGGCACGATGATCGCGAAAGGTGGGAAGCTGGTGCACAAGATTTATGGGGTAGCGTGATGATCTTCTGTTCCCCCACTCTCCGTCATGGCCCGCTTCAGGCGGGCCAACCATCTCGACCGCTCATGGGTGGCCCGCCTGAAGCGGGCCATGACGAAACTTGGGGAGTTTGCCCATGGAACACATGACCGTCGATCCCTTCATCTCGCTGCTCGGCATTTTCGTGCTGGCAGTTTTCGTCGGCTACTATGTGGTGTGGAACGTGACACCGGCACTACATACGCCGCTGATGTCAGTGACGAATGCGATTTCCTCGGTCATCGTGGTTGGCGCGCTGTTGGCTGTGGGAGCAGGGGCGATTGCTTCGGGTTCGACCATCGCCATGATCTTTGGTTTCCTCGCGCTGATTCTCGCATCGATCAACATCTTCGGTGGTTTCATGGTCACGTCGCGCATGCTCGCCATGTACAAGAAGAAAGAGAAGTGAGGAGTCCTCCATTTGATCTCTCGACCCAAAGTCTGGTTTGGCAGCCCACATTGCCTAACAACTCGAATTATCATTGCGCTAACACTTTTAAAGTTGGCAACTGCACCACTATCAGCAAGCGAGTTTTCGAAAGAAAAGAAAACCGAACTGGGAAAGGTCCTGATAGATTTTCAGAGCATATTTACCAAGAAGGACTATTCGCGATTTGCAGATTTTATGCCACCCAAAGTGTGGACGCATATCAAAGTCAAATCTGGCATTTCAGACCAGCAACTTCGCAACGCATTCGTAAAAGTGGTGCAAGACACATTTGAAAAGGTTGAATTGGCGGAGTTCAGTATCAATATTGTGGCAGCAACTCAGCACGATTTGCCCAACGGCGAGGCGTACCTGCTCATACCAACTAGAACCAAAGTAGTGATGCCCGAAAGTGGGTATGCAATATTCGAATCGCAGACGCTTGCGTTTCTCGATCAGGATAAATGGTACTTGGTACGAATTTCCGATTTGCAGCAGCAGATTTTTCTAAAAGCTGCCTACCCGGAGTTTGGCGCGGTCGAATTTCCGGCCCAATCTGAAAATTATTTTAAGGAATAATGGAATGAGCGCCAATCTCGCTGCCGTTCTCTATCTCGTTGCCGGCTCGTTGTTCATCATGGCTTTGCGCGGGTTGTCGTCGCCGGCCACGTCGCGCACCGGAAATACCTATGGCATGGTCGGGATGGCGATTGCCGTGCTCACCACGCTGGCGCTGGCAAAACCTGTTGGCTTTGTGCCGTGGCTGCTCATTGTCGCTGGCATCGGCATCGGCGCGGTGATCGGTGGCATCACGGCGAAACGCATTCCGATGACGGCGATGCCGCAGCTGGTGGCGGCGTTTCACTCGCTGGTCGGACTGGCTGCGGTGTTTGTGGCGGCGGCGGCGTTTTATGCGCCGGATGCGTTTGGGATTGCGTCGGATGGTGTCATCCACGGGCAAAGCCTCATTGAAATGGGCCTTGGTGCCGCCATTGGTGCCATTACCTTCACAGGTTCGATCATTGCATTTTTGAAACTCGATGGCCGCATGTCGGGCTCGCCGATCATGTTGCCTGCCCGGCACCTGATCAACATCGCGCTTGCTTTGGCACTGCTGGCGAGCATCCTGTTTTTCTATCAGTCGCAATCGGCTCTCTGGTTCTGGGCAATTGTGTTGCTCAGTTTTGCGCTGGGCTTCTTGCTGATCATTCCCATTGGTGGCGCTGACATGCCGGTTGTCATCTCGATGCTCAATTCTTATTCGGGGTGGGCGGCGGCGGGCATTGGATTTACGCTTGAAAATACCGCGTTGATCATCACTGGAGCGCTTGTGGGGTCGTCGGGTGCGATCCTGTCGTACATCATGTGCAAGGGCATGAACCGCTCTTTCATCTCCGTGATCCTCGGCGGGTTTGGCGGTGAGAGTGCGGGGCCTGCTGCGAAGGGCGAGACAAAGCCGGTGAAGCAGGGCTCGGCGGAAGACGCCGCCTTCATGATGAAGAATGCGGGCTCCGTCATCATCGTGCCGGGCTACGGCATGGCGGTGGCGCAGGCGCAGCATGCATTGCGCGAAATGGCAGATCATCTGAAGGCGTCTGGCGTCACTGTGAAATATGCCATCCATCCAGTGGCGGGGCGCATGCCGGGGCATATGAACGTGCTGCTGGCTGAGGCCAATGTGCCCTACGATGAAGTGTTCGAACTTGAGGACATCAATTCAGAGTTTGCGCAGGCTGACATTGCGTTTGTGATTGGTGCCAATGACGTCACCAATCCTTCTGCCAAGGATGATCCAAAGTCGCCGATCTATGGCATGCCGGTGCTGGAAGTGTGGAAAGCCAAGACCGTGATGTTCATCAAGCGCGGCATGGCGAGCGGTTACGCCGGCGTCGACAACCCACTGTTCTGGCGCGACAACACGCTGATGCTTTTCGGTGATGCCAAGAAAATGACGGAAGAGATCAACAAAGGGATGGGGTAGAGCCCGCCTTACAGTGGCCTAAAGGCGATTCTCAATCGGCTACCTGTAGCTGTGGCATAGTTCAGCAATGTTCTGCCAGACGGAATGGATTTTCCGCTTTCCAGTCGCGCGATTGTACTTTGCGTGGTTTTCATTTTCTTCGCTAGTTGCTCTTGCGTTAGTCCGGCGCGAGATCTTGCGGCAATCATGGCAGAAGCCAACGCAAATTCTTCCTCGAGCGCAGCAAATTCCTTGCGATAACTCGGCTCCTTCAGCCATTTTTTGTGCAGCATCGAAATCTTTTTCATCGAACCTCCTTGGCCCGCAGGCGGGCAATTTCTAATTCACGTAACGGCGTTTTTTGGGTTTTCTTCAAGAAAGCCCGCAGGATTATCAATCTCTGCCCTCTGGCCGTCACATAAATCACGCGCGAAATGCCATCCCTGCCTTTGATCCGTAGCTCCCAAAGCTTCTCTTCCAAATGCTTGACCGCGTCACGGGGCAATGCATCAAGGCCATGGGTTTCAATCAATATCGATAGGCGAGCGATCCTCGCTCTCATATCTGCAGGCAGGTCTTCAATTTCTTGTTCAACTGCTCGGTTGAGAGCGCGGACCGTCCATTCCATCCCCAATTTACATAGCAAAAAGGAGATGTTTGTCAAGGTTGCATGGAGAGTAGCTATGCAGTTGTGGTCAATCGGCTGTTCTGGCGCGACAACACGCTGATGCTGTTGGTGGCGCCGACGGCGCATGGGAGAGAATCGCGGTGGGCCAAGTGCTCCACGGCCTGCCTGTGGATAACTATTTTCGTCAAATTTTGCTTCAATCCGCCGTGTTTTTCACCACGTTCGACATTTGCAACATGCAACCTCATACAATGTGTTGACCGTTCCGGTTGTGCACCGTAGCTTCTGATCGGGGCTCTTTATCGTTTGACGGCACGGGTCCCGGTCTGCGTTCACTGTTTTTTTTCGTGATTGGGGTCGGGTGCAATGGTTGGTGTTTGTCGTTTTTTGGCGTTGGCGATTGTCGCTGTTTTTATGCTGGCCAGGGGCCAAATTGCGGCCTTGGCTGAAGATGCGGGGCCGGGTGCGTGGGAAACCACGTTGGATCGGCCTGCCGTGGAAATTGGCGGCCATGTGTCCGAGGACGGTGGGTCTGCTGAAATCAACATTCTTGCTCCCTTGATATTCTCGGAAGGCCGCGACTTGTTGTTTTTTGGCGCGGACGCCAAGGTGTTTCTGTTTGACGCCAATGATTTGGGCGACACGGTTTACAATGCCGGGGCCTACCTCGGTTACCGCAGCGTTCTGGATGACAACTATGGTGTGTTTGGTGTGTGGGCCGGGCTTGACCATTTGCGCACCGAAGATGCCAATGACTTTACCCGGGCCATTGCAGGTGTTGAGTATTTTGGTGCGCATGTCATTGCGCGGGCCAATGCTTTTGTGCCGCTCGACAGCACATCGGATGAGTGGGAGGTCGTGGCGGGCGGATTTATCAATACCTATGACGAAAAAATTCCGAGCGGGTTCGACGCAGAGCTTGGTTTGCGCGTGGCTGTTCCCATGGAGTCCCTGGCGCGACCAGGTGAATTCCGGGTGTTTGCGGGCAGCTATGACTACATCGGGCTTGATGATGACGGCGGCGATGTTTTGGGTTTGCGCACGCGGGTGGAACTTGACCTTTATCCGTTCCAAGACGCGCGGGACACGCGGTTGTCTCTGGAAGCCGGTTATGCCTACGACAAGCATTCCGGGGACCAGTTTTCTGCCGGGATGAAGTTGTCCATTCCGTTGGGTGTTCGGAACAAGGTGGCGACATCCCACGGCAAGGATCCGGATGTTGTGTCGCTCGATTCCTTTGGCCAAGACCTGTTCCAACCCGTCCGGCGCAACCGCGAAATGGTCAGCCGCATCCGGCTTAAGGACCGTCGGCCTGACACGGGTTCGATCACTGGCAATTACACATTGACGACAATTTGTGGTGGGTCTTCCGGGTCGCTCAAACTCAATGGCGGACTGGCCAGCAGCTCCATCAAGCAGGGAGACTTGCTTGGCGCGATTGATCCCAATGGAGCCAACACGCCGCTGGCCCTCAATCTTGCCACCATGGTTGCGCCAGATGGGCGCACGCTGGCGGAAATCCTGGCACCCAAGCCGGATGTTGTCAGGACAACGCTCAAGTTTGCAACAAGTACGGTGAATTTTGGCACTCAAACAGTGGCTCCTGCGGCCAAGGTGGCGCTTGCGTCCCAGCCTCTCAATGGACAATCGATTACTGATGCCACGGTGACCATTGATGGCAGGTCGTGTTCCCTCAATCTTGTTGTGCAGCCGGCACTCACGCAGGGGCTTACCTTGGCATCCATTTGCGGTGGCACATCGTCCAACATCAGCCTCAGCCCAGGACTTGCGTCGGCCAGCATCAAGCAGGGGGCCGTGATCGGTACCATTGATCCTTCCGGGATTGCGACGGCACTGAAACTTGATATAGGCAGCATGGTTGCGCCCAGTGGCCAGACATTGGCCCAGATGTTGTCGGCAAAACCTGTGTCACTCAAATCCACGTTCAAGTTTGCGGTGAGCAAAGTGGATTTTGTGGCGCAATCGGTCCGTCCTTCAGCCTCCGTAGCCCTGGCGACAGGGAATGCTGCCCAGCAATTCATCACGAATGCCACGCTCACGGTCAATTCCCTGTCGTGTTCGCTGGATCTCGATATTGTTGAAACGGTGCCGCAAGGCCTGACACTGGCAAGTGTGTGCGGTGGCAGCAATGCTGCCATCAGCCTGAACGGCGGGTTGTCCACGTCCTCGATCAAGCAAGGTGCGGCGTTGGGCATCATTGATCCGACGGGAGCGGCTTCGGCCCTGTCGCTTGATATTGCCGGCATGGTTGCCCCTGGCGGACAGACACTGGCGCAGTTGCTGGCCAGCAAACCAGCCACTCTCAGTTCCACCTTCACATTCGCGCAGAACACGGTGAACTTTGCCACACAAACTGTTCAACCTTCGGCTGCTGTCGCGTTGGCGACTGGCGGTCCTGCCAATCAAATCGTGACTGCGGTTACTCTCACGGTAAACAGCAAATCATGCTCCTTGAATGTTGCAGTCGAGGAAAAGCCAGTTCCAGGCCTGACGCTGGCAAGTGTGTGTGGTGGGACCAATGCTGCCATCAGCCTGAATGGTGGTTTGGCCACGTCCTCGATCAAGCAAGGTGCGGCGTTGGGCATCATTGATCCAGCTGGTGCTGCATCGTCCCTTTCCCTTGATATTGCCGACATGGTTGCCCCTGGCGGGCAGACGCTGGCGCAGTTGCTGGCCAGCAAACCAGCCACGCTCAGTTCCACCTTCACATTCGCGCAGAGCACGGTGAACTTTGCCACGCAAACTGTTCAACCTGCCGCAGCTGTTGCGTTGGCGACTGGCAATGCCAAAGATCAACTTCTGAAAGGTGTGACGTTGACTGTGAACAGCACGTCTTGTTCGCTTGATGCGGAAGTCGAGACCAAACCGGTGTCGGGTCTCACGCTTGCCACCATTTGCGGCGGGGTGAATGCCGACCTGCCGTTGTCAAACGTTCATGGCGTTCCCATGCTTTCCAACACCATCCGGCAAGGTGATCTCGTTGGCACGATTGAACCCGACGGTGCTGCCACGCCGCTGACGTTGGACCTTGCGAACATGGTTGATGATGATGGTGTGAGCTTGACCCAGCTGCTGGCAGGCAAACCGCAATCGCTCAAAACAACCTTGTATTTTCCTTTGAGCACTGTGGACTTCATCGCCAGTGTGGTGCGGCCATCGGTGCCAACAGCAAACACGTTGCTGCCGGTCGAGGGTCAGCGCATCCGGTTGTTCAGGGTCGAAGTGAACGGAACCAGCTGCTCAGCGGTCACCAAGCCGATCAGGCATTCGGTGTAGGGCAGGTCGCCACACCGGGTTTTCTACAATGACCGCAGGAACGCGAGTAATTCATCGCGGACCGCTTTGGGCGCATTGCGGAAAGCTTGCCGGGATGCACTTGCCTCGCCACCGTGCCACAATATTGCTTCGGCAAACCCGCGCGCGCGTCCGTCGTGAAGCAGGTTTTCGTGGCCGTTGACGGTGGGGACAAGACCCAGGCCCCATAGCGGTGGGGTGCGCCATTCGCGCCCCGAGGCGGAAAATTCCGGGCGACCATCTGCAAGCCCTTCGCCCATGTCGTGCAGCAACAAATCCGAGTACGGGTGAAATGTCTGGTTTGCCAGTTCAGCAAGTGAACCGGCATTTCCTGTCTGCTGGGTTGGCATGTGACAGGCCGCACAGCCCAAGTCGCGGAAGGTCGAGCGTCCTGTCGCGACATCCTGCTGTGTCGTACCGCGCTGTGCCGGGACTGCCAGCGAAGCGGTATAGAGTGTCAGCTTTTGCAGAAACTCTTCATCCAGTTCGGGCAGTCCTCCGCTGATACTTGAATTGCAATCAAGCTGGGGTTCCTCGCAGTTTTCCTTTTTGTGGACCGATGTGGTGAGGCCAATGTCTCCGATGGCAGCGCTGGCATTTTGGTTCAGGAGGTCAGGCTGGCCCGCTTTCCAGCCAAAGCGGCCCACTGACATTTTCTGCCGGGCAGCGTCCCAAACCATGTTCACACGGCCTGAGATTCCATCGTGATCACTGTCGTCAGGGTCAGCCAGTTGCAGCAGGGATTCTTGCGGAACGTTTTCGAGCAACCCAAGCCCGATCATGTGCGGGGCGACGCGTGGTGAAATCATGGTGTTGTGGGGCAGGGGGCCATAGGCTGCGGCGGTGATGCTGTAGGTTGGTTGCCGCAAGGAAAAGGTTTCGCCGTCGGTGAAGGTGCCGGGGAACTCTGCATAGATTATTTTGGCTGTTCCTTCCGGGTCCACTCCGTTGATGGCGCGTTCGCTGAGCTGATCGCCATAACCGGGCACTGTGCGTGGCGCGCCATGGGGTCCCGTCCCCGGAATGCTGATGCGCAGCAGCATCTGGTCCATTGGTCCACCGCCATTTTGAGGTGGTTGGCCACGGCCATCCTTGGTGTGGCAACCTGAGCATGACACGCGGTTGAACAAGGGGCCAAGGCCATCAAAACTCTTGACGGATGCCGGGGCTTCCACCCAGTTGGTGTTGAACAGGCGGTTGCCGAAGACGAAGGGGCGCTGGTGTTCGCGCCGGGCATTTGCTGCCTGCAAACTGAAAGCTGACGGACCATCAACTGGACGTGTGGTTTTTCCGCCGAGTTGGGATGTTTCCGGCCGCGTGAGCAAATACTCGCGCAGCTGCTCCGCGTGGCCCAACTGGCTGGCCGCCAGGACGCCCAGCAAAGCGAAAGCCGATGTGCGCAGTCTGCCCATGTCGCTGCCCATCAACCTGATGGAATGATGACCAGCACGCCCAGTTTTGTACCCACCTCTTTCAAACCATTAGCCAGGGCCTGAAGTGATTCCACCACACGTTCGGCGTTCTGGCGTTCAGGTGATCCCTTAGGTGTGGCGAGAACGCTGTCCCACGGGTCAGCGAGCTTGGCGATTTTGTTTTCTGCATCCGTGAGAAAGGCGCTAACTTTGTCCGCCAAGGCTGCATCGCGGCTGCGCACCAGCTCATCGATCTGCGTTTGCGTCCACACGTGGCTGATGCCTTCGAGGTCGTAGACAAAATCCTGCTTGGTGGTGTCGGAGAAACAAGAATGCTCATCTTCCTGGTCACCGGAATCCAGTGCAACGGAAAGTCGCTCCGACATGAATTCGAAGCCGGCAAGAATGGCCATGCCGTTGATCATGCGGCCGAGAGCCTCGCGCTGTTCCAGACCCTCAAATGTGACGCGGTAATTGTCTGCTTTGCCCGGTGCCCAGGATGATTCAAGGGCTTGCAGGTCAGCGACCAGTTTCTCGACGACGACCTTGAGGTAGGTGCGGCGGCGGTCATTATTGCCGGTGCCTGCAATGTAGTCCTTAGCCGGACGATTGCCCGGGCCGGTGGCAGAAAGGTCCTGACCCCACAACAAAAACTCGATGGCGTGCCAACCAGTGGTGACATCCGCGTCGTCTGACTTTTGATTGATATCCTTGAGTTGGTTGGCAGAAAGGGTGATGGAAGGTGAATTGACAATGCCGGCGTCTGGCTTTCCTTCGACATAATCAATGTGGGCCTCATTCATGGGCCAAGCGTTGATTTCGCCTTCGATATTCTCAATCGGGCCATCGTAGAAGCGGAATGCTTCACTGCGCAGGTAGGCGGGTCGGGCTTGCACCCATGCTGTCCGTGCTGCCGCAAGCGATTCGGCGGTCGGGGTGTCGAGGAGGGAGTCGATGGCAGCGGCCAACGCCTCAGCCTGTTCCTTTGCCGTGCGGTAAGTCTTGTGGACGTGATTGGCGTAGGCTTCGATTTGGGGCTTGGCGTCAAAATCAAATGCATTGGCGTTGGATGAATTGAGAGCATAGATCGTGACAGCGCTGCCGCCACCCTCTCCGCCTTCACTACCTTCACCACCTTCACCTTCGACAAGGATGTATCCGGCCGCAGACATTGGCTCGTGGGTCTGTATCGGCATGGTTGCATGGGCAGACGCAGCCGCTGCAACTGCCGCAACGCCCAAGGTTGTCCAAGTCTTCAGTGTTTTTGACATTTGCGTTTTCTCATCTTAAAGCCGACTATGTTAATCGGATAATAGAAAATGTCTGAATTTGCAATAGTGTATTAGAATAGTCGGAAACAAGGGGAGTGCTGGAAATGCTGATGCAGATCGGGGATATTTTGCAGGCCGCCCATGCGGCCCAGTTCAGGCAACAGTTGAGTGCTGAGCACGCCACATTTGTGGCGGGCAAGGCCACTGCCGGTTGGTATGCGCGGGATGTCAAATCAAACGAACAATCGGCCGGCCCTGCGGCCAATGCCATCATTGCCACGGTCCAGGAGAAACTGCTGAACAACCCCGTATTCGTATCTGCGGCGCGACCAAAGGAATTCGTCAAAGTGCTGGTATCGCGTTACACGCCGGGCATGGCTTATGGTTCCCACGTGGATGACGCGTTGATGGGTGGCAAACGCACGGATTTGTCATTCACGTTGTTTCTCTCGGAACCGGACTCCTATGATGGCGGCGAACTTCTGATTGAAGGACATGACGGCGACACGGTGGTGAAACCAGCCGCTGGCTGCATGGTGCTGTATCCGACTACAGACTTGCACCGGGTCAACGAAGTCACGCGCGGTGAACGATTGGCCGTTGTGGGGTGGGTACGCAGTTACATCCGCAATACTGAACAGCGCGAAACTCTGTTCGATCTTGATCATGTCATCGCAACGTTGCGGGCCGCATCTGTCGAGCGCAGGCTGACCGACAAAGTATTCAAAGTACGCAACACCCTTACACGCATGTGGGTGGACGATTAATCCCTCTCCCCACCTGCCATTTAATCGTCTAGAAGCTTGATTAGGGATACGGGCGCATGGCGGATGCTCCCGCCGGGAGGCACAATGGCGCAGCCAAATGACATGATCCAGCTGGAAAAGCCCAGCGTCCACATTGTTCACATGCTGGTTTTCACTTTGGTGGTGGGGCTGCTTGGTGCTGTCATGTATCCAAAGATACAGAACGCGTTCATGGCCAATCCTGGCTTGAATGGCATCATCGTCGCCACGCTGGTGCTGGGTGCGCTCTATGCTTTTCGCATGGTGTGGCGGTTGTTTCCGGAAGTGCGGTGGGTCAATGGGTTCCGCCTGGGCGAGCCCAACGACATGGCGATGCCAGTCTTGCTGGCACCCATGGCGACCATTCTTGGAGATGCCACACGGCGCACGGTGCTCAGCCCGCAGACCATGCGGTCGCTGTTGGATTCGTTGGCGTCGCGGCTTGATGAATCGCGGGACTTGCTTCGCTATCTGGTGGGCTTGCTGATTTTCCTCGGGCTTCTCGGCACATTCTGGGGATTGCTCGATACAGTATCCTCGGTGGGTGAAGCCATTCGCGCCCTTGACGTGACAGCAACACAATCGAGCAGTGTGTTTGAGGAACTCAAAACCGGCTTGCAACGGCCGTTGGAGGGCATGGGGTTGTCGTTTGCGTCGTCATTGTTCGGTCTTGCCGGATCGTTGATCCTCGGCTTCCTCGATCTCAAGGCGTCGCAGGCGCAGAACCGTTTTTACCACAATCTGGAAGACTGGCTTTCGACGATTACTGATCTCCGGGCTGGCGACGGCAGTGGCACTGCCATTCCGGGGCTTTTGAAGCTCGACATGCAGTCCTTGCAGAAATCACTGGAGCGGGTGGAAACCCACCTGGAGCGGGGGGGTGGCGCCAAGACAGGTGCGGTCAAGGATACATCGATTGACGAACTGGCCGATGCTGTGGCCGGTCTCGTACACCAGATGCGCGAGGAGCAGAAGGGTGTGCGGCAGTGGATGCAAGGTCAGCAAACCCAACAGAATGAAATACAACGGCTTCTGCAACGGTCGGGCCGCAGCAGGGAATAGACCATGTCGCAAGCCCTTTCACGCCGCCGCCGCAATGAAGAAGCGCCCTATTGGCCGGGCTTTGTTGATGCCATGGCGCAGTTGTTGCTCGTCATTATTTTTCTTCTGTCGGTCTTCATGGTGGCGCAGTTTCTGCTGGCGCGGGAAATCTCGGGCCAGGATTCAGCGCTGGGGCAATTGCGGTCGCAGATATCAGAGTTGACGGAACTGCTGGCGCTGGAAAAATCGGCGAAGGCGGAAGTCGAGGCGCAGTTGTTTTCGCTGACCGACGACCTCAATGCCGAGAAGGCAAAGAACACCGATTTGTCGGTGGCACTTTCGGCGGAAAACAACAAGGGACTTTCAGCAAGTTCCGTTTTGGCGGGGCTGCAAACGGCCATCGACAAGGAAAAAACGATTTCCAATGAGGCCATGGCCAAGGTGGAGTTGCTGAACCAGCAGATCGCCGCCATGCGACGGCAATTATCACAATTGAATTCGTTGCTGGAGGATTCTGAAACACGCAACCGGCAGTCTGAGGCACAAGTTGCTGATCTGGGCAAACGGTTGAATTCAGCGCTAGCCCAAAAAGTGCAAGAGCTTTCCAAGTACCGCTCGGAGTTTTTTGGCCGCTTGCGGCAAATCCTATCGCAACGTTCCGACATTCTGGTGGTCGGTGACCGTTTCGTTTTTCAGGCGGAAGTGTTGTTTCCCAAAGGCAATTCTGAACTCAATCCGGCAGGGCAGGAAGAGATGCTGAAACTCGCTGACGCGCTGCGGCAGCTGGAGCGCGAAATTCCACCGGATATCGCGTGGGTGATGCGGGTTGACGGGCATACTGATGCTGATCCCATCAAGTCGGCGCTGTTCCGTTCAAACTGGGACCTGTCAGCGTCGCGCGCCATCGCCGTGGTGAACTTCCTGGTGGAGCAGGGGGTTTCTCCCAACCATCTTGTGGCGGCGGGTTTCGGCGAGTTTCAGCCGTTGGTGCCGGGTGATTCAGAAGACGCAAAGTCGGAAAACCGGCGCATTGAGTTGAAGCTCACGGAGCGCTGACAGAGGTTTTTCTACGTGTTGAACTGCAACTTCGACAGCCTAGCATAGAGCGCATTTTTTTTCAGCAACTGCGCGTGTGTGCCTTGGCCGACGATGCGGCCTTGATCGAGCACGATGATGCGGTCGGCGTTGCGCACGGTGGCGAGGCGGTGGGCGATGACGATGGTGGTGCGGTCCCTGGTCAGGTCCTCGATGGCGGACTGGATGAAGGCCTCGCTTTCCGCGTCGAGGGCGGAGGTGGCCTCATCAAGCAACAATACAGGCGCGTTGCGCAGAACAGCGCGGGCGATGGCCACGCGTTGTCGTTGTCCGCCTGAAAGGGTGACGCCGCGTTCACCCAGAAGCGTGTTGTATTTGTCCGGCAATCTATCGGCAAATTCGTCGACCCGGGCCGCACGTGCTGCTTCGAGCACTTCGCTTTCGGCGGCATCTGGTTGGCCGAACCTGATGTTGTCCGCGATGGAGCCTGAAAAGATCACAGGGTCTTGCGGCACGATGGCGATGGCCTTGCGCAAGGCTTCAAGAGAAAGAGAGCTGATGGCATGGCCATCGAGTTTGATTGCGCCCGACGATGGATCATGGAAGCGTTCGAGCAATGTAAAGATGGTGGTTTTGCCCGCACCAGACGGGCCGACCAGCGCAATCGTTTCACCGGCTTTTACGGTGAATGAAACATCCTGGAGAACAGTGGTTGTGGCGCGTGCGGGATAGCGGAAGGACACGGCGTCAAAATCAACCGTGCCGCGCGCCGGTGTGGCGAGGATTGTTGGCACGGCGGGTGATTGAATGGCTGGCTGCTCATCCAGCAATTCAGAGATGCGTTCGGCTGCCCCTGCAGCCAGTTGGATTTCGCTCCACACTTCCGACAGCTGGCTCAGCGAACTTGAAGCAAGCAATGCGTACAGAACAAATTGTCCCAGTGTACCAATCGTGAGTTTTTTGGCCAACACTTCATGGGCACCGAACCACAGGAGCAACACGATGGAGCCCATGGAAACGAGTATGACAGCAAAAGTCAACATGGAGCGGGCGCGCGAGCGGATTTGCGCCACGGTGAATGCCACAAGTGTGGCTTCGCGGAACTTGGCGTTAGCGGTGGCCTCTTGGGTGTTGGATTGGACGGTGGTGATGGCCGCCAGGCGTTCCTGGGCATAGGCTGCCGATTCAGCAAGTGCATCCTGGGCCCTGCGGGAAAGGGCGCGTACGCGGCGGCCGTAGATCACCAGGGGCAGTACAATGCCGGGAATGGCGAGTGCTGCCAGTCCTGCGAGTTTCGGACTTGTCGCTACCATCATGATAATTGCGCCGATGAACATGGCAGTGTTGCGCAGGGCGATGGAGGCTGTGACCGAAAAGGCGCTCTTGATTTGCGAGGTATCGGCGGTGAGGCGGGAGACAACTTCGCCGGTTTGCTGGCTTTCATAGAATGAGGGTGTGAGTGCCGTCAGATGTGAAAACAGGGCGTCGCGCACATCGGCCACCACGCGCTCGCCAATCCAACTGACATAGTAGGAGCGGATGGCGCTGGAGGCGGCGAGAACGGCAACCACAGCCAGCATTACGCTGAAGTACTGGTTGATCAAGTCGATGTTTTCGCCGGAAAAACCATTGTCGAGGACGCGGCGCACGGCGAGCGGGATGGCCAAGGTGGTGGCAGACGCCACGATGAGAGCCGCCAGGGCCGCGAAGATGGCACCAGAATAGCGGGTGAGAAACGGCAAAAGCCGCAGCAGGGGCCGCAAATCCTTGGATTTTTCGCGTCGTCTCGACTCTCTATAAAAGCTCATGGGGTTGATTTATTGGCCTTTTGCCAGATTGTCATGCGGGGCTTGCGGGGGTATGGGGCTTCCTATATAGGAGCGCCACATTCAATTTAACCCCAAAGTTTGACACGCGGCGTCCACGGGGACGCCTTTTTTGACAAGAGTTGCATCATGAAGTCCGGCATCCATCCTGATTACCATCCCATCACTATCGTCATGACTGATGGCACGAAATTTGTCACACGGTCGACCTATGGCAAAGCCGGGGACACCATGAACCTCGACATCGATCCGAAGTCGCATCCGGCATGGACCGGCGGCAACCAGACAATCCTGGACCGTGGTGGCCGCGTTTCGCGCTTTAACCAGAAGTTTGGCTTCCTCAAGAAGTAGTTGGCTGGGTCTTTGGCCCGACCAAATCCCACTTGTTGCCGTAGAGATCGGTGAACACGGCCACTGTGCCGTAGGCTTCGTGGCGCGGTGATTCAGTGAATGCGACGCCACTGCTTTGCATTTTCGCGTGGGTTGTAGCGAAGTCATCCGTGTGCAGAAAATAAGCGACCCGACTGCCAGCGGCCTTGCCCACGTGGGAGTTTTGCTCGTCACCTTCGGCCTTGGCAAGGAGCAGGGAGATCGAACCTGTATTCGCCGCCACGCGCACCCAGCGTTTTGTATCTGACAGGGCTGTGTCTTCCAGCACGGCGAATCCCAATTTAGCGGTGAACCAATTGATCGCCTCATCATAGTCACGAACGAGATATGCGATGGCGGCGAGATGCGTGGTCACAGTGCCGCAAGTCTTTGGTTAAGCAAAGTTGTGGACCCGCGCGATGCATGCCAACGGGCGATGGGGCCGGTGAGTTTCCAGAACAACACCGCCAATGCAATTCCGGCGTAGCCATCGACGGCGTAGTGCCAGCCCAGATGCACTGAACCAATGAGGATCAAGGCGCAGTAGGCGATGGCAATCCAGCCCATCTTGCGATTGTGCTGATAAAACGCCAATGCAAAGAGGGCGCTGGTGGCATTGTGGATGGATGGAAAGGCGGAGATGCCAATGGGGGCCGATTTGCCGATGTAGCCGTTCCACAACAATTGCTGGGCATCGAGAAACAGCAGTTGGGTGCGGGTGTTCACATCATGGTGGTAGGCCATGAGGGGCGCAAATGGATCAGGGCGCAAACCGAGCAAGCCATAATAGACCGGGCCTGCGGAGGAAAAAAGCAATGCGAGGATGCCGCCGCCCAGCCACCAGATCAGCATGTAACTCAGGAAGAAGCGGGTTCGCAGTTCGGTGGATTTCGTTTGGAAGCCAAACCACATCCACGCACCGAACAGGGCAAGGAACCAGAAGTTATAGATGCAGCTGAAAGCAAATGTGATGATGTCGTAACCAAGCAAGGGCTGCAACAAGACCCAGGGATCAACGCCAAAATGCACGCCGCGGTCCATTTGCATGAGGGTCTCATCCCAGGAAAACGGGATGAGTTTGGGAATGGCGGGCTTGAGTTCAAACATGGCCTTGTTGAACAGCACCATCGCCGCGAAAACGGGCAAAGCCAGTATGATGCGGCCCGGCTTTGTAAAAAGTGATTTGATGTCCGAAAGGAGTGCGAGCGTGGCACTTTGTGGTTTTTCGATGAGCGCATATTGGACCATGCGCACGATGAACATCACGAACAGTCCAGCGGGAATGGTGAAGATCACCAGATCGGTGATGATGGCCTGAAGGGGTGCGCGGCCATGTTTTTCCAACACGGAAAAAAGTGCGGCGTTGGCCAGAAGGTACAGTACGGGAATGACAAAGAAAATCAATTGTGCGCGCACACTTTGCGCCAGTGCGCTGATCACTCGGGAGCCGTGCCTCACGGGGATGGTTGTGGTGTCCGCCATGAACAAAGATTTGACAGGGCAGGGCTGACAACCGGTTAACAAACGGAGTGGATGTTTAAGTTTTGGGAGTGGCGGCCCGAATGGCATAGTCATTTTTACGGTCCACAGCCACAAAAAGGGCAAGCGCCAGCAGCATCAAAACCGCACATGCAAAGTAGGCCATGTCTGGCGAGGTAATGGGTGCCGTCGGCTGCATGAAATAGCCAAAGATCTGGCTAAAGAACACCGTGCCCGCCAGCATGGCCACATTCATGATACTGGAAATGCCACCCTGCAATTCACCTTGCGCATCGTCGGGCACGTTTTTCGAGATGATGGCGGTGAGCATGGGATGGACGAAGCCTTCCGGTCCGTGGATGACGAGCAGTATGATGACAACAAGCAAGGTCGGTGCAAAGCCATAGCCTGCGGCTGCGATCACTGCCGTCAGCAAACCAATTAACGCCACTTTGTGCTCGCCATAACGCTTGACGGCCCAGCCTGTCAGTCCGCCTTGCACCGCAGCCGTGATGATGCCGAAGGCTGCCAGCGTCATGCCGATGGTGGCGACACTCCACTTGAATTTCGCAATGCCCCAAAACGCCCAGATTGCCGGATAGACCGATGAAGCGAAGAAATAAATGAACAAGACCACGCACAGCGGCACCACGCCGCGATAGTTCTGGAATACCTTGAAGGTGCCGATGGGGTTGGATCTTGCCCAGTCAAACGGCCTGCGGTTTTCGGCGGACAGCGTTTCGGGCAAAACGAAATAGCCATAAACGAGATTGAGGAATGATATCGCGGCAGCCGCGAAAAAAGGAACGCGTGGACCGAACTCTCCCAGCAAGCCACCGATGGCGGGGCCGATGACGAAGCCGACGCCAAAGGCCGCCCCCATCAGACCGAAGGCGCGGGCGCGGTCTTCCGGTTTGGTGATATCAGCGATGTAGGCGTTGGCAATGACATAGGACGAGCCGCACAGTCCGGCGATGGCGCGGCCCACAAACAGCCAGAACAGGGATGGTGCAAAGGCTGAGAAGAGGTAATCCGCGCCCAATCCAAACACCGATAGCAACAGCAATGGCCGACGCCCATGGGCGTCTGATAGGTTGCCGAGCAAGGGACCAAACACAAATTGCGTGGCAGAGAAGGCGAAAAACATCCAGCCGCCGATGATGGTTGCATCGGCGATGTTCAGGTGACCAACCGATTCAATCAGGCGCGGCAGCACCGGGATGATCAGTCCAAAGCCCACCATGTCGAGCAACACGGTGATGAAGACGAATGTGATGGCATGTTTACTGGCGGGGGATGTTGGCATTCGGTTACCGTATGTGATTTCAAGGCATAAGCCAATGCGTGGGGATGCCAGCACGATGATTGCGATTTGCACGGCGTTTGGGTAGACGCGGGACCGCGTGGTTGAGGTTTCCTGGTTTTGCCAAATCAGCCAAGGCTGCTGATACATATTGAGGAACGCATGAAACTGAAAGACCGGGTTGCGATTGTCACGGGCGGGGCGCGGGGAATTGGTTTTGCCATTGCCGAAACCTTCCGGCGCGAAGGTGCTGAAGTCATTATCGCCGATGTGATGGACGGGCAGGCGGCGGCCAAAGGCATCGGCGCATCGTTTGTGCATTGTGATGTTTCAAAATCTGGCGACATCACAGCCTGCATCGAATTTTCTCTCGCCAAGCATGGGTTCATCGATACGCTGGTCAACAATGCCGGCATCTCGGTGGCCAAGGATTTTTTCGATATCACGGAAGAAGACTATGACCGGGTGCTGGACGTCAACCTGAAGGGTTCTTTTCTCATGCTGCAGGGTTGTGCGCGGGCGATGGTTAAGCAGGTGCAATCGACGCGCAAGCCAGGGACAATCGTCAACATGTCGTCGGTGAATGACACGTTGGCAATCCCACAGATCGCGCCCTACACCATGTCCAAGGGTGGGGTGCGGCAGTTGACGAGCGTGTCGGCGCTGGCGCTTGCCCCCCATGGTATTCGGGTTAACGCCATCGGACCGGGGTCGATCAACACCGACATGCTGAAGGGGGTAGTCAACGACATGGCTGCCATGCGCCGGGTGTTGTCGCGAACGCCGCTGGGGCGGGTGGGCGAACCGAACGAGATTGCCGAAGTGGCGCTTTTCCTCGCAAGTGACGCATCCAGCTATGTTTCTGGCCAGGTCATCTATGTGGATGGCGGGCGGATGCCGCTCAACTATACAGTGGCGGTGGCGGATTAACCCAATTCCTCAAATTTGATCTTCTTAACTCAATTCCGCAGCGCCGGTGGACGCTCCGTTTGGGTTGTGTTAATGCCCCGCCATTCATTGACCCGTTCGGGGCTTGCCGGGTGGCATGCAGGTTGGACGGGCTTATCACCGAGTGGTACCCAGATAGATGCAAATCGTTCAGAAACAAATCAGCCGTCTTTTCCCGCTTCGCCTTCTGCCGAAGAAGATGAAGACGACTTTCTACCGCAACATCGTCAAGAAGACTTCGCTTGTCATTGACGTTTACAATCACAAGATGATCGTACCGCTGCAGATCGGTGGCATTGGCCGCGCCCTGGCGCTGCATGGCCACCGTGAGTTGGACCAGTACACAATCCTGCACCAGGTGATCAAGCCGGGGGACGTGTTCCTCGATCTTGGTGCCAATATCGGATACTACGCCATCATTGCCGGCAAACTGATTTCACCGGGCGGCAAGCTCATGTGCTTCGAGCCTGATCCGCGCAACGTCAATTATCTGCGCCAGAACATCGAACTCAACAAGCTCACCGACATTGCCGAGTATTCCGACAAGGCGGTTTCTGATTTCACCGGCGAAACCACCTTCAACATCACCGAGCTCAGCAACCTCAATTCGATTGAACCGTTCCGGGGTGCAACGAACGAGTCGATCGTGTCGCGCGGCATGCATGAGCGCAAGCTGGAGAAAACCATTCCGGTCAAGACGATTTCGTTGTCAGACCTGATCGAACAAAGCCCGAAGGGCATTGACGCCATCCGCATGGATGTGGAAGGCCATGAAGTGCAGATTCTCGGCTCGCTGGCTGCGGCGATGAAGAAGCCGAAGCTTGCGGCCAAGGCACCGCGTGTCATCGTGTTTGAACCGCATCACTGGGAATATGTCGAAGGCCACGATCTCCTGCCGGTCATGAAAGACCTGTACAAATCCGGTTATCGTGTCACCTGGTTCGGCACCCGCAAGGAAGACCAGTCACCGATTGCCAAGTTGGGCTTCACGCCGTTCAAGCGGCTGGAAGAAAGCTCGGGCCGCGTGCGTGGTGTTTACAAAGCCACCATGAGTGACGAACAAGCCATGACGCTTGCCTGCCGCACTGATGGTGTAACGACGGTTTGTCTGGAACGCGCCAAGGGATAAGGTTTAAAATCAAATTCAAAGCCCCGGATTTAGGTCCGGGGCTTTTTTTGTTTGATCATGCACAGCATTGCGCCTCTCACTCTTCGACCTTCAGCCCCTTCAACTTCGCGAACACTGAATCGGCGTCGTAGGATTTTTCGCGCGGGGGGCTGAGGGCTTCGGCGGCGGCTTCGGCGGCGGCGCGTTCCTGGGCGCGCGTGCCTTCGATCTCGGCGGCGGGGATGAGGGTGCGGACTTCTTCGGCGTCGGGCAGGCGTTTGCCACGGCCTTTGCTGGCTGCCTTTTGCACGGCCATGTCGAGTTCAAGCTGGGTGCAGATGCCGAGCGAGACGGGGTCCACCGGCTTGATGTTGGTGGCGTTCCAGTGGCTGCGCTCACGCACGGCGTTGATGGTGTGTTTCGTCGTGCCCACCAGTTTCATGACGGCGGTGTCGGGCAGTTCGGGGTGATAGCGCAGCAGCCACTGGATGGCGTCCGGGCGGTCGCCGCGGCGCGAGACAGGAGTGTAGCGCGGGCCGGATGTGGCTTTCTTGACCTCGACATTCACCTTGGAGACAACGAGCTTCAACTTGTGGTCAGCATCGGCTTCGGCCTTGGCGATATCGTCGCGGGTGAGCTGGCCTGCTGTCACGGGATCAAGGCCCTTGATGCCTGCAGCCACGTCGCCATCGGCGATGGCTTTCACCTCAAGTTCGTGCATGTGGCAGAAATCGGCGATCTGGCGGAAGGTGAGGGCGGTGTTTTCGACCAGCCACACGGCGGTGGATTTCGGCATCAAGGGTGCGTCTGACATGAGTTTTCGCTCCTCGGGGCCTTCGCGAGGGCCCCCAATCTCACTCTCAACAGAATGTCGGGAATGGGCGGCGTATAGGTGCTTTGCAGTGGCTTGGCAAGATTAGGGCAGGAGAATGATTTTGCCGGTGTGGGTGCCAGCTTCCATCAAACGGTGGGCGGCAGCGGCTTCAGCCAGTGGAAATGTCTGATGGATGATGGGCAGGCATTTGCCCGCTGCCAACAGGGGCCAGACGCGGGTTTCAAGGGCTGTAGCGATCATTGCTTTTTCAGCAACGCTGCGGGGGCGCAAAGTTGAGCCCGTCAAGGTGAGGCGTTTCAGCATGATGGCCTGGAGATCGACTTCGGCCTTGGCCCCGCGCTGAAAGGCGATCTGGACGATGCGGCCGTTTTTTGCCGCCACCTTGAGATTGCGCGGCAGGTAGTCGCCGCCGACCATGTCGAGGATCACGTCGGCCTGGATTTTTTGCGCCTGCATCGCATCGGCGAAATCGCGGGTTTTGTAGTTTATGGCGTGGTCTGCACCGATGCTGAGGCAGGTCGCACATTTTTCATCACTGCCAGCAGTTGCTACGACTTTTGCACCAAAGGCTTTGGCCAGCATGATGGCAGTGGTGCCGATGCCGCTGGTGCCGCCGTGGACCAGAAGTGTTTCACCTGCTTTCAGAACTCCACGCTCGAACACATTGGTCCACACGGTGAAAAAGGTTTCGGGGATTCCGGCGGCTTGCTCAAATGAAAGGCCAAGGGGGATAGGCAAGGTGTTGGCCTCGGCGGCGACGGCGTATGGCGCATAGCCGCCACCGGGCACCAGTGCACAGACGCGGTCACCGGGTTTGTAACGTCGGCCAGTCGTTTCCACCGTGCCCGCGATTTCCAAACCGGGTGTCAAAGGTGCGCCGGGAGGTGGTGCGTAGTTGCCAAGGCGTTGCAGGATGTCGGGTCGGTTTACGCCCGCCGCATGTACCTTCACCAGCACCTCGCCTTCGCCTGGAACGGGCTGTTCCATGGTGTGCAGCTCCAGCACCTCGGGGGCACCGGGTTCGCGGATGGTGATGGCTTGCATTTTGGGCATGGCGTGGTCCGGTGGTTTTGTTAAGTTGGGCATTGTGGGGAGTATGACGATGGAATTTGATGACGACAAGCCAAAGCCCAAGCCGAAAGTGGTGGTTGGTGATATTCTTGATGCGGTCAGCATTGCTGAGCTGAAGGAGCGCGTCTTGGCACTGGAGGGCGAGATTGTCCGTGTGCGGACGGAAATAGACCGCAAGACGACGAGCAAGTCGGCGGCGGATGCGTTTTTCAAGACCTAGGTTGCGCCCGTTAACGGTTTGGTAATCGTTAACGTGTAAAGTTGAAAATGACCCGGCCTTGCTGGGTTTCTCCGAGTGGTTCGTCCACTCTGTTTGACGCCTCCCTGTTAGAACTTAAGCCGCGATTATGTCGCGGCTTTTTTTGGTCCGGATATTGCAGAGATTGCAGTGGATGGTTCGTTTCGGGCCATTGACCCTTTTCTTGCCACGTACCATGATGGCCCGGGGTTGTGAGAGTTTTAGGTTTGTCAGCAAGGGGTCGTTCAGTATGAACGTTAATGTATCGCAGTTGAGTTCAGCGATCAGTTTCATTTCCCGTTTCACCGCGTCGGAACAGTTTGACCGTGTCTTCAAGGAAGGCATGAGCCTGGTCGAGGAAACCGCCAATTATCTGGATGGCACGGGCCGGGTGGATTCACGCAGCCTCGACCGCATGGGGGCCATTGCCTATGCCACTGAAAGCATGCGCCTGACCACGCGCCTGATGCAGTTGGCGTCGTGGCTGTTGTTGCAGCGGGCCATTGCTTCGGGTGAGTTAACCTTTGACGACGCGGGCCGGGAAAAGAGACGCATCAATCTGGCTGACATTGGACGGGGCGAAACCATCGAAGGTGGCGATCAAATTCCTGAAGGCTTGCTGGCGCTCATTGACCGGTCGATACGGCTGCTGGAACGGGTGCGCACACTCGATGCCATGTTGGTGCAATCAACCAGCGAGGCAAAGCCCATGGCCAGCCCTGTGTCCGACCAGATGGACCAGCTGACGCGGGCGTTCGGCACGCGCTGATTTTTACACCATTTTTTTGACGACTGCCATCGCTGCGCGGCGTTTGCGGCTGAGCGCGGCGATGCCACATACGCCCGTGAGCAAAAGCAGAATTGCTGGCGGCACTGGCACTGGTGGCGGTGGTGGTGTGATGACCGTGTATACAGTGTACTGGATCGGGGCGTTGTTGAAGATGTAGGCTGGCAAGCTGAACCTGAAATTGTTCAAGAGGCCTGCATACATGTAAAGCAAGTGGCCACCGCCGTTCAGGCGCATCAGGAAAATCTGGCCGGGAATGTTGGTGGAACCGCCACGGCGCGGGAAGCTGCCGCTTCCGGCCAAGGCCACATTGCCACCATAGATGTTGGGGCGTTCGACAAAGGCTTCCAAGGCTGCGGCACTATTGCCTGTTGGCGAGTCAGGGTTGCGACCACCAAGCAGTGGCACCCAGACCGATCCCGTGAATCCCGGTGTGACGGTAATGCCGGGCAAGACTGAAGACACCGGTTTGATCACGACTGCGGATGCTGGCGATGCAATAGCGACAATAGCCCAGAGCATTACCAGCGCAGAACACATGTTTTTCAGGAATTTCACTTTTGAACCCACTTGTTGCCCACTCACACGAGCAGGTCTTAGCAGTGAGATGCTAAGGCGGGTTTTCGAGCCGTTGTTAATATTTGTGCAAATGTGGCGAGGGGGATTCAGGCGTTGGTAACCATATGCGGCGCGACCGTTCTCGCCCAATTGGGGAGGCGGAATCGCGTATGACAATTTATGGCGCTACGTCAGCAGCTTGCTACCTTCTCAATGTTTGATCACCCCGCAATGACCGTCATTCCAAACCCGCGCATTGCCGAACGAAGCTCTTGCGAAGTGAGTGCGCGGGATTTGGAATCCCGCTTTGTTTCAATACGTTGCGCAGGTGGCCGCAAAAGTTGGATTCCGGATCAAGCGCCCTCGCTACGCTCGACAAGGCGCTTGTCCGGAATGACGGTCGGGAGGGTAATACTTTGCAAAGAAGAGGAAAATTGCCATATGCGATTCTCCTGCCAGCAAGCGGGAGATGAACGGCACGACCGTTTCACCAAAAAAAGCGCCCGTTGCCGGGCGCTTGAATTTCAACCTATGAAAGGGTTGTCGTTATCAGGCTTTGCGCTTCTTGCGGGCCAAAGCGCCGAGGCCTGCCACACCTGACATCATCAGGAGGAAAGCGCCGGGGACTGGAACGGCTGACGGAATGCTGTTGTATACATCCATATGCGAAAGCTTGCCTTGGGGGCCGCTAGCCGCTGGTGTCACTTCAATGTCGAAATCCAACAAGCTCAAGGCGGCAGCGTAGACGAAAATCGCATAGCCAAAGTCGTTGATCTTGACAGTAAATACGTTGCCGCTGCACTTCTTGTTGGTGCCGGTGGAACCACCAAGTCCCTCGCGGCTGCTGCCGGTGCACCCCGGGTTGCTTGCGCCCGTCAGACCCAGACCTGTGACGGTCTCTGAGTCTGTCTCAACATTGGTTGGGCTCGCATTCGAAAACAGACCGGGTGTGCCGTCCTGAATAAAATATGAAGCAATGTAGCCAGGGGTCACAAAAGTGATGTTTTCCGTGCTGCCGGCGGCATCATAGGGATTGAAAACGATGGCGTTGGCCGACGTGGTGAAGAGTGCCGCAGAGCCTAAGAGGGCAGCAGCGGCGATGTATTTGCGTGGGGCGTTCATTTAGTGTGTCCTTTCAATTGGACGGGGAGGGGGAATAGGTCGTGTTTGATGCCGCATCTGACGCATTTATGACAGATTTTAAACAATTGTTTAAGACACTGAAGGTTGTGTATGGGGACGTCGGGGTGTCAAAACTGCTCTGGTTTGAATTGACGGTATGGTTCATTTTTGTTATATAACTTATTGAATTTACTTGCTATTTATTTTCTTGGTTGGTGCGGCTGTGAGAAGATCACAAGTTGCTGAGATTTACCATCAACAGTTAAATTTGCGCCAGACCGTCGTTCACGTTAACCATTTCACATCTCGTGATCGCAATGAAAACGCCGTCATCCCCGTTTCCGGGCACCTTCCCCCAATTCGCTGCGCCCAGTTCCGTCATGGCCCGCGCATGCGGACCATCCAACTTGCGCCACGACGCAGTTGGATCCTCCGCTTTCGCGGAAGATGGAGGGTTGTCGTGTGATCATGGTCTGCCGTCCGCGCACACGCACTGATGTCCGGTTAAGCGAGACAACTCCAAAATTGTCATGTCTGGACGGTTTTACAACCGTCCCCGCGAAACACGCTTGGAGGCTCATCGTGCCATCCCGCCCGCGCATGTATTCAATCTCGCGAGCGGTGGTGTTAGATCAACCGTTAATGGGATCCGGCAGTGCTCAAGCGGCGGAGCGCTCGCTGCGTTCGAGCAGCGCTATCTGATCCTTGAGTTTCAGTTTTTGCCGCTTGATGGCGGCGATTTCGGTGTCCGAGACGGCTGGATGCGCCATGGCATCGGCCAGTTCAGTCTCGAAAATTCTATGTTTGGCATGCAATGCTGCGAGATCTGTTTCCAGGTTCATTCGCACCTCCACTGGTTAAAGTGCAGTGATGGGACCATCAAGTGGACCCAACATGGAGTCTTGCACAAAAATCGGGGCTTGTCGAATGGACAAGAGCAGAATAGGTGAATATTTCATCTCCAGAGAAGTGCCGAAACGACATGCAAGGGCCATCACTTTGAACATGCTGGACTCTTTGCAGGAAGTGCAGCTGCGCACCAAATTGCGGCTGCTGGATCAGGAGCACCGGGACCTCGATGTGGCCATTGCAGCGCTCGAATCATCGGGATCGGGCGACCAGTTGCAGTTGCGGCGGCTGAAGAAAATGAAGCTCGCCCTCAAAGACCAGATGTTGCAAATCGAGGCGCGAATCATCCCGGACATCATCGCATGAGCAAACCTGTCGCCATCATCATGGGATCGCAATCGGACTGGGCAACGATGAAAGGGGCAGCCGAGACGCTGGCCGAATTGAAGATCGGCTGCGACTGCAAGATTGTTTCCGCGCATCGCACACCACAGCGGCTGTATGATTTTGCCACATCGGCCAAAGCCAAAGGCACCAAGGTGATCATCGCCGGTGCCGGTGGTGCTGCCCACTTGCCGGGGATGACGGCAGCTTTGACGGTACTGCCGGTGTTCGGGGTTCCGGTCGAAAGCAAAGCGCTGTCAGGGCAGGACTCGCTCCTCTCAATCGTTCAGATGCCTGCGGGGATTCCGGTGGGCACGCTGGCCATCGGCAAGGCAGGTGCCATCAATGCAGCGCTGCTGGCAGCCAGTGTATTGGCCCTCAACGATCCCGGTCTTGCAAAACGGCTGGAAGCGTGGCGCAAGAAACAAACGGATGCGGTGGCCGTCTCGCCCAAGGATGAGAGTTGAATGGCGCTATCCACCGCGTTACCGCCCGGATCAACCATTGGCATCCTGGGTGGCGGGCAGTTGGGGCGCATGCTGGCGCTGGCGGCGGCACAACTTGGGCTGAAATGCCATATCTATGCACCGGAAGCAGACAGTCCGGCGTTTCAAGTCGCCGCAATGCATACAATTGCGGACTACCTTGATCCAAAAGCTTTGGCCAAATTTGCCGCGTCCGTTGATGTTGTCACTTATGAATTTGAAAACGTGCCTGTGGATGCAGTCATTCAGCTTGAGGCATTGGTGGCGGTGCGGCCTGGTGCACATGCCCTTGCCACGGCGCAGGACCGGCTCAAGGAAAAGTCACTGGCGCAAGCATTGGGAGCACGCACCGCAGATTTTCGGGCGGTGAACAATGTCGACGAGTTGCGCTCGGCCCTCGCGCAATTAGGATTGCCCGCCATCCTGAAAACCACGCGCATGGGATATGATGGCAAGGGCCAGGTGAAAATATCCAAGTTGGATGATGCAGCAGCTGCATGGTTGGCGCTACATGGTGCGCCTGCCATTCTCGAACAGTTTGTGCCATTCATGAACGAAGTTTCGGTTATCGCGGCACGGGGAGGGGATGGATCGTTCGCGGCCTATGATGTGGCGGAGAATGTGCACCGCAACCATATTCTGCACACGTCCACTGTCCCGGCGCACTTGAACAGCGGTTTGGTGGATGAGGCAGTCGCAATCACGCGGCGCATTTTGGACAGGCTTGAGTATGTCGGTGTGGCGGGTGTTGAGTTTTTTGTGGGGAGCGATGGTCTCTATGTCAACGAGCTTGCACCGCGGGTGCACAATTCCGGGCACTGGACCCAGGATGCGTGTTTGGTGTCGCAATTTGAACAGCACATCCGTGCCATTGCCGGGTGGCCGTTAGGGAATGTTGTGCGCCATAGCGAAGTGGTGATGACCAACCTTTTGGGTGCAGCCATTGATGATTGGGCTTCGCTGGCTGGCGAGCCTGGTGTCGCGGTTCACGTTTATGGCAAGGCCGAGGCCCGGGACGGGCGCAAAATGGGGCATTTCAACCGTATAACGTCGCGCAAAACATAAACTGGCCACCCCCTCGACAGGGTGTGCGTGCTGGTGTATCACGCCGCCCAACTGATGGGTCCATGGGCCCTTTCCACCAACCATTTTTGAACAGAGGTATCGCTTGCAAGTCGTCGTCCGTGACAACAATGTTGACCAGGCCTTGAAGGTTCTGAAGAAAAAGATGCAACGCGAAGGCATCTTCCGTGAACTGAAACTCCGCGACCATTTCGAAAAGCCATCAGAAAAGAAAGCCCGTGAGCAGGCAGAAGCCATTCGCCGTGCCCGCAAGCTGGCGCGCAAGAAGTTGCAGCGCGAAGGCTTGCTGCCGATGCCGAAGAAGATCGAAAAGCCGCGCCGTCCCGGAATGGGCGGTGGTGGTGGCATGAGCAGCGGCGGCATGGGCGGCAGCCGTTAATCAAGCCAGTTCGAATTCAAAAGCCGCGCAGGGCGACCTTCGCGGCTTTTTTGTTCAGATTTTTTTGGCGTCCGCGATGGCGGCTTTCATGAGCGGCAGCAGGTCGGCATTGGCGGCGACATAACCGCCTGAAGTCAATGGATCGCCCGATCCATAGAGGTCATGGATGAAACCACCTGCTTCCCGGATGAACAAAATTCCGGCTGCACAATCCCACGGCTTCAAGTCGTGGCACCAGGTGGCGTCAAAGCGTCCCATGGCGACGTAGGCGAGGTCCATGGCTGATGAACCCATGGCCCTGACACCGCTGGTACGAGCTTGCAACACTGCGATTTCATTGCGGTGGGCAATATGCCTTTCCGGTTCGCCCCGGTGCGGAATGTTGGTTACAACAGCGGCGGCGTGCAGTTCCTTGCGGTTGGCGACGCGCATGCGCTTGTTGTTCAGGAACGCACCCTGGCCTTTTTCCGCATGGAACAGTTCATCGGTAATGGGGTTGTAGGTAACACCCACCACGATTTCACCTTTGCGCTCCAAAGCAATGGTAATGGCGAAGTAGGGAATGCCGTGCATGAAATTGGTGGTGCCGTCGATGGGGTCGATGATGAAGCGGTGGTCGGGGTCTTTGCCTTTGGTCTCGCCTTCCTCCTCACCCAGGATACCGTAGTCGGGGCGGGCTTTCAGCAAATCGGCGCGCAGGACTTTCTCGCATTTCCTGTCGGCTGCGGTGACGAAGTCGCCTGGACCTTTTACGGAGACTTGCAGGTTCGCAATCTCGCCAAAATCGCGCTGCACGCCACGGGCGGCTTTGCGCACGGCGGCTATCATGACAGTAAGGGCTGGCGATGTGGCCAAGGGGTTTCCGATCCGGTGAATGATGGGGCCGCTGTATAGGGACAGCGCGTGGCTGATGACAAACTATTTATTGAAGCTGGCGGCGACGGGTTTGAACGCTGCCGCTCTGGCCGTGGCCTGGGTTTGCAGGTCGGGGCTCAGTTTTTCAAAAGCTTCATCCAGTTCGATGTCGGCGCGTCCGCCTGCCTTGGCGATGATGTTCCAGGTCGCACTCTCCAGGGGGTCGGCGGGAAGCCCCAAGCCGCTGCGGTAAATGCGGGCAAGGCGGTTCTGGGCGACGGGGTTGCCACGCTGGGCTGAGACCAGCAGCCATTGTGCCCCGATCTTTTCATCGCGCTGAACGCCATCGCCGCGATAGACCATGACGCCATATTCCAAGGCTGCTTCCGGAAGGCCTTGGAGTGCCGCTTTGGAAAACCAAGTCGCTGCAACAACCGGATTCTTGTCGACACCCTTGCCATCAAGGTGCAGCAGGCCAAGATTGTATTGCGCTTCGGCAAATCCCTGTTCAGCCGATTTGGTGAACCAGGTCACGGCGTTTTGCCATTCGGGCGCTGTGCCATAAGCACCGGTAAAGAGCAGGCCCAAATTGTATTGCGCCTGGGGATTGCCACCTGCCGCCGACAGTTCGAGGAGGCGCGCACCTTCGTCCACGTCAGCCGTGCCCAAGGTACCGTCGAGGTGCAACATGGCGAGGGAGAATTGTGCACCGGGGTGCTGCTTGTCGGCGGCTTTGCGGAACCATTCAGCCGCAGATTTGGTGTTTTGTGGTGTGCCGAGGCCCTGCAATTCCATGGCACCCAGCATGGCCATGGCGCGCGGGTCATCGGCTGCTGCAAGGGTTTCGGCGATCAGGCGGGCATCGGTGTAGTTCTGGTCTTCGAAGAAGGCGATGGCTTCTTCAAATGTTTCGGCGGCCACCGGGTTGGTGAGCAGCAGCAAGGCAAAAAGGGCTGCGAAAGCGCGTTTCATTTCAACCGGGATGCAAGTGACGAAACTGTGGCTGCGGCGGCAGCTGCATCTTTCCACATGACGTCCATGGGGCGGATAAAGTCTGGTTTCTGCGGCAGGAGTGTGGCGAGGTCTTCGGGCGTCACGGAATCGAAGGCGATGCAGGGGATTTCAATAATATCGTGCCACCAGCCGATGAGCGGCTCGCCACCTGTTTGGGATTTTTGTGCAAACGCAATGTAGTCGGCACCGGTTTCGGCGGCTTCCATGGCGATGTGGCGCGAGGTAGCGGCAAAGACGCCGATGGTTTCGGTTTTGAAGGTGGCGCGGAGATTTTTGACCGGGGCAGAACGCGCGATGTGGATGCCATCGGCTTTCAGGTGATGCACCATGCGGGGTTCGCAATCGCGGATGATGACGGCAAGGCCGAGGGACTGGAGGCTCGTCACGCCATTTGCTGTGATGGTTTCCGGCACAAGGATGGACGCACAGTCACCTGATTTGGTTGCTGCTTCGGCGCAGACTTGCAGGGTCTGGCCATCCAGATCAGATGGAGCAACGAGAACGAAGCGGGGCGGTGTCATGACCATGCGGATAGATGGAGAATGGCGTGAATTCAACTGGCCGTGTGGCGCGGCATGTTGGCCAACAAACGGTAGCTCGCCTCGATGTGAAGCTGGACGGCACTCCAATTGGTCTTGTTGTCCAGTTTCAGGCCGGCAATGGTGCGGAACCAGACCGGCTTGAAGTAGGGATCGGCCTGGAAAACGCTGGCGTCGTATTCCGCGATATCCGACCGGAAGGTCAGAATGCATTGGGGTCCAATGGTGTTTGCGGCTTTTGCATAGTTTGGCGGATGGCCATCCATGATCATGATCACGTGGGCGAAGTTCTTGCCGCGGATGCACCAGCGGGTTCCAACCCATGCCGTTTCCTCATTTGCCAGGGGCAGGGCCATGCAGATTTTGCGCAGTTTTGACATGAAGGGAGGTGGAATTGGAGGGGAAATGGCCATGCTTGCAGTTCACTTATTCCACGATGAAAACTTGACCGCTTATACCAAAGGTCATGGGGATTGACCGACGATTACCCAATCACGCATTCCGATTGAGTTGATTGTTCCGGGCTGATCGATGAGCTTGCGCCAGGCCTC
>JAYVKC010000077.1:0-4243 GCA_043768765.1 Hyphomicrobiales bacterium | reverse complement strand
ACCGTCACGCATGCGACCCTCGGCAACGTCGGCGAGGCCTTTGGTGATGGCAGTATCAAGCACTTTGAAATGTGCTTCGCGTTCCTGCACCAAACGAATGCCTTCGCGGATGACTTCGCTCTTCGAATTGTACCGCCCCGACGCCACAAGATCGGAGACGTAGTTTTCACGATTGGGTCCAAGATCGGCACTGATGGGCATGACATCGCATCCAAAGCTATCAATAACTGTTGTTGCAATTCATTCAATATTGCAAGTAGTCAGTTGTTCGGCGAGGAGCGATACTAAAAGATGAACGAGACAAGAATAGCAGCGCACAATGCCTAACGATCAATACATACCGCAATTGCTGCTCCGGAGATTTGCGTCTCGAGTCGAAGCGAGCAATAAGAGGAACCACCACAAGCACTTCGTTTGGCAACACAGTAAGGAAAGCCCCGCCCATGAGAAGGGGACTTGGAATGTGGCATCTGAGGCGAATTATTACATTTCTAATGCGGCAGCGGACGAGAATCTCAAGAAGTTCGAGGGCAAGATTGGTGAAGTGCTTGGTGAATTGGACAAAGGAGAAGATCCAAACAGATTCTCCGTGGCTCTCTGGCGCTTCACGATGTCGCTTGCTTTCAGAACAAAAGCATTTCCACAAAAATCCACCGAGATATTTACAGACGCTATCGGCGATCTGACATCGTCGAAACATGCGGAAAGCCGAAAGGTGTGGATACGGCAGGGACTCTATCAAAGAATCGAGGCTTTGCCTGACGAGCAAGCACAAGAGATACAGAACATTTTGGCGAACCCACACTATGCTCAGGAAATTGAGAAATATCTTGAGAACTCTGTCATCAACGGGTTTTTGGCCGCAACAAATGGAACACTTGGCGACAGTTTTTTGAATGACGAGTTTTTGAAAGCACGAAATGATGCTTTGGCAGGCACCAACACTTTGCAGTCCTTATCCAATGCTTTTCCCGTCAAGCATTGGAAAATACAGAAAACAGGAGATCACCCAGTTGTGTTAGGCGATGTAGGACCACTGGCTTGCGACAGAAGCGGGAATTTCTCGAACATCATCGCACCGAAAGATGTATTGGAGCACGTCATTTTGCCGCTGTCTCACAACTCCATACTCGTCGGGTCACTCGGAGGCTCCGAGCACCAGTTTGACATTGGCGATGTAAACAAGGCCTCAGCACAAATGTCGCATCATTACTTCTGTGCTAGCGAGTCTGAAAAATTCGATGCTCTCACAGAAGAAATTTCCTCGAAACCATTCGTCTCAACCGATGAGGTGGAACAGATTGCGGCTTCTGTTTTCAAACTATGATAGCGTTCAAATCGCCGCCTGCAACGCCTTCAAATGATCAAGCGCCTCGTTCGCCTTGCGACTCTTTTGTCACCCACAGCGTCGGAGGTAAGGTGACTTGTATTTCCTGAACTACTGCGTCAGCCGCAGCGGCAGGGCTTTTTTGATTTCGTTTTTGAACGTCTCGAACGCGGGGGCAATCTCGGCACTTTCGCTGGCGAAAATGTAATGATCAGGTTGGGTTGCGCAGGCTTGGAGATTGGTTTGCAGTACGCCATCGAGGAGGACATTGTTGATGTAATCAATGCGGGGTGGGTCCCAGGGGCGATCGTGAATGGGATTGTCAGGCGGGGTCACATAGGCGATCTGCGCCACCATGACGCTGTGGTTCTTGTTCTTTGCGCCGTCACATGAAGTTGCCTTTGGAGCCTGCAGGGTAAACGTGCTGTCCGGGTCCTGGAAGTTCTCGCCGGGACGTGCAACAAAGCGCGGCAATCCCTCGCGAGGCAGGTTCCAATCGATCTTGCCGGGCAGAGTGGTACTTTCGTTTATTTTTTCGTTGGTTTCCACACCATCACCCAAAATGATGACATAGGATTTGCGGCTGGATGGGGTCGTGCCGTCGCCTCCTGTCGACAAGCTGGCTGTCAGCGTTTTCAAACTATGCTCAAGGTTTGAGCCACCTTCACCGAAGGTCGTTTCCAACTGGATGTTGTCAACGGCATCTACAGCGTTTTCAATATCTGTTGTCGGTGCCAGCACAGTTTGAAGATCGCTGCTGTAGGTGTGGAGGGCGACTTCAACCTGGTTGGACTTGAAGCCGCCGGCCTCGAGGTCAACCAAAAATGTGCGGATGGCATCACGCGCCATGTCAATGCGCAGCTTGTAGCCCTTGGATTTCGCGACTGAGACTGTTTCAGCTTCGGTCGAGCCACCCGGATAGTGGCAAGCGAAGGCGCAATGTCCCATGTCTGCGTCATCTTTCATGATGTTTTGCACAGCGGCGTTGGCGCCGATTCCCATGGAGTTGGAGTTGTCAACAACGAACCGCACGGAAATGAATGTTGAGGACCCGACTTCCGCCGAGATCGAGTTTCTCAACATGACCATGTCTTGCGACACCATTTGCATGAACATGGTTGGGTATTCCACGTCGTAAGTGAGTGTTGCACTGAAACTGCCGTTCTGGCGTTTGACATCCACGTCAACGTTCACAGCGCCTGAGATTCCGGCGGCTTTGAGATTTTTGCCAAAAAGCACCTTGGCTTCGTCTTGGCTGCGGTTCTTCCAGTCGCTCACATCAGCGTCGAAATAATCCTCAGCGGTCTTGACGGCGAACAATACGGCAGCATCGCCTGCAGCGTCAGCGCTGGCCTTGCCGAACGTCATGTTTCCGAAATCTATGGCCATTCCAGATGCCAACAACAACGGGATGATTGCTGTTGCAAACATGATGGCAACATTGCCGTCTTGGTTCTTTGAAATTCTGCGAAAGCGCTGCATCCACGTTGGTCCCAAAATCAGGACCGATGCTACCGCGGCTCGCACTGCCAATTGCTTTTCACAAGCCAACACTGCCTCCCGCCAAGCACTTTTTTGTGCAAATTGATTAGCGGAGTGTTTACAGTGCCGTTAAAGTTTTCATGACCTTGGTGCGAAAAATCAGATCGCGCTCTGCAGCGCCTTCAAATGATCCAGCGCTTCGTTTGCCTTGCGCTTCTTCTCATCGTCCTTGGCATCCGCCACATCTTCTTCGGCGTTCTTGATCTGCTGGGTCAAGGCGTCTGCATTCAGGTCTGCCAGTGGCACGGCGGTTTCGGCGAGAAGGGTGAGCCCCTGGGCATTCACTTCCGCAATGCCGCCGCGCACGAACATCTTTTCAGTTGTGCCGCCATCCTTTTGCACCACGACAACACCGGGACGCAAGGTGGAGAGAACCGGCGCATGACCTTCAAGAATCATCATCTCACCATCCGTGCTCGGAATCTGCACCGACGTCACTTCACCTGAAAACAGGAGACGGGCCGGAGAGACGAGTTCGAAATGCAGTGCCATGTGTGATCCTTACGCCGCGTCCGCCGCCATGCGCTTGGCCTTCTCGACAGCCTGCTCGATGGTGCCGACCATGTAGAACGCTGGTTCTGGCAAGTGGTCATAGTCACCATTGCACAGACCTTTGAAACCCTTGATCGTGTCTTCGAGTTTCACCTGCACGCCGGGCGAACCGGTGAACACGGCCGCCACGTCAAACGGCTGCGACATGAAACGTTCGATCTTGCGGGCCCGCGACACGGCGAGTTTGTCCTCTTCGGAAAGCTCGTCCATGCCAAGAATGGCGATGATGTCTTGCAGCGCCTTGTAACGCTGCAGAACTGATTGCACCTGGCGCGCCACGGCATAGTGCTCTTCACCCACAATGCGCGGGTCCATCATGCGCGAGGTGGAATCGAGTGGATCGACGGCGGGATAGATGCCCTTTTCGGCAATGGAGCGCGACAGTGTTGTCGTGGCATCCAGATGCGCGAAGGAGGTGGCAGGTGCCGGATCGGTCAAGTCGTCGGCGGGCACGTAGATCGCCTGCACCGATGTGATCGAACCCTTGTTGGTTGTCGTGATGCGCTCTTGCAGCGCACCCATGTCCGTGGCCAGCGTCGGCTGATAACCCACAGCTGATGGAATGCGGCCCAAGAGTGCCGACACTTCCGAACCCGCTTGCGTGAAGCGGAAGATATTGTCGACGAACAACAAAACGTCCTGGCCTTCATCGCGGAAATGCTCGGCTACCGTGAGGCCCGACAGCGCCACGCGCATGCGTGCACCCGGCGGCTCATTCATCTGGCCAAACACCAGGGAGCACTTGCTGTTCTCCAGGTTGTTCTTGTCAATAATGCCGCCTTCAATGAACTCATAGTAGAGGTCATTGCCTTCACGGGTACG
>JAYVKC010000076.1:0-13411 GCA_043768765.1 Hyphomicrobiales bacterium | reverse complement strand
CAAACCCGGACCAAAGACCCTCACCGAAGGACTGCGCAAATTCAACGCAATCAAACACGGCGCATCCATGATCCAAAAAAATATGTGAATCGGAGAGCGCAAGGGGGGAAGGAAGAAAGAGTCGATTCACGAGGCCGCCGATATTACTCGGGTCAAAGCAAGCCTGTATATACCCAAAAAGGATGTCCAAAGTGCTTGGACATCCTTTTCACTAAACAATCAAAAATCTCAGTTGCCGTGAGATCAAACGCGATCACATGGTATCAATCGCCAGTTTCAGGTCCTTGTATTCTTCGCAGCCAACACCGCAGCGGGCACCAATTTCCGCCAATTCGAGGCGTGCCAGATCAACGCGTCCGGCTGCCACATAGCCCTCGCCGAGATACTCCCGCGCCAGCATAAAATTGGGATTGATGGCAAGCGCCTTGCGGTAAAAGGTGATGCCGGTTTCAAGCCGCCCCGCTTTGCGGTGGCTGTAGCCAGTGTAGTTCAAAACGCGTGGGTCGTTCTGGTTTGAAATTGCAGCGAGCACGGTCAGCGCCCAATCATATTCATTTTCCTTGGCCAAGGCCCGGCCCTGTTGGTAAAGTTCCTCATCCGGCAAGATGCCCGCTTCCAGCTTGACGCACACCTTCTTCTTCACACCATCTTTGGTGACGGTCTTGATCACTTCATTCTTCTTGCATTTCAGCTTCTTCGGTGAAGTATCCGTGTTGGTGCTGGGGGCAGGTGGATCGCCCGCCGCATAGGCCATGGAACCCAGCGCCACGCCCACTGAAAGTGTCAATCCAAAGATAATCTGTTTCATGTGATGTTCTCCTTGCCTCCATTACGCGGCATTTGCCCGTTCTGTTCCATTAAAATCCGGCAATGTGTCAATTTGAGGCGCGGGCATAGATCCATTTGACTGAACGAAGGCCCATTGAACCGGGCAGGAACTTCAAGGCGGCATTGCGTGCGGCAGCCTTCAAGCCGACCGCGTGGTAAACACCACCCAAACAGCGCGATTGCCGGTCAAGCCGCTCGACGCGCGATTTTCTCAGGCGCTCAAATGTCGCAAATCCACCACTGGGGTCAGCCCGGTCATCAGTCTCGGCCAGCGCCACAGCATCTTCCAACGCCATGGCTGCACCTTGCGCCAGGAATGGCAACGTGCCGTGCGCAGCGTCACCAATGAGGCAAACAGCTTTTTCATGCCACACCGGCAACGATGGCACACAAAGCGACTGCCACGTACTCCATGCTGGTACATGGTCCAAAATCCGCGCCAGCGCCGTCGTCAATTGCGGTGCACGTGCGGGCTCATCTAAAACCTTGACCACATTGAACCGGCCACGGCCCACGGGATAGTGCACAACATGTGCCTCCGGCAGGAACCACAGGTTGACACACTCCATGGCCACTCCATCCACAACCGGAACGTCCGGTAACAATGCGCGGTTGATGGTGTAAGGCTGGGCCACCGCAGCATGGGCCGGAAACAGGTGCTGCCGGATTGACGACCCCACGCCATCAGCCGCAATGAGGCACGAACCCGTCACCGTGCCCTGCGGCGTCTGGACTTTTACCGATGACGTCGTGTTATCCAAAAGATGCCGCACCTCTTGTCCAAGCCTCAGATCAATCTTTCGCTGCTGCTTCACAACCGACAGCAATCCTGCCTGCAAATCAGCCCGGTGTGCCACGCGGTACGGCGCACCAAAACGCCGCGTAAAACCTGCGCCAAGCGGAATGCGTTGCAACAATGAACCACTGCGACCATCCCGGATGTGAATTTCCGGCGGCGCATATGTCACCGCCTCTACGGCATCCCACGCCCCCAAAGCCTGCAAGCCCTGCGCCGCGTTCGGTCCCAACTGAAGTCCGGCACCCACTTCCTCCAGCACGACCGCCCGTTCAAGAATGAGAACGTCACCGCCAGCCCGCGCCAATCCAACAGCAGCAGCCAGTCCGGCAATGCCACCGCCTGCGACCAGAATGGGGTGCCCATTCATGCCCAATTCTCCCCGCTTTCACATAACTATAGCACGTGAACTTGATTCCGCGCCTGCTTGCAGGGGCGGCGAGACGAGATGCAATCAGCCGCTTGAACTCATGTTTTCAGCTTATCATGACGCACTGCAACAATTATATTGTGCGATGCACCATTTTCTGCTATCGGCCCGCATCAACTCCATAGAAAGGTGATTCGATGTCCAACGCCCCCGTCGCCCAAAACGAAGCAGTCCGCGCCCTTGCCCACAAGTTTTGGGAAGAAGAAGGCCGCCCAGAAGGCCGTGCCGAAGCCCATTGGCTGCGCGCCGTGGCCGAAGCCCAGATTCCGGCTTTGAATGTAGCGCCAGCCGAAATTAAGCCCGCAAAGAAAGCCAAAGCCAAACGCTGAATCAAGATAAAAAAGGGGCAAGCGTTGCCCCTTGTCGTCCGGAACTGTGCAGCGACTAAGACGCCCGGGCTGCCTGAATGCTGGGGTGGTCCCAATTTGCCTCAATGCGCAAAGCATGCGCAAGGGCTTCGGCGGCGCGGGCCGGCTTGGCAAAATAGAACCCTTGGATGAAATCGGCACCAAGCAGGTGCAGCATGTCAACTTCATCCTGCGTCTCGGCCCCTTCCGCCACCACGCGCATGTCAAGATTGTGCGCCATCTCGATGATCTTCCCGAGCAGCAGCTTGCGGCGCGGATTGTTGTGCGCACCATAAACAAATGAGCGGTCGATTTTGAGTTTGTCGAACGGCAATCCTTCCAGATAGGACAACGAAGAATAGCCTGTGCCGAAATCATCCAACGCCACGTCAATGCCCATATCCTTGATGTCGTTGAGAATGTGGCGCACGGCCCCCACTGACTTTCCAAGGAAAACGCTTTCTGTCAGTTCAAGGCAGAGCAGGGGTGGCGGAAGCCCGCTTTCGTTCAAGGCATCCTGCACCTGGCGCACGAAATCTGTTTGCAGCAGTTGCGCCGCAGAAACGTTGACACTGATTTGGCGCATGCCGCGCCCTTCGTTGAACCAGCTGCGCGCCTGCTTGCAACTTTCGTCGAGTACGAAGCGCCCGATTTCTGGAACCAACCCCGCCCGTTCGGCGACAGGTATGAAAACAGCGGGAGAAATGAAACCTTTCACCGCGTGGTTCCAGCGCACCAGCGCCTCAAATCCACTGGCCTTGCCCGTGCGCAAATCCACTTGTGGCTGGTAGTAAACCTCAAAATCGCTGCGTTGCAGCGCCTGCTTCAGGCCCATCACCAATTCTGAACTGGCCTGAATACGCTCATCCATCTGTACACGGAAGAATTGCATCCGGCCAGGACCGAGCTTTTTCGCCTCCACCAGTGCGAGATCTGAATGGCGCATGACTTCACCCGACGATTTTCCGTCTCGTGGCACCAGCAGGCCACCGGCAGCAGCACTGATATGGACTTCGTGGGACAGGATCTTCAGCGGCTGGTAAAGTTTGGCGATGAATCGTGCCAAGGTTTTTTGCGCTTTGGCCTCGGTCTCGATGTTCTGCGTTACGATCATGTACTCGTCGCTGCCGATGCGAAACACGGTGCTGTCGTCGAGAGCCTCTTCATGCAGCCGGGCGGCAATTTCCATCAACAAGGCATCGCCAATGGAATGGCCAAGTGCATCATTGATTTCGCGAAAGCCGTCTATGTCGAGATGGAAAACGGCGAACTTCATGCCTTTTTCAATGTTCTCGTCAATCGTCTGTTGAAAATTCGGGCGGTTGGGCAATCCGGTGAGCGGATCATAGAATGCAAGCTTCTGCAACGCCATGTCTCGCGACCGGATGTCTGCGATCATGGTGTTGTAAGACGTGACCATCTGTCCCGTTTCGTCGTCGGCCTCGTAGTCCAGCCCGGCGCGGTAATTGCGCGTCTTGCTCACGGTTTTCATCGCTTCCGTAAGGCGCAGGATCGGCTCAACGATGCGGTCCTGCGGTGCGCGCGACAACAAAACGCCAAAAACACTGGCGGCAAGGGAAGCGGCAAGTGTGAACAGCATTGTCAAAATGAATCCCATCTGCGCCGCCGAAGTATCAGCAAACAACACCAGTCTGCCGATCACCTTGCCCTGCGACTTGATGTCAACAGCAATCGGAATGACGGAAGCACTCAGCATTTGCCAAATGCCGACCTTGTTCAAATACGAAACCGTGGAGTCAACGGTCGCATCACCGATTTTGGCCAGCGTGCGTCCATCTTCCGTGATGACGGCGACGGTGCCAATGTTTGGCAGCAGGTTCAGCGGCCTGAGAATTTCTTTGATGACATCAGCATCTCCCTTCAGCGTGCTGGATGCAATCGAGTGGGCAAATACTGAAGCCGTCGCTTCAATCGTATCACTCTCGGAGCGCACCTGCGTGTTGAGCTGCAGAATGGCCATCAGGGCCGTCGCCAGCATGGTCGCGGACAGCACGGAAAACGCCACCAAAAAGGTCATGCGTCGGCCTATGCGTGATTTTGCGAAGAGTCCGGTCAAGCGTCACATCCAGCGTTGGTGCGGCACTATCGGGCAAATGTGTTACCAGTACTTGAATGCGCCACGCCAAGACAACCTTGTCATGCAGACACTCGTAACTTCAATTTTAACCCTGCCGCAATCATTGCCTGATAGCTGAAAATCAGAGGGGCAGTCTGTTGTGTACTGGCGTAGTTGGGCAATGAAGGAGTGTTGCAACACCTGTTTTGGCCGCACTTATGGTGGTGGCTGATGGTCGCTGTTGTTCAATCACACGCTTCCCAATCGGCCTCGGCGCGACGTCTGACGGTTCTTTATGTCGGGCCATATGTCGCCGAACTAACGGCATTTTTTTCCAAGCATGCCGCCGCCATCAAACATTGCCTGGCCAAAAGCCCGCAGGACGCCATGTTCCTGTCGCGCAATTTCGATTTTGACGCCGTGATCATTGACCAGCGCGACGATGTGCTGGCCACCCGCCTGATCTTGCCGTTGATGGCCTGCTTCGACAAACCTGTAAAGCTGGTGGTAATCAGCGCACTCAAGGAAGCAGAAGCCTACCACAAGGTTCCAGGCATCGCCAAAATCGTGCCAGTCCCGGTCCGCGACGGCCAACTGCTGCGTGCGCTGGGGCTGGAAGCCGCAAGCGGCAAGAAGTCCGCTTCAGCTGCACAGTTACACCAGCCCGCCCCCATGGTTGAACGCCAAACCCAATCCCGCAGGGCGGTATCGGCAAGAAAAAAATTGTTGTCGAAAACGCCGCCCTGGCGTGCCATCGCAGCATCGGTGGTCACCGTCGCCGTCTTGTCGATGGCTTTGATTCAATGGCTTCCTGGTAGCCAAAAAAACATGATGGCGCAAAGCATCCCACCTCCGCCCGCACCGGCGAAAACCATTACTGCCGCAGAATCAAAAGGCCTGGCGGATCGCATCGCCCGGGCGAAAGTTGAAAAACAAAGCGCTGAAGCCGTTTATCAAACCGCCAAATCGCAAGTGGACGGCATCAATGCCAATGTCCGTGAATTGTTGCGTGCCGCACAAAGCAAGGTTGTCGATCAGCAACGCAAGGCAAGTATCATCACCCGCGAGCGGGAAACACTGACATCAGAGGTTGCCAGGCGGCGCAGTGCGGTAGAGTTGCAATCGCGTCATGCTTCCGGTCTCATCGACAGGGAAAGCATGGAGTTGGTAATCATGCGGATTTTGAGCACCGACCAGCGGCTCAAAGAACTGGATGCAGAAACAAACACGGCTGCCCATGACAGCAAGGCCGCTTTGGGTGAACTGCGAATCCTGCAGGCGCTGACAGCCAATCTCGAAGGTCGCACGGCAAAAATCCCGAAACCCGTTCCGGTAACGCTTTTACCCCTTGTCCGCGATGTGGCCAAGACCATCAGCAAGCTGGATGTTAGTCGAAAACAATTGGAAGCCGCTGAACAGGCTTTGCAACTCTTCTTGGACAAGCGCCAGCAGTTGAAAAAACAGCAGGCTTTCGCGCCCTCTGCGGCGCGTCAATCGACCGGGATGGATTTGCTGTAACAGGTGTGGCAACAGCACAGATGCCATCCAAGTTTGTTTTCACAGGTCATCGTGCAGTTTAAATCCACCTATCTTCTGGGTATCGACACAGGCGGAACTTACACCGACGCCGTTGTCATCGATCAAGGCAAACACCAGATTCTGGCGTCAGCCAAAGCCATCACGACCAAGGGCAACCTCGAGATCGGCGTCGGCGAAGCCATGACCGCCGTATTGTCGAAAGTTGATGGTGGCATGGACCCTGCCAGCATTGCTCTGATTTCACTTTCAACCACTCTGGCCACAAATTCGGTTGTCGAAGGCCATGGCAGCCCCGTCGGTCTGGTCCTCATCGGTTTTGACAATCCGATGGAACAGCGCACTGGAATAGCCAAGGCATTCCCGGGCATGCCAATCCTGCGCGTGGCCGGCGGCCATGACCACAACGGCAATGAGGTTTGTCCGCTTGATCTTGTTGATCTAGTGCGCCAGTGCGAAGCGGTGCAAGGGCAAGTCAACGCCTTTGCGGTGGCGTCTGCATTTGCCGTGCGCAACGGCGCGCACGAGCTGGCAGCCCATCAGGCAATCACAACAACCACCGGCCTGCCCGTTACTTTGTCGAGCGAGATTTCATCGGCCCTGGATGCACCACGTCGCGCCATGACGGCCACCTTGAACGCAAGGTTGATTGGGCGCATCTCCAACCTCATCGCAGCCGTGCGCCGGGCGGCTGAAAAACATGGGATCACTTGCCCCCTGATGATTGTGAAAGGTGATGGGACTCTGGCGTTGGCCGATGCGGTGGCAGCGCGACCCATTGAAACCATCCTGTCCGGACCTGCTGCGAGTTTGATCGGAGCCAAATGGCTGTCCGGCAGCTCAGATTTTGTGATGTCGGACATGGGGGGCACCACAACCGACATTGGCGTGTTGCGCGATGGCCGCCCACAACTCGCGATGGAAGGGGCTTTGGTTGGCGGGTGGCGCACCATGGTGCGTGCCATTGACATCAAAACCATCGGTCTTGGTGGCGACAGCGAAGTTCAAATCGGCTTGAACGGTGCCATTTCAATTGCTCCTGTGCGTGCTGTTCCCGTGTCTTTGCTGGCCCACCGGCATCCTGAAGTCGTGGTGATGCTGGAAGCCGACCTGGCTGAAACGGAAGGCGGGTCATTGCTCGGCAAGTTTGTTACAACAGCATTCGGTGCCAGCGCCAAAGGCAACACCTCTGATCTGTCTTTGCGCGAGGCAGAACTCATGGGGCTGATCTCCGCCACACCAATGCCGTTGCGGCACGTTGCGGCTTCCTCATCGGCCCAACGGGCACTTCAATCCCTGCGCCGCAAGGGTTTGATCCAGTACTGTACATTCACCCCGTCAGATGCCGCCCACGTCCTCAACTTTCAGGCCAACTGGACACGCCAAGCAGCTGTTCTGGCTGCTAAAATAATGTCACGGTTCCGCACCATGAAAATGCCGAACGACACTGCGGTCACGGCATTCTGCGAAGAAGTTTGGAGTGGCACAGTCGCCAAGTCTTGCCGCGTTATTCTGGAAACAGTTGTCGGTGAAGAGGCCGCTTCTTCCAGCATTGCAACCGCCGTTTGCGAGGGCCGCCACACCCTCGGGCTGGCGCGTATCATGCTGTCGCCTGCGGTGCCGATTGTCGCAGTGGGCGGCCCGGTCACGGTTTTCTATCCCGAAGTCGCCAAGCGCTTGCAGTGCGACGTGCGGTTTGCGCCGTTCCACGATGTTGCCAATGCCGTGGGTTCTGCCGTCGGGCAGGTGGGACATGTTGTGGAGGCCGCTGTAGAAGGCGACGGCGGAGGACAGTTTCGCGTTCATGTCAGCGGTGAAACGTTCCTGCACGGTTCGGGATCGGCAGCTCTTGCGGACGCCGTTGCCAAAGCCGAAGCTGCGGCGCTGGCGGTCGCTGTAGCGCACGGTGCTTTGAGTCCTGCTGTTTCATCCACTGTCACCAAGCATCTTTTGCCGGATGCCCGGAATGATGATGGGCTGCTCAGTGCCACAGTGCGGGCTGAAGTTCTGGGTCGGCCAACCGCCTGACGTTCACAGCTGCCGCCACAATTCTGGTCGCAAAGCAATGCCTCATTAACCCTGTGCAAGATAGTGTCGGGACCGGTTTGCAATAAAGGTATCGGCATGACGTCTCCTGAAAACATGGGCTGGGGTGAAAAAGAAGCGCAGGCACCTGGCTGGCGCATTGAACGGCGCAGTGTTGTGCGAACCGCAGAAATGCAGTTTTTCCCTGACCAGAATGGCGGGGCGTATGAAAAACTCCTGCACAATCTCCCCGTCATGCTGCACGCCATGGATGGCTCGGGTCGCTTGATTTCGGCCAACAAGACCTGGCTCGCCACGCTGGGGTATCCGGCCAACGAAGTGGGCGGGCGCACGTTTAGCGAATTCTTGCCGCCTGAATCCCGCAGCAAGTTGGTCACTTCAATTTATCCGCGCTATCTCGTTTCCGGCGAATGTCGCAACGAGGAAATCCTGATGTTGCGGCGCGACGGTTCGCTCGCCACCGTCCTCTTGTCCATGACCGCCTATCGCGGTGACAAGGGCCGCCTGGAGCGGTCTATCTGCATTCTTGATGACATTACCGAACGCAAACTTGCGGAATTGACGACATCGCGCAGCGACCAGCGCTTCAAGGGCGCGTTCAGCGCATCCATTCATGGCATGGCGGTGGTGTCACCCACCGGGCATATTGAACTCGCCAATGATGCGTTGAAGGCATTCCTGATACGCCAAGACATTGAATCATCGCCATTGAAGTTTGATGATCTTCTGCACCGCGATGACCGTGGACAGTTTCTCAATGGCATGGGGCAGTTGTTGCGCGGTGAAATTCCAGCGCTGCAACAGGAGCTGCGCTATTCCAAACCCGATGGCAAAGTAGGCCACGGAGCGACATCGGTCTATCTCGTGAAAGGCCCGAAAGGCGACATTGAGCAGTTGATCGTCCACGTGTCGGATGTAACGGACCGCAAACTCATTTCCGCCCGGCTGCAGAAATCACAGAAAATGGAAGCCGTCGGCCAACTGACAGGTGGCCTTGCCCACGACTTCAACAATCTGCTGACCATCATCAGCGGCAATCTGCAATTGCTGGAGGACCACGCCAAGACAGATGAGCGTTACGGTCGCCGTTTGGGAGAAGCACTCGATGCCACCAAACGCGGATCGGACTTGACCCGCAAGTTGTTGGCTTTTTCCCGCCAGCAAAACCTCCAACCACAAGATGTCGGCGTCAATGACTTGGTCCGCAGCATCGAGCCTCTGGTGTCGCGCACCATCGGCGAAAACATCTCGCTCAAAGTGGACTTGATGGCGGACGACCCGCGCACACTCATTGATCCCGTTCAACTCGAGACGGCCATCATGCATCTGGCCATCAACGCCCGCGACGCCATGCCAAATGGCGGGCAAATGACCATCGAAACCCAGCCCGCCCATCTCGATCGTTTTTACGCCGAACGCCATCCTGAAGTTTCAGTGGGCCAGTATGTGATGATCGCCGTATCCGATTCCGGCAGTGGCATGTCGGCCGATCAAGTTGAAAACGTGTTCCAACCTTTCTTCACCACCAAAGAATGCGGCCAGGGTTCGGGCTTGGGCCTGTCGATTGTATACGGTTTCGTCAAACAGTCCGGCGGCCACATCAACGTTTACAGCGAACTGGGCCACGGCACATCGGTCAAGGTGTATCTGCCGCGTCGCATGGACCAATTGGGCAAGGCCGTGGCTCCAACGCCGCAGCCAGAAGTAGCCATTGATCATGGGTCATTCACCCATCCTGCGGCGGCACCATCGATCAGCGTTGCTGAAGCACCAGTTGAAATGCCGCCAGCACCCGTAGCGGCCCGGCGGCCAAAGATTCTGGTGGTCGAAGACCAGGAAGCTGTCCGCGCCGTGGCCTGCGGGTTCCTTGAAGATTTCGGCTATGATGTGCTGGAAGCCGGAGATGGCTTTGATGCCCTCGCCAAGTTGCAGGAAAATCCGGACATCGACCTTATGTTTTCCGATGTGGTGATGCCCGGCGGCATGAATGGTTTCGATCTGGCACAGGCAGCACAGTCGTTGCGGCCCGACTTGAAGGTGGTGCACACCTCCGGTTATCCAAAAGGTGCGATGGTTCATCAGGACGAACCGCGCTTCAAGGAAGGCTTCATCATCATGAAACCCTACCGCCGCGAAGACTTGCAAAAAATCATCAAGGATGCGCTCGAATCACAATAACACTGTGGTGCGGCGACACGGGCCCATTCGCTTGAGGCCAAGCGGGTGGGCTTTTTTGTGATGAGATGTTGATCCACACCTTTTGCCAATGCGGTCTTCATCCCCCGGCTTTCCCTGCGGAGCAACTCGGGTTAGAGTGTGATCAAGTTTGTGTGATTCAATAAATCCCAACTCTGTCATGGCCCGCTTCAAGCGGGCCACCCAACGCAGCCGACAAGTGGGTGGCCCGCTTGAAGCGGGCCATGACAGGTAGAGGATTGTGGATCGTTCAAAATAATTTGGAGTCTAGAAAGCGCGTTTGAACGCGGGGGAGCAATAATGTTTGGGGACTTGAATGCGCAATTTTTTGAACTCTTCACTGTCAGCGCGCTGACCACGTTGCTGATCTTGACAGCACTCGAAACGGTGCTGGGTTTTGACAACCTGCTGTACATTTCCATCGAAGCCAAGCGCGTGGCCCCGGACCAACAAGCCAGGGTGCGCAGGTTGGGCACGCTGTTTGCAATTCTGCTGCGCATTGTTTTGCTGTTTGTGGTGCTGCAACTGATCGCCGCTTTCCAGTCAAGCTGGTTCAAGATCAACATTCCGTTCCTGCACGGAGATTTTAATGGCCACAGTGTCATTGTTCTGTTGGGCGGACTTTTCCTGATCAAAACCGCGATGACAGAAATCCGCCACATGCTGGTGATCGATGATCTTGCCCACGAAAAACCGGACGGCCCCAAGCACCGGACTGTGGCGATGGCCATGGTATGGATCATGCTGATGAACATTGTTTTCTCCTTTGACACTGTTCTCTCGGCGGTGGCACTCACCAAGAATTTCATCGTCATGTCACTGGCCATCATCATTTCCGGCGCATTGATGGTGCTTCTCGCCGATCATGTTGCGAGGTTTCTCCAAAAAAACCGCATGTACGAAGTGCTGGGATTGTTTGTGCTTTTGTTGGTGGGGCTGATGCTGACGGCGGAAGGGGCGCACCTCGCTCATCTTGATATCTTCGGCTACGCCATCAGCCCGATGGAAAAATCCACCTTCTACTTTGTGGTTGCAGCACTGTTGATTGTGGATGTGATCCAGGGGCGGTATCAGAAGAAGATTGAACGCGAGGCCGGTCATTAATCACCCACCACGGAATTGGCGTGGGACAGGGTGTGTTTACACATCCTGTTTCCCTGTCTAGAAGCGCGCAACAAATCCACTGAAAGCAGATCATGGCGCGTCAATTCATCTATCATATGCAAGGCCTGTCGAAATCCTACGCGGGCGGCAAGAAGGTTCTCGACAACGTTCATCTGTCGTTTTACCCCGATGCCAAGATTGGCGTGCTGGGGCCGAACGGCTCGGGTAAATCCACGCTGCTCAAAATCATGGCGGGGTTGGACAAGGAGTGGAACGGCGAGGCCTGGCTCGCGGACGGCGCTACCTGCGGCTATCTCGAACAGGAGCCGCAACTTGACCCCACCAAGACGGTTCTTGAAAACGCCATGCAAGGCGTTGCGGCAAAGCAGGCGATTGTCGACGAATACAACGCGCTGATGGCCGACTACAATGACGAGAACGCCGCCAAAGCCGGCACGCTCCAGGATGTGATTGACGCGGAAAATCTGTGGGACCTGGAAAGCCAGGTGGAGCAGGCGATGGATGCCTTGCGCTGCCCGCCGGGCGAAGCATCGGTGGAAAATCTTTCGGGCGGTGAAAAGCGCCGCGTGGCGTTGACCCGGCTGCTGCTGGCGAAACCTGATCTCATTTTGCTCGACGAACCGACGAACCACCTCGATGCGGAATCGGTGAACTGGCTCGAGCATCACTTGCGCGATTATCCGGGTGCGATTCTGATTGTGACGCATGACCGCTACTTCCTCGACAATGTCACGGGATGGATTCTTGAATTGGACCGGGGCAGGGGCATTCCCTATGAGGGCAACTACTCGGCCTATCTGGGACAAAAGGCAAAACGCTTCGCCCAGGAAAACCGCGAAGATGCAGCCCGCCAGAAGGTGTTGGAACGCGAGCAGGAGTGGATTTCGAAATCGCCAACCGCACGGCAGGCCAAATCCAAGGCACGCCTCAAGGCCTATGATGAACTGATCAAAATCAACGAGGCGCGGGTGCAATCCCATTCGGCGCAGATTATCATTCCATCCGGAGAACGGCTGGGAGATGATGTGATCAATGTTGAGGGCTTGAGCAAAGCCTATGGTGACCGGCTGTTGATCGACAATCTGTCGTTCAAGCTGCCGCCCGGTGGCATTGTCGGTGTCATCGGGCCGAACGGTGCCGGCAAGACCACATTGTTCCGTATGCTGACGGGTCAGGAACAACCGGACAAAGGCACCATCGACATCATGCCGGCGGTCAATCTTGGTTATGTTGACCAGAGCCGCGACGCACTCGACCCCAATGCAACCGTTTGGCAGGAAATTTCCGGCGGCAATGATCTGGTGATGCTGGGCAAGCGCGAAATGAATTCCCGCGCCTATGTCGGCGCGTTCAATTTCAAGGGTGGCGACCAGCAGCAGAAGGTGGGAACACTCTCCGGCGGTCAGCGCAACCGTGTGCATCTGGCCAAGATGCTGAAGTCGGGATCGAACGTCTTGCTGCTCGACGAACCCACCAACGATCTCGACACTGAAACGCTGGCAGCGCTGGAAGAAGCGCTGGAAGACTTCGCCGGCTGCGCCGTCATCATTTCCCATGACCGCATGTTCCTCGACCGCCTGGCCACACATATTTTGGCGTTTGAGGGGGACAGTCAGGTGGAATGGTACGAGGGCAACTTCGAGGATTATGAAAAGGACAAAATCCGCAGGCTGGGCGAGGACTCGGTGATGCCGAAACGGATCAAGTACAAGAAGTTTGAGCGATAGCGGCGTCGGGACCAAATCCAAATTGACATAGAGGCGCAATCCCCAAAGCGGGGATTCGCAATGCTGGCTTGGATGTGAGCAGTGCCGCATCGCGGCCCTCAGGATGTATCGGCGGTGAGCACATCCCACGCCAGGCCATGGCATTCGCGCAAGATTTTATCGATTTCGCTGGTGCCGCTTTTGCGGTGGCCCGGTGGCGGGCGAGGGCGCAAGGGGGTTGTGAACTTTGGGCTTTTGACCGCCGTGCGCCGCGCCCGCCAACGCAGCATGCGCCGGGCTTCGCGCGACAGGTTATCGAGTGCG
>JAYVKC010000075.1:0-28628 GCA_043768765.1 Hyphomicrobiales bacterium | reverse complement strand
TCCGTCATGGCCCGCTTCAGGCGGGCCAACCATCGCCGCCGAACAAGGGGTGGCCTGCCTGAAGCGGGCCATGACGGTGATTGGAATGGATCAATTAAGAGTCGAGCAGAATCTAAGATAGCATTGCCGTCACCGCGCCAATGGCGATGGGAACACCATAGGGCAACACGCGTGTCTCCGCCTTGGTGAGCAGTTGCTTGAAAAACGCAGGGAAATTTCCACCCTGGAAATACGGGTTCCACCGCCGCAGGAATCTCAAGACCACAACGAACGCAACGGAGGCAATCGTCATCGCAAGTGCAAACATGAAAATGCGGTCACGGCCCATCCAGAGCGCGATGGCGCTGAGAAACTTGGCATCCCCTGCCCCGATCCAACCCATCTGCCAGAACACCACACACGCAATGAAGAAGCCGAGGCCCATGCCCACGTGCCACAGCAATGGCAAACTTCCCCAACCCAAAATCGCATAGGGAATGAAAAGAAGCACGAGCCCGTAAGACACCAGATTGGGAATGCGGAAGGTGGCAAGATCACACAGCCCGCCATAGATGACCGCGACAATGAACAGCGCTTGCAGGACCAGTGCTGCGGTCACGTCAATGCAGTCGCAAACGCCGGAAAAACAGGATGTGGTTGGCGACGCACAGCACAAACATCAACGCCAGCGTCATCAACATGCCGACGGTATCCACCGTCAGCACGGCAGGATCAATGCGGAAAGACAATTCCGCCACCGCCGTGGGATGTGCCAGCCGCGGCGACGTGGCGAATGCGCCAAAAATCAGCGCAAGGTGGCCAGTGACGGCAGTGGCTAACAGGTGGCGGCGGCTAAAGCCAATCCACGCAATGGTGAGCAGCAGGCCAAGCAGCGCAAGCGATGTGAAAAGACTGTGACCGGGCAGCCGGTCGACGATGGCTGTCACCGGCCTGGAAAGACGGTCAGCTGCAATATTGAGCCGCCAGAGCAGCTCAACCGACGGAAAACAGTACAAAAGGTAAGCCAGGCTGTTGGAAATGAGCAACACTGCAAACATCAATGCGGCCAGCGTGTTTTGCCACGTGAAGACCATGGTACCGGCGGCTTGGGAACGACTCATGCCGCCAGTCGAACAGAATTGGATTAATAAAACGTCACGCTCTGGCACCAAAAAAAACCCTGAAATCCGCCTGCAATCAAGGCAATATTGCGGCAAAAAGGGCCTATCCCAAATTGAGTCATCACGTAAATGTTCTATTAAGGATAATTTTCCGGGGGATTGCAGCGTGCATGAAACACACCTGATTTTGCCGATAATACGTTGATATAAATGTATTAAAGCAGGGATTTGTCTGGGAATCTCCTCCGATCAGCAACTTGCCGCTGTATCGACTCAGCCAATCGTTACTGATATGTTAAAATCGTTGGACAAATTGTCATCAAGACCATGAGTCATGATGTCGCAGTTTGTGTAATGGGACCAAGACGGCAACTCTCGGGTTGCGCCTGCATCTCGTAAAACCAGTAACCCCTCTCAGGAGTCAACTTAATATGACAGAGATTATCAAACTCGCCCGCAGCCTGCACAACGACGAAAGCGGCGCTGCCCTTCTCGAATATACCGTCCTCCTTGGCATCTTGGCCGTTGCAGTGATCACCGTGATCACGACTATCGGCACGGAAACCCTTGCCAAGTGGAACTTGTTCAACGCCGACTACAATTGATTTCAAATATTGGGAAATACAAACATGTCAAAATTTCTTAAAGTTGCACGTAGCCTGCACGCTGATGAAAGCGGCGCAGCCCTTCTTGAATACACCGTTCTCCTGGGCATCCTGGCGGTCGCCGTGATCACCGTGATCACCACGATCGGCACAGAAACACTTGCCAAGTGGAACGTTTTCAACGCTGGCTACAATTGATCACATCACGTCAGCCGCTTTTTCGTAGCGGCTGAACAAGTTCTGCCCGCTTGACCCCAGAGGGGGTAGGTCAGGCGGGCGGCATTTACCTCAGATTGGCGACATCACATGCGTTTTAGCACCCTCCTCATGATCATTCTCGCGACCGTTTTCGGATCCGCAGCAGTATTCTTTGCCAACACCTGGCTCGCCAACCAGGTGCCGCGCCAAACCGCTGCCCCCGCTGCAATGCCAGTTGAAGAACGCGCAACCATCGTTGTCGCCGCCAAGGACTTCACCTTTGGCGATCCCTTGCAGGCTGAAACCCTGAAGGAAATTCCCTGGTCGAAATCCGCCGTACCCGAAGGCGCATTCTCAAAGATTTCCGAGCTGACGGTTGATGGCCGCCGTGTGGCACTGGCCTCGATCAGCACCAATGAAGCCATTTTGAAATGGAAGATTTCCGGCGCCGGCGGCCGCGCCTCGCTCTCCACCACCGTCACCGAAGGCATGCGCGCCGTGTCCATCCGCGTTGATGATGTCGTGGGTGTGGGCGGTTTTGTGCTGGCGGGTGACCGCGTGGATTTGCTCTATACCCGCAATGCCAACCGCAACAATGACAACGAAAGCGCCACCAACGACGTGTTGGTGCAAAACGTCCGTGTGCTCGCCATTGACCAGGTAGTGGACCAAAAGAATGAAAAGCCCGTTGTCGCCCGCGTTGTGACAGTTGAGGTCGAAGCCGCTGACGCTCAGAAAGTGGCGTTGGCCCAGAACACTGGCTCCGTCATGCTCTCACTGCGTGCCGCAGGCTCAACCGATAATGCCAACGCCCAGCGCGTGGTGGAGGAAGAACTCGTCTCCAATCCTTCCGTATACATGGCGAAACTCGAAAAGCGCGATGCCGCCCAGGAAAAACTGGAGCAGCAGCTGGCGGCCGTGGCCAACGACGCCAACAAGTCCAAGGAAGCGCTTTCGATGCAGCTGGCTGACATCGAGAAAAAACTGAAGGGCGATATCGCCAATGCCGGTGCCAATGCGGGCAAACTCAAGGAACAGTTTGACGCCCTGCAAAAGGAAGTCGCCAACGCCAACGGCAAGATGACCGATGAAATGCGCAAGAAACTGGCCGATTTGCAAAACGCCATGCGCAAGGCGTCCAACGCGCCTGTGATGGTTCTCGAGCCGGCGGCGGCGGAAGAACCGCAACGCATGGTGACCACGGTCGGTGTGCGCCGCGGCGTTGGCAAACGCGAAATCGTTGAGGTCGTCCCAGAAAACGACTTGGAGAGTGTGCAGTGATCTTCACAGACCTTCAAACGTCATTCCCGCGAAAGCGGGAATCCAACTGGGCCAAAAACGGGCTTGTGGAAAGTTGGATTCCCGCTTTCGCGGGAATGACGGTTATTGGGGTGGATGGTTCGAGAGATACAAAATATTAGAGGCAAAGGCTGCGGTGCTCAACCGTAACCGGAAAGTGTGAGTTGAATGTTGAAGGCCCTATGCAAGTTTGTCTGTATCGCCCTGCTGGTGTTGCTCGCACCAGGGGCCGAAGTCACTACGGCGGAAGCTCAGACGCAGCTGATCAAACTGTCCAACAACAACCGCGTGGGCCGCCTGCTGATTGTGCAAGGCTCTTCCGAAACCATTCGGGTTGATATTCCCTTCTCCGAAATCGTGGTGGGGGATCCTGAAACTGCCGACGTCAATCCCCTGACCGACCAGACCATGTATGTGCTGGGCCGCAAGCTGGGCCTCACCAACGTGGCGCTGTTTGATGTCGACAAAAAACTCGTGGGTGTGATTGATGTCGAAGTGACCCACGATCTCGACGGACTGAAACGGGCATTGCGCAATGCCATGCCCAACAGCAACATCAAGGTCAAATCCATCAATGGCCGTATTCTTCTTGAAGGCATGGTGCAAAGCACCTCCGCAGCCGAACGCGCCATGTCGCTGGCCAACGAATTCGCCGTCAATTCAGACGGCACCCCGGGCCGTGTGTCCAATTCGCTGAGCATCGCCTCCAACCAGCAAGTCAATCTCGAAGTACGCTTTGTCGAAGTGAACCGGACGGCGGGCAAGGAGCTGGGCATTAGTTGGAATTTTGCGACCAACAATCGTGTTGGCGGTGTAACTGGCAGCGGTATTGGACTAGGTGCACTTTCCAACGCACTTCCATTTGGCACATTGATTGCCAACTTTTTGGGCAACGGTATCAATGCAGATGTATTGATAACAGCGCTTGAACAAAAAAGGCTGGCGCGGCGACTTGCTGAGCCAAACCTTACAGCCATGTCTGGCGAAGAAGCCATGTTCCATGCTGGCGGTGAGTTCCCTATTCCTGTTGGTCAGGACAATGGACGGATCACCATCGCTTTCAAAGAATTCGGCGTGAAACTCAAGTTCACGCCCACCGTTATGGATGACGGCGTGATCAACTTGAAGATCGCACCGGAAGTCAGTGAAATTGACACCGCCAATAGTATCAGATTTGACGGTCAGGGAGTGCTCATCCCCGCCCTTTCAGTGCGCAAGGCATCCACCAGTGTGGAATTGCGCGACGGGCAGAGCTTCGCCATCGCCGGGCTGCTTCAATCCGTGAACCAAAAAGTGACCAACCAGATTCCATGGCTTGGCGACGTTCCCGTCCTCGGCACGTTGTTCCGCTCTTCATCCTTCCAGAAAAAACAATCCGATCTCGTGATCATTGTGACCCCGCGTCTGGTCGTGCCCGTCGGCAACCGCCAGCAGTTGCAAACCCCTCTCGACACCAGCCTTTCGTCCAACGAGCCGGAATTCTTCCTGCTCGGCAAACAGGAAGTGTCACGCAAGAAACTCGATACGAAATATCACGGTGTCTACGGACACATCATCGATTTACCAAAGGTGGACTATGCCAATCAAACAAAATAAACTTCTGCTCACTGCCGCCCTGTTGTCATCTGTTTCCAGCGTGGCGCTGGCCCAGAACTATGATGAGCTGAGCCGCAGCGATTTCGTCTCCATCGATGCCGGTGAAGCACCCCAGGCCAACATCACCATCCAGTCACCCACACCGTGGCCGGCGTACATCAACGACACCGACATCGACATTGCCGTGTTTGGTGCGCGCGGCATTGCACTCTACGACGAAAGTTATCGCCGGGGCAAAAAAGAGGCGGCTGCCCCCTCCACTGTCAACATCAACCTGGGTTCTCCCCCCGCCCAGTAACCGGACAATCACCATGCTTCGCCCCCTCATCAGCATGATCGCCAATACCGCCAACCGTTTCCGCAAGGACCAGTCCGGCATTGCGCTGATCTACGTCACCATGACACTGCCCGTGATCATCGCCATGGGCCTGCTCGCTATCGACATGGGCCGCGTCAACAACCTGCAAACCAAGCTTCAACAGGGTGCTGATGCCCTTGCCCTTGCCGGTGCCGGTGAACTCGATCTTCTGCCCAATGCGATCGACCGCTCTGAACGCGCCATCACCAACCTGATCAATTCCAACACCGCACAGTTCGCCACCACAGCAGTGACCGTGGACGAGAACGCCGTGACCACCTGCTATCTCGCCACCCTGCCAGCGAGCGATGTAACCGCCATCAACGCCAACAGCTGCCTGAACAAGGCCCTGCCAGCGTCGTCAACTGCGGCGCGCTTTGTGCGCGTGTTGGTAACACCACGGACGTACAACACCATTTTCCCGGTGTCGTTTTTGGGCGGTGGCTCAAACAGCGGCACCGTGGGCGCTGAGGCAACGGCCGGTTTCCAGGCAGCGGTGTGCAAGTTCACGCCGATGTTCATCTGCAATCCTTATGAAGCTGTGGGCAACACCGATATTCTGCGCAGCGTTGAACTCCTCGACCACTTCGCCGATCCCGCCAAGCGCAGGCGCTTGATCAACATGAAACAAACCGGTGGCAACACCGCCCAGTATTTCCCCGGCAATTTCGGCTGGCTGGTGCCGGCAGGCGGATCGCAGAGCGCTTCAGTTCTGCGTGAACAAGTCGGCATGGCCAATCCGCCCGCCTGCTTTGTCGCCAATGGCGTTGAACTGCGCACCGGCAACATCGAATCCATCCGTTTCGGTTTCAACACCCGCTTCGACCAATACGATGGCCCGATGAACAGCGTCAGCAGCAACCCCGCCTTCCGCCCGGCCCTCAACGTGCTTCGCGGTGCGGCCAATGACAAAAACAACGGTAAAGGCAGCGCCTGCAATCCCAATGATGACGACCGGGGACTATTGCCTAACATCTACCCGGCAAACCCCGGCTACGGCTATCTCTTCCGTGACAATTGCTTCTATACCAACACCTGCCCCAACATGGCCGGCCGCATGGGTGACGGTAACTGGCGCGTGGCCGATTATTGGGGGAAGGCCCACAACGGCGCATCACTTCCCGGTGGACTTGCAAATTTCTCGCGCTACCAGGTCTACCGATACGAAGTCGACAACCGCGCCTCGCTGGAACTCCAGGATTCGAACGGAAGTGGGGCGTTAGGCGGTGAGTATTCCAGGCCCCGCTGCTACGGTGGTGCCGCCTCCACCCTCAGCGACAGCCCCGACCGCCGTATCTTCCATGCCGCCGTCCTGAACTGCCGTGCGCTCAATTCCAGCGCTCAATATGGCCCCATCCGCGGTGGCAGCGGCAACCTGCTGCCCGTGGTAACCTTCGCGCAGTTCTTCCTGGCCGAACCAGTGGGTGGCGACAAGGGCAACACGGCCGTTGCCGACGGCGATGTGTGGGCTGAAATGGTGCGCATCGACAAGCCCGGCGAAGCCAACAGCGTCGCCCGCGATCTCGTGCAGTTGTACAGGTAACAGGCCATGACGCGATTTTTCAACCGCTTCAGGCAGAACACCGAAGGTGCCGCCCTCTTCGAGTTGACGCTGGTCATTCCGTTGATCTTGTCCATCGGCATGGGCACCATCGAATTCGGCAACCTGCTGCAAAAACGCCAGCTCATCATCAGCGGCCTGCGCGATGCCGCACGCTATGTGGCACGATTGCCCTACGATCCGGCAAATGCAGCCGCCACAAATGCCAACATCCTGGCCGGCCAATACATCGCCGCACGCAACGTCACGTCGGGCGGCACCAACCGCATTTCCTGGTGGGCTCCCGGCAATGTGACAATCGCCTATTCCGCCGTTGGCAATACGGGCGGAACAAACTGTGGTACCGGTGCCACTGATTTCTGCCTGCGCGGCGGAAACTCAATCTACGTCGTCACCGCCAGCACCAGCATCGCCTACGACGATCTGGGGGCATTGTCCTTCCTCTACAATACCGGTGCCATTCCATCGGCAACCATCACGCTCAACGCCACCCACCAGGAAAGGGTCCTCGTTGATGGCTCCTTCTAGGTTCATGCTTTTCCACCGCAATGAAGATGGCACCACCATCATGGAATTCACCATTGCCATGATGACGTTCTTTCTCGTGCTCTTTGGCGTGATTGAATTCACCTACGCTTATTATCAATGGAGTGCCGCCTCCAAAGCCATGCAGGTGGGTGCCCGCATAGCCGCCGTGTCCAATCCCATAACACCAGGGCTTCGCACCTGGACAGGCGTTGGCGGCAGCATCATTCCCGGCGACCCCATGCCGACATTCGATGTCACCTGCCAGATGAATGGCGGCGCACTCTCATGCGTGGGCAGCCCCGCCGCAGTAACCGCAACCCCCAGCGTCACTGCTTTTCAGGACATCGTCTACGGTCGTGGCAATGCCACCAGCCCCAGGTCCTGCGTCAACCCACCCGCATCGCCGCGCAACACCGGCATGTGCAACATCTTCAACCGCATCACCCACAACAACGTGTTCGTGCGCTACCAGTACACCGGCCTCGGCTACGCTGGCCGTCCCGGCGGCACGGTTCCGACCATCACCGTGGGCTTGCGCGGCGACAATGTCGGCCGCCTGACCTACACCCATATCTTCATTGGCGGCCTGATGAATTTTGCGCCTGTGACCCTTCCCGGTTTTTCCACCACCGTGACCGGTGAAGACCTGAACCTGGCCGCCCCTCTGTGAGATGAATTCAATGTTCCAGTATTTCAAATCATCAGCCAAGGGTCAGCGCAGCCTGAAAATAGGTTTTGTGTCGCGTGATGCAACAGCCCGCAAACAGATCAGCGATGTGGTGGGAAAACAGGAAGGCATCGATTTCAAGTTCCTCGACCGCAAATCTGTCACCGCCAAATCTCTGCCATCAGGTGTCAACGTGCTCGTCTACGATCTTGACGCCTCGAGTGAAGCGGAAATGCAAGAGCTTGACCGTTTCATGGGCGACCGTCCACAAGGTGTGCCGGTTGTGGTCATCTCATCCAAGATGGATGAGGAATTGGTGCGCTGGTTGCTGCGCCTGCGTGTATCCGACTGGCTGCGCCACCCGATGTCCGTCGGCGAACTCATGTCAGCTTGCGGCAGCGCCCTCAGCCAGACCAACGAGCAGCGTGCCGATGTGAAGTGCCTCGCCTTCCTGGGCGCACGTGGTGGTGTCGGTGCGACAACAGTCGCCATTCACGCCGCCCTTGCCATGGCCAAAATGACACCTGGTGTGCCATCCACCTGCCTCGTTGATCTCGATTTCGGCAGCGGTGCCGCCTCCGACTATCTTGATCTGCAACCGGGCTGGCAAGTCGATGAACTGATGGGCGATCCGGCCCGGCTTGACAGCCACCTGTTCAACACCATGCTGGCAACACACAAGAGCGGGCTTGCAGTACTTTCCGCCCAGCGGAAATACGGGCTGGCAACGGACTTCTCCGAGGACGTTGTGACACTCCCCCTCGAGTTCGCCATCCAGAAATACACCAACCTCGTGGTTGACGTTCCGCGAACCGCTGAGAAATGGGCCAGCAACGTCATCCAGGGTGCCACACAGGTTTTTGTGGTCACTGAATTCACCGTGCCCGGTCTCAAATCAGGACGCCGCTTGGTCAACGAACTGCGCGAACGTTTTGGCGAGGACATCAACGCCAAGGTGATCGTCAACAAATACGTGAAATCCCTGTTCGGATCGAACCTGTCGTCCACGGAAGCCAAGGAGCTTCTGGGACCCTATCTCGCCGGATTTGTCCGGGGCGACAGCAAGCTGGTGAACGAGGCCGTGAACCGTGGCATCCCGACCAGTGAAATCAAGCGAAAAAACCATATCCACAAGGATATTGCGGCAATCATCGGGGTGTCGGCATGAGCATTGCATCCAACCGGGTAAAGGAATGACCCATGGTCCTTAGCCGCTTTACCCTCCGCAAAAGCCCGATGAAAATTGCTTCACCCGTGGAACCAACTGTGGCCTCCATGCAGCTCGTCCGCAGCACCGTTGCTGCAAAACCGGTTGTGGTAAGCACCCAACAGACAACCCAGCAGGAGCGCCTGTTGGATGCCAAGCTGCGCATTCACCGCAAACTCATCGACGAAATCAACTTGTCTGCCGTCGACAAGATTCCCGAAAAGGAATTGCGTGAGCAGGTCTTCGAACTGGTGGCGCAGCATGTGAACACTGAACGCGTCGCCCTCAACGCCGCCGAACTCGAAAAATTTGTCGACGACATCCTGCATGAAATGACCGGCCTTGGGCCCATTGAACCGCTGCTGGCCGATGATTCCATCAACGACATCCTGATCAATACCCACAAGCAAATTTACATTGAACGCCGCGGACGCCTGGAGTTGTCCGGTGCGCGCTTCAAGGACGAAGCCCATCTTCTGCGCATCATCAACAAGATCGTTTCCACTGTGGGACGCCGTGTCGATGAAAGCCAGCCGATGTGCGACGCGCGCCTGCCCGATGGGTCGCGCGTCAACGTGGCCATCAGGCCCATTTCAGTCGATGGTCCCTTGGTGTCCATCCGCAAGTTTTCCAAAAAACCGCTCTCGATGGAACGCCTTGTTGCGTCAGACAGCATCTCTCGAGAAATGGGCGACCTGCTGGTGGCAGCGGTCGCAGGGCGCATCACAATACTTGTTTCCGGTGGCACAGGGTCCGGCAAGACGACCATGCTCAACGCCCTGTCGTCGTTTATTTCCCACGATGAACGGCTGATCACGATCGAAGACGCCGCCGAACTGCAATTGCAGCAGCCCCATGTCGGGCGCATGGAAACCCGCCCGCCCAATCTCGAAGGCCGGGGTGAAATCCGCCAGCGCGAACTGGTCAAAAACGCCCTGCGCATGCGGCCAGACCGGATCATCGTCGGCGAGTGCCGTGGTGAAGAAGCATTCGACATGCTGCAAGCCATGAACACGGGCCACGAAGGCTCAATGACCACGATCCACGCCAACACGCCACGTGATTCAATTGCGCGTATCGAACAGATGATCGGCATGGCCGGCTATCCCATGACCATCCAGAGCATCCGCTCGCAGGTTGCGTCCGCCATCCGGCTCATCGTTCAATTGACCCGGATGAGTGACGGCAAGCGCCGCGTCGTCAGTGTGACCGAACTGACCGGCATCGAAGGTGATGTCATCCAGATGCAGGAGATTTTCAAATTCAACAAGGTCCAGACCACGGAAGACGGCACCGTTGAAGGATACTACCAGGCAACGGGCGTGCGGCCAAAATTCCTGAACGAACTGGCGGCACAGAACATCACGTTGCCCTCCACCCACTTTGATCCATCGCGGCAGTTGTAACCATGGATTGGATCACACTTTCCCGATACGCCTTCTTCGTCTGCGCCGCAGTCACCGCGATCTTTTTGGTCGAAGCCGTTTTTCTCGCAGTCTTCAAGCCGATGTCGCGCAAGCGCAGCGTCAACCGCCGCATGAAAGTTGTCGACGCGGGCATGATTGGCGAAGACACAATGGTTTCGCTCAAGGCCGAACGCGGCATCTTCTCTGAGAACTTGGAGTTCGCAGGCAATTTCCGCAAACTGCTGATCCAATCCGGATTGCGCATTTCAATCGGCAGGTTCGCTACATACTGTATTCTTCTTTTTATTCTTGCCTCAGTTGCACTTCGGTTTGCAACCACCCTGCCGGCCATCGTTGTGGCTGTAATTGCATTGGCGGTTTGTGTTCTGCTTCCAATCCAGATTGTGCGCATCATGCGTTCGCGGCGACAAAATGGTTTTTCCCAGCAATTGCCAGACGCGCTCGATATCATCGTGCGCAGCTTGCGCAGCGGTCACCCGGTACCGGTGGCAATTGCCCTTGTTGGACGCGAGATGCAAGATCCGGCCGGTTCCGAGTTCGGCTTGGCAGTTGATGAGATGACTTATGGTCTGGATTTGCCACGCGCCTTGAAAAACCTTGCCGACCGGGTCGGTATCGAAGACTTGTCGCTACTGGTGACTGCGGTATCACTGCAATCACAATCCGGCGGAAACCTGAGCGAAGTGCTTGGAAATCTTTCCCGCGTCATGCGTGAGAGGTTTCAGTTGCGCCGCAAGGTTCGCGCCTTTTCGGCGGAAGCCAGGTTCTCCGGCGTCGGACTTTCAGTATTGCCAATCGTGATTGCAAGCTTGGTCTATTTGCAGAACCCAAACTACTATCTCGATGTGTGGGACGAACCCATCTTTATTCCCGTGTGGGTAGGTCTCGCGCTGTGGTCAATTCTGGGTGATGTGGTCATGTACAAGATGATCAACTTCAAATTCTAGGGTGGAATGAGTGGACACAGTTCTAAAAACAATCGCACAACAAGGAAACACGTTATTCCTTGTTTTGGTCTTCTTGAGTGCAATTCTATTCACAATTGCGTTTGTCAACTTGACGACGACCTGGTTCGGAATTCGGCGGCGTGCAACGACAAGCATGGGTCTGGCAACGGCCACTGGTCCGGGCTCGATTGCTGGGCAACGGCTGGTCAACGCTGAAAATGACAAGAAATTTTTTGACGCCTTCCTCTTGCGCAGTACAAAGAGTAAGTCCGAACTGCGAACATTCCTCAATCTTGCGGGCTATTATGGAACACAGACACCATTTTGGTACCAGGTAATCCGCATCATCTCCGGCATCGCATTTGGTATAACAACGCCAACATGGGTCGGCGTGGTTTGGCCAAACCTCCCTTATCCCCTGGTGATATTGCTCACATTCTTCGTCGCGTTCCTTGGCTTCATGTTACCACGCTCAATCGTTAGCCTGCAACGCGACAAGCTTCTTGAAGAGCACCGCAACGGCTTTCCTGACTTGCTTGATCTTCTCGTCATTTGCGTTGAGGCCGGCATCGGCATGGATAGCGCCATTGACAGGGTTGGAACGGATTTGAAGCGGGCCTTCCCATCGCTTTCCACCAATCTGCGTTTCATGAGTCTCGAGATGCGCGCCGGACGGTCTACACGTGAAGCGTTGAGCAATCTCGCTGACCGACTTGGCATTGGTGAAGCTAAATCCTTTGCCATGCTGGTGCAGCAGTCGGAGGAACTTGGTTCAAGCCTTGTGCAGTCACTGCGCGTTTACAGCGATGAAATGCGTGACAAGCGCCTGTCCCGAGCAGAAGAAAAGGCCCATGCCCTTCCAGCAAAACTTGTTTTGCCACTCGGCTTGTTTATTTTCCCAGTGCTGCTGGGTGTTACGATTTTTCCAATCGCGATCAAGATTTCAAAAGCAATGGGGAGTTGGTGATGCGGCACGTGTTGGGACACTATGGTTTGAAAGGGGCACTGTATGGGACACTATGACATTCCAAAAATCCGTCGCGCGACGGTATTGGTTTTGGTTGCTGGCGCGGTGGCAGCCTGCCAGCCGTCGGCGGAAAACCGTCTGCTGAAGGAATCCGGCATGACGCTGGAGGATCCGAAATTCTATCCATCCGATGATTACGTGCGGCAGGGCAAAGTGCATTTCCGCAATGGTGACTTTGGTCTGGCGGAAGAAAACTACCGCAAAGCCTTGGAAGTAACACCCAAGGACAGCGAAGCATGGCTCGGCCTCGCGGCGTCATACGACAAGCTGCGGCGATTTGATTTGGCCGACAAGGCCTACGTGCAAGTCGCAAAATATGGCCATGACAATCCGATTGTGCTCAACAACGCCGGCTACTCGCAACTGATGCGCGGCAACCTTGCAGGTGCGCGAAAATTGCTGTTGCGCGCCTATGATCTCGATCCCGACAATCCCTATATCGCCAACAATCTTGAACTCCTCGGCGAGAGCAAGAATTCGGTCAAACGGATCAGTTTGTGACAGTCAAGTCCACCATATTTGGCAGTTTCCTGAGCGCCTCGTTCGTTGCGTGCTTTTTCGTGGCGTATGAGTCAGGTTCACTGCAACGCTTGTTGCACAGGCAATTGCCAAGCCTGGCACCCATGGTTGCATCTGAAGCGGCCGTCGCCCCCAAACGCAATATCATGATGTCTGATCACAGCAAAAGTGGTGGGGAGACTGACGAAGTGCCACAAAAGGGGGGAATTACCGGTTCTGTTGCCTACATGTCCGCGCCGACTCCCACGTCGCCCGTCGCTGCGGAATCGGAAGTCACTGCACTTGAAACTGAGGCAGGGTTTGCGGAGGTTTCCAGCCAGCCGGATATCCAGCCGGCTGCCTTGACGCTGCCCGAGGGCATTCCCGCCATGTTGAGGCGCGGCCCAAGGGGACCGGAAATTGGACACTTCCGCTCCGCCACAATTGCTGGCGACGCCGAGGATTGCCTCAGCACCGCCTACTCGATGATGGCATCCGTTCAAATTCCTGATCAAGCATTGACTGTTATGGTGGCAACCAAACCCATCACCATTGCCAAACTTTGCGCCAACAACGGTGTGGTGATCTTCACCTGCCGCAACAACACGATTACAGTCAGTCCACGGCAATCGCGACCCGATAACAACTGCCCCAGCAGCACCTGAGCCCAGCGCCTGTCTCAAACACTTTTGGCGCTCCCTGCGGGAATCGAACCCGCCTTTGCAACGTGAGAGGCTGCCGTCCTGACCGATAGACGAAGGGAGCTTCCGTCCTTTCCTATAGGCAAGCACTCAGGCATACGCAAGGCAAGCCCATGACTCTCATGACCCCCCAATGCCTCCCCCAATGACCAGTGAAACACCCGAGATTCTCCTTTTCACCGCCCCGGCAATTGACCGCCTTGACCGCGCCTTGGCAGCCGCACACCCGGCCATCAGCAGGGCGCGCTTTCAAAAGTTGATCGCTGACGGCCATGTGCATATTGATGGTGCGAACGTGACGGACGGCAATTGCAAGACCAGACCAGGCCAGGTTGTTGCCGTTCAACTGCCACCCGCCCGTCCGGCCACGCCGCAGGCCGAACCCATCGCACTCACCATTGTGCACGAAGACAAGGACGTCATTGTCATCGACAAGCCCGTGGGTCTCGTCGTGCATCCAGGTGCCGGCCATGACAGCGGAACACTGGTGAATGCCCTGCTGGCCCATTGCGGCGACAGCTTGTCCGGCATTGGTGGCGTGAAACGGCCTGGAATCGTGCACCGCCTGGACAAGGACACATCCGGCCTCCTCGTGGTCGCCAAGAACGATCTCGCTCACGGTAACCTCTCGGAGCAGTTTGCGGCCCATGGCCGCGATGGGCGCATGCAACGCGAGTACCTCGCCTTTGTATGGGGCAATCTACAGCGGCCCGCCGGCACCATTTCCACGGGCATTGCCCGCTCAACCACCAACCGCCAAAAAATGGCAGTCAGCAAGTCCGCCGCTGCCCGGGAAGCTGTGACCCACTTTTCGGTACTTGAACGCTATGGCGCAGCGTGCCTGGTGAAATGCGTTCTCGAAACCGGCCGTACCCACCAAATCCGCGTGCACATGACGCATATCGGCCATCCCCTTTTGGGGGACACAACCTATGGCGCGGGCTTCAAAAGCGCCCTCGTCAACCTCGAAACGGCTTCAAGAAGTTTGGTCAAAGCATTGAAGGGGCAAGCACTTCACGCGGCAGTCTTGGGATTTGACCACCCCCGCTCGGGCAAGCATTTGCGCTTTGAAAGCCAACTTCCGCCAGCACTGTCACACCTTCGCCATCAACTCCGGCTGTCATCCGCGACGGATACTAAAGCGTAACCCGTCTTGTAACTATTCTTGGCCGACAATCTTTAAAACCGGCCAAGCGTGCTTATATGAAAGGTTGGCAGTCACTTCCCAAGACTGCCAGAGCGAGGAAACAAAATGGCAAAAGCGTCATATCTCCCAGTCATCGCCAGCGGCGAAGGCAGCCTGCAGCGTTACATGCAGGAAATCCGGCAGTTCCCCATGCTGAAGCCGGAAGAGGAATACATGTTCGGCAAGCGCTTCCGTGAGCACGGCGACCGCGAGGCGGCACATCGCCTGATCACCAGTCATTTGCGTCTCGTTGCCAAGATTGCCATGGGCTATCGCGGCTATGGCTTGCCAGTCGCGGATGTGATTTCGGAAGGCAACATTGGCCTGATGCAGGCCGTCAAGAAATTTGAACCCGACAAGGGCTTCCGCCTGGCCACCTACGCCATGTGGTGGATCAAGGCTTCCATCCAGGAATTCGTGTTGCGCTCATGGTCACTGGTCAAAATGGGCACAACCGCAAACCAGAAAAAACTGTTCTTCAACCTGCGCAAGATCAAGAGCAAGATTTCGGCACTGGAAGAGGGCGACTTGAAGCCGGACCAGGTAAAGTACATCGCCCACCGCCTTGGCGTTCACGAGGAAGAAGTGATTTCCATGAACCGTCGCCTGTCGGGCGATGCATCCCTCAACGCCCCCCTTCGCGCCGATGCGGATGGCGAAGGCGAATGGCAGGATTGGCTGGTTGACGACTCCGCCAGCCAGGAAACCGTATTGCTCGAAAACGAGCAGAGTTCGCAACGCAATGCCATGCTGAAAGAGGCCTTGGGCAAACTGAACGAGCGTGAACGGCGCGTCATAGAAGCCCGCAAACTTCAGGATGATCCGGCAACGCTGGATGACTTGTCCAAGGAATTCAGCGTCAGCCGTGAGCGCATTCGCCAGATTGAGGTGCGGGCGTTCGAGAAACTGCAAAAGGCAGTCCGCAACGCGGCACACAAGGCACTGTCCCGCCCACAAATGGCACTACAGCAACCGTTGGCGTGATTCTGTTCAATAAAACCCCGACACCGTTTTTCCCGCCCGCTTGGCATTGGTCTTGACGGCGGGACCTGAGAAAATAGCCACCGCATAGAGGTGGTTGCCTTTTTGCACCACGCCGATTGAGACCTGGGTAAAGCTTTTGCTGCTCATCAACTGGCGGTGTGAAGCGCTGTTGATCCATTGCACGATAATTTTTTGCGCCCGGCTTTGGTTGGCCTCGCCACTTGACCTGTCACGGGCTGCGTTCTCCCCCATGTTGGGCAGAAACATCGCTCCGTCATGGAGCGCCCGCATGCGCGAATCGAACCCCTGGCCCGTCGACGCCACATGGCTGACAAATGCCCCTTGCGCCATATCCATCGCATGCGCCCGCGCACCAAGCCTGTTCGCCGATGTCAGCGCCAAACCTGACCGGCCATTTTCCTTCCGGTAACGCGTGATGGCGGTGGCCAGGTAAGTTTCCAGATCAGACCTGAACGTGGCATCTGGCTGGCTGGCTTCCACCAGCCGATGGGCAAGCTGCAGGTACGTCTCGCGCGCGATGCCGGTTGCAATGGGGAGGACCAGCACCAGCATCGCAGCAACCAAGCCGCGAAACGCCCATTTCATCACATGACTTTGCCCTGAATTCGCCATTGAGCCTGCTCCGGTAACCAGTCCTTTACATTATCACCGCATCTCTTCTCGGCAAGGCAGATCAACATGAACGGTGCTAGTCAGACCAATGAACTCGAAGCGTTGCGGCAACTTTGCCAGCAGCTCGAGAGGGATGTCCAGCATCTCAAGCGCCACGATCCCCTCACTGGACTGTTGAACCGGTCCGCCTTCATGAGCCAGGTGGATGGCACATTGGCGACGATGGACAAGAGCCTTGTCCAGTCCGCCATGATCGAATTTGGGGTCCGCGGCCTGCCACGGGTGACCGGCTCACTCGGTCGCCACGCCAGCGATTACATCGTCTCTGCCCTGGCGTCGCGACTGAACCTCGACCCTCCCAAACATAGCTTGTGTTGCCGTCTGGATTATTGGAGTTTTGCCGTCTTTCTGCCGAACGTGGATGATGCCTTGCAAGCCATGAGTGAAGCAAAGCGCCTGATCAACAAACTGACCGAGCCCGTTGACTGGGTCGACCGCAAAATGTCACTCGACGTATGCGCGGGCGTGGCCCTTTCCAATCAAGGCGAGCACGATGCGGCAACCCTCTTGCAAAACGCCGGCCTCGCCCACAAGGCCGCAACCGATCGCGGCAGCCATTCCTACAGTTTTTTCAACCCGGCTCTTGCCTTGGCATCACGGCGCCGATCCGAGATCCAACTCGCCATCAGCGAAGCAATACCAAAAAACCAACTGACACTGCACTATCAGCCCGTGTTCAATGTCAACAGCGGTAGCCTCGTTGGGTTTGAAGCACTGCTTCGTTTTGAACACCCGGAACTGGGCAAGGTGTCGCCGATGGAATTCATCCCGGTGGCCGAGGAAACCGGCTCGATCATGAAAATCGGCGCGTGGGCACTTGCCCAAGCATGCCGCACGGCCGTCAATTGGCCCAACCACATGACAGTTGCAGTCAATATCTCGCCTGAGCAATTTTACAGCGGGGCATTGCTGTCTGATGTGCATCATGCCTTGGAACTTTCCAGCTTCCCGGCTTATCGCCTGGAGATCGAAGTCACCGAAAGCACTTTGCTGAAGGACTCTGAGGTTGTCATTTCGCAGCTGAATTCACTCCGCGAAATGGGTTGCGCTATCGTGATGGATGACTTTGGCACCGGCTACTCCAGCCTCAGCTACTTGTGGAAGTTTCCGTTCTCCAAACTCAAGATCGACAAGTCATTTGTTCACGCGCTGGATGCCTCGCCCATGGTCAAGGGCATGCTCAAGGCCATCATCGACCTGAGTCGCAACATCGGCCTCAAAGTAACCGCTGAAGGCATCGAAACAGTTGAACAGGCCGATATCATGCGGAGCTTCGGCTGTGATCTCGTGCAAGGATACCTGTGCGGCAAGCCCGTGGCCGAACCGGAAGTGGCGGCCGTCATCATGCGAAACTTCTCGGATCAGCTCAAGAAGCCGCTTGCCGTCGATGTCGAAAACATCGTCGCCATGCAGGCATTGCCAACCGGCTGACGTCAGTCTCCGAACGGATCCTTCATCAGGATCGTGTCTTCACGTTCCGGTGACGTTGACAACAAGGCAACCGGACATGCCACGAGTTCTTCCAGATAGCGCACATACTTGATGGCTTGGGCAGGCAACGCGGACCACGACCGTGCACCAGCTGTGGTATCCTTCCATCCCGGTATCGTTTCATAGATGGGTTCAACGCGCCGTTGTGCGTCTTCTGCCGCAGGAAAGTGTTCGACCCGCTTGCCATCCAACATGTAGCCAACACCGACCTTGATCTCATCTAAGCCATCAAGCACGTCCAGTTTGGTCAGTGCCAACCCCTGGATGCCGGAGGTTTTGATGGCTTGCCGTACCAGCACAGCATCAAACCAGCCACACCGACGCTTGCGGCCCGTCACGGTTCCAAATTCACGCCCACGCTGCCCGATGAGTTCTCCAATGTCGTTTGACTGTTCCGTTGGAAACGGCCCCTCTCCCACGCGTGTCGTATAGGCCTTGGCAATGCCAAGAACGTAGCTCACGGCCGATGGACCAAGCCCCGACCCCGCAGCCGCCTGGCCTGCAACTGTGTTTGAGGAAGTCACATAAGGATACGTGCCATGGTCGATATCCAGCAGAATGCCTTGTGCACCTTCAAACAGAATGCGTTTGCCATCGCGCCGTGTGTCATCAAGCAAGGCCCAAACAGCATCGGCAAACGGCAGGATGCGCGGAGCGACATCCGCAAGTTCTTTTTGAATGGTTGCGGCACTGACTTCCGGTTGGCTCAAGCCGCGACGCAAGGCATTGTGATGGGCAAGCAAGCGCTCAATTTTAGGTCCCAGTGTTTTGATGTCTGCAAGATCATTCACGCGGATGGCGCGCCGTCCAACCTTGTCTTCATAGGCCGGGCCAATGCCGCGACCGGTGGTTCCAATCTTGCCGCTGCCGGCGGCAGCTTCGCGCAATTGATCCAGCTCCCGGTGCAATGAAAGGATCAACGTGGCATTGCCTGCGACCCGCAAATTATCCCGCGAAATAGCAACCCCGGCAGCCACAAGCTTGTCGATTTCCGCAGCCAGTGCCCAGGGATCAATGACCACACCATTGCCAATCACCGACAGCTTGCCCGGCCTCAGTATGCCCGATGGCAGAAGCGACAATTTGTAAGTGACACCATCAATGACCAGCGTGTGACCAGCGTTGTGGCCGCCCTGGAAACGGACCACGACATCCGCACGTTCCGACAGCCAATCGACAATCTTGCCCTTGCCTTCATCCCCCCATTGGGCACCCACGACCGCCACATTCGCCATGATCTGATTTCCCCTTTCGGCATGAAAAACGGCTCCGGAGAATCTGTCAGTTCTCGGAGCCGTTATGCCCTATGATCGGTTTTTTGTGGCGGTGCAACTAGTCGATTTGACCGACCTGCATGGCTTTTGGCCACGTCACTTTGTACCCGGTTTTGAGGGACTTTTCCCCTTTTGATTCAATGTCAAAACGCCAGGCAACCACCCCACGCCGCTTGTCCAGATTGCGCTCGGTCGGCGCTGTCATTCCAATAACGTCTGCCACAGTAACATCGTCTGATGTCGCAAATGGTATCCGGTCAACAACACTGACTGGCATGGTGAAGTCATGCAAATTTTTGACCGTTATGTCCCAGGCCCGCTCCTCGACGTTGGACGATGTCAGAATGCCTTCTTCACCCGTCCTTCTGTTGACTTCCACACGTTCGACTTTGACCAGGTCATCCGCACCAAAGCCAAGCTTGGCATCTTGATCTTTGCTGAGCAGCGGCAACGCTCCCTGCCCGACATACACGCCATCGCGATACAGATTGACAGCACCAGGCAGAACCGGCGCATCTGACGTGAGTTTGAAACTGGCTGTCAGATAGGCAGCCGTGTCGAACCGGGGGCTGGTGATGGCAGCGATTTGGGCTTCCAGGCTTTCGCTGGAAATCCGGACGTTTTTCGACGTGCCGGAATTGTCGATGTTGACAACTCCCGAAATTTGGTAGGTTGCCTGAAAGCCGACCAAGGCGACCGCAGCCTGCTTTTGCATAACGGCTTCTGGTTTTGGTTTTGACTCAACCGGGGAAGCTGCCAATGCGGGCACCGCCTCTTCCAGTTCCGCATAGCCAACAACTTTGTCGTCTGCGCCTGCATCTGTTTTTTTGCTTCTGGCAACTTGATCAATGAACAACTCGTGCTCACTGACGTCAGGCGCGGCTGTGGCCCCTCCCGGTCGCGCCGTTGACAGGGTAAGCGCCACATTCTCCCAGCTTTCTGATGTTGATTGCACAACACTGGCCCGCCGCACGAGGTCAAGACGGGAACCAGTATTACCAACAGGCGTTGTGAGGCGTGCATCATAGTAGGGTTGCCATGACGCCTCCCAAAGCCTGTAGCTCACCTTGAAAATTCCGGTTGAAGCCTGAGCCGCAGAAAGATTGACGGTGACAACTGTTCGCTGTTCCGCTTGCGGTGCCAATATTGAAACCCGGATTTGCAGCTCTTCAATTTTTTCATCTATGGATTTCTGTTGTCCGCGCGCTTCTTGCGTGGATTTCGCCAACTGCGCCAGCCGCGCCACCATGATGTCCAACATGCCGTTCAGCGCGGCGGGATCAATCCCTACCGACGATTGCGTGGTGCTTGTGGGTGTCAATTGCTTGTTTGCCAGCGACAACAGGAATTGCCGTTGCACTTCGGCATCCGCAATCACTTGGTCGAAGGCAACACGTGCATCAGCCAGATCTGAAATTTCTTTCTCGAGCCGACGTCGCTCGACGTCAATGTCCAGTTCTTGCAGCGGCACGATCTTGGCATCAACCGAGGCGATTTCCACCCCTTGCCCTGCCTCTCCCGCAACCCGCACGGATTGTGGATCTAAAGTTCCGGGAAGGTTGTCGAGAACCAACTGGTGTTCGCCAGCCTTGAGTTCAATTTCAACCACCCGCGTGACATCCGCGCCTCGCGGATAAACGGTTACAGCGGCTATTTTTGATTGTGGCGCGTAAACATCCGCCAATGCCGCTGACGAAAGGCCCGACAAAAGTGTCGTGGTCAGCAATATTCCAAGTCCAAATTTCATCACAGTTCTCCCTATCCCGGCCCACTGGGCAGGAACAAAGTCCGTCGCCTTGTCAATTTGATGGACGATTTGTGGCTAAATAATTCATTTGACGATTTGAGGGCGGCAGCTAGTTTTCACGCACGCACCAAAAGGAGCCCCCATGCGCAATGTCAGCCACCTGTTCGCCTGCACCTGCCTCTTGGCGTCCAGCACTGTAGCCCTTTCCGCCGCTTCCCAGCAGGAGGCAGATAGCGTCAAAGCCGCACTTGAAAAGCTGCTCACCAGCACGCCGGGCGTGGTGTCAGTGATACCAAAGGGCGACTCCTATGACCTAACGATCGATCCAGCCCCACTGCTCGCCAAAGCCAAATCCGCCGATGCAACGGTAACCATTTCCCCTCACCATTTCACCGTGACGCCGCTGGGTAACGGCAAGTGGCAATTCAAGATCGACGAACCAGCCAGCTACGGCTTCAAATTGGCCGGTGGCCAGTCGTTTGATGTCAATCTGGGGAAAGTCACTTACGAGGGTGAGTTTGACGAGACACTTGGCGCACTGACCAAATCCGGTTTTCAGGTCATTGACTACCAATCACTGCAGAATACGTCTGATCCGTCAGGCACAAAGACCTTCGCCAAGGGCAATATTGCGGAATTCAAAGGCAACTCTGTCGCGGTGGCGAATCCCGGAGGTGGTGTCGACGTAACTTCTAACTACACCAGCCGGAACTGGAAAGTGGACAATGAGGTCAGTGGACCGGGACAGCCAGGTTTGGCCTTCACCTACGAAATTGGCAGTTCAGACTATGATTCCACGGGCAATGGCGTTCGCCAAAAGGAAATTCTCGGATTGCTGGCCTGGTTTGTCGCCCGGCCATCCGTTGATTTGATTACACAGGACCAGGAAAGCCTGCGCACCACCCTGAGGTCAGTCTTGCCCTATGCCGAGAGAATTGCGGTGCAAGGCAGGGCCAATAGCATTGCGGTCGCGACACCGTTTGGCAATGCCACGCTGGACAGCGTTGGCTTGGTGCTGGACATGCACGGCTTGGTGAAGAACGGCAAATTGCGCGAGCAGATTTCGTTCGCAGGACTTTCATTGCCGCCGGGTGTTACTCCCCCGTGGTCAGCGGGACTGGTTCCGACGGGTGCCACCATTGACTTCACACTTACTGGTTTTGATCCCGCTGCCGCAGCCAACCATGTCATCGACAAGTTCGATCTGACCAAAAGCCCGTCATTATCGGCGGCAGACCAGGCGGCCCTCCCCAGCTTGTGGCTGCCGACAGGTATCCTCAATCTCAAGTTTGAGCCCAACCAGATCAAGTCCGGCCTCTACGAAATCAACATGGATGGTGATTTCAAGATCAGCATGGTCGGTATGCCAACAGGAAAGGCCAACATCCGCATGAAGGGTTTTGACGCAACAATGCAGGCCTTGCAAGCGGCTGCCGCATCCGATCCTTCCGCCCAACAGGCCATGGGACCGCTGCTGGCTGCAAAAGGCTTCGCCAGGATTGAGGGCGACGAATTTGTGTGGAGTGTGGAGACCACCGCGATCGGAGGCATATTGGTAAACGGCATTGACGTAACAAAAATGTAAGTGGGCTCTTTGCGTGACACCAACTCGGTGATGAAGTTGACAGTCAACTTCATGAACTTGGTTGTCGAAATCAAAACTTCATGGGCTTGACCTGTTGCACCTGGGGCAATTTACCAATGGCCCAAACGAGTGAATCTGGAATGTCGCCATCGACTTCCACGAGGCAAATGGCGTTACCCCCAGCCGACTCGCGTCCGAGATGAAAGCTCGCAAGGTTGACATTTGCGTTCCCGAAAATCGTACCAAGTGCGCCAATGAACCCCGGCTTGTCCGTGTTCGTGATGTAGAGCATGTTCGGGCCGAAATCGCTCTCAAGTTCGATGCCCTTGATTTGGATCACCCGGGGCTTGCCGTCGGAAAACACGGTCCCAGCCACAGAGCGTTCGTAGCTGGGCGTCTTGATGGTCAATCGAATGTAAGTTTCATATGCACCGCGCCGTGTCTGCCGGACTTCGTCCACCCGAATGCCCCGCTCCTTCGCCGCTATCGGCGCGGATACCATGTTGACCGTGCCGAGTTGGGCTGAAAGCACACCGGCAAGTGCAGCCGACGTCAAGGCGCGCGTGTTCATCTCACCCACATCACCGGCATACTCAATCACGATGCCATTGATGGAGTCATCGGTGAGCTGGCCTGCGAACTGCCCCAGCTTTTCCGCCAACGACACAAACGGCCTGAGTCTCGGAGCTTCGACAGCCGAAATGGACGGCATGTTGAGGGCATTGGAGACCGCACCCGTCAACAAAAAATCAGCCATCTGCTCTGCCACTTGCACAGCTACATTCTCCTGCGCCTCGTTGGTCGAAGCGCCAAGGTGCGGTGTACAAACAACATTCTCCAGGCCGAAAAGCTTGTGGTTGGTGGCTGGCTCACTTTCAAACACATCAAGTGCGGCACCAGCAACATGCTTGCTCACCAGAGCGGCGAACAGCGCATCCTCGTTGACCAATCCTCCACGCGCACAATTGATGATGCGCACTCCCTTGCGGCATTTTGCCAGGCTTTCGGCATTCACAATGTTGCGGGTCTTTTCTGTCAGGGGTGTGTGCAGCGTGATGAAATCAGAACGCCTGAAAATCTCGTCAAGCTCCACTTTCTCAACCCCCAGCTCCACCGCGCGCTCAGGCGAAAGAAACGGATCAAATGCAATGACTTTCATTTTGAGGCCAACCGCACGGTCTGCCACAATCGAGCCAATGTTGCCGCATCCAATCACGCCCAACGTCTTGTTATAAAGCTCAACACCCATGAAACGGTTTTTCTCCCATTTGCCGGCATGGGTGGATTCATTGGCGGATGGGATTTGACGCGCCAGCGCCATCATCATGGAAATTGCATGCTCTGCGGTTGTGATCGCATTTCCAAAGGGCGTGTTCATGACCACAATGCCGCGCTGTGTGGCCGCGGGAATATCAACATTGTCCACACCGATGCCGGCGCGGCCAATGACACGCAGCCGTGGCGCACCAGCGATTATTTTGGGCGTGACTTTGGTTGCCGACCGGATGGCAAGCCCATCATAATCTGCGACAGCGGCCAGCAACGCATCCTTGTCTTTGCCAAGATCAGGCTTGTAATCAACGTCGATGCCGCGGTCGCGGAACACCTGGACAGCAGTTTCGGAAAGCTTGTCAGAAACAAGAACACGCGGCTTCATGGAATACTCCGGTATTGTCAGGATTGTTGGGAACAAGAATTGCAGAACGGGCGGGCGTCAAGCCACAGACTTGGTGATGGCTTGGCCATAGGCCCAGTCAAGCCATGGCACGAGCATCTCCACATCCGATGTTTCCACAGTTGCACCACACCAAATGCGAAGGCCAGGTGGTGCATCACGATATGAACCGATGTCAAAGGCAACACCTTCTTTTTCAAGAAGCTTGGCCATGGCTTTGGGAACATCATCCGAGCCATCGAGCGTCAGGCAAACGGAAGTATTGGACCGTGTCGCGGGAATTTTTGCGAGGTGATGGGCAAAGGATCGCGCCTTGATCCACCGGTCAATGACAGCCGCATTGGCATCCGCCCGTGCGATCATGGCATTCAATCCGCCAACACGTTTGGCCCACTCGAGCGCAACAATGTAATCCTCCACGCAGAGCATTGATGGCGTGTTGATCGTTTCGCCTTCAAAAATGCCTTCAATCAACTTTCCCGCCTTGGTCAAAACAAATATCTTCGGCATGGGCCAGCTTGGCGTGTAGGTCTCAAGCCGCTTCACGGCTCGCGGTGACAGCACAATGACCCCATGAGCGCCTTCACCACCCAGCGCCTTCTGCCAGGAAAAAGTCACGACATCGAGCTTGGCGAAATCCAATTGCTGGGCGAACGCCGCAGATGTGGCATCACAAATCGTCAGACCTGTCCTGCCGGATGGTATCCACTCTGCATTTGGCACCCGTACCCCCGACGTGGTGCCATTCCACGTGAACACCACATCACGGGAGAAATCCACAGCGGCCAAATCGGGCAGTTCACCATAGGGAGCTATAAACTTGCGCACATCGGGCAATTTGAGTTGCTTGGCAACATCGCTCACCCAGCCTTCGCCAAAACTCTCCCACGCCAACATGTCCACACCACGTTCACCCAGAAGCGACCACATGGCCATTTCCACAGCTCCCGTGTCCGAGGCAGGCACAATGCCGATGCGATAGTCCGCAGGCACTTCAAGAGTCTCGCGCGTCAAAGTGATGGCGCGTTTCAAACGCGCTTTGCCTTCTGAAGAGCGGTGTGATCGTCCCGTCAAGGCTGGTTTCAAGAGGTCCGGTGTCCATCCGGGAATTTTGGCACAGGGGCCAGAGGAGAAATGCGCAGAATTCGGCCGCGCGACCAGCTTTGTTATTGTCATTGTGCTCCATCCTTGCAGATGGACTGGCCTTCGGTGGGGAAGGCTAGCCCGGGAGCGCTATAGTCGCACCTAACCACAAATTGCAAGCACGAAAGCCGACAAAGCCAACAAAGCCTGAATGGCACGTCGAACCACTGGTCCGGCGTGCCATTTTTTTATGTGAACTAAAACTTGAACCGCAGGCCCATCGCTGCCTGGTGTTCCATGACATCCGGCCCGCTGGTCATGACATCACGGAACCTGTAACCAACATCGAGAGCGAGATTCTCTGTCACACCAATGGCAACACCGGCTGATGCGCCCAGCGCCATGCCATCCGGATTGTTGTCCACCCAGCCATAACCGGCACCCACACCAATGTAAGGTGTGAAAGCTGTGTCATTGGCCCAATCGAGATAGACATTTCCAAGCACAGTCGTAGTGGCAATTTCAGCGCCAGGTGCCACATCATAGGCACCACTCATGTCGGCTGTGATATCAGCGCGCAGAAAATCACTGAACTGGTAGCCGATGCCACCGCCAACTACAAAGTTGCTATCATCATCGCCACCACTCCATTCAAGAAATGACCATCCGGCATCTGCCCGCAAATAAATCCCGGAAGCGGTTGTTTCCACATCGCTCGGAACAACCGGGTCCACGTCAGCCGCAATTGATGCTGCTGCGTTACCGCCCAACAGGATTCCGGCAGCGATAAAGCTCTTGATACTCATTGTAGCACTCCTTTTATACCACCCCACTGGCACACCGATTGTGCACGCCGCATGTGGTGCAACACGGGCAGCACTGGGACAACAATGTGTTCAATCTTGTCTGTTGCTTCAACAACACACCGAACTGTGTCATTCCAGAACATCAGCTTGACCAGCGCGTGACCATGATGGTGCGCATGTGTTCAAAAGCGTGATCAAGTTTGAATGATCCAAGATGTTCCAACTCCGTCATGACCCGCTTCAAGCGGGTCATCCAACGCAACCGACAAATGAGTGGCCCGCTTGAAGCGGGCCATGACAGGTGGTGGATTGTGAATCATTCAAAACAAATCAAAGTCTAGCAACACAATGCTGTCTTTTCGAGCAGTCGGAATTTGGGTTGCTGGAACTGTTCTGTTTGACGGTCCGGAATTTTCAATACGCGCTTCAAGCCGCCGCCCGGGAAATCACGGCGCAAAGTTCATCAACGATCATCGCGACCATCGTCGCGTCATCCGCCTCAGCCATGACACGGATCAATGGCTCTGTCCCGGACCGACGGATAACCAAACGGCCTGACTTGCCCAATTTCGCTTGCACGGCGGCAATGGCGGTCGTCACAGATTTGTCGTCAAGGGGATTTCCGTTGCGGTACTTCACATTCTTGTGGACCTGCGGCAGTGGCTGGAACAGGTTGCACACTTCACTGACGGCTTTTCCCTGCCGCGTCACTTCTGCGAGAACCTGCAATGCCGCCAGAAACCCGTCGCCCGTCGTCGCAAAGTCAGACAACACGATGTGGCCGGATTGTTCACCGCCAACATTGAAGCCGTGTGCGCGCATGTGTTCGACAACGTACCGGTCACCCACTTTCGTGCGCGCCAAAGACAGTTTCTGTCCTTCGAGGTAGCGCTCGAGTCCGAGGTTTGACATCACCGTTGCAACAAGCCCGCCACCTTTGAGCTGTCCGCGACGCGCCCACGACGAGGTGATGAGCGCCATGATCTGGTCACCGTCAACAACACGTCCGTTTTCATCAGCGATGATCACGCGGTCGGCATCGCCATCAAGTGCAATGCCGATGTGGGCTTTCTCTTTTTTGACCCTTTCACACATCAGTGCCGGATGTGTCGACCCGCATTTGTCGTTGATGTTGGATCCATTTGGTTCATTGCCGAGTAGAACGACATCCGCTCCCAATTCCCAAAGTGCGGTAGGCACGACTTTGTAACTTGCGCCATGCGCCGTATCGACAACGATCTTCAGCCCCGTCAGGTTTCCTTCACCCGGGTAGGTGCGCTTGGCGAACTCGATATATCTCCCGCCGGCGTCATCAATACGCCTGGCACGCCCAATCTCATGCGGTTCCGCCAGTTCGATGCGCGCCGGATTGTCGATTAGCTCCTCGATACGGGTTTCCATTTCGTCGGACAGCTTGTAGCCATCCGGACCGAATATCTTGATGCCGTTGTCCTGGTAAGGGTTGTGCGATGCCGAGATCATGATGCCGAGATCAGCGCGCATGGATTGCGTCAGCATGGCAACCGCCGGTGTCGGCACTGGCCCAAACAGAAAAACATCCATGCCTGCCGACAGCAGCCCAGCTGTCAATGCCTGCTCAATCATGTAGCCGGAAAGCCGTGTATCCTTGCCAATCACCACACGGTGCCGGTGCTCGCCTTTGCGATAGAGTTGACCCGCAGCCATGCCCACGCGCATCACCATGTGGGGCATCATGGCTCCTGTATTGGCCAATCCCCTGACGCCGTCCGTGCCGAAATATTTCCGAGTCATTGTGCTACTGAACCACGCGCCACTGCATTGAATACAACTTTAGACGTCCACGGTGTCCGGGTCCATCGCCGCCCAGAACATCCTTAATGAATCGATAGTCGGTTTGACATCGTGCACGCGCAGAACATGCGCACCAAAACAGGCAGCTTGCAGTGCTCCCCCCACGGAACCGGCGGTCCGCCTGGCCGCAATATTCTCACCCGTAACCACGCCAACCAGGTTTTTCCGCGACAACCCCACTAAAAGGCCAACGCCCAGGCCATGAAGAATGGGAAGTTGACACAACAAATCCAAATTATGCTGGAGGGTTTTCCCGAAGCCAATGCCAGGATCAACCATGATGTTGTCACGCTTCACGCCGGCCGCAACAAGAGTAGAGATGCGGGCATCGAGGTAGTCGTAAACATCCAGCACCACTTCGTCATAATTGGGATTGAGCTGCATGGTTTTGGGTTCGCCCTGCGCATGCATGATGACAATGGCAACACCGGCATGCGTCACTGCAACTGTGCTTCCTGGGTCAAATGTAAATCCGGACACATCATTGACAACCGCAGCGCCGGCATTGATTGCAGCTGTCATGACATTGGCTTTGCGTGTGTCTACCGAGAC
>JAYVKC010000074.1:0-6101 GCA_043768765.1 Hyphomicrobiales bacterium | reverse complement strand
GCCAAAACCGCCCGTTCGCGATAACGCGCACAATCACCAATCAGGAAAAACCGCAAAGACGGATGATCGCGCAAAGCCAACCAAGCCATTGCCGTGATTTCTGGTGCCACCCCGGCAGGCTCACCCGGCGTAAGGGCAATCGGCAGGGCAGTCGAATGCATCACTGTGCGAACGCCACATCTTTGTACTCAATGATGGCATTCTTGCGCATCTTGGAAAGATACTTCAATTCCACCGCTTTGTATTTTTCATTCAACGCCGCATTGGTGACTTGTTGCCGGGTCGGATACCTGACGTCCGGCTTGGGTGGCGTTACCGTACGTTTTCCACAAAAAGCCACAAGCTGAATGCCGTTTGGTGATCGCATCGGCCCATACACATTTCCCGGTCCCTTGCTGTCCAATAGGTTTTTCAGTGGTTTCGGCAACCGTGCTGCATCTGCCTCCACCGCCTTGCCAACTTTTACATTGAAAATGCCGGAGGCAGCACCGCGCACACTGTTACAGCCATTGAAGCGTGCTACAAACTGGTTGGCTTCCAGTGCCCTGCTTTGCAAAAGGGCATTTGCACCGGGATCATTTGGATTTTCGACGGGGAATGAAATTTCCATGAGCTTGTAGACATTCACCGGCTTGTTCCGGGGATCAGCCATGACCTTCTGCACCCGCGAATTGATATCGGTTTTGAGCGCAGCGAACTTGCGGTCGACTTCCGCCTCGTCGACTTTCACCTCGTCCCGGTATTTGAAGCGCAGCAGGCGGGCGAAAGATATCTGCGCCATCACGTATTGCCGCAATGCCCGCATACCAATGCCTTGCGCCCGCAATTTTGTTTCCAACCCGCTGCGGTCCGTTTTCAGACCCTTGGCAACTTCTTCGACCCGTGCATCAACATCGCGGTCACTGGGGTTCATCTTGAAGCGTTTGGCTTCCTCGATTTTTACGACTTCATTGATCACAGCGTTGAGAGCCGCCTTGCGCCGCCCTTCACCTTGCGCTGCCCCGCCCAGCAACACTTGCAGTTTGAGTTGTTGGTCAATGTCCAGCGTGGTTACCGGCCTGTCATTGACTGTTGCAATAATCCTCTGGTCTTGCGCACGGGCGGGGGCAACGAGCAAGAGCAGCGAAAAACTGAGTGCACACAGCTTCAATTTCGTCGTCATGTCAGCATTGGGCCTGTCAAAACTGCGTGGAAACGCTGGTACCACCGAGGGTGTTGAGTTCGATCGAAAACATCACACGGTGGTCTGTTTCGGCGGCAAGACTGGACTTTGACTGGCTGTAGGAAAGTTTCGCGTTCATGCAATCACAATCAAACTGGATACCGACGGTGTTGCTGCGGAAGTAGTCATTCTGCAAATCATATTGCGAACCTGCAAAAACATACCATCCATCCGACATTTCAACTTTGCCGTTGGCAAAGGCAAATTCCTCAACACCATTGCCGCAGTAGTAGGTATCGGCCGCCATATACTGGTATCCCGCTTGCCCGCTAAACCTGTCAAAACTGAGGCCAACCACAGCGTCATGGCGGTTGAACTTTGAGAAATCCTCCTCCAACCGCCCCTCATAGTTGAGTGTCAGCCAGGAAAACGGCGACGCCGACAACGACCCCACTAGGTCGGATTTCGCGCCTTCCAGCCCCGAACCCAGGCCAAAACTGTTGTCACCCGCAATGTGAAAAGACTCGCCCACGCTGGCTCGTGCATACGTTCCATTTTCACCAAAATACGAGTAGGTCAACCCCACATTGGCCCGTGTCCCGCCCTCATAACGGTCAAGTCCAGTAAATCGGTCATCCAGAAACAGGCTGGTGTGATCAAAGTTTGTTGTGATGGCGTCTTCATTGCCGATTTTGTCCTGGTCCGTCTCATCCGATGCCGCAATCACCTGCATGACAGGTGAAATGATGCCCTGTCCGCCAAACTGCGCCGCAATGAACGGCCAGCGCATATCAATTCCAACCGCTGGCAAAATGCGCATCGTCGTTTCGGACTCGCGAACGCCGCCCGCCGCTGTCGCGTCCGGCAGATTTTCATTCACGAAGACGTCGCCCCGCAATTTCATGAAAGGCGTCACGATCTGTCCGATATCGGTGATCACTTGCTTCTTCCACTTGAGGGCGACAACGGCCCGCGATTGGCTGGTGCCATGATTGACGTTGTCAAAGGGCGTGTCCGCATTGTCCCGCCACAATGAATAGGAACTCCAGTTTGCGGTCAGTTCGCCACCAATCACAGGGTCAGCAAAAACATGTGATCCGGTTACATAGGGAACCGCTGTTGGAAGTGTATCCCAATCCGTCGACTCATTGAGCGCCACATGGTGCAGTGCCCTCACATCCACATAGGTCCGATCCCACAGCCCTGTCACATAGGCGTTGTTAAATCCAATCCTGCTGCCGTCATAATCATAGTTGCGCAGGAATGTTTTGTCCGAAGCCACAACGCCGGTCCAGCCCGTATGCCAATCCCGGTCCGGTGTCAGCCAGAACCGTCCCGTCGACTTCACCGCCCCGCGCCACCGCCGGTCGGTGTCATCTTTGTCCCTCAGGTCAAGTTGATAGGTGCCATAGCCGTGCACGCTGTAGCGGCCATTGGCCAACCGGTGCCGCCATGCCAGGTCCGCCACTGGTCCTTGCTTGAAGGACCACAGGGGTGAAAACAGCAAATCATAGTTGGGGGCAGGGGCCCAATAGAACGGCGTCACCGGCCCGAAGCCATAGTGCTCACCCACCTTGTAGCTGGGCACCAGAAATCCCGTCCGCCGTTTCACTGTCGGGTCCGGCTGGGCCGCATAGGGCAACGCCCCGACGGTCACGCCACCAATCTTGAGCCGAGGGTTGGTGTGGTAAAGCGTTTTGGCTTTTTCGTCGTGCACGGTTTTGTCCGTCACAACTTCCCACAACGGATCACCCTTGCGCGTCACGCAATCCGTGCAGGCCGTGTAGTGTGCCTTGTTGTAGATCGTGATCTCTCCAGGTTTCCGCTCCGCATAGTCCGATTTGATTGAAACCCGGTTGGTGAGCAAAGCCGTCAAATGCCGGGCAAAACCTTCGGCAAACTTGTTGGTGAGAAAAACACTGTCAGCCTGCAGGATATTGCCATTTGGCTCTTTCAATACCACTGAGCCATTGGCCGTAAACGCGCCGGTCACCTGATTGTACGTCACTTTCGTGGCTGTCAGCACATATGGACCATATTTGATTCGAACGGTACCCAGCGCCGTCGCCGTTTTCGTTCGTTCGTCATAAATCACCTGATCAGCAACAAAATTGGCTTTGGTGCCGTCAGCAGGCGACCTGGTGACAGGATTAACGAACTTGCGTTTGACAATGGACTGCGCTGGCACAGCCGCAACCACCAGGCAGCATCCGGCCAGCATTGCGGCAACCCACATGCTTCCAAAACGGCGCAATTGGCCTTGCAAACTCAACGATTCCCCCACCGATCACAATACATGACAGTTCTTTACAGATTTTCACCTGCGCCGCAAACCCGGCATCCACCGTATTTCAGCCCCCCAACAGGCCGACCAGCACAATCCAGCCCCAAATTCGGGCAAAGTCGTGGCTGAAAGGGCGGGGTAGTTAACAATTGGTAACCACTTTGGATACTGCTCTTCGCGTCGTCACCGCCCTGCCAACCGATGAAGGCAGTCAAGAGCAAAGTCAAAACCCGTCAACATATCTCTCCGTTGCCCCCCACGTCACACCCCGCTATCCCTGTCCAATCCAACAGTGAGTCTTGCAGAGATGAAAATCGGTTTCGCCACCCCCGCCTTGCCCAATTCCGGCACCCTGGTGCTTTTCGTCACCGAGAATGCCAAGCTTGGCCCGCAAGCCGAAGCGCTTGACAAGAAGCTCGGCGGTCATCTCGTCCGGGCCATGAAGGCGGCGGCGTTTGAGGGCAAGCGGGAGCAAGTTCTGGATGTGATTTCTCCCAGCGCTGCCTACAACCGCATCATTCTGATGGGCGTCGGCAAACCCGACACATTGACCGACCGCGAGTTGGAACAATTGGGTGGCGCTGTTGCGGGTGTCTTGCAAAACGCAAAGGTGACATCTGCGCAAGTGATAGTGTCCTTGCCGCAACTCAAAGACCGTTCGATCGCCCAATCCGCCGCCCGTTTAGCTTCAGGTGCGGACCTGCGCGTCTACGCCTTCGACACCTACAAATCCAAGAAGCCACCCGGCAAAACCTTGGAATCGATGGTGTTTCACGTTGAAAACCCGGCCCGTGCCAATACTGAATTCGCGCCGCTGAATGCCGTGGCAATGGGCAATCATATGGCGCGAGATCTGGTGAATGAGCCAGCCAACGTGCTTTATCCGGTAGCCTTTGCCAAGCGTGCCCAAGCTCTCGCCAAAGCGGGTGTCAAAGTCGAAATCCTTACCCCTGCGCAGATGAAGAAACTGGGAATGGGCGCTTTGTTGGGCGTGGCACAGGGTTCGGCCTTCGAACCGCGCCTTGTCGTCATGCGCTGGAATGGCGGCAAGCGGGGTGACGCGCCCGTTGCCTTCGTCGGCAAGGGTGTGACGTTTGACACCGGCGGTGTATCCATCAAGCCAGCCGCCGGCATGGAGGACATGAAAGGCGACATGGCAGGTGCGGCGTGTGTCACCGGTCTGATGCTGGCGCTGGCGAAGCGCAAGGCCAAAGCCAATGTCATCGGGGCTATCGGGCTGGTGGAAAATGCTGTCGACGGCAACGCCCAGCGGCCGGGTGATATTGTGAAGTCCATGTCGGGACAGACCATCGCCGTGCTCAATACAGACGCCGAAGGCCGTCTCGTTCTGGCGGATGTGCTGTGGTATGTGCAGAAGCGGTTCAAGCCCAAATTCATGGTGAACCTTGCGACACTGACTGGCGCAATTCTTGTTGCATTGGGCAAGGAACATGCGGGGCTGTTTTCCAACAATGATCAACTTTCAGAACGCCTCGCCGCATCTGGCATCGCAACGGGCGAGAAAGTCTGGCGAATGCCGCTCACACCAGAATACGACAAGCTGATCGACCATGATGTAGCCGACATGAAAAACATCGGTGGCCGTTTCGCCGGCTCCATTACCGCCGCACAATTCCTCCAGCGCTTCGTCAACAATGTGCCATGGGCGCATCTGGATGTGGCGGGAACGGCAATGGATTCGGTCAAATCGCCGATCAATCAAAGCTGGGCTTCGGGCTGGGGCGTACGCCTGCTCAACCACCTTGTGGCAACCCACTACGAAAAATAATGGCCGATATCTGGTTCTATCACCTCGAGCGCCAGCCGCTCGAACTTGTCCTGCCGCGCATTCTTGCTGGATTGTTCGCACGTGGCGAACGCAGCAGCGTTCATGCACGTCACAAACCAGTTCTCGATGATGTTTCGAAGAAACTCTGGACGCTGGATGACACAGCCTTCATTCCGCACGGTTTTGCAACTGATCTGTATGCGGAGCAACAGCCACTGCTCTTGACGTTGGAGGAGGCCGCCGCCAATCAGTCAGCCTACCGCTTCTACGTCGAAGGCATGACGCCAAACAACTTTGATGGCGTGCTCCGTTGCAGCATGTTTCTCGAAGGACATGACAGCGCTGCGGTCGAAGACGCTCGCGCACTATGGAAGAAATTCACTGCGCAAGGCCATGCAATAAAATATTGGAAACAGGCTGAGACGGGCCGCTGGGAAGATCAGGCGTTGAAAAAAGCGGCATAATTTCAATCAGAATTGACCCGCATTGATCAGTAGATGTGCAAAAATGGAAGCAAGGTAGCCAAGTAAAATGGCCCACGTCCACTTCAGGTGGCTTGAAAACGTATACTTGCCGTGCGCCAGGCCCATGAGCGCAACACCGGCGGCGGAACCAATGGACAATAGGCTGCCGCCTACGCCTGCTGTGAGGGTGATCAACAGCCATTGCCCAGTGGACATTTGTGGGTCCATCGTCAACACCGCAAACATCAAAGGAATGTTGTCAACAATAGCCGACAACACGCCGATCGTGATGTTCGCGGCAGTTGCTCCCCACTGGACGTAGAGGAAGTCGTTGACGAGTGTGAGATACCCCAAGACACCAAGACCACCGACCGCGAAAATGATTCCGAAAAAAAACAGCAG
>JAYVKC010000073.1:0-2060 GCA_043768765.1 Hyphomicrobiales bacterium | reverse complement strand
GCGCGGTCACAATGAGCGAGTTCATCAAACTCCGTGGTGTACCAGATAAATGTGCGGCCCGCCGTCGCCTGTTCCCTGATCATGCCGTAAACTTCCTGTTTGGTGCCGATGTCGACGCCACGCATCGGATCATCCATCAGGATCAGTTGTGCATCAGACGCCAGGGCGCGGGCAAACAAAGTCTTCTGCTGATTGCCGCCCGAAAGTGTGAGTATGTTGTTGTTCACATCTGGCGTTCGGACGGCCATCCGTTCTTTCCAGCGCTGCTCGAGTTCCAATTCCTTGCCGAGATCGATCAGGCCCCACTTGCGCATGCCCGCAATCGAACGTACCGACATATTGCGGCCAATCGACCAAAGATTGAAAATACCATCGGACTGGCGATCACCAGCGATGAATGCCATGGGCTGATGGTTTGCGGCCTGGTTGCCCGCGTAAATTTGCAACAACATGCGCGTCTGACCGTGGCCAGCAAGCCCGGCAAGCCCGATGACTTCACCCTGACGTGCCTCCAGTTCTTTGCCGCCACCGGTTTTAGGGACGGCTTTCACCACGTGGGGCGCGTTGCTGGCAACACTTGTCGTGCGCGCCACTTTTTTGTGGGCAGTTGACCCCATGGCGGCGACAAGTGAATCGCGCGTGAATTTCTTGGCCAAGCGATCAGCAACCACGCTACCGTCTTTCATGACGACAATCCGATGACTGGCGGAAAGAACTTCCCCCAATAAATGCGAAATCAGAATGATCGATGTGCCGCGCGCCGTTTCGGTTTTGATGTAGGCCAGAAGTTGGTTTGCTGTCACCGCATCAAGGGAAGATGTGGGTTCATCGAGAACCACAAGCGTCAATGCCTGGGTAGTGACGGTGAAGGCGCGTGCGATTTCGGCCATCTGGCGCTTGCCAATGGGAAGGTCCGCAACTTCTTCGTCGGGGTCGATGCCGTGGCCGGGAAAAATCTCGTCCAGCTTGGCCGCTATCAGGCCTGCTGCCTTGGATTTCCATCCCCATCCCTTGATCGAACGATGGGTGATACGCACATTTTCAGCCAAGGAAAGGTTGGGGCAAAGTGACAGCTCCTGGAACACACAGCGGATGCCATTTTCTCGTGCGGCGGCTGCCGTCCACGCACTGGAAACTTTTCGTCCACCAACAGATAACTCTCCGCTGCTGGGCGAAAGTGTGCCGACAAGGATATGCATCAAGGTGGATTTGCCGGCCCCATTGTGGCCAACAAGCCCCACACATTCACCCTTGCCAACTGTAAAGTTTACACCAGCGAGGGCGCGGACGGCGCCGAAACTTTTTTCGACACCGTCCAGTTTGATCGTGTTTTCGCTCAAGCCTTACATGCCGCCGACGACTTTGGCTGCATCTTCAGCGGAATATTCGACATTGGCTACGCCGCCTTTTTCAGTAGTCTTCAGGGACTCTTCCAGTGTTGCCTGATCGATCTGCAAGAACGGAACCGTCATGTCCTGCGGCACTTTCTTGCCGTCCAGGATCATCTGTGCCACCCAGAATGCCAAGGTTGAAACACCAGGTGCGATTGATACCGACATGGTTTCATAGCCGTTGGCATCTTTCTGTTCTTTCCACCACTGGATTTCATCCTGGCGATTACCCATGATGATGGTGGGTGTTGGACGACCTGCCGCGGCGAAGGCTTGCGCTGCTCCGTAGCCATCTCCGCCTTGTGTCACCACGGCTTTGATTTCCGGCAATGAAGGCAAGATGCCTGCAACAGCTTTTTGTGCCACTTCCTGGGCCCAATCGCCATGCACGGAACCCACAATCTTGAACTTCGGATTTTTCTCAACCCCGCGGTGAATGCCCTTGGAGATTTCATCATCCACGAACACCCCGGCAAGGCCGCGGATTTCCAGCAGATTGCCACCGTCCGGCATGCGCTTGGCAAGATAGTCCACCTGCACCTCGCCCATTTTGGCAAAGTCGACGGCAATGCGATAGGCGCAAGGCTCAGTGACAATGCCATCGAAGGACACAACAACGATGCCGGCATCGCAAGCCTGCTTTACCGCACCATTCAGCGCATCAGGCGA
>JAYVKC010000072.1:0-3072 GCA_043768765.1 Hyphomicrobiales bacterium | reverse complement strand
TCGAGGCTTGCGCGCCGAGGGTTTTGACGAGACGTGTCAGGAGCGCATCTGTAGCAGCAATGGCGACAGCCAATGTGTCCATGGGTGTCGTGGTTTCGACAGTCACTGGAATGACGACATCGGCGACTTCTGCGATGGGTGACAGTTCCAAGTCCGTAAACAGCACGATACGCACACCACACTCTTTGGCTGTTTGGCAGAACGCAATTGTTTCAGGCTGATAGCGGCGGAAGTCGTAGGCCAACAATACGTCCTTCCGGGTGAAATCAGCGATCCGGTCTTCACGAACACCAGACGCTTGCAGAGACAAAACATGCACTTCGCCGCGCAGAGTGATAAGCTGATACGCGGCATATTGCGCGATAATTGAGCTCCAACGTCCACCCATCAGATAAATCCGCGCTTTGTTGTCGCTGATCAGGCCTGCCGCCTTGTCGAGAGAACGCTGGGTTGAGGTATCGAGCAACTTCTGCATGGCGACAGCGAGATGGTCCATCATGCCGCGGTCAGTCTGAAATGTTTTGGGGGGCTTTTGCTGGTGCTTCTGAAGCAAAGCCAAGGGCGAAACTTCAGTGTCCTGAACTTCAAGCCGGATGGCGCGCTGGAAATCAGTAAACTTTCTGAAGCCAAGGCGTTTCACGAACCTCGTCACTGTTGGCGCGCTCACCTCTGACTGGCGGGCGAGGTCTTCAATGCCTCCCAAGGCGCTGATGGGATAGCGTTCGAGGATAAGCCTCGCCACACGCGTGTCGCTGGCACTGAAATCCGGAAGGTGTTGTTCAATGAGCGAACGGACCGTCACGGCATCAACTCCGGTTCACATTTTGCGCGGGCAGCAGACCATCCGGACGCAAGACAAGAATTGCGATGATAATCGAGAGTGAGATCGCTTCGCGATATGGCGCAACGCTGTCCGGCAGATAACCTTGCAGAAACACTTCGACAATACCCACAGCAAATCCGCCCAAGACTGCACCCGACAGCGAACCGAGGCCACCAAGTACTGTAGCGATGAAGGCTTTCAGAACAGGAGCAGCCCCCATCAGCGGATCGACGGAGCCCCGTTGCGCCACCCACAACACGGCTGAAACGCCAGCCAATACACCTGAAATGGCGAAGGCCAACGCTACGACATGATTGGCCTTGATGCCAACCAGCCGCACGACCGGAAAGTCTTCAGCCGCGGCGCGCATGGCCACACCCAATGTTGTGCGCGTGAGGATGAAGGTCAACACGATCAACGCCAGTATCACAACCGTGATGGAGATGACTGACATGACACTGATTGTGAGAAAGCCGAAATTGATGCTGCCGGACATCCACGGGGGCAGAACGATCGGCACGGGGCGTGCACTGATGCCGTTCTGGAACAGCACTTTGATAATTTCACTCACGGCAAAGGACGTGATGAGGAGCGACGTGACATTTGCGCCGCGCATGGCGCGAAAGGCAACGCGCTCCATGGCGACAGAGGCCAACATGGCCACGATCACTCCCAACAAAATCGCCGCAGCAACTGGAACCGAAGACACCAAGGCAAGCCAGATGGCGTAGCCAGCCACAGTCATCACTTCACCGTGGGCAAAATTGATCAGGCGAACGATCGAAAAAACAACGGCAAGACCAAGTGCAAGCAACGCATAAATGCCGCCGAGGCTTATGGCGTTGACGCATTGCTGGAGAAATACATCCATTGATCAGGCCGCCAAATAGGTTTCAGTAATTTTGCTGTTGCGCGCTAGTTCAACACCTGTGCCTGCCATGGCAACGCGACCGTTTGCCAGAACAACGCCATGGTCGGCGATGGCGAGAGACATGGGTACGTTTTGCTCGACCAGCAAAATGGTGATGCCCTCGTCGCGCAGTGTCGTGATGAGATCGAATACGCGCTCGACCATTTGAGGTGCCAGGCCCAGCGACGGTTCATCCAGCAGCAACAATTTTGGCTTCGACATCAATGCCCGGGCAATGGCCAGCATCTGCTGTTCACCGCCAGAGAGCAGACCCGCCTTTTGGCGTGTTCGTTCGCGCAGAATCGGAAAGCGTTCTTCCAGTTGATTTTGCCGGATACGCCGTTCCTCGGCTGTGGCGTGGCTGGCACCTCCGAGCCAGAGATTTTCGGCAACCGAAAGACTTGCAAAGATGCGCCGCCCTTCGGGCACCAAACTTATGCCCTGGCGCGAAAGTGTTTCAGGTGGCAGGCCGGAAACCGGCCTGCCATGATATGTCACGGTGCCCGAGGTGGGCTTGAGAAGGCCCGCAATGGCCGCCAGTGTGGTTGACTTGCCAGCGCCGTTGGCTCCCAGCACGGCGACAATCTCGCCCTGCCGGACGTTGAAGCTGATGCCGCGCAACGCTTCAACCGGACCATAACGCATCACAAGATTTTCAACCGCCAACATGGATTACAATCCGTTCACGGTTTCGGCATGGTCGCGGGATCTGCCATTTCACGGCGGATAAAGACCTTTTGGCCATTGTCGATTTTCGACAGTACAACAGCCCGCATCGGCATGCGGTCCGTGCCTGCAAACGTGTAGTTGCTCATGATGCCCGGCGCATCTTTGAGATTTGCGAGCGCGTCACGAACGGCTTTTGGATCAGTCGATCCAGCAGCTGTAACTGCTGCATCAATCATGCCTGCCACATCGCAACCATTCACAATGTAATTCGTGTCGACCTCCTTGCCTGTTGCTGCTTTGTAGCGCGCATTAAACTCTGCCTGCTTGGGATTTTCTTCTGTTTGTCCACCAGACGTGTGGACAATGCCATTTACGACCTCACCCAGGCCGCGCACTGTTGGTGTATCGAGCACATCAGCTCCCATCACGGGCAATGTGACGCCTGCTCCCCGCAGGGCCTTGATGAACGCCGGGAAATCAGGCTCCCACGCCGATGTCATGATGACATCGGGTTGCGGGTTGAGTGCTTTGACCGTCGTGACGATTGCCGAGAAGTCAGGCTGATTGAGGGTGAAAGACCCTTCACCAATCACCTTGCCGCCCTTTGATTCGAAAACCTGGCCAAAGTATTCCGGACCCTTCAAAAGATAAGCAGCGTCCGGCGATTTCA
>JAYVKC010000071.1:0-5753 GCA_043768765.1 Hyphomicrobiales bacterium | reverse complement strand
GCGAAGGGCCGCGCACCTGAAGTTACTTGACGAAGCTGAGACTACGTATGAGACATCAATTTCTGTCCCTTCAAGATCAATCATTGGCGCAAGCAAACTGTGCCAGTCCGTAGGTTGCTGGAGGCCAGCACACTCAAACGACCGACCTGAGCTTAGAGGCCGGGTGGCCCAATAATCAAACTTCGGATTCGTGATTCCCGCCGTGACCCCGAAGCCGTACCATTTTGCGGGAAAACGCGTGACAAAGGTTCGCGTTGACTTGAGGGCAGGCTGGCCACCGACGGGATCAGTTAAACCTAGCGTTGAGGCATTGGCTTTGGGCGCGGAAGCAAACGTGTTGCTCCAGTGCATGGGTTGGAAGATTTCACCCACATTAACTGAATCTGATAGCAGAACGCGGAGCACGGATGAGCCATGGACACCGTTCACTGTCGCGAGTTCGGCGTGCCCAAGGCCGATGGCGCGGGCATCAGCCGGATGACATTCGATGTAGGGTTCGGCGCGGTGATCAAACAGTTTTGGCACCAGGCCTGTGCGCGTCATCGTGTGCCACTGGTCGCGGATGCGGCCCGTGTTGAGTGTGTAGGTCCTGGAATCATTTGTAACTGTCGGCGAAAATGGTGTGGCGACAAAGCGCGCCTTGCCATCTGGTGTTTCAAACTTGAGTTTGGCAAAAGGTTGTGCGCCTCCCCATTGCTGGGGCGGCATGTCTTCATAGTTTTGCGCTGCAATGACTGCGAGATTGAGTAACCTGCTGCTCTTGTTCAATACCGTTGTGAGCGCGGCATGTTCGGCAAAGATTTCGGCAGGCGTTTCGAAATCAAATCCGGCATATCCCATTTGTTTGGCCACGTCACACAGGATGTGCCAATCCGCCTTTGCCACTCCTTCTGTGGGCATGAACGGACGTTGGCGCGAGATGCGGCGTTCGGAATTGGTGACTGTGCCGTCCTTTTCGCCCCAGCCCTTGGCGGGCAGCAACACGTGGGCGTGTGCCGCTGTCTCAGTGGCCGCCGCCACATCTGATACAACAACAAAGGGACAGGCTTTGAGCGCTTCAGCAATACGCGTTGAATTGGGCATGCTCACAGCCGGATTTGTCGCCATAATCCAGAGGGCCATGATTTTGCCCTCACGCACAGCATCAAACAGTTCGACAGCCTTCAATCCTGGCTTCTCCGCAATTCGTGGTGATTTCCAGAAATCTTGCACCGCCCCGCGATGATCAGCGTTTTCGATGTCCATATGCGCGGCCAGCATGTTGGCGAGGCCACCCACTTCGCGCCCACCCATGGCGTTGGGTTGGCCGGTGATGGAGAAAGGCCCCGCCCCTTCCTTGCCAATTCGGCCTGTGAGCAGATGGCAATTGATGATGGCGTTGACCTTGTTGGTGCCATCGGCTGCCTGGTTCACGCCCATAGAGAAGGCTGTCACGGTCTTGGCGTGGACTGCGAAGAGATCGTAGAAGGCCTTGAGTTGCGATAGCCCTAGCCCGGTATCTATCGAAACGCGTTCATCCGTGTGGCGCGTAGCAACGATCAGCGTTTCAGCGAGTCCGTTGGTTCGCGCAAAGACGAAGCGCGAGCAAATTTCGCCACGACTGTAAAGGTTGCGCAGCAATCCGTTGAACAAGGATACATCAGAACCAGACTTGAGCTGCAAATGCAGATCTGCGCATTCCGCTGTGATGGTGCGGCGTGGATCGATCACGACGAGCTTGGTGCCGCGTTTCTCGCGCGCGGCTTGCAGGCGCTGAAAAAGCACGGGGTGACACCAAGCGAGATTGGAACCAACCAAAACAACGAGATCAGAAGTTTCCAGGTCAGTGTAGTTGCATGGCACAATGTCCGCTCCAAAAGACCGCTTGTGACCTGCCACGGCCGATGCCATGCAGAGGCGTGAGTTTGTGTCGATATTGGCGGAACCGAAAAAACCTTTCATCAGCTTGTTGGCGACATAATAATCTTCGGTCAAAAATTGTCCTGAGACATAGAAGGCCACGCTTTCTGGGCCATGATCGCGGATGGCTTCGGATAATTTCGTCGCCACCAGTTTTGTTGCCTCACCCCAGGAGACATCAACCGTACCGATGCGCGGTCTCAGCAGACGCTGTTCAAGACCAAAAGTCTCTCCCAGCGTCATGCCCTTGGAACACAACTTGCCGAAATTTGCGGGGTGATCGGGATCACCCTTAATGGTTACAGTGCCACCGGCTTCGCGCTTTGCCAAGACGCCGCAGCCAACGCCACAATAGGGGCATGTGGTGCGCGTCACGCCTCGTTCCATCACGCGACCAAAAGACACATATCGGCTGCGGGAAGAAATATGACGCCCGAGTCTACCTGCACTGTAACTTTTCGGGCACAACCTTGGTCGGGTCCTTTCACTTCACCGGTCTCAAGCCCAATCACCCAATTGTGCAGCGGGCACGTCACCGAATCGTCGTGCACAATGCCTTGCGACAATGGACCACCTTTGTGCGGGCATTTGTCCCAAAGTGCGAAAATCTTGCCGCCAACGGATCGGAAAATCGCGATGTCACCCCGCGCAGTTGTGATCACACGAGAGCCGCGCAAAGGCACATCATCAACGCGACCGACCTCCACCCAGTCCGACGTCATGATTTACTCCGCCGCCATCATTTCAGGAAAGGATCGCATCGGCACAAACTCATGCGCATCCTTGCCAGACACACGCTCTGCCCATGGGTCAACTTGCAAGAAGTTTTGAGCATGCTTAAAACGCCCGTAGAGAGCAGCACGTTTCTCTGAATTCCCGAAAAGGTTCTGTTTGATCGAATCAATGCCAACGCGCTTGGTCCATTTGTAGATGCGCTCGAGGTAATGACCTTGCTCACGGTAAAGCTGGGTGAGTGCTGCGATCACTTCTATGGCCTCATCTTCTGTACAAACATGGCACAGCAGTTCTGTGCCCTTGATGTCGAGACCTGCGGCACCTGCGAAATGAATGTCGTAACCGCTATCAACGCAAATCACACCGATGTCCTTGCACGTTGCTTCCGCACAGTTGCGAGGGCAGCCTGATACTGCAAGCTTCACCTTTGCGGGCGTCCATGATCCCCACATGAATTTTTCGAGCTTGATGCCGAGTCCTGTTGAGTCTTGCGTTCCGAAACGGCACCACTCAGAACCGACGCAGGTCTTCACCGTACGCAGGCCCTTGGCATAGGCGGCACCCGACACCATGCCCGCCGCGTTGAGGTCAGCCCAAACGCCAGGCAAGTCTTCTTTCTTCACACCCAAAAGATCGATGCGTTGGCCACCTGTGCATTTGACAGCCGGAATTTCGAACTTGTCGGCGACATCAGCAATGGCGCACAATTCTGTCGCACTCGTCATGCCGCCCCACATGCGGGGCACCACTGAATAGGTGCCGTCCTTCTGGATGTTGGCGTGGACGCGTTCGTTAATAAATCGCGATTGGTTGTCATCCTGATACTCGCCAGGCCATTCGGCGATGAGATAGTAGTTGAGTGCGGGACGGCATTTGGCGCAACCACATGATGTCTTCCATTCAAGGTCTTGCATCAGGGCCGGAATGGATTTGATCTGCGTTGCCACAATCAAACGCCGCACATCTGCGTGGCCAAGGTCGGTGCATTTGCACATGGGCTGCACCGCGTTCGGTTGATAGCCATTGCCGAGAGCGATCGCCAAAAGCTTTTCAACCAGCCCCGTGCAGGAACCACATGAGGCCGAAGCTTTCGTATGCGCCCGCACATCATCAATCGAGGTCAATCCCTTGGTTGAAATCGCATCGGTGATCTTACCTTTACAAATGCCGTTGCAGCCGCAGATTTCTGCGTCAGGCGGTAAGGCTGCAACGGCCGCCATAGGGTCCAAGGGGGTACTCCCCGCATAGGCTTGGCCGAAGATCAGCATTTCACGCTGTTCGGAAACGTCCTCACCCTTCTTCAGTTTGTCAAAGAACCATGGGCCATCCGCCGTATCGCCATAGAGCACAACGCCGATGATCTTGCTTTCCTTGAGGACGAGCCGCTTGTAAATGCCGCGTGAGGCATCACGCAAAACAATCTCTTCGCGATCCTTGGCTTCGGCAAAGTCACCACCTGAATACAGGTCAACGCCCGTCACCTTGAGTTTTGTGGACATGACAGAGCCGCAATAGGCTGCTTCTCGTTCAACAAGTAGTTCGGCAACAGTGCGGGCCATCTCATAGAGAGGAGCGACGAGGCCATAGACTTGACCGCGATGTTCGGCACATTCGCCCAGGGCGAATATATCAGGGTCGCTCGTAAGCATCTGATCATCCACAACGATGCCGCGATTGACGGTGATGTCACTGGCCTTGGCAAGAGCTGTTGAGGGGCGAATGCCCACGGCCATCACGACTATGTCACATGGCAATTCCGTGCCATCTTCCAGTTTCAGGCCTGTGACCTTGCGTTCGCCCAAAATGGAATGCGTATTGGACTTGGTGCGAATGCCGATGCCGCGTTTTTCAAATTCCTGCTCTAGCAAATGGGCGGCTGGCGCATCAAGTTGGCGTTCCATCAATGTGGGCATCAGATGCACAACCGTCACGTCCATGCGACGCATCTTGAGGCCCGCTGCCGCTTCAAGGCCGAGTAAGCCACCGCCGATCACGACGGCCTTCGCACCAGGTGTTGCGGCGGCCAGCATTCTTTCGACATCGTCGAGATCACGATAGGTCACAACGCCTGGCAAATGGTGGCCAGGTACAGGAATGATGAAAGGCACAGAACCCGTAGCGATTACGAGTTTGTCATAATGCGCCACCGTGCCATCTGCTGCGATGACGGTCTTCGCGGCGCGATCAATCGCGTCAATCCGGCAGCCCTTGTGCAGCGTCACACCATATCGCGCGTACCAGTCGTCTCCATGCGTAATGATATCCTCGTAGGTCTTTTCGCCCGACAAAACAGGTGAGAGCATAAGGCGGTTGTAGTTGACGCGCGGCTCGGCATTGAAAATGGTGACATCATAGTCGTCTGGCGCAAGTTCAAACAAATGCTCCAGCATACGGCCCGGTGCCATGCCGTTGCCAACAATGACAAGTTTCCTTTTCGTCACGCCGCCTCCACAAACTTGTTGCGCTCGTACAAGAACTTCAAAACTGCTTCGCGTGCGCTGATGTAAATGGGGTCTGACACCAGTTCGAGACGCTTGCGTGGGCGCGACAAGTTCACGCCATGAATGTCACCAATCGTTGCCGCTGGCCCGTTTGTCAGCATGACGATGCGATCAGACAAAAGTACGGCCTCATCCACATCATGGGTGATCATGATCACGGTGTTGTCCAGGGTCTGATGAATCTGCATGACCTGGTCCTGCAATTGAGCCCGTGTCAACGCATCCAGCGCGCCAAACGGCTCATCGAGCAGCAGGACTTTTGGTTCCATTGCCAAGGCGCGGGCGATGCCAACGCGTTGTTTCATGCCGCCGGAAATTTCAGCAGGCCGCCTGTCACTCGCATGTGCCATGTGGACAAGATTAAGACTGTACATTGTCCGGGCTTTGCGTGCGGCAGAACTTTCAGCCCGCCATACCTTGTCGACGGCCAGCTTGACATTCTCATAAACTGTCAGCCATGGCAGCAACGAGTGATTTTGGAATACCACGGCTCTGTCAGGTCCCGGACCCTGCACATGCTTGTCTTCAAGAGTGACAGCACCTGAGGTAACAGGGGTGAGGCCGGCAATCAGATTGAGGAGGGTAGATTTGCCACAACCGGAGTGGCCGATGAGAGAC
>JAYVKC010000070.1:0-80217 GCA_043768765.1 Hyphomicrobiales bacterium | reverse complement strand
CGAAAGTCGGGCCATGGCAAAACCTCTTCAAAGTGAGGTCGACCATGAATCAGATATCAGACTGATTGGGAATCCCGACGTTCAAGCGATTGCCCTGGGGAAGTAAGGGTCAGATTGACCTGTTCGCGACCTATGTGTATACTTTTTGAAAGCCTACACACAGGTGAAACATGCGCACTAATATTGATATCGATGACAAGATCTTGGCAAAAGTCATGAAAATCCTTGGTACGAGATCCAAGAAGGAGACAGTTGACGGCGCTTTCCACGAAATCATCCGTATGAACAAGCAACGACGAATGCTTGAAATGCACGGTAAGATTCAATGGGAAGGTGATCTCGATGCTTGGAGGCGTGATTGAGGCTGGTTGCAGATACCAGCGCTTGGATTGAATTCGTTAGAGGTACGGGGTCAGCACTCGACAAGGCCATGATTTCGGCGATAGATAACCATGCTGTACTTGTCCCGGACCTCATCTATTTGGAAGTCCTGCGCGGCATGCTGACTGAAGCGGGAGCTGCAAAAATGACAAAGAAGTTTGAGCCATTTCTGACTTTTGACTTGTGTAACATCGAGATTGCGCGCGTCGCTGCCAAAAACTATCGTTTTCTTCGCGGCAAGGCCTATACTGTTCGCGGCACAGTTGATCTTTTGTTGGCCACTTGGTGCATCGAAAACAATGTTCCTCTGCTTCATGCGGACAGAGATTTTGAAGGGTTCGAAAAGTATCTGGGTCTCAAGCGCTGGTGGATTGCGGGTTCGTGATCACCACCACTTCTCCGCCGTAAAAGTTCCCGCGGCTTCCTCAATCGCTGCTGCTGTCTGAAACAGGGTTTCCTCGTCGAACGGTTTGCCGATGAGTTGCAATCCCAGTGGCAGGCCCTGCTGTGATATCCCCGCAGGCACGGCAATTCCCGGCAGTCCGGCCATGTTAACGGTCACGGTGAAGACGTCGTTCAAATACATCTGCACAGGATCGGTAATTTCGCCCGGCGCAAAGGCGGGTGACGGTGTTGCAGGCGTCAGCACCACATCCACCTTGGCCCAAGCATTGTCAAAGTCGCGTTTGATCAGTGTACGGACTTTCTGGGCGCGGACGTAGTAGGCGTCGTAGTAGCCGGCGGAAAGCACATAGGTTCCGATCATAATGCGGCGCTGCACTTCCGGGCCGAAACCGGCGGCACGGGTGCGCTCGTAGGTGTCGATCAGGTCATCGCCGGGCACCCTCAAACCATAGCGCACGCCATCGTAGCGGGCCAGGTTCGAGGAGGCTTCGGCGGGGGCTACGATATAGTAAGCGGGCAAAGCGTATTTGGTATGAGGCAGGGAAATCTCGACGATCTCCGCCCCCTGCTCCTTCAGCCACTGCGCGCCCTTGTCCCACAGCGCATTGATCTCCGCCGGAATGCCATCAGCACGATATTCCCTGGGGATGCCCACACGCAGTCCCTTGATGGGCTTGCCGATCACAGCTTCATAGTCTGGCACGGGGCGATCAACAGATGTTGTGTCCTGGGGATCAACGCTGGCCATGGCTTTCAGCATGATCGCCGCATCGCGCACGTCACGGGCGATGGGGCCCGCCTGGTCCAGCGAGGATGCAAAGGCGACAATGCCCCAGCGCGAGACGCGGCCATAGGTTGGCTTTATACCCACTGTGCCGGTGAAAGCTGCTGGCTGGCGTATTGAGCCGCCCGTATCTGTGGCGGTGGCGGCGGCGCAAATGTGGGCGGAGACGGCGGTTGCTGATCCGCCGGACGAACCTCCTGGCACAAGCGCCAAGTTGGAATTCTTGCGCCGCCACGGGTTGGTGACAGGACCGTAGTAACTCGCCTCGTTGGATGAGCCCATGGCGAATTCGTCCATGTTGAGTTTCCCCAACATCACGGCCCCTTCGCGCCACAGGTTCGCCGTGACGGTTGATTCATACGTGGGCTTGAAACCATCCAGAATGTGCGAGCAGGCTTGGGTGTGCACGCCCTTGGTGGCGAAGAGGTCCTTGATGCCGAGCGGGATGCCTTCGAGTGCGCCGCCTTCGCCTTTTGCCAGCTTGGCATCGGAAGCCTTGGCCATGGCGCGGGCCTGATCGGGGGTTTCGACGATGTAGGCGTTGAGGCCACGGGCGGCTTCGACGGCGCTAATATAGGCGTCGGTCAGTTCAACGGCGGAGAATTCCTTGGCCTTCAGTTTGGCGCGGGCTTCGGCGATGGTGAGTGCAGTGAGGGTCATTCCACCACCTTGGGGACGGCGAAGAAATCATCCTCGGAGGCGGGGGCGTTTTTGGTCACGTCCTTGGCGTAGTGGCCGTCGGTTACCACATCGGCGCGCTTGCGCATGTCCATATCGACAACTGAGGTCATCGGTTCGACGTTTTCGACATTCACTTCATTGAGTTGTTCGACGAAGTTCAGAATTTGATTCAACTCAGCGGCCAGGCGCGGCACGTCCTCGTCCTTCACCTTGATGCGCGCCAGACGCGCCACCCGTTTCACTGTGGCATTATCAACCGACATGGAAAGTCCTCAAAAATGGAGGCTCGGCTTAGCAGGCGATCACTTGACCCGCAACTTGGCAATCTGCTGGCCGGACGCGTCGAAATTGTCCTCGCGCAGCCACACCTCGAAGGCTGCCCGCAGCGCTGGCCATTCCTTGTCGATGATGGAGAACCAGGCCGTATCGCGGTTCCTTCCCTTGATGATGTAGTGCTGGCGGAAAATGCCTTCAAAAGTGAAGCCAAAGCGGTCCGCTGCCTTGCGCGACGGGGCATTGAGGGCGTCGCATTTCCATTCGACACGCCGCATGCCAAGATCATCAAAGCAGTGGCGGATCATCAGGAAAATGGCTTCCGTGGCTTCGCGGGACTTCTGCAGGGCGGGCGAGAACCAAATGTTGCCCAGTTCAATGGCCCCGTTGGGGGCATCGGTGCGCATGAAGGCACCCATGCCGCAGGCTTTTCCTGTTGCCCGGTTGATGCAGGCGTAGAACCACGGGTCGCGGGCGGCTTCCTTCGCTTTGAGCCAGTCGAAAAATGTTTCTTCGGAAGCAAACGGGCCGTAGGGCATATAGGTCCACAGCCCCTCGTCCTTGCCGGCGAAAGAGGCATATAAATCAACACCGTGCTTCACGCTGTTCACAGGTTGCATCCAGAGCCAGCGGCCATGCAGCGGGCGCAGGTCCGGCACGTTTCCGGGCGGCAGGGGATCGACAATGTCACCGATTGGTTGGGTCATGACAGCATGATGGAATAAGGTTAGACACCTGTCATGTCCACCCTGCTTATCGCTGCCCAGACCGCTGTTGCGTTGCTTACGCCCGGCCAACGCCTGATGGGGCTGGACCTTGGCACGAAAACGATCGGCATCGCCACCAGCGATCTCACGCGCCAGATCGCCACCCCGCGCGAAACCATCGCGCGCAGCAAGTTCAAGGCCGATGTGGCACGGGTGCTGGAAATCGGTGCGGCTGAAAACATCGGCCTCTATGTCATCGGGTTGCCGCTCAACATGGACGGCACCGAAGGCCCGCGCGCCCAATCCACCCGCTCATTCCAGCGCAATTTCACGCAGCAGACGGGGAAAGCGATGGTGTTCTGGGACGAGCGGTTGAGTACTGCCGCCGTGACGCGGACGATGCTGGAGGCGGATTTATCACGGGCCAAACGGGCGCGGCACGTGGACAAACTGGCAGCGGCGTATATTTTGCAGGGGATGCTGGAGGCGGTGGGTTAGGCGGCCCTGCTTTTGGCCACGGTGGCTTCAACGACATCCGGCGCGTTTTCGATCATCGTCATCAGAATGCTGGCGGCCACATCGAGTTTGCGGCCTTGTTCCCAGCCCTCCACCGTGCGGGCCGGAATGCCGAAACGCCGTTCAAAATCCTTGGGGCTTTTGGCAAGTGCCGTGCGGATGGCTTTCACGCGGCGAGCGGAGATCGTGTCAACGTTCCGGGATGGCAAGGCAATTTCGCCGCGCCGGTGCGCCCGCACTTCTTTCAGTGCCGCCAACAGGTCCGAGCCGAATTTTGTGTCTTTCTTGCTCATTGCAGGTCCTCGATAAATGCCAAGATATCTTTGCGCTGTTTTGGCGAAAGATCAGTTTGTTTCGATTTGCCATAGGCCAGCAGCAAGTAGGTGGAGTCTGCAATCGCCAACACCAGGTAAATGCAACGCCCACCGCCGCGCTTGCCCCTGCCGCCAAAGGCAAAGCGGATTTTGCGGACACCTTTCAGACCCTGGATAACATCACCGGCCTGCGGATTTGTCGCAATTTCCGCTTGCAACGCATCAAGCTCCGCTTCCGTCACCTTCAGCTTGGCAATGCCTTGGTGAAGGAAATGGTTCGGATGATCTCCATGTAATGGATATACGCTAATAGCGTATCTTGTCAAGGTTGAGCTGGACAACACTGAGGAAGTGGCGCGCACGATGCTGGAGGCGGATATCTCAAGGGCGAAACGGGCGCGGCACGTGGACAAGCTGGCTGCGGCGTATATTTTGCAAGGGATGCTGGAGGCGGTGGGTTAGGCGGCCATCTCCAGCCGCTTCACTTCCTCGTCAAACGCAAAGCGCAGTTGCGCGGCTTCGTCTTCCGGCAGCCACAGCGACATTTGCGGCACGACGGTGCGGTAAAAGCGCAGGCGTTGGGCATCCCATGGCAGGGTATCGGCGGAGCGGGCTTCGGTGATGATGCGGAGAATCTTGGCGCGGACTTTTTCGGGGTCCGGGCGGTAATTCACAGGTGCCGTGTCCTCGGGAAAGAGGCTGGTCTGCGGATTGCCGAAAAAGTCGTTCTGCGTCATGCTGCGGATTTAGCATCGCATGGCGCGCATTTCCAGTTGGCAAAACGGCCTGTTGAGAACATCAGTCCTCCTCCGCTTCGGCAACAGCTTCAGGTTTTGCGACAATGCCTGCTTCCTGCAAATCCTGGATTGCAATCAATGGCCCGTCACAAATGCGGTTCAAGAGATCAGCCTGCCTCGGTTCCAGCGCAATCACGCGGCCCAGCACATTCAACAGGTCGAGCAGGTCGGTGGTGTATTCCGCCAGCCAGCCTTCGGGCTGGATTTTATCGAGAGGAGATGGCGGGCGGCGGTCACCAATGATGGGTTTGGTGCGGTTGCGTTTGCGATAGCTGAACCACTGCCAAATGACTTTCTTGCCAGAGATTTCATAGTTCCACATCTCAGGCGTCACATTCGCGAAATGGCCCTTGCCTACATGCAGGCGGCGGGTGCCAACGTCGTAATGTATGACGTCGGGTTCAGTGCCGGGAATTTCTCCTTCTTCAGAGATCGTCGGTTCAAATACCTTCGCCAAGCGCGGTGGGCCTTTTGAGCGGTCCGCATCTGCATCGACAAAGCGCTTGCCATAGGTGTGCGACCAGATCACTTCGCGGCCAATATTGACAGCCTCGCGGAACAGGACCGCATCGGCAATCAGCGGCACGCGCAAGCCGGCGTAATAGGGGCAGTTAGGCCTGTGTTCGGGAGAGGTTCGGGGACATTTGAGGTGTGAAGGCTTATGCGTTGCGGTCTGAACCTTGAAAGGAGGGACAATGGAGAGGGACCCAGCCTATATCGCCAAACAAGTCAAATTTTTGCGCAGTCATCACAAAATGACTCAAGAGAATTTGGCCGATTCTTCAGGACTAAGTACTCGTACCATCGAGAAAATTGAGAGCGGCAAGCATAGACCGGATGAACAGACCTTAAGAAGCCTCGCGCGGGCCTTCAAGATTGATATCGAATTCTTCTCGAAACCAACCCCTGAACAAGAGGCACGGCAGAACGCTGAAATGGAGCGGTCATTGAGGAAGATTTTGCTTGTCCCAACGACTCCAATCAAATCAGCGAGGGATTTTATAAATGCCTACACAGACAGGCACGCTTACCGTTTTGATGTGTCGGCAGTCACTGATGATGTGGCTTTAGAAAAAGCTGCTGAAATCATCGATTGGATAAAGGATATTGACGGGCTTTGGGACGAAATCACAATGTCGCAAAGACTAGAATATGCACGTAGCATTTTCGAACTCGCACAAGAATGCGAACGCCATGGATTTAGTTGCCATATGGGCCATCACCTGCAGCAGTTGAAGCAGAAAGATAAACCACCACTGGTGTTTAACGTAGGGCTGATAGCTTTTATCCCGCAGGAGAATAGCGATGGAATCCGCTATGCGCTAATTGAACTCGAAGGAGCATGGGAGACTGTGGCATCAGATAGACCCGCCTTCACAAGTGATTCTTCACGAAGTAGCGCGAAATAGCATTCTATGAATTTTTGGGAGTGCGCGCTTGAAGTCAAGGAAGAGACCTATAAACTGTCTCACCTAGCGCCTTTTCACTTTGACATGGTGCCGGAGGGCTTCACGAGACCAGTGAAGGTTTCGGTCACGTTTCACAACCATTGTTTCACCGAAGGGCATAAAGATCAGTCAGAAGAGGCTGCTTTAAAACCACCCTTCGTGAACAAGAAGGAAGGGGACGAAAAAAGTCGCTTCTTTTCACTTGAGCGTTATGAGTTAAGTCACGAGCTTCCGAACGTTATCAGGAGCTTTGAGGGGAGGAAAGTTGCCCAGACTCGACACGGTGATTTTGTGGTGATTGCGACACAGTCAGGGCAAAGCTATGGTGTGTTCTTCAACCTCAGACAGTTCAATAAAACGACTTGCGACATGGTTGTCTTGTCAGCTTATCCGTTGCCACCTGGCAAGAGGCCAGCCGTGACCAAGGAGATGAGATTCAAGGTTGCTGTAGCCAAAATCATGCAAGGAAAAGCTCCTCATTTTCCACGATGAAATAAAGGCCCCTTGCGGGGCCTTTGAGTGTTCTTTCCGACAACCTCTTCAGTATCGCCTTTACAAGGCAACCCTTCTTTCGAAAGGCGGGGGGCACTATCGCAGACGGTCAGTTGCCCGATGGCTTGAATATGGCAAGGAAAAGTTGACAATTCAAGAAAATTGCCGCGGGGCACATTAAAAATGTCAAACTATCTAACTATATGTATTATATTGATTATTTGTAAAAAATGCAAAAATAAGCTTCAAATTCCCCGTGCCTACAGCAGGATCAGCGATTGTCACATCCGCCGATGCCAGCCCCGTTGGCCTATTGAACAGCGGCCCACGCAACGCTTCATCCACCAGCCGCACCATGGCATCCACCACTTCGGGCGGGGTGTAGTAGGAACCTGTCTGCTTCTTCAGCGCTTTGTCGTAGATCTCCAGAAAGTCCTCGTAGAAATAGAGCCAGGCTTCCGGCTTGTCCTTGCTCACCACATGCCAGTCCACTTCGTGCAACACGCGGGTGAGTGTGCCGAGCGAGGTTTTGAGTGCCTCCTGGTTTTCCTCATCATCAGTGAGCAGCCCCAACGCCGTGCCGATCAACGTGTTCTGCTTTTTCAGTTTCAGCGCGGCCTGATCAACGCCTTCATTGAGCGGAATGTTCAAGGCCCGCGCCACCAATAATCCGAACGTGATGGCTTGTGCATAGCCATCGGCAAACTTCTCGTCTGTCGCATCCGGAAACAGCAGGCTGCGCCAATCATCGGCCAGATGCAGCAGGCTCTTGTTGTTCTGTGCCATAAATTCAAGAACTTCATCGCGCAACAGGCGGCAAAGTTTGGCACTGATATGAGCGAGCTGCTTGGCATTCTTTGGCGGAATGGGTTTCCATTGGAAGAAGTCCATGAGCAAAGGCAGCAGCGTTGCCGGCGCTTTGAGATTCTTGCCCGCATCTTCGATGTCACCGTCCAGCGCCACGACTTTGTTCTGCAACTCGCCGCCACGCCACAGGCTGAAGGCATTGCCGTCGGTGTAAAGCAGGTTTGGCAATGACTTGAGCTTTTGCCATTGCGACTTGTCGTGGTCGTCCGAGAATTTGCGCGGATCAGCGCCCTTGCCGGGGGCTTTGACTTCGATGAAACCGATAAGCGCGTTGTGGAGCGTCACGGCGTAGTCAGGGCGGGTCTGGATTAGCGAGAGTGTGGTTTCGCCGATGAGTGAGAGGGCTTTTTCTGGAAGTCCGCCAACTACCGCGAGCTGCTGCAGCAGCGTTTCCAGTGGAGCCCTCAGTTGGTCTTCAGGCGCACCTTTTATCGCCTTGTCCCGGAGTTTGGCTTTGGCGGTCGCGCCAAATTCCGAGATTGCCAATTGAAGGGTGTCATTTGCCATCACCGCACCCTACCCGATTCACCGCACCTTTCCACCCTCCCCCAACGTCGGTTTCCGTGCTTTAGAACCTGTTGCTTGGGGGCGGGGTTACTTCTGGCGACTATATCCAGATATAGCACAACCAACGTACGGTGTCAAGCATTATTTTCCTTTTTTATGATTTTACTCAAATTGCGTGATTTTTTCTTTGCCCGCCCCGCACCCTCTGCTATAGCGCGGCTCGCATTCCCTGATAGCTCAGTTGGTAGAGCATTCGACTGTTAATCGAAATGTCGTTGGTTCGAGTCCAACTCGGGGAGCCAACTTTCCGAAATTGACGATTCCGGTGGCGTGGTGCATGGCATTGGTTCACAGGAGCATGCCCCATGGATATCCGCCCTTCCGTCATCGAGGCCATTGGCAATACACCGTTGATCAAGCTGCGGCGCGCTTCGGAAATGACGGGGTGCAGCATTCTGGGCAAGGCAGAGTTCATGAATCCGGGGCAGTCAGTGAAGGACCGGGCTGCCCTGTTCATCATCCGCGATGCCATTGCATCCGGCGCGTTGAAACCGGGTGGGGTTATTGTCGAGGGAACGGCGGGCAACACCGGTATCGGGCTTGCCGTGGTGGCGGCGGCCATGGGCTTCAAGTGCGTCATCGTCATTCCCGATACGCAATCCCAGGAGAAGAAGGATGCGATCCGGCAATTGGGGGCGACATTGGTGGAGGTGCCTGCCGTGCCGTACAAGAACCCCAACAACTACGTGAAGTATTCCGGGCGGCTGGCGGCGGCGATGGGGGCTTGCTGGGCCAACCAGTTCGACAATGTGGCCAACCGACAGGCCCATATCGAAACCACGGGGCCGGAAATCTGGGCGCAGACCGATGGCACGGTGGATGGTTTTGTGTGCGCTGTTGGATCGGGTGGAACGCTCGCCGGTGTCGGCATGGCGTTGAAGGCGAAGCGGAAAGATGTGCGGATCGCGATTGCGGATCCGATGGGTGCAGCGCTTTATTCATATTACACCACGGGCGAATTGAAATCCGAGGGTTCGTCGATCACTGAAGGCATTGGCCAGGGCCGCATCACCGCCAACCTCGCGGGATTTACTGTGGATGACGCGTTCCAGATTCCCGACAGCGAGGCAATCCCCATGGCGTTTGACTTGTTGCAGCATGAGGGACTTTGCATGGGCGGTTCCACGGGCGTGAATGTCGCCGGGGCCATTCGTCTCGCCAAACAGATGGGACAGGGGCATACCATCGTAACAATCTTGTGTGACTACGGCACACGCTATGCCTCGAAGTTGTTCAATCCGGAATTTTTGCGGGCCAAGAATTTACCGGTGCCAAAGTGGCTCGAGGGTGGTGCGGATGTGCCGGCGGTGTTTGAGACATGACCACGCTTTTGTTTCGCGATGACACCTATTTGAAATCATGCGAGGCCACCGTTGTTGGCATCACTGAGCGCGGAGGAATTATTCTTGACCGCACGGTGTTCTATGCTGCGGCGGGTGGGCAGCCGGGTGACAAAGGCACTCTAAACGGGGGGATCATCAGTGGGCTGACGATTGCCACCACCGTCTATGACGAGGCCAAGACTGTCGTGCATGTGCCAGCAGAAGGGCAGCCGCTGCCGGCTGTTGGAGATGTTGTCACGGCGGAGATTGACTGGGTGCACCGTTACAGGATCATGCGCTGCCACACATTGATGCATTTGCTGTGTGCTTCTGTGCCGTTTCCGGTAACGGGCAGTGCCATTACGGAAGATGGCGGGCGGATCGATTTTGACATTCCCGAAGGCCTGACGCCCGAAAAGGGTGCACTGGCTGCCAAAATAAATGCGTTGATAGCGCAAGACCATGCGATCAGTACACGGATGATTACCGAGGACGAACTGGATGCCAACCCGCAACTGGTGCGGACCATGTTCGTCAAACCGCCGCGCGGGTCAGGTTTTGTGCGCCTTGTGTTGATCGGCGAAGATGGCAAGGTGGACATGCAGCCCTGTGGTGGCACCCATGTGGCGCGGACTTCCGAGATTGGCGAAATCGCGGTGGCAAAGATCGAGAACAAGGGCAAGATCAACCGGCGCATCAGGCTGGCGTTGGTAGCACCATGAACAACCTGGCATCCACCGATTGGCTGGCAGATCATCTGTATGCGGATGATGTTGTGGTACTTGATGCCTCATGGCATTTGCCGGCGGCAAAACGAAATGCGCGAGCGGAGTTCATTGCCTGCCGGATTTCGGGTGCACAGTTTTTTGACATCGATGACATTTCGGAAAAGGCCACCGCCCTGCCGCATATGTTGCCATCTGCGGAAGTTTTTGCGCAGAAAGCCGGGGCGCTGGGTGTCGGCAACGCATCCCGCGTGGTTTGCTATGACTCTGTTGGGTTGTTTTCTGCGGCACGGTGCTGGTGGATGTTCAAGGTGATGGGCCACGACAATGTGTCGGTGCTGGATGGCGGGTTGAAAAAATGGGTGGCAGAAGAACGCACAGTTGAGGATGGCATTGCTTCTGACACGGCGGCGGTTTTCACGGCCAGCTACCGACCCGGTATGGTGCGCTCGATCAATCAGCTTGAAGGTGTGCAGGTTGCTGATGCGCGCTCTGGCCCGCGGTTTCACGGTCAGGAAGTTGAACCCCGACCCGGCGTTCGCCCTGGCCATATGCCGGGAGCGAAGAATGTTCACTATGCTGCCCTGCTGAACGCCGATGGCACGATGAAAAGCGCTGGCGAGATTGCATCCGTGTTCCATGCCGCACGAATTGATGAGTCAAAACCGGTGGTTACGAGCTGCGGTTCAGGTGTTACGGCAGCTATCCTGACGCTGGCGCTGGAGCAAATTGGGGCGAAAAACCACGCGCTCTACGACGGTTCCTGGGCCGAATGGGGGGCGAGTGGGCGGGACGTGGTGGTGGGGTGAGTGATTGTAATGAATTCATCTGGTCCGTTCCAATCGTTAAGTGAGCTTACGGTGGATGAACTCATTTGTGTCGCATTGGAATCCTCTGACCTGGAAGAACCGAGTAGGGCAACAGCTGCTTTGGTTGCCCTGCATGAACGAGGTTCGCGAGAGGTTCTGGTTGCCGCCATAGAACTTTGCAATTCGCGAGAATTGCCGAAGCGAATACTCGGCGCACGCATTCTTGGCGAGCTTGGGGGGCCGGGCGTCCATCGTGGATTTCCAGACGAATGCTGCGACACGCTGTTGAGACTCGCAGCCAGCGACGAAAACATGGAAGTGGTCATAGCGGCAGTTTTTGCGCTTGGTCATCTTGGTAATCGTCGGAGTGATGAAGCATTGTCAGATTTTTCCAACCATCCACATCCTCTTGTGAGGAAAGGAGTGGCGTTCGCACTCAATGGTGCCACTTCGCAGCGCGCGGTGAAAGCTCTGCTGGTGTTGATGGAAGATCCAGATGCTGAAATCCGAGATTGGGCGACAACTGGCATTGGCATGACTGTGTTGATTGATGGGCCAGAAATACGTGCAGCACTCATGCGGCGATCGCAAGACAAAGATGAATTTACCCGCGCGGAGGCACTTCATGGTCTCGTGAGACGCAGAGACAACCGGGTTGTGCCACTACTTGCCAAAGAAATCGAAAAACTTTCTGAACGCACTTATTTGTTTGAGGATGCGGCGAAGGATTGGCTCGGTTTGGATTCACAACAGCATTTTGATACGGGCGAATTGATAACCAAACTGCGTTCCTGCGAAGCGTTTTTCTAGTCACGCTGTGCGTTTTTCCGCAACCATGCCGCCAATTCGTCTTCTCTGACGTCACTCGCTGCGAGGCCAATGATGATTGCGGCGATTTCAGGCTCATCAAATTCCAGTTCGATACCATTCAAACCAAGAAACGCAATGGCGCAGAGCGCTCCAGTGCGCTTGTTGCCATCAATGAAGGGATGGTTTTTGACTACACCAGTGCAATAAGCAGCTGCGAGCCGGAAGACATCTGCATCCGGTTCGTATGCATGAATATTCTCCGGCCTCGCCAGTGCACTCAGCAACAGGCCCTCATCACGGATGCCATCGGCACCGCCGAACAAAGCAAGTGATTCACGGTGGAAGACTTCCACCATGTTTTTGGTCAACCAAATCATGATGTCGGTTATTCCGCGAGTTTCTTCATTGCGTTGGGATATTTGCGCATGAACCCACGGGCCGTTTCGACAGCCTTGTCGAAATTGGCATCGTAGGGTGTGATTTCAAAGCCACGCGGGGTACGCACGGCGTAGACGCGGTCGCCCTCGCCCAGCCCCATCTCCTTGGCAAGATCGGAGACTGTTACAGCGAGTGAATTTCCCACTTTGCGGATGATCAATGGCTTGTTCATAATATCATCGTAGCATCAATTGTATAATTATACAATATGTAATACTCACCTTACCGGTGGCGCGTACAAAATCCCATTGTTGCTCCACAGCGCGTTCAGGCCACGTTCGATGCCCAGCTTGCTCCCCGCCCCCAAATTGCGGTCGAAGATTTCGCCGTAGCTGCCAACGGCTTTGATGGCTCTGGCGGCCCAGGCGTTGTCCAACCCCAAATCGGTGCCGAATGTACCTTCTGCGCCAAGAAGACGGCGCACGCCCGGTTTCTTGCTGTTGGCGGTTTCGTCATCGATGTTGGCGGCGCGAAGTTCGAGTTCTTCGGCGTTGACCAGCGCAAACAGTGTCCAGCGGGCGATATTGAACCATTGGGCGTCGTCGGCGCGCACCACGGGACCCAATGGTTCCTTGGAAATCACTTCGGGCAAAATGATGTGGTCATCCGGTTTTGCCACCCGCTGGCGCACGGCATAAAGCTGGGATTGGTCGGCGGTATAGGCATCGCACTTGCCTTCGTCATAGGCCTTGATGGCCTCGTCGCTGGTGTCGAACGAGAGTGCGGTGTAGGCCATGTCGCGCTCGCGGAAAAAATCATCGACGTTGGCCTGGTTGGTGGTGCCCTTGACCACACAGATGGCAGCGCTGCTCATGTTAAAAACCGACGTGACACCCATCAAGGTTTTCATCAGGAAGCCCTGGCCGTCGTGGTAACTCACGCCAACGAAGCGCAGCGGCCATTTTGTTTCGCGTTCCATGGTCCAGGTGGTGTTGCGGGCCAGGATGTCGATCTCGCCTTTGGCCAATTTGTCAAAGCGGTCGGCTACGGTGGCGGCCACGAATTCAACCTTTGCCGCATCACCCAATGTGGCGGCGGCCACGGCTTTGCAATAGTCCACGTCGAAGCCGGCCCAAACGCCTGCTTCATCCTTCTGGGCAAAGCCCTGCAACCCGGCATTGACGCCGCACAACAGCTTGTCGCGTTTTTTGACGTCTTCCAGTGTTGAAGCCTGAGCTGCGCCCAACACCAACAACCCGGCACAGATAGAAGAAAATACAGAGCGCATGATGACCTCGTTGATTCACAGCACAAGTTAACCAAACTTGTCGCCAACGCCAAGTTTAAACCCGAAAGTGACTGGAAGCGGCCTGTTGGGCCAACGTATCGCGGCGCGGCAATTACAACAGCTTGCACGATCATCCTATGTCCACTTGGTCGGGCGTTTACTATGTCGCGTGTGGCAAGAAGGACAATGACGACCAAGCCAATGGCAAGCTTGAACTGGTTGATCCGCGCATTGGTGTCAACATGCTGCGCACGGATGTGCAGGTTTTTGACGGGCGCTATCTGGTTGATCCCAAACCCGGGCTGATGGTGATGTTTCCGAGCTGGCTGAAACACATGGTTCATCCGTATTTTAGTGACGATGAGCGGATCGCGATTTCGTTCAATGTGCTGATTGAGCGCAAGGCGGGATAGGCTAATTGCAACCGCCGCAACTGCCGTTTATGGTCGGCGCATGACCCAGTTTCCCCTTGCCCGCTTTCCGGCAACCCGCCTGCGCCGCAACCGCAAAGCGCCGTGGGCGCGAGCTTTAGTGGCGGAGAACCATCTCACGGTGTCGGATTTGATCTGGCCGGTGTTTGTGACCAACGGCACGAAAACGGTAGAGCCTGTGGCGTCCATGCCAGGAGTTGAACGCACGTCGGTTGACCTGATCGTGGCCAAGGCGGAAGCGGCGGCGAAGCTGGGCATTCCGCTGATCGCGATTTTTCCCAACACCGATCCCAAACTGCGAACAGCGGACGGCGAAGAAGCCCACAACGCCAACAACCTCACCTGCCAGGCGGTTCGCGCCATCAAGAAGGCCGTGCCGGACATCGGCATCATGTGTGATGTGGCGCTTGATCCGTATACCTCGCATGGCCAGGACGGCGTGATCCGCAACGACAAGGTGGACAATGATGAATCAGTGAAGGCATTGGTGCGGCAGGCGATGGTGCAGGCCGAGGCGGGGTGCGATGTGATTGCACCATCGGACATGATGGACGGGCGCATCGGAGCCATTCGTTCAGCGCTTGAGGCGCGTGGTTTTCCTGATGTGCAGATCATGGCTTACAGCGCCAAATATGCATCTGGTTTTTATGGCCCATTTCGTGAGGCCGTGGGTGCATCTGGCACGCTCAAAGGTGACAAGCGCACCTACCAGATGGACCCGGCCAATTCTGATGAGGCGCTTCGCGAAGTGGCGCTGGATCTGGCCGAGGGTGCCGACATGGTGATGGTGAAACCTGGCATGCCCTATTTGGATATCGTGAGCCGCGTGAAGCGCGAATTTGGGGTGCCGACATTTGCCTATCAGGTGAGTGGCGAATACGCGATGATCAAGGCGGCGTGTGACAAGGGCTGGCTGGATGAAGGCAAGGTGGTGCTGGAAGCCCTGATGGCGTTCAAGCGGGCGGGTGCTGATGGAGTGCTAACGTATTTCGCGCTGGAGGTGGCGCGGGGGATGAGGGGGTGAATTCAGATTACATAACCTGATACCAAAAAGGCCCGGTTTCCCCGATGGCAACAAGTAGCGCATCCTTCCCCCCTTGCGGGGGAAGGTGGATCACGACGGCAGTCGCGAGACGGTTGAGGGGGCGGTTAAACGCGCCAGGTTGTAACAGCGTGTGGGTTGGATGTACCCCTCATCCGGCGCTTCACGCCACCTACTCCCGCAAGGGGAGAAGGAAATGTTTGCTCAATTGCTCGCCGTTGCCTTGCCGAGGAATTTTAGCGGGTCGAGGGCTGTTGCATCTTTTCGCACTTCGAAATGAAGCTGGCGGGTGGTTACGGCACCTGTCTGGCCTGACCTGGCGTTTGGTCGTGACGATGCCGTAGTCGTGGAAGCACGTCGTCCCAATAGCAACTTGACTAAACTAAAAATTGCAAAATTTCTGGTATTTAGCAAAAAACACAATTTTGACGCAATTTGTGCTTTAACTTTAAATTGTTCAAACTTACATTATGCAATTTTAAATTGTTTGCCCGATTCCCCGGTCAGACACAGCACATTATTGAGGTTAGCCATGGTCAGGAAAACGATGCACACGCCCGCCAAAAAAGCGCTTGTCATTGGAATTAACGAGTACGCTCCGCCCAATGCCCTACCCAGCTGTATTGAGGACGCGGACGGCATTGCGCAACTGCTGAACACGGACTACGGCTTCCAGTCCATTACGAGCCTTAAGGACGGAGAGGCCACCAAGGCTGCAATCCTCGAAGGCGTGAAACGCCTGATCTCCGACGCGAGTGATGACGATGATCTCGTGTTCTACTATTCGGGACACGGTTATACGTTCCAACAAGGAACGGACATGATCGAGGCACTGGTTCCCCACGACCTCAATTTCCTGACAAGCGACGATCTGTCGGCAGCCTTGCAAGGTGTTCCACCCGGAAGCCTGACGGTTGTACTAGACAGTTGCTTTTCCGGCGGCATGCAAAAGGCCTTTGTAAAGGGCGGTGGCGCAAAGCGGGTGCAGGTCAAGTTCTGGACGCCGCCAGCCTCCCACGTCGAAAAGGATTTCAGTACGAACCAACGGCCCATCTTGGACTACAAGTCATTTGGCAGCCCACCAACTCCCATCGCTGAATCAGCGGTCATCGGCGAACGGACATATTCCCGCAAGGCATTCAGCACCGTCAGCCCACCGCCCACCACTGGCCAGCGTCAGTTCATCATGTTGTCTGCATGTCAGGACGACGAAACCGCGGCCGCATCTACGGATCTCTCTGATGGAAAATCAGTGTTCACCTTTGCCTTACTGCAAAACATTGCCGACAATGGCAGAGAGATCGGCGTCGCTGCATTGCTTGACGAAACGGGCAAGGACCTGCGGAAGCTGGGTATTCGCCAAACGCCAATGCTCAAGGTGCCTGCAGCGCCTCCCCGCCTCGCAGAACATGCGTTTCTGCTTTGGGATCAGCCAATCCCATCGACCGATGCCAATGCGGGTCCTGGCATGAACAAATCTGGACCTCCCCTCACGCAAACCTTGAAAGGAAATACCATGGGCCAGCAACAAATCAGCAAAGATTGGTTGTCCGACATCGAATCCATCGTCCGCACTGTCACACCTGTCATTGCCGCCGCATTGAAGGATTACCAGCCACCTGTGAAAGGATTTGAAGCGTCCCCGCAATCGGCCATGAACAAGGTCTGGTTTGGTGAACTCACGACAACAATTGCAACCATTGTCCCCGCCATTGTCGCAGGCATGAAGGATTTCAACCCGCCAACAAAAGATGTTTCCTTTGCAACACCCAAGCCATTTGACAAGGGATGGTTTGACGACCTGACATCCATTGTTGCGACGCTCGTTCCTGTAGTTGTTGGCGCACTCAAAAGCCCCCAAATCCAAAGCAAATCCTTGTCGCAACTGTCAGTCGCGGCCCAAAAAGGTTGGTTCGACGACGTAACTCACGTGGTCGCGAGTATTTTACCTGTGATCCTGGCAGCCACGAAGGACCTGAAGCCAACTGGTGCCTTGGCCGCAAAGGTATTTCAGGGCGACGAGAAAGGTTTCTGGGACACGCTCAGCAGCATCGCACAAGTTGCTGTACCGATTGCTCTGGCAATTTTGTAATTCTTCACGTCCAGCAAACCTCGAGAAATACACAAAGGCCCGGTTTCCCGGGCCTTTGATTTAGTTGCTCGCGGTTGCCTTGCCGAGGAATTTCAAGGGGTCGAGGGCTGTGGCACCTTTTCGCACTTCAAAGTGGAGCTGTGGTGTGGTCACGGCACCGGTTTGCCCTGCCCTGGCAATCACGTCGCCTCGTTTCACGGTGTCGCCGCGCTTGACGCTCAGCTCCTTGGCGTGGGCGTAGGCCGTGACGAAGCCGCCTTCGTGGCGGATGAGAACAAGGTTGCCATAGCCTTTGAGTTCATTGCCGGCGTAGGCCACCACGCCACTTTCAGCGGCGCGCACGGCGGTTCCTTCCGGCATGGAAATGTTAATGCCTTCGTTTTTCATGCCATTTGGTTTTGAGCCGAAATCGGAAATGACCTTGCCATTGGCAGGCCAGCGCATGGCGAGAGCACCTGCTGCCACGGCGGGTGCATCCTGCTTCACAGCTGGTGCATCAAGCTTGGCAACTGGTTTGAATTCAACGGCTGGCAGTTTCAGTGTTTTGGTTTCCGGCTTCACCGTGGTTTCGCCGGTGTCTGACTGGGCTGAGGCAACTTGATCTGTTGTTTCCGGTTCGCTTGAAATGCGCGAGCCGGATTTAGCCACCGCTGCCGCGCGGACCCCTGGAATTTTCAAGGACTGGCCGATGGCGAGCGTGGAGTTTTTCTTCAGGCCATTGGCATCGGCGATGATGAACGGTGAAACACCATGTTTGCGGCCGATGGAATAGAGCGTGTCACCGGAGGCGACCGTGTACGATCCGCCTTTGCGCTTCACGGGCAATGGCTGAGCCTCCGCCACTTCGGGCGAAGATGCAGTTGCCACACCAGGAATGCGGATCAGCTTTCCAACTGTCAGATTGTAGGGAGCGGGAATGCGGTTGGCCTTGGCCAGTGTGCGGAACGACACGTTGTTGGCGCGGGCGATGGAATACAGAGTCATGCCAGGCTGTACACGGACGGTTGCGCCTTTCAGGCCGGCTTTGGGTTTGCGGAGAACGGGTGCTTCCTGTTCCGGTTCCAGTGTTGCGACATCCGTTGCCACATCATCAACCGGAGCGCTGACTGACTGTTGGTCGAGTTGCAGTTTGGGTTTGTTCTTTGCCGACTTGATGGATGGCGCGTAGTCGAAAATGGGTTTTTTTGTTTTCAACGGTGCTGACGCAATGGGTGATGCCGAGATGACATCATCGCTCTCAACTGCCGGTGCCAACTTCTTGGCCTTGGGCACGGATGCTGTGTACACAGGATCAGCGTCGGACGGATTGTTGCTGCCGTAGCCAGCAAAGCGCTCGAGTGAATCCGAACACGCGGCCAAGGTGGCAGCGGCGGCCACGGTGATGAACAACTTTGATGTAAACTGCACTGTGCGTGCAAAACCGAACCGACTGCGCATACGCCAACTCCACTACGTACCCAATTGCAATAAGACATAAATTGTTTAGGTTAATGGAGGGTTTATCGCTGCGGCTGGCAAAAATTATCTTTCAACAATCACGCGTGTGCCGATTTCCACCTGTTGGTAAAGCTCGATCACGTGGGCGTTGAGAAGGCGGATGCAGCCAGATGACACGGCCCGTCCAATGCTCCACGGCTGCGTGGTGCCGTGGATGCGGTATTCAGTATCACCAATATAGAGTGCACGGGCACCCAATGGATTGCCAGGGCCGCCTTTCATGATTGCCGGCAGGACGATACCGCGTTTGGCTTCGCGTTCCTGCATCGGTTTTGGCGGCCGCCAGTCGGGCCATTCGGCTTTGCGGGTGATGGTGTTTTCGCCTGTCCAGGAAAATCCTTCGCGACCCACACCAACGGGATAGCGTGTGGCCTTGCCGTTTGGCAGCACATGGTAGAGGGCGCGTTCGGATGTCTTGATGACAATCGTTCCAGGCTGGTAGGCAGACGGAAAATCCACCACTTGTTGGCGCAATGAATGGGGAATTGCGCTTGCCGCTGATGTGCGCTGTACGTGAGGAATGGCTGATCCATCGCCCATGCCGCCATAGACTTTGAATGAAGTGTTGGCCGCCCATGCCAAACCCGATGACGCGGCAAGGCCAAGGCCCACCAGCAACGCACACGTTTTACCCAACTCACCCACCCTACCCGATTGTCCTGCGGGAGGGATTGTGCACACCGTTGATTAAGCCGTGATTAAGCCGGAAGAGCGTCCAGCATCTGTTGCGCCGTAAGACCGTTCACAGGATGCCGCCAGTGCGGTGCCATTTCGGCGATGGGCTGCAAAACAAAGTGGCGTTCGGCGATGCCGGGATGGGGAAGATGCAGTGCATCGCCGCTCCTGATCATGCCGTTGAAATCTATGATGTCGAGGTCGAGGGTGCGCGGTCCCCACTTGAGATTGCGCTTGCGGCCGGCGGACGCTTCGATTGACTGCAAGTGCCGGAGCAGCTTGTCCGGTGTGAGTGCGGTTGTGATGTTGGCCACCGCATTAACGAAGTCGGGTTGATCGGTGCGGCCAAATGGTTTGGTCACGATTGCGGTGGAAGCGGATACAAGTGTCAGCGGATGACGATCCAATTGCGCAATGGCGTGCCGGATAGTCGCAGCCGGTTCACCCCAAGGTCCGGGCTGATTGCTGCCAAGGGCGACCAGGATCATGGTTCACCTACCTCCTCTGGAACTTGTCGCAACACATTGCCATCAATCGCGATTTTTGAGCAGCCTGGATTTTTCCCGGTCCCAGTCGCGGTTCTTGATGCTGGCACGTTTGTCATGCAGCTTCTTGCCGCGTGCCAATGCGATGTCGACCTTGGCGCGACCGCGTTTGTTGAAAAACAATTTCAGCGGAATGATGGTCAGGCCCTCGCGCAAAATGCCTATTGCGAGGCGCGATATTTGCGAGCGGTGCAGCAGCAGTTTGCGCGGGCGTTTGGGATCGTGGTTGAAACGGTTGGCTTCGCGGTATTCCGATATATTGGCGTTGAGCAGGAAGAGTTCGTTGCCTTTCATGGCGGCGTAAGCCTCGGCCAGGTTCAGGCGACCGACGCGCAATGATTTGACTTCGGAACCCACAAGTTCAATGCCCGCCTCAAAGGTTTGCAAGATCTCATAGTCGTGCCGGCCACGGCGGTTGTCGCCGACGATCTTGATGCCATCCTTGTCGCGTGGCCCTTTGGCACCGCCGCTTTTTGAGGACATTTCAGTTCAAGAGGCCCGCATGGACCATGGCCTCACGCACCGTTTTCTTGGTGCTTTCAGTTACAGGGACAAGTGGCAGGCGCGCCTCCGTTTCACACAGTCCCAGCAGGTTTGCTGCGTATTTGACCGGACCCGGGCTGGATTCAACAAACAATGCGTGATGCAATGGCATCAATCTGTCCTGCAAGGAAATCGCCTTGGCGTAGTCACCAGCCAATGTCGCTGCCTGAAGTTCGGCGCACAGCCTGGGTGCCACATTGGCGGTTACTGAGATGCAGCCGACGCCGCCATGCGCATTAAATCCGAGGGCGGTCCCATCTTCACCCGAGAGCTGGATGAATTTGGTGCCGGACATGAGGCGCTGCCGCGAGGGACGCGTCAAATCGGCAGATGCGTCCTTGGTTCCGATGATGTTTTTGCAGTCACCAGCAAGACGTGCCAGTGTTTCCACTGAAATGTTTGCCACCGTGCGGCCAGGAACATTGTAAACGAAGATTGGAATATCCACAGCATCGGCGATGGCCTTGAAGTGGGCATACATGCCGTCTTGGGTGGGCCGGTTATAGTAAGGAACAACCACAAGCGCTGCGTCAGCGCCTGCCCGTTTGGCATGTTCGGTATAGTCAATGGCCTCGGCCGTGTTGTTTGAGCCCGTTCCTGCGATCACCGGCACTTTGCCCTTCGCTTCGGCCACGCAAAGCTCAACGATATGCTTGTGCTCTTCGGGCGAAACAGTCGGGCTTTCGCCGGTGGTACCGACCGGAACAAGGCCTGAGCTTCCTTCCTTGATTTGCCACGCAATGAATTTTCGGAAAGCAGTTTCATCAACCTCTCCGTTCTTCATGGGCGTGATCAAAGCCGGAATGGAACCCTTGAACTGCACGTGTCACCTCGCATTGGTAAGGACTTGCTAACCAGACAATTCTAGCATTGCGGGGCTTGCGTAACCGTTTTCGCCGCCACGATCAATAGGCGGAGAGCTGTGGGGCTTGTTGTGCGGGTGCAGACCGGTGGTTGATTGCCTTGACGGCCCGGCTTGGTGTAATGTTTGTTTGGGATGGTAGTTTGGTGATGATTTTCAGAGTGTTGAAGCGTGCGTTTCGGGTGTCTTGCATGGCGGTTGCGTTGCTGGCACCCCTTCCCTTGCTGCTTCCTGTAATCAGCAGTGCCGCCTTTGCGGAACCTGATTCCGGACTTGGTGTCCAGGCTGTCAACCAAGCCCTCACCGGTGACTTTATTACAGGCGGTGAACTTGCCCAACAGTCTGGCGACGACGCTGCCGTCAAGCTGGTTGAACTATTGTACCTCAAGGACAAGGGCGCGAAGGCGGGTTACAGCCGGTTGATGAAGTTCATCGAAATCGCGCCCAAATGGCCGTTGTCTGAAACCTTTTTGAAACACGCTGAAACGGCCCTCTTCAATGAACGCACGCCTGCTCCGGTCGTGCTCGGCCACTTCAGTGATCGCAAGCCGTTGACGGCAGAGGGCCAATTTGCACTGGCGCGCGCCTTGATTGAAACCGGTGATGCCAAGGAGGGACGCAAGGTCCTGCAACAGGCCTGGCTGCGTGTTGATTTCGAACTGCCGGTTGAAAACCAGGTGATGAAAGAATTTGGCGGCACACTTTCCGGCAATGACCACAAGGCACGGGTGTGGCGACTGATCATGGATCAATCCCCCAACGCTGCCCAGCGCAATGCCAAACGAATTGGCTTGGACTATGTGCACGCCGCCGAGGCTGCCAAGTATCTGATCAATGGTGCTGCGGGTGCCGAGAAAAAACTTGGTTCTCTGCCGGTGGCGTTGCGTGACGCGCCCGCCATGAAATATGTCTTGGCACGGTATTTCCGGCGCCTGGAAAAATTTGGCAAGGCGCGTGTCGTGCTGGCTTCCATTCCGGCAGAAGCAACAGCACAGGTCGATGCCGAGGCGATGTGGACGGAACGGCGCATCATTGCGCGGCGTTCCGTTGGTCCCAAACTGCGCGAGCATTGGAACACCGCCTACAAAATTGCCAGCAACCATGGCTTGAGCAAGGGCACATCTGCCGTGGAAGCAGAGTTCCTCGCTGGATGGATTGCGCTGCGCTACAAAAAAGATACCGGACTGGCGTTGAAACACTTCAATGCGCTCATGAATCTTGCGCCGACGCGCACCGAAAAAGCGCGCGCGTCATACTGGATCGGGCGAACGCATTTGGCGGCCAAGGACATGACATTGGCCCGGGCGGCGTTCAAGGCCGCCTCAGCTCACAGCACTGTCTATTACGGGCAACTGGCGCGCGAGCATGTGGGGCTTGGCCGCACACCGGAAAACATTGCGTCGGGAACTGTCAGCGACGCTGCCGTGGCGCGGGTCAGCAAGGATGAAGTGGTGCGGGCATTCCGCCTCATGCAACGGACTGGGCGGAAGGATCAACTCAACCTGTTTCTGTGGTCGATGTCGTCGCGGTTTGACACTGCAGCGGACATGAATGCGGTTGCAAGCATCGTCGATGATGCGGGTGGTCTCAACATGGCGTTGCGGTTTGCCAAGGCAGCGGGGCAGCGCGGCCATGACATTGATGCATGGGCCTACCCTTTGCGGGGATTGCCCAACTGGAAATCGGTTGGAAAACCCGTCGAAAAATCTTTGGTGTTTGCGTTGTCGCGGCAAGAGAGCGAATTCAATGCAAAGGCAGGCAGCACGGCGGGTGCACAAGGTTTGATGCAGTTGATGCCGGGCACTGCCCGGCTGGTGGCCAAACAATATGGCATGCCTTTTGCCGTGGCGAAACTGACGGAAGACCCTGCATACAATGTGCGGCTGGGTTCGGCCCACCTTGCAGACTTGGTGGCTGAGTATCGCGGATCCTATATTCTGACACTTGTGGCCTACAATGCCGGACCGCGGCGCGTGTCAGAATGGATTGCCGCCTATGGTGATCCGCGCAGCGCAAATGTTGATCCCATTGACTGGGTTGAATCCATCCCGTTCCATGAAACCCGGCAGTATGTGCAGAAGGTTTTGCAAAACGTGCACATTTACAGATCGCGGTTTGCACCCGGTTCAGTGCGGCCGATGTCGGCGGATCTTGCCCGCGGTGGTGTCGACGGAGTCACCGTTGCATCAACGACTTTGCCAGAGGCAGAGTCGTGCGGCGGCACTTCGATTGCGGCGTTGGTCACGAAGTGTGATTAGCCGCGCGTTCTGGTTCCCGATTGGGTCTGGCCTGATGCGTCCTTGATACCGCCCGTGCCATAAAGGCGCAGGAATTCCTTTTCGTTGCCGTCGGCCAGAAGTTTGGCCTGGCGGGTCCATTCTTCGCGCGCGATGCGGCCGTTGAATCTGAGATGCCCGTCTACCCACGTGATCTCCCGTGCGGTCCAGCTTGCGATCTGGTCGAAGTGGAAGATGCCGAGTTCGTGCAGAATTCTTTCGTTTTTGGGGCCAATGCCGCTGATGCGCTGCAGGCTGTCTGGTTGGCCGTTGCGGGCGGCTGCCAGGCCTTTGGGCTGGCCGGTCGCGTTGCCATCAGCAGAGTAGAGGCGCGAGAATTCGGACGAGTCACCCGCGGCCAAAAGCCTGGCCTGTTCAATCCATTCTTCGCGTTCAATGCGGCCGTCAAACTGCAAGTGATCGTCAACCCACGAAACCTGTTCGGGTTTCCAGGCGGCGATCTGATCAAAATGATAGATGCCGAGATTGTGCAAAATCTTTTCGTTCTTGGGGCCAATACCCTTGATTTGCTTGAGATCATCGGCCTTGCCGCCGCGTGCCGTCGGCAATGCGTGCGGACGCGTCATCCGCGTTTCCACATCCATGCGCGGCAGCGACGGGTGCGTGGGCGGCAAAACGGGTGCGGGCCGGCGAATGGAAGTCTTGATATTGCTGTCTGCTGGCTGATTGAAACTGCTCACGGGGTTCACAACAGTTTTTTCCAGCGGCTGCGTATAAGCTGGCACAGCTGGCTGATGCGCAGGCACTGAATCAGTGCCAAAAAGTGTGCGGTATGCCGCACCCAGTGTGCAGCCTGCAAGGTAGGCCAAAACCGTGTAGAGTGCCAGTTCGATATAATAATGGACCATGTGTTTGCCCCGGCCTTAACGGATTGATGGATCGGCGGGAACGCACGTGCGGTAGCCCGTCCACGCCCCCAATGCAAAAGCCAACAGCAACCAGTACCAATGATGCTGGAACAGGATTGACGTGTCGTGCCAATTGAAAAATTCGGTCATTGCATGCTCCTACTGCGACAGTGTCATTTCAACGCGGCGGTTTTTGGCGCGGGCGTCTTCTGACACGTCCTGAATCATGGGTTGCGATTCATTGAACCCGACGGTGGTGATGCGGGATGGCGCAACCCCTGCGGCGACCAAATCACGCTTGACCTTGTCGGCCCTGAGTTCACTGAGGAACTGGTTGTATTCGACTGGTCCGCGATCATCAGCGTGGCCCCTGACCTGCACTTGCAACGCCATGCAACGGGTGTCTTTCAAGAGTGCCGCATATTGGCTGACCGCCACATCGTTTGGTGCAACAAGGCGGGTGCGGTTGTATTCAAAGCGGATCGGAAAAACCGCGCTGATCCGGGCAATAACGTCGGCGCAATCGTAGGGGCGGGTTTGCGCAGGTGCTGGAGCTGGCGCAGGAACTGGAGCTGGCGTTGGTTCTGGTGCTGGCTCTGCGACTGCCACGTCCGGCGCTTTTGCGACGGGTTCAAGCGCTGGCGGCGCTTTCACTTGCAGTTCGCCTGTTGTTGCGTCTGTCTGCTTGCGGCCAAAGCGGTCTGTGCTTTGCACGACAACATCATAGGTGCCGGGAGCAATGTTTTCTGGAACAGCGAGGGTCCAGTTTGTGCCATCAAAGATCAGGCCCGGCGTGCCTGCTGGTCCGCCCAACCTCAAATCAGGGATCGTGACGGACAGGGATTCACCTTTGGCATTGCCCCACGTGCCACCGAGTTTCGCTGGCAATTTGTCAAGGCTGATGGAGGTTACCGTCGGCATTGCAGGCACTGTGGATGCGACTTCCAACTCACCTACTGTGGTATCACGGGTGGTTTGGCCTTGATCATCGGTCACATCGACTACGACGTCATAGACACCATCGCGCAATGACTTCTCCACCACGAGCGACCAGTTGCCCTGCTCGTCGGTTCGCAAATTAGCGTCGGCACCCAGTTTGTATGTCTTGTTATTGATGGTCACTGACAGGGCTGTTGCCTGGTCCGTAGGCCAGGTGCCGCGCACTACGGTTGCGCCGACAAGATCAACACCTACGGTGACTGTTGGTGCGGGCAATTTCGCCATCGGCTTGGCGGGAGGTGCGACTTCGGCGGCCTGAACTGGTGGCGGAATAAAGATCGCCGCTTTTGAGGTGAAATTGGTGGCGTTGCCTGCTGCATCAGTGAGCTTGAATGCGAGATCATAGGTGCCTGGCTGCAGTTGCGTCTGGGGTGAGAACTCAAATCGACCTTTGGTGTCGGACAGAAGTTCGATGTCGCGGCCAAGAATGTAGGTCTTGCCATTCAGGCTGATGGCAAAAGTCTTGGCATCGCCCACTGGCCATGTGCCGGAGATTTTGTAGGGCCAGGGCTTGCTGGTATCGGGAACTTCCAGCTCTGGCCGGGTTGGCGGCACAGTGTCGATGGCAATTTTTGCTGGTGATTGAGCGGCGAGCGTTTTGCCGTCGGGTGTCGTTATTTCCGCCGTGACAGTGTGAAGGCCGTCGTCAAATGTCTTGCCCAGCAGCAACCGCCATTCCCCTTTGTCATTGCTGGTCAGCTGGGAATTCTTGCCAAGGACGAAACGTTGGTTGTCTACCACTACGGCGAGGGTAGACCCGGTGTTGACCGGCCAAGTTCCCGTGATCACCGGGTTCAACGGATCGTTCTGAATGGTCGCAACGGTTGGCGGAACGATGATTGGGGCGGGTTTGGCGGTTTCCGCCATTTTTTCCGGCTCAACCACAGGCGTCGGCTCTGGTTGGGCGATGACCAGTTTGGCGGGCGTTGCCGATTTGACGATATTGCTCGCGCCGTCTGATATCTCGGTGACGATATCATAGGTTCCGGGCGGCAAGGGGGCCGAAGGTGTCAACGTCCAAGTGCCTGCGGTTGAAATCAACTCCGGGTCCTTGCCCAGAACATAGGTTTTGCCACCCACAGCGACGGACAGGGTTTTGGCATCACCCTCTGGCCAGGTTCCCTTGAGTTCCGGTTGGCCGGTGGGGGATGTTACCGATTCGGCGGCGGGAGCTGCGAGATTCACGGGCTTGACGATACGGGTGACCGCCTCAATCCGGCGCACGCCATAGGCCAACGCCACGGATTTCACGGCAGCGTCAATTGCTTCCTGGCTGGGGGCATCGCCACGCAGCGTGGCGTCGCGGCCATCAAATTCGATGGACGCCCAACTGTGATTTGTTTTCAACGTGTTAGCTGCTGTCTCGGCGACCTGCTTGTGGAGGCCGGGGGAGGTCAGGGCGGCGGCGGCGAGGAAGGGCAAACCGGCCATGACAGGGGCCCACTTCAACCATGATGATGGATGCCAACGGTACATTGCAAAATCCCCCGGTAGGTGAGCCACCGGCATTGCAACCTGGGCGACTCGCAAGTGTGTTATTCACTGATTGTTAGCACATGCACCAAGGTGCCAGACAAGCAAAAACTCTTGCCTGCGACTCTTTAAACACTTTCTTAAGCCTATGTATTAAATCCATAAATTTACCTTCCGTTAGCAACCAGTGCGGTGTTGCGCCCGCGCCACATGTGGCGAAATACTGGCATTTGAGTGGCCTTCTTAGTTGACCTTAACGACGAGGCAGGCGAGTAATGCGGCGTGTGCGATGACTCGTACATCGCCCAACCTATTCACTTGCAGGGGATCGGGGGGGGCTTTCAACTCCAAGGAACTTGGGAGAACAAGTAATGAAAATGATGAAAATTGCTCTTCTCGCTACAGCCGCAGTTGCAGCTGTATCGGTGAGCGCACGTGCCGACGAACTGTCGGACCTCAAGGCTCAGATTGAAGCCCTGAACAACCGCATGGCCGTTATGGAAACAGCTCCGGCTGTTCCAGCTGGTTATCAGTTGCTGTCGATCGGCAAAGGCCAAGCGTCAGTGGTGCCTGGCTTGGAAGCGGACAAGGACTATGGTGATACAGCAACTGTAATCAGCATTCTTCCTACAGCTGATGCTCCTGCGTCGACTGTCGTCGAAATCACAGGCTTCGCCCGTGCCGCCCTCGTGGTGCGCAACGACAACTGGGATCCGGTTGTTTTGGCTGACCTCGACGGCGATGGTCTTGTTGACGACTATGTGTCCGGTGGTGGCGATGAAGAAGTGGGCGTGCGTTCGCGCGGCCAAGTCAAGATCTCGGGCAAAACCGATACGGCAATTGGTGAAATCGGTGCTCTCATGGTGCTCCGCGCCAATGCTGGCACAGGCAAAGCACCTGGCGACGTGACGTCACCTGAATATTGGGGCTATTGGGCAATGACCCCCGAGCTGACGCTCGGCGGTGGTTACACTGGTTCGCTGTCGGGCATTGGTTATGGCTATGACGGCAAGTGCAACTGCTACTACACGGACAACGCCAACGCTGGCTACGGCCACGGCGATGCATCGCAGATCCGTTTGAGCTACGCCAGTGGCCCAATTGGCTTTGCCATTGCGCTGGAAGATGATGGCACGGATAACCTTGCGGATGACGATGGCGCTCTTGGCGTTGCGGCAGAAGTCAAGTATGCGGGTGACATGATCTCTGGAGAAGTGTCCGCCGGTTGGTGGAACAATGACGGCGCTGGCCCAGATGACGCATGGCAGGTTGCTGCAGGCTTGGGCTTCAACCTCGATATGTTCAGCATTTCGATGTCAGCCGGCGCTTTCCATGGCCATGCCGACGTGGACTATTGGAAAGCTAACATCCTTGCCAGTGTCAACATGAGCGATACAATCCATGCTGAACTTGGTTTCAACCAAGTCAGCTCGAGCGATATTGCTGATGAAAGCGCTGTCTTGGCTGGCATTTACTATGATCCAGTGTCGCAGCTGACCATTGGTCTCGAAGCTGAGTGGATCAACCCAGAAGGCGGTAGCAATGACCGCACGCAGGTTGACCTCGTTACAGTCTATCGTTTCTAATCCGAAAAGGATTTGAATTGAGAAAACGGCCCGCGAAATCGGGCCGTTTTTTTGTTGCATTGCTTGGCATGTTGGGCAAAGCACGAATTCAGACAGGCTACATGACTGAATATTCTTGAGACTGGGCATGAATCGAAACGCAGTTGGCCGGAAAGAGACCCAAAGAAGCCTAGCCCTTGTGCAACTCCAGGGCCTGATCATCCAAGGGCGGGGACGTGCGGCACAGGAAAGAGCACGGCAAATTCTGGCAAGCTTTCCTAACGATCCGGATGTGAGACTTCTTCTCGCGTCCAGCCTTGCTGCTCAAGGCCGTAAAGTTGATGCCATGTTGGAGGCCGAAACGGCGCTGCGGCAGGCTCCCCAGAATATCAACATCCTGCACATGCTTGGCCTGTTGTATGTTGAGCTGAAATTGTTTGAGTTGGCCTTGCCGCTGCTGCAACGTGCGCTCAAACTCAATTCGCAGTCGCATCTCATCCACTGGGCCTCGGCCATTTATCATCTCACACTGGGCAAGGGACAGCTCGCTCTGTCACATGCCGAGACAGCTCTTGGTTTGGCACGTAGCGACGCAGACCGTGCAGCAATCCAGCGGACCATGTTTGATTGCTGTTTGTCCCTCGGTCGGCTGGACCAAGCCCAAGCCCATTTCGAGACCTTGAAGTCAATTCCGGCCCATAAGTTCGACGGATTGCAAAAGTTGGCTTTGGCACGCAATGACGGGCTTGCCTCGACGCTTGGTGCAGAAATTGATGCCGCGTTGCGGTTGCCTGATTTACCGACCGTGCTGCGCAGCAACCTACTCTTGGCTAGAGGCCGGCTACTTGAGAACGACAAGCGCTATGATGATGCCTTCAATGCGTGGCATGAGTCGCGGAGTTTGTTGGGTGTTTCTCATTTTAATGCAGGCGGCATGCTGAGTGCCGTTGCCTTGAGGAAAGCGTTTTACACCACTGAACTCTTCACGAACATAGCATCCAAAGGCTGCGACAGCAATTTTCCGATATTTGTCGTTGGAATGCCCCGATCCGGCACGACACTTGTGGAGCAGCTGATTGCCGCGCATCCAGACGCTGACGGTGTCGGTGAACTTGAACGTCTGGACCAAACAGAACCCTCCTTCATCCAAACGTATGGGCAACCTGATGGGCTCCGGCGTCTTGAGGAGAATGCCGAAAAGAACGAACTAAGGGCGCGCGGGTTTGAACTGCATACTTTGCTTACTGGAATAGCCCGGGCGGGTGTGAAGCGAATCGTCGAGAAGACCCCATACAATTACATGTTCCTAGGGTATCTCGCCTTGTGCTTGCCCAATGCAAAATTTATCCATTGCCGCCGACACCCTGCCGATATCTTCATTTCATCCTACCAAAACCCCATGTCACGCGAGCATGACTATACCTATTCTCAGGACGCCTTTGCGCAAGCTTATGCGATTGAGGAAACTTACATGGCGCACTGGAAGAGGGTGTTGCCGGGTCGTGTCAGAGAGGTTGTCTATGAAGATCTGGCGACCGACTTTGAAAATGGAGCAAGAAAAATTATTGATTTCATCGACTTACCCTGGAGTGACGCCTGTCTGAAATTTTATCAGACTGGCAGGACGGTGAACACTTTCAGCAGCCAGCAAGTGCGACAATCGGTTCACTCAGGTTCCGTGGGTCGCTGGAAGAAGTATCACGCACACTTGAACATGTTGCATGATTCATTGTCGGAACTTGGTCACGGCTATGATAATGAGATATAGCAACCGCTCAACTACCTTTGCCGGGTTACTGCGGTGTCGCATCAGGAAAAAATGAAAAACTTTGCCACACTTGCATCGCTTCTAGCATTAGCATTGTCGCTCTCAGCTTGCGTTGCCACAGACGAGCCATTGCTGGACACCGAGACCCGGACAATTTCGGTGGAGCAGAATGCTGAGCCTGCGGGTGTGAATGTGGCGCAGTCGGTGGCGCATCTGTTGCCGGCCACAGGCCCTACCTATGTCACTTTAACCATCACCCGGGTCAACAAGTTTGAGGACACAAAAAAAGACACTGGCAAATCTGCCATCACCTCGGGCAGTGGTTTCATCGCCGATCCATCCGGGTATGTGCTGACAGCTGCGCATGTGGCGCACAAGAAGGATTATCTGGTGTCGGCGCGGGCCGCCAATGGGCGCATTTATTCCGGCACGGTGATCGATGTGAACCCTGCCAACGACATGGCCTTGATCAAGCTGCGCGGTTATGCGGGCAAGGCGGTCACACCGGCGGACAGTTCGTGCCTGACGCGGGGTTCGATGGTGTATTCGCTGGGCCGTCCACATGCGAGTGGAGACACTGCACGCATCGGAAGTCTGGAGTCGATGCGGTTTGGGCGGCCAGTCGCTTACGGCAAGTTTGGCTATCCTGATGCCCTCGTGGTGCGCATGAGCACACGCAAGGGCGAATCCGGCGGGCCGTTGTTCAACGACAATGGACATCTGGTTGGCATGGTGGTCAGCACGTTGTCTGATCAAACGGGCCAGTCGATCAATCTGGCGCACGCGGTCTATGGGGCAACGCTGGCCGAGTTCTTCTGTTCACGCGCGGCCTGCAGTGACCGCTGGGCGGCGCTGGCCCGCAGTTCGCCGGGGGCTTGCGAGGGGTAGCGATTAAGGCAGCAGCACCGTCGTTCCTGTCGTCTTTCGGGCTTCGATATCGCGGTGGGCTTGGCTTGCGTCTTTCAGCGCGTATTTCTGGTTTACCGGGATTTTGACTTTGCCGGATTTGACCACGTCCAACACATCCTCTGCCGTTTCCTGAAAATCCTCGTCGGTGGAGGTGTAGTTGAAGAGTGTGGGGCGGGTCACGTAAAGTGATCCTTTTGACGCAAGTTCGCCGAGGTTGAAGGCCTTCACCGGGCCGGAGGCGTTGCCGAAACTCACAAGCATGCCGCGTGGCGACAGGCAATCGAGGGACGCCGCGAATGTCGCCTGCCCCACGCCATCATAGACCACTGGCACGCCCTTGCCATCGGTGAGGTCGCGAACGCGTGCCACGATGTTATCCGTGCTGCTGTTGATCACTTCGGCGCAGCCCTGCTGTTTGGCAATGGCCATTTTTTCTTCGGTGCCGACAACGCCGATCACGCGTGCACCCAGGGCCTTGGCCCATTGCGACACGATCTGGCCTACACCACCTGCTGCTGCATGCAACAGAATGGTCTCACCCTTCTTCACTTTATAGGTTGCACGCAGCAGGTATCGGGCCGTCATGCCTTTCAACATCATGCCGGCGGCAGTCTCGTCGGCAATTTCCTTGGGCAGTTTAACCAGGCGGTTGGCCGGAAAGTTGCGCACTTCCGCATAGGCTCCCAACGGACCGGTGCCGTAGGCCACACGGTCGCCGACCTTGAAGCCTTTCACGTTTGCCCCCAGTTCCTCGATCACACCGCTGGCTTCAAGGCCAATGCCGCTGGGCAAGGGCAAAGGATAAAGGCCGCTGCGGTGATAGGTATCGATGTAGTTCAAACCAATGGCGTGATGGCGGATTTGCACTTCACCCGGCCCCGGTGCCGCCAGATATCCATCCGTGTACTGAAGAACATCCGGACCGCCGACGGTATCAAACTTCACGACTTTCATATTTTTTCTCTCTCTTGAGCGGTGGTGTCCCACAAGCACCGCATGGCATCAACCAGTTTGTGCCAATCCAGTTCTTCCAGCGGAATGATGCGGACATCAAGCACTGCTGCCTTGCCCATCAATGCGTTGTAGCGGGCAACGCCGCGCATTTCATCGAACAGGTCGGTTGTAACGAGTACTGCCACCTTTTCACCACCGCGGCCGAAGTGATCGGTGAGATTATCGGCCTCGTGAACCGCGTCCATCAGGCGGTTGCGGTGTTTGCGGTCGTGTACATCAAACATGGAGCGCAGGGCCTTGCATGACACGAAAGCCAATGCGGAACCTTTGCGGGCAATGACATCAATTTCATTCTCGCCGGAATATTCTTTCACCTTCCAGCCCAGTACCTGGCCAAAGATTGCTTCGTCCGCCCCTGCTTCGCGTATTGCCAGCCAGGCCAGTTCCTCCAGCCAGCCACCAGACAGGTATTTGCGGCCTTCGAGTTCGCATACAGCAGTTCCTTCCGGGTTGCGGAAGGCCAAATTGGCGGCCAGCAGCACTTCGAGAAGTGCCGTTCCTTCGGCTTGCAACGGATGGGAGTCGGATTTTTGTCCCCGCAAATAGGCATCTGAATTGGCAATCAGGTGGTCGCGCACGTCCTCGAATACCGGGTAGTCGTGGGATATCCGGCGGCTGATGTCGGCGCGGGCGTCAGCTGTTTCATGGTCACCGGCATCGCCTTTCAGCCACGCATTGCGCAGCTTCAGAAGATTGCTGATGGTCACGGGTTCCATGGCAACCTATTTGCCTTATAAGTTCGGAAAAACCAAGTTCAGGCATGAATGATGACCCAGTTCTCCCCTTTCGTCTCGCGTGTTGCGTTTCCACCGATCGCCGAGGCCATGAGCTGGGCCAGACCCGGTTTGCGCAACAGGGAGCTGCTCAACCTGTGCCAGGCCGTCCCCAGCTATGCGCCTGCACCACAGTTACAAGCAGAAATCGGGCGGCTGGCGCTGTTGCCGGGAACGGGTGGCTACACCGATATCTTCGGTGTGCCGGAATTGCGACAGGCCTATGCAGGTGTGATGTCAGCCGCCTATGGCGCGTCCCTTTCGCAAGCCAATGTGGCGATTACCACAGGCTGCAACCAGGCCTTTGCGGCAGCCGTTATGAGTGTGGCGGGGCACGGCGACAATGTGATCATGCCGGTGCCGCATTATTTCAACCACCACATGTGGCTCACCATGCTGGGCATTGATTGCAGCACCATTCCTGCGATCACGCCGGAGGGCAGCCCGCGCGTAGCGGACGCGGTACTGGCACTCACGCCGCGCACCCGCGCCGTTGTCTTGTGCACACCCAACAATCCGACGGGTGCGATTTATGCGCCAGAGGTGATTGCGCAGTTTTTTGAATTTGCCCGGGACAGCGGCATTGCCCTCATTCTGGATGAAACCTACCGTGATTTCCGCCCCGACGCTGCACCATCGCACGGCTTGTTCCACCAGGCGGATTGGGAAGAAACGGTGATTCACCTCTACAGCTTTTCAAAAATCTACGCGGTCGCCGGCTACCGGCTGGGAGCCATGACCGCCGGACCAAAACTGCTGCACGAGGCCGCCAAAGTCCTCGACACCATGACGATCTGCCCGCCGCAGATTTCGCAACGGGCGGTGCACTTTGCACTGGGCGAACTGGATGACTGGAAACAAGGGAAACGCGATTTGATGGCAACGCGTCTGGCCGCCTTGCGCGGGGCGTTTAAGGACTCGCGGTTGACCTATGAGTTGGCCAGCAGTGGGGCCTATTTTGCCTATGTGAAACATCCGTTCCGGGAATTGGCGTCCAAAGACGTAGCGCAGCGACTGGCGATGGAGCATGATCTCCTGTGCCTGCCGGGGTCCATGTTTGGCGTGGACCAGGAAGATTACCTGCGGTTTGCATTCGCCAATGTGGAAGCTGATCGCATGGGTTCCCTGGTGGAACGGCTCATCGAAAGCCAAACATGGCAGTTACCTGTTTTTTAACAGGTGGGTGGGAAAGGTCGCACAATGTTTCGCTGGGGTATCATAGGCACTGGGTATGTGGCGCGGAAGTTCGCCATTGCGCTGCAGGAGCATCCGCAACACGATGTGACCTATGTGTGGTCGCGGACGGCGGCGCATGCGCAACGTTTCGCCAAGGAGCTTGGCATTGCACAGGTGGCACCAAGCTTTGAATCGTGCAGCACGCTGGCAGCGGATTGTGTTTACATCGCCACGCCGCCGAGCCTGCACGCCGAGCAGGCTATCGCCCTGCTCAAAGCCCGCAAGCCTGTGTTGATCGAGAAGCCCTTGGCGCTTGCAGCGGATGACGCGCAACAGATTGTGAATGCGGCCCAGGCAGCTTCAACCTTTTGCATGGAAGGCTTGTGGACGCTGCATTTGCCTTTGGTGAAATCCTTGCTGGAAGAGTTACGCAAAGGACGCATTGGTGAGGTGCGCTCAATCTCCGCAAGTTTCGGCCTGGCCAACACACCGGAAGCCGCCGACAACCAGTTTAACAGCCAGCTTGGTGGTGGTGCACTGGCGCATCGCGGCATCTATGGTCTGGCGCTGGCCCTGGCGTTTGCCGGACCTGCCGCACTTGCCTCCGCCGTTGCCACCATGGGCGGCACGGATGTTGATGAGGATGCAACTGTGGTGTTGCGGCATTCATCAGGCGTGCTTTCCACCATCCGTTGCAGCTTGCGCACGCGTCTTGGCAATGATCTTGTCATTGAGGGCACCAGCGGCGTCATCCGGGTTGCGGCGCCGATTTACCGGCCATTCCGCGCGACGATTGAGACATTTTCCCCGACGGCGCGAGCCTCCGGACGCGGGTCAAAATTTGAACGCCAACGCGAAAGCAGTCTGGTGCAAGGGCTCATGCAGCGCACAGGTGGCATGCTCATGGCGAGGCGTGGTGGCACGTCTTTGTCGGGATACTACCAGGGCAATGGCTATATTCATCAGGCCGAAGAAGCACGCCGTTGCATCGAAGCTGGTCTCATTGAAAGCCCGGTGGCACCACATGCACGCAGCACCGAGATCATGCAGCTGATCACGCAGGCGCAGCGCACATTTTCATCCGCACGCGGCAAAAGCTGACATCAGCCATGCGCATTGGCATCATCGGCTGCGGCTACGTTTTTGACCACTACATGGCGACATGGGCGAGGCATGCCGATCTCGAAATCGCGGGAGTTGCCGATATTGATGCCGTGCGCCTGAAGGCGGCAACCGCATTCTACAAACTGCACGCCTATGCGAGTACCGAGGCCTTGCTCGCCGATGCCAGCATTGAAATTGTCCTCAACCTCACCAGCATTGAAAGTCACTACGACGTTACCCAGGCCGCACTCAATGCCGGCAAGCATGTGTATTCCGAGAAGCCCTTGGTTACAGACATGGTGCAGGCCGTTGCACTCTTTACCCTGGCGGAGTCACGGGGCTTGCGCCTTTCATGTGCTCCGTCGAACGCCTTGAGCGACACGTCGCAGACCATGTGGCGAGCGGTGCGGGACGGTTTGGCGGGCGATGTCCGCATCGTCTATGCTGAGTTCGACGACAACGTGATTTACAAGATGCAGCCTGAGACCTGGCGCAGCCGCAGTGGTGCGCCGTGGCCCTACTTGCATGAATATGAACAGGGATGCACGTTCGAGCATGTGGGCTATCACCTGACCTGGCTGCTCACCATGTTTGGCCCTGTCGAACATGTCACCGCGTTTTCCGCTGTGTCACTTCCCGACAAGACGAACGAAATACTCAATCCGTCTGATACGCCGGATTTTTCGGTGGCGTGTCTGGCTTTCAAATCCGGCGTGATTGGCCGGGTGACGTGCAGCATCGGTGTGCCCTATGACCACCGCATGCGCATCATTGGCAACAAGGGCATTGTGAGTGCTGACACCTATAGGCACTATCAAAGCCCCGTCTATTTTGAGCGTTTCAACCAACTGGCGCTGAACGCCCGCAAGTCCATCAGTGTACGGACGAATACGCTTTTGCAGAAACTGTTCGGTGTTGGTGGACGGCGGCTCAAGCTTTTGCGGGTACCAGCACCCGGCGCAAATGGCCGCGATGTGCTTCCGGCTGTGAAGTGGTGGTCTCCGCGGCAGGTCATTCATGCGATCCGGCGCAAGGAACTCGGGCAGCAGGACAAGGCCATCGGCGTGGCCGAACTCGCCCAAGCCATTCAGCAGTCACGCCCTGCATTTCCGCCGCATGATTTTACCTTGCATCTCACCGAACTCACCCTCGCCATCCAGCGGGCGGGCCGGAATGGTGCTGCCATCACGCTGGAGAGCAGTTTCGCACCCATCAAGCCCAGTGCTGCGGTGGATGGACTGGTTGCGGACTATACGCGCGCGATGCGGCCATCACTGTTGGAGCGGTTGTCGGAGAAGGTGATTGTGCGGTTGCACAAGCACTGAAATTGGCGGAGACGGAGGGATTCGAACCCTCGATACACCTTACAGCGTATGACGATTTAGCAAACCGTTGCCTTCAGCCACTCGGCCACGTCTCCGCACTGGGCTAATGCAGCGGCTTTTGCCGTGATTTGGGGGCGGGTGCAAGGGCATCGCAGTTAACACATTCTTGGTGGCATTGCCGCAAAGATCGGCTAGGTTGCGGCCTTGATTGTTGGCGCGGGGCTATGGGTGAGGGATGTGATGCGTAGAGTGAGTTTGGTTTTGGCATGTAGCTTATTGTTGGTTTTGGCCAATCCGGCTGCGGCTTATGAGACATTCATCCCGCTTGGCACGGGATATTCGACAGACGTCTCAAGCGTGCCGGAGTTCGACAGCCAGCGTGGCGAGATCAACCAGCAGGCGGACATTTTTGAAACCGAGATCTATCTGCGCCGCCGCAACGCTGCGGTGCGTGACAGCTACATGAACCGCTTTTCATCCGATCCGGAAGTTTCGGGCGGGGATTACAACATCGATTATTGAAGGGAAGGCCCACGTGGTGTGTGTCACGCGGGCCCTGCTCCTGTCGCCTTCCAAAATTCAGTGAATGGTGAGCAGTGCCCGCGCCTGGCGCAGGGCTTCGGCCACCTGGCTTGCTGACATTTCGCGGGCCAGTTCGCCACGATATTGCAAGGCCGCCTTGCTGCCCTTCATGGCGGCCAGATTGAGCCACTTGTGAGCGGAGATAATGTCTTGCACCACTCCACGTCCCAGCGAGTAGCTCAAGGCAAGGTTCAGCAGTTCATCCGCCGTTGCTGTTGCCGGATTCGGCGTTTGATCGATTGTCGCGGTAAGATTCAGTGCCATGTCTATCACCCTGTCTGCTTGACGCCTGGTGCCTGAATTCATGTGTTCAGCGCTCCCGTCGAACGGTGCAGATGTGGCCGTTCATGGCTTGCAGTCTGGCGGGAGATTTCAAAAACAACCTTAAGCGACAGGCTTAACAAAGGCCCATTCTGGATGCTAAAATTCCTGTTAATGCACCATATTTCAATGGCTTAAGGAAAAACTACAGAATTGTTTACGCAAGCCATAGAGGCCCTGTTCACCGTGCCTGCGGATTGCCCAATTTATTTCCGGGGGACCGCGAATGTCATGGCGATGGGGAAGTGGTCGGAACCGGCGGAGTCACCAATTACCTGGCTACTGACCGCCCGGATGGTGGGGCTGGTAAAAATATGATCGATGGCCAGTTGCGGCAATTGCAATTGCGATGGCCAGCTCGGCAATTTCGTGTGCCGCACCAGCCCCGCTCCGTTGGCAAGGGTGGAGGCAACGCGCGAGAATGGTGTGGTGTTGAAGTCGCCAGCGACAATGACAGGGCCGGGAATGACTTCCATCGCTTTCACGAGGGCGCGAACTTGCGTCAGTTGGGCGCGCGAATGGGGAAAGCGGGTGGTGTGCACCCCGATGATTGTGACATTGCCGAACTCGGGTCCCAACATGGCTCTCGTGTGCGGCGGTCCTTCCCAGATGGCGAGCGCACTCACGTTGGACAACGGTGTTTTCGAGATAATGGTGAGGTAGCAGTATTGCAGTTCAAAACACGAATGCTGGAAGGGATAGGTGTCCTTCAGGCGATCGAGAATGGGGCGCTTGGTTTCATCGAGCTCTAGCAGCACCACAACATCGGCGTCGAGTTTGCGGACGCTCGCAACCTGGGCATCGAAATCGAGATTGGGGCGATATGTATTGTAACTAGCCACACGCAGCGCCCGCTCATTGGCGGCCACTTCAACCACCGGGGGTTTGCCGTCACCTGACACCAGATGTGGCCATGCGCCGTAAGCGGCGAGCAAGCTGGCAAAAATCACAATGGCCGCCAGCACCTTGAAGCGCGGCAACACCATCGCCAGCGCAAAAGCCGCCGTCAGAAAGGCAAACTGAACGGTAAACTGCGAGAAGACATCGAATGCCGCCCAAAGATGGCCCAGCCGCGTGCCCATGAGGCCGCACAAACCAAGAAGCAAACCCAGGGACGCGCTGAACGCTCCCCGGCGTTTCTTTTTGGTCTTTTCAGGTGCGGTATCTGGTTTTGGCTTAGGTTTTCCGGTCGTGCCCGCTTTGGCGATCACGTCAACTCCCTGGTCAAATCAGCCTGCTCTCCATTGGCAGCAACTGTTCGGGCGTAGCAAAGCCTGGCAGTTCTTCAAACCTTTTTTTCCAACTCAACACATGCGGGTATGGGCCGAGGTCGAGGTTGGCGTCACCCACAAAGCGGATCACGCCGTAAACACCGATATCGGCGGCTGTCGCCTTCTTGCCGGCTATCCACTCAGACCTTATGAGTTCGTGCTCGAGCACTGCGAGGGCGGCGCGGGCATCGGCGTCATACATGGAGCGCACTTCTTCGCCAAACTGGCGAAAGCCACGGCTGCGGGCGCGCAAGCGAAACACGGGTACTGCCAGCTTGTCCCACTGCCAGAACAGCCATTCGCGGATGCGCTGGCGTTCAATCGGCGTTTTGCCATCAAATTTGGCGAGTGATTCTGACAGGTGCAGCAAAATGGCTGAGGATTGGACGAAATAGGCTTGCCCATCGCGCAAGGCGGGAACTTGGGCAAAGCGGTTCTTGACCAGGAAGTCCGCCTGCTTGTGCGCACCGTCGCGCAGGCTGACGTGCATATAGGAAAACGGGTGGCGCATCAGCGACAGGCCAAGGGCTGCCGTATAGGTCGCGGTCGAACCAGCAAAACCATAGAGGGTAAAGCGCTGTTTTTCCGCAGGGGTGGGGCCGCGCGAGGTGGGGGCCCTGGATTTGGCAGTTGGCTTTGACGCTTTCTTGGGCAGTGCCTTCTTTGCCGCAGCGGGCTTTTTTGCCGCTTTCTTGGCGGGCTTCGCCATAGTCTTATACTCCTACACACACATATCTAATGCTATAATCAGCACACGGACTATAGCAGGCCGCGCGGGAAAAGGAAATGTGTTAATAAGATATTGAAACTATGAGTTAATTTTTTAATGGAGTGCTTGCCGCACTTGCAAGCGCTGGTCCGGACTGTTTGGGCTTTTTTCCGCCCGTCCCCAACCCGTTCTCATACCCCGAGTTTCGCCTTCAGCATATCACTCCGACCGCCGGGTTTGCCTTGCCGCCGGTGGATTTCATCACCTGGCCCACGAACCAGCCGAGCATGGTGGGTTTGGTTTTGACCTTGCGGGGTCCACCGGAAAACGCCGTCACACTCAATCCTGTGTACATTGGGCAATTGTTATGAGAGGGTTCATGAACGGTCCCTCTGGAATTTCATTGTGAAAGGGTCGAAAAAGCTTGTTGTTAAGGTCGCGACTTTTCGCCAGTGATGCTCTTCTTCAAGCGTGCGCAATCAGCGACCAGGCGCATCTGACTTTGGGGACACAAGGTTTACATGTCGGAAAAGTGCAACATGCACTTGAATTGATCGGCGATCTCAAGATCGACCGGCAAGAGTTGCTGCAGCAAGACTATGGCCCTTCGACGGCCAAAGCGGTTCTGAATTTCAAGCAGCGGCGCGCGATAATTAATCGGGCCTATCAGACTACCGCTGACAATATCGTTGGTCGCATGACAATTGCTCAACTCGACGAAGAAATGTTGAAAAGGCAGAATACATGTATCCCAATTGGTGAATGTGCAATTGGCGGCTTGGCATTATCCGAGAATAGGCAATTTTTTGGCGTCACTGCAGCCGCTAGTGGGCCCATTACGGCTCCACAACAGCTCGGCAAGAAGTTACGCGTGGTATTTGGAATCACCAAGGACACTGTTGGACCATTCAATCTTGCCGCCCAAATCAACGCTGCCAATACTATGCTCGGCGTCCACGGCATGTCGCTGGACGTGCAGTTTGGCACAGGCGCGAAACCTGACGAGCTGCCAACGGCACAGGGTTTTGTTATCGAAGATGATATTATCGAAATTCGCAAGGCGTTTGAGACTGTACGGCCCGGTTTGCAAAACGTACTACGTGTCATAATCGTCAAGATGGGTGTTTCCCGTTTCGGAGAAACCTTCCGTGGCAAAACGATTGACGGCCAAATAGTCAGTCCCTTCGTCTTTCTAAACTGCAAAAACCGAGACGTATCGGAAGCTACGCTTCTACACGAGATGATCCATGCTTCACACAAACAAGCTCAAGCGCACGACAAGACACCGCCAGCCAGCGTTTTCTCAGAGAATGGCTCGGAGAACCCCAATTCTGTGAAGCGTACGGACTTGCCAGATGTCCACGCGCGCGAACTTGGTGTCGCGTATTATTCTTAGTACCGGTGCAGTTGCCGCTAAACACATGTCAGCTTAGAAGATTTCTTCGACATCGACTCGTGTGATAGTGCTAAACACGCCTGCTGCATTATCCCCGCACAGTCGGAATGGAGCACGTCAGACGTCAAGTTTGGATTTGAGGACATCGCTCACCGCCGCCGGATTTGCCTTGCCGCCGGTGGATTTCATCACCTGGCCCACGAACCAGCCCAGCATTGTCGGCTTGGTCTTCACGGCTTCGACCTTGTCCGGGTTGGCGGCGATGATGTCGTCGACGGCTTTCTCAATTGCGCCCATGTCGGTAACCTGCTTGAGGCCGCGCTGTTCGACGATTTGAGCCGGGTCGCCGCCTTCGGTCCAGACGATTTCGAAGACGTCCTTGGCGATCTTGCCGTTGATTTCGCCGGATGCAATCAAATCCACGATCGCGCCCAGCTGGGGGGCGGACAGCGGAGTTGTTTCGATGGTTTTGCCTTCCTTGTTGAGGCGGCCAAAGAACTCGTTGATGACCCAGTTGGCGGCGAGTTTGCCGTCTCGGCCCTTGGCCACCAATTCAAAGAAATCCGAAGACGCGCGCTCTGCAGCCAGCACGGAAGCGTCGTAAGCCGACAGTCCATAGTCCCGGATCAGCCGGGCTTTCTTGTCGTCGGGCAATTCCGGCAGCGACGCCTTGATGGTGTCGACCCAAGCTTGTTCCAGCTTCAGCGGCAACAAGTCAGGATCGGGGAAATAGCGGTAATCATGGGCTTCTTCTTTCGACCGCATCGAGCGGGTTTCGCCTTTTTTGGCATCGTAGAGCCTGGTTTCCTGGTCGATCTTGCCGCCGTCTTCCAGCACGCCAATCTGGCGGCGGGCTTCGTATTCGATGGCCTGTCCCATGAAACGAATGGAATTGACGTTTTTGATTTCACAGCGGGTGCCAAATGGTGCGCCGGGTTTGCGCACGGACACGTTGACATCGGCGCGCATGGAGCCCTGCTCCATGTTGCCATCGCAGGTGCCAAGGTAACGCATGATCTGGCGGAGTTTCGTCACATAGGCCTTGGCTTCGTCGGCCGAGCGCATGTCAGGGCGCGAAACAATTTCCATCAACGCGCAGCCGGAGCGGTTGAGATCGACGTAACTCATGCTGGGATGCTGGTCGTGCAGGGATTTGCCGGCATCCTGTTCGAGATGCAGGCGTTCGACACCCACTTCAATGGCAACGCCGCCATCCAGATCAACCGTGACTGTCCCCTCGCCCACCACGGGCTGTTTGAACTGGGAAATCTGGTAGCCCTGCGGCAGGTCGGGATAGAAATAGTTTTTGCGGTCGAAGACGGAGTAATTGTTGATCTGGGCTTTCAGGCCAAGACCGGTGCGCACGGCCTGCTCCACACAGAATTCATTGATTACGGGCAGCATGCCAGGCATGGCGGCATCGACGATCGATACATGATCATTGGGTTCACCGCCGAATTCAGCAGATGCGCCTGAAAAAAGCTTGGCCTTGGACAACACCTGGGCGTGAACTTCAAGGCCAATGATGATCTCCCAGTCGCCGGTGGCACCTTTGATCCAGTCTTTCTTGTCGGCAATGCGGGCTTCGGAATTCATGAGTCCTCTTCCAAAAAATTATCCGTCATGGTGCGGTCGTCGAGCATTTGCCGGAGTATCGGGATCAGGGCAAGCTCTACCAGCCATTACCGCCACCAGCTGTTTTCTCGCTTGGCGTTGATTGCGGTACAGAGGGGGCCACGCTGGCGGATATCCAACTTTTCAGCGGTCCCACGCCTGATGCCCCTTGCGCCAGAAAAAGCGATGCGGCGAACAGCAAGGCAATCGCCAGTGCGGCGGGAATGTAGCCGGTTTGGTTTTTCATTTGCCGGGATTCTCCAGTTCCTTTTTGATGCCACGAATGAGGTACACCGCCAACAGCAACAGGACTGCGAGCACGCCGAGGAATGCCATGTCACCCTCCTGCAACTGGATCGAGCCTGATGGCGTGCGCCGCTGAAACAAAAGAATGCCGGCAAACGACAGAATGAGGGCGGCGGCGGCCCAGGTGCCTTTGCGCAAAACGGACATCAGAATTTCGCCCAGCGGCGACATCTTGTACTCTTCAGACATGGTTCCCCCGGACACAGTTCCCGTGCTAGCCACTGAAGCTTAGCGCACACAGGGATGCCATGGCAAAAAAGAAAGTACCTGCAGACATCAGGCCGGAAACCAAGTTGGTCACCGCAGGCCGTGAGTTCACTGAACATGGCATGGTCAATCCGGCGGTCTACCGTGCGTCCACCATCACGTTTCCTGATGTCGAGACGCTGAACACGCGGAACCAGGAGTACATCTATGGCCGCAAGGGGACGCCCACATCACGGGCGTTTGAAACGGCTGTTGCGGCGTTGGAAGGCGGGCACGATACAAAGGCCTGCCCGTCCGGTCTCGCGGCAGTCACGGCGGCGCTGCTGGCGTTTCTGAAATCCGGTGACCATCTGTTGATGACCGATACCGTTTATCATCCCACGCGGCATCTGTGTGACACATTCCTCAAAGGACTTGGCATCGAGACCACCTACTATGATCCTCTGATTGCAGGAAACATCCGTACACTGATCAAATCGAACACGCGTGTCATCTATTGCGAAAGCCCCGGCTCGCAGACGATGGAAGTGCAGGATGTGCCGGCCATCGCCGACGCCGCGCGCAAAGCCGGTGTCATCTCGATCATCGACAACACGTGGAGCGGCGGGCATTATTTCAAGGCCTTCGCGCATGGCTGCGATGTTTCGGTGCAGGCGGCGACAAAATACATCGTCGGTCATTCGGATGCGATGCTGGGGGTTGTCACCTGCAACAAGGAAACATGGCCGCAGTACAAGGAGTGCCATGAAACGATGGGCCTGTTTGCCGGACCGGACGACATGTATCTGGCTTTGCGGGGGCTTCGCACCATCGACGTGCGCATGGAGCGGCACATGCGCAATGCCATCACGATGGCTGAGTGGCTGAGATCGCGGCCGGAAGTTGCCACGGTGTTGCACCCGGCCCTGTCCAATGCCCCAGGGCATGAATTGTGGAAGCGTGATTTTACCGGGGCAAGCGGATTGTTCTCCATCGTGCTCAATCCGGTGCGTGAAGAAGCTGTCGCAGCCATGCTGGATGGATTGGAACTGTTCTCAATGGGCTTTTCCTGGGGCGGGTTTGAGAGCCTCGTCGTGCCGTTCGAGCCACACCGCACGGCAACGGCATGGACTGCTGCCGGACCTTGTCTGCGGTTTCACATCGGCCTTGAAAACACGGATGACCTGATCGCTGACCTTGGAGCGGGATTTGAGCGTCTTGGAAAAATGGCTTGATTTCACCCGCATCTACACCATTTCACTGCAATGGAGGACGTCATGAAGAAGTCAATTGTTGCAGTCTTGGCCATGGCCGCCTGCCTTTCACCGGTGGCGGCACAAGAATCAGATGATCCCGAGCTGATCTTCAAGAAGACCACGGTGTGGCGGTTGCTTTCGCCGGATGCGAAACTTGCGACTTACGTCATTGATGATCCGCAGGTGAGCGGGGTTGCCTGTTATTTCACGTTGCCGGAAATCGGGGGCTGGAAAGGCTGGGCGGGTTTTGCCGAGGAGCGGTCGGAAACGTCGCTCGCCTGCCGCCAAACCGGACCCGTTGTCATCAAGGCGAAATTCAAACAGGGCGAGGAAATGTACCAGCAGCGCAGGTCGCTGTTTTTCAAGCGCATGCAAATCGTCAGGGGCTGCGATGCCAAGCGCAATGTTATGGTTTACCTTGCCTATTCAGACCGCTTGATTGAGGGCAGCCCGCAGAATTCCACGTCCACCGTTCCGATCATGCCATGGGGAACGGCACCTGCGCCCAAATGCAGTGACTTTGTTACACCATAGATTTTAACCCGACTGGTGCAGGCCTTGCTGGTTTCCCGGCATGATTGCGCTTACTGGTTCAATTCGGAACAAGTTCAGGTTTCTGGCCGCCGCTGGTGTTTTGGTCTTGCTCACTTTTTCCGTTGCGGATGCGGCACCTCAATACCAGGACCGTGGCAAAGCGGGCTTGAGTGGCCGTCTGGTTGTGGTGCTTAACCAAGTCGAACGGCATTTTGGCCGCAAGGTTATCGTGGTGTCCGGCTGCCGCTCGCGTGCCCACAACCGGCGCATCGGCGGTGCACGCGAATCCTACCACCTGCGCTGCATGGCCGCCGACATCATCATTCCTGGCATCGGCAAATACACGCTATGGCGGTATCTCCTCAACCACCCGGCACGCGGCGGCCTTGGCACCTATTGCCGTTCGGCTTTCGTGCATGTCGATACCGGCCCACGGCGCGAATGGGCCTGGGGATGCGGACGGAAGTACAAGAAGAAGCGGCGTGGTTGAGGCAGCACTGCTTTCTGGTTGAGAAAAGAATGACTCGAGAGGGGTGAAACGCCGAAGCAGCTTCCAATTCCAGACGCGCTTTTGCATTCCAAAAAACCAACAGATCCGTCAAGTATGGACGGTTGTGGAGTTGCAAACATTAACCGGACAGCAGTGGAACAAGCCCGAGGGTGACAGAGTTTTATCGATTTGGAATTTAACCGGACAACAGTGTTGAAGCAGTGGCGACCCCGGCACGATTCGAACGTGCGACCTAGTGCTTAGAAGGCACTTGCTCTAGTCCAGCTGAGCTACGGGGTCGAACTCGCGCATCGCCGATTCAAATAGAATACAACAACTCCTCCAAACCGTCACCCCCGCGCAGGCGGGGGTCCAACTAACTTTATGAAAGAAAGCTGGATTCCCGCCTTCGCGGGAATGACGGTTTGGGGGTTTAGCGGATTCAATTGAACATTCGATGCCCTAATGTGTCCAGTTATCTGTACGACCATACTTGAAATTGTCCGAATAGGATTTCTTGGTTATCCGTACGGGTGACTCAGCCTGCACTGAAAAAGCAATGCCCTTGCGACGGGCATAGTCTTCGGCGGCCTCTCGGGTGCTGAATTTCAATTTGACCTGGGTGCCGGTTTCGTTTGCCGATGTCCAGCCCATCAGGGGGTCGACAACACGGGCGGATTCCTGTTCAAATTCCAGGATCCAGTCATCTGATTTGCCCTTGCCGGACTGCATGGCGTTGCGCGCGGGTTTATAAATACGGGCTGGCATTGGGTCACTCCGGTGATGGGGAGCAGTTAGCATCCCAGGCCGGGGGAGTTCAAGCGCCACGCCGCAATCGCGTTGCGCGTTGTCGCCTGTTTGCGCAAACCACGGCAAAGTGCGGCTAGAGTTCCCCCATGACCATCTCGCGGCGCGACTATCAGCACGGCCTTCTTCTGGTCATTGCTGGTGTGGTGGCGTGGAGCACAGCGGGGCTGTTCACCCGGTTTTTGTCAGTTGATACGCCCACGATCCTGTTTTGGCGCGGCCTGTTTGGTGCTGTTGGCACCGGCCTGGTGATGGCCGTCATGCCGCGCACCGGAGGGCTTGCGGCGTTTGGCCAATTGGGCCGTCCGGGGTTGGCTTATGCAGCGCTCACGGGCATCGCCATGTTGTTTTTTATCAGCGCCTTGGGCAACACCAGTGTTGCGCATGTGGCTGTCATCACCGCGATTGTGCCCTTTGTGGCCGCCTATCTAGGCTGGCTCATCCTCAGTGAAAGCCCAGACTGGTCGGCGGTCGTTGCCAGCGTTGCCGCCCTTGTCGGGGTTGCCATCATGGTCAGCTTCAGTCTGGATGGCAAGGCGCTCGGTGACGCTCTGGCCTTGCTTATGGCGCTTTGCATGGGCGGCATGATTTTAATGGCGCGGCGCTTTCCCACCATTCCCGCTCTCGCCGCGATGGGCGTTGCATCGGCCATTTCCGCTGCGGCGACGCTGCCGTTTGCGACGCTGACGGGTGTTGCGATGCAGGATTTGGGCCTCTTGGCGGTTTTCGCCATCGTCAACCAGATCGTGGGATTTGGCTTGTTTGCCATGGGCTCACGGCTTTTGCCGCCGATGGAAACAGCATTGCTCACCACGCTTGAAGCGCCATTGGCACCGTTCTGGGTCTGGCTGATCCTGGCCGAAACACCAGCACAGGCGACGATGTTTGGCGGTGCCATTGTTCTTGCCGCAGTGGCTGTGCATTTAAGATGGGCGGCGCGATGAGGCCGCGCGGCGAAGGATGGTCGGGGCGGCGGGATTCGAACTCGCGACCCCCTGCGCCCAAGGCAGGTGCGCTACCAGACTGCGCTACACCCCGACACTTTCGCAAGGCGCTCCTTAGACGGAAAAGCCTGACAAGAGCAAGCTTTCAGTTGGCACGGTCATGGCGCACCGAAAGCGGGTTCCACTTCAACCGTTTTGAAAATGCGGTGATAGACGCTGTCATTCACCCGGATGCCCAGTTTCTTCACCGTGCCTGCCGCCAATTCGACCACACCGCGCACGGGTTCCTGCACACTTATTGTGTCGAGCGATTGGGGAACGGTGTTTTCGGCAATGGCTGCGATGGTGCCGTCACTGCGCACGAACAACATGTCGAGTGAGATGTAGGTGTTCTTCATCCACATGCTCACTGGCCGGTCAGCTTGAAAATCAAACAGCATGGCACGGCCCTCGGGCATGCGGTGGCGGAACATGAGGCCCCTGGCGCGCAGTTCCTTGGTGTCGGCAACTTCAGCCGTCAACAGTGTGGCGTTCTGTTCTGTTACAATGGTCAGGGGCTCGAGTTTGGACAATTCCTGCGCATGGGATACTGCAAACCCAAACGCGCCCTGAAACAGGACGAACAAAAGCAACAGTATACGCATTGCGCCTTCCCTGACCCAACCACCGTGTCAGTTAGTATGCGCCGGACCGCTATCGAGGTGAAGCCTTATTTCGGCGGCCATCTTGCCCTTGTTGCTGTCACCGTATTTGACATAGACCCACTGGTCGGGGATCAATTCGGCAATCGCAGTCTTGCGCATCACTTCCATGTGCACGAAAATGTCGCCGAGTCCCTCGCCTTCGCTGACAAAACCAAACCCGCGGGCGCGGTTGAACCACTTGACGCGGGCGCGGACCCATCCGGTTGATGCTTCAACGGCATTGTGCGTTTTGGCGCGGCGTTCGGCAGGATGAATCGCCGTTGACTGATCGACAGACAGCACGCGCAGACATTGGTATCCCTTTTGACGTGCCACCACTTCACAGGTCACACGTGTGCCTTCGAGCGGTGCCTCAAAACCATCGCGCTTGAGACAGCTGAGATGCAACAGGATATCAGGAAGTCCATTATCGGGAATGACGAAGCCATAGCCCCTGCCGATATCGAACCATTTCACCAAGCCATCAATACGAATGATGTTGGCACCGGGTTCGAGAGCGATGTTGCCAATCAGGCCCTCGCTTAGATTACTTTGTTCATTTGCCGCCATTGACTAACCTGACATGTCCCCTGAAACCTGCCGACTCACATATTCAATTGCTTTTTCTGATCTTTTGAAACACTTTTGTACAGGTCAAAAACCAAAATGCTGGTGGAAAAGTGTCCAAACAGCATGGAAATCATGTGAATATTGCTGCCGCATGGTTTGCACACGTGCTTGAACCGTGTTTCGGTTACAATGAGATGTCAAACAGGAACCATTGCCCATGAAGTATCTCCACACCATGATCCGCGTCAGCGACCTTGATGCGTCACTCGATTTTTTCATCAACAAGCTCGGCTTTGTTGAACAACGCCGGCATGAGAGTGAGAAAGGACGGTTCACGCTGGTGTTTGTGGCTTGTCCGCAATCACCTGAGAGCCCAGTGGAACTCACCTACAATTGGGATCCGGAAGTCTACACGGGTGGACGCAATTTCGGTCACCTCGCCATTGCGGTTGACAACGTCCATGACTATTGCGCCAAGCTGATGAACAATGGCGTCACCATCAACCGCCCGCCCCGTGACGGCCGCATGGCGTTCATCAAAACGCCGGATGGAATATCGATTGAAGTTTTGCAGAAGGACGGCGCGCTCACGCCATGTGAACCCTGGTTGAGCATGGCGAATACAGGAACGTGGTGATCACCACTTTCCTTTCACTTCATACGCCTCATCCATTCCCGGCCATGGCGGCATGGTCATGCCAACGGCTTCAAGTGGTGTATCGCCATCATTGCGGAACTGAAAGTGGGTTCCGGTGGAAATTGAAACCGACACGCCGGGGAAGACGTCAACTGTCTCCTCGGCGTTTCCCTGTTTGCGCCACATGCGCCCTTGCCCTGTGGTAAAGAACCAGACTTCTTCAACCGTATTGTGGGCGACAGCGACCGATATTTTTCCCGATGGCAATGTGAAGTGCGCCATGGAGCCGCGTGATGTTGTTGCCAGCAAACGCACTTCCGAACCGTCGGGTGCCATCACGTCAGGTGCACTGGAAAGCCTGCGCGTGATCATGGCATCAACTGCCCACCGTTCACTTCAATGACTTGGCCTGTGACGTAGCCACTGGCGGCTTCACTGGCGAGGTAGAGAAATGTGCCGGTGCAATCATCGGCGAGACCGAGGCGCTGCATCGGAATGGACTTCGCGGTTGCGGCACGTTTTTCCGCTGTTGAGTGGCGTTCATGGAAGGCGGTATGGATTGTTCCCGGTGACACGCAGTTGACGCGGATGTTGAAGTCCACCAGTTCCTTGGCGATGGTTTTTGAAAACGCCGACACGAAAGCCTTGGTTCCGGCATAGATGCTGCCGCCGGGGCTGGCCCCATTGCGGGCGGCGATGGACGAGACGTTGATGATGGTGCCGCTGTTCTGCTTTTTCATGTGCACGGCGGCGATGCGGCAACAGTGGATGAGCTGGCGCACGTTGAGATCAAACACCAGGTCGACGAATTCATCCGTGACGTTCTCAATTCCCGTGCGGGCCACAAGGCCGCCGGCGTTGTTGACCAGCACATCGATGCGGCCAAACAGGCGCAAGGTTTCGTCGACCAGGACTTGCGGTGCGCCGGCCTCGGTCAGATCAAGCCGCATCGTCTTGATGCCAGCCGCCTCGATTGTCTTCAGTTCTTCGCCGCCGCCAAGATATTGGGCCAAGACTTTTGCGCCAACCTTGGCGAATCCAAGGGATGCAGCTCCCCCAATGCCGGTCACGCCACCGGTGACGACGACGACTTTGCCTGCAAGATCAGAAAACATGCATCCCTCCGTTTCGCGCCATGTTGCCGGAAACTTCGGAGGGCTTACACCAAAATCAATGGCCGCCACACCCGGCAGCGCGAGCGTGACGGCCTGGTTGCGTTTCTAAGGTTTAGTTGACCGGGGCAATGGGGGCTGGTGCAACAGGTGCTGGTTGCGCCGGTGCCTCGACGGCGGGCGGCGGTGCGGCTGGTTCGGATGTTGTTGCGCCAACGGTTGGCGTATTTCCGGGCTGGCTTGTCGTGTTGGCGAGCCAAACGACCAATGCTCCAATTGCCAGGGCCGCGAGGGCACCCCATATCCACCAGGATTGCGTGTCGTTGCGACCATACGTCGTCGGGAATTCGTTGTTGTAATCTTGCTGGGCTTTCTGTGTCATGCGGATAGCCTTTCTGTCAGTGCCGTCCTCACCCGCAATATAGGAAACAAGCATGGCTGAAGGGCGACTTTTTCATGAAAACTGGTGCCTCATTCGGGCGGATTGCCGCAGTGTGCCGGAGCTTCGCAGCGTTGCGCGATCAAGCCGGAACGTAGACCAACCTGATCACGTCCGCGTCCATCCGGTCATGCGCCACAAGGCGCAGTGGCGGCCGGGGTCCGGCGAAATATGGTGTGCCGCTGCCAAGTACGACCGCGTGGAGGTAAATCCGGTACTCATCGATCAGGCCACGTTCGGTGAGGCTGTGCGCCAGGTTTGGGCCAGCCACTTCAATCTCGCCGTCTCGTTCCGCCTTCAACTTGCGGATCGCGTCTTCAAGTTCGCCCGCAACAAGTGCGGCGTTGGGGCCGACCGATTTCAACGTGCGTGAGACAACCCATTTCTGCTGCTTGCGCCACGCCGCCGCGAAGGCCTTTTCATCTGCTCCCCAGTCAGCCTGTTCGTCGTCCCAGTAGCGCATGATCTCATACATCTTGCGGCCCAAAACACATCCCGCCTGCTCTTCGACCTCCGCAATGAAGTGGCGGAACAGCGCTAGGCTCGGCGCAAATGCCGTATGGTCAACGTAGCCGTCGAGGGATTGGTTCATGCCGAAAATGAGCTTGGCCATGGTGCTTCCTGCTACTCAAACGGAAGTAAGTGGTGCGCCCTACGGGAGTCGAACCCGTCTTTACAACGTGAAAGGCTGTCGTCCTAACCGATAGACGAAGGGCGCACTGGACCAGGGCAAACCCCGGTGGCGCGGTCTATAGGTGGGATCGGCAGGGATGGCAAGGGTGGGGGAGAGGTGTAACCTAGCTACACATTCACCAACGCGAAAATCATCGCGCCGATTCCTGTTTGACTTCGAAAGACGCCATGGACGTGGCACTCGAAATCAGATATGTTCTATTTTTGTTCATCGCACTTTTCTGTAGGCTGAAAACGTATGATCGATTCCATGGGGCCGGCAGTACTTGAACTTTGCGCAGGCGGCGGCGGTCAAGCGCTGGGCCTGGAGCACGCTGGATTTGCGCATGCAGGTTTGATCGAAAATGATGTGGCAGCCTGTCATACGTTACGCCTCAACAGACAGGGCTGGAACGTCGTCGAGCATGACCTGTTTGAGTCTCTGGACCTGAGTTCGTTCAAAGGTGTCGATCTCCTCGCAGGTGGTTTGCCCTGCCCACCTTTTTCAGTCGCGGGCAAGCAACTTGGCGAACGGGATGAACGAAACCTGTTTGACGTCGGCATAAACTACGTTGATGCACTCCGACCCAGAGCAGTCATGTTTGAAAATGTCAGAGGCATGCTTGATCCGCGTTTTGCGGATTATCGCCACTGGATTGACGCGCGATTGCACAAATTGGGCTATGAGCCTGGATGGAAACTCCTGAATGCCTGTGACTTCGGAGTACCGCAGCTTCGCCCGCGTGTATTGATGGTGGCAGTGAAGAAAGAGTTCTCGGCTTCGTTCGTATGGCCCGTGGAAAGAGAATTGAAAACCAATGTTGGCGCACTCCTGCAAGACCTGATGTCTGAGAACGGCTGGCGAGGTGTTGAACGCTGGATCGAGGTTGCAAACAAGATCGGGCCCACCATTGTTGGTGGCTCAAAAAAGCACGGTGGGCCTGACCTCGGTCCCACCCGCGCGCGCAAGGCATGGGCGGAACTTGGTGTCGACGGCATTGGCATCGCAAATGAGGCCCCGTTGCCGGATTTTGAAGGCATTCCAAAACTCACCGTCAAAATGGTTGCACGATTACAGGGCTTCCCGGATGATTGGCAATTCTGGGGCGGCAAGACTGCACGTTACAGGCAGGTCGGCAATGCGTTTCCGCCACCGGTTGCTTGCGCCGTTGCAAAACAGATTTACGCATGCCTCTTGGCGCGGAATACATTGGCAAAAGTTGCTGCGGAGTAACCCTTGGGAGCACGAGACAAATTACGGAGTCATTTTCTTTCCAACATCGGCAGGGTGATGACATCCAACGAATTGCGAAAAGTCGCCGGAGGCATCACCGAATGGGCAAGGCGTGTCCGAGAATTGCGCAACGAAGAAGGTTTTCAAATCCTGACCCACAATGATCGGTCAGAACTGAAACCCGGTCAGTACATCTTGATGGAATCAAAACTGAAACCTGCCTTTCAACGTGATGTTTCCAAAGAACTGCGCTCGGAAGTCCTCGACCGCAACGGTTACACCTGCCAAATGTGTGGAGCGGTAGCAGGAGAGCTACATCCCCATGACTCCGGTAGAAAGACCCGCTTGCACATCGGACATATCGTTGACAAATCACTTGGCGGTGCAGACGAACTTGCAAACCTCCGGGCCATTTGTTCAATATGCAATGAGGGTGCCGCGAATATCACACTGGACCGTCCGACCGCCCTGAAACTTCTTGTGCAACTTCGCAGGGCGTCTTCAACAGAACAACTGCAAGTATTGGATTGGCTTGTAGCAAAGTTTCCCAATCAGGCACGCAAAAGACTGGATCGTTTATAGTTTAGCTCCCCCCACCGTCGTCTTCGTGCCCGGTTTGCGCCCAAGTCTTAACATCGGCGCTCCTGTCGATTGCGGCTCAAGACTTTTGGTGGGGATTGGGATCACCCTACTCTGGCGATCATGGCGAGACATAGCACACCCTCCGTACGGTGTCAAGCATTATTTTCTTACTTCAGGATTTTTTATTTTGCCACCACCGCCGCATCCTCGATTTGCAGGCTGGGGACGCGTTTTGGGCCCCATTCATCGGCCACCAGGCGGCCGGCGATGTGCAGGGGGTGGTCGCGTTCCGACAACAGGTGCTCGCCCAGTTCGGTTCCCAGGCTGCGGAAGGCGATGGCTTTCAGGCGCTTGCCGTCGCTGCCCTGGATCTGGCAGCGCACATGTCCCGTGCCTGCGATGTCGGCGTAAACGACTTTGTGGGCGGGAAACACAAACATCGGGACGGGTTGGCCGGAGCCGTAGGGGCCGGCCTGTTCCAGCAGTTCGATGAGATCAAGTGTTGCCCCGCTGGCCGAGAGCGCACCGTCGATGGCAAGGGCGGGGTCACTCTGGTTCATCACCTGCTGGTGCAGTTCCGTTTCGAGGAATTCACGCAATGCGCCGATGGCGTCGGTGCGGATGGTGAGGCCTGCCGCCATGGCGTGGCCGCCGCCCTTCTCCGTGAGGCCAAGTTCCCCGGCGCGGCGCACGGCGGCACCGAGATCGACGCCCGAAATGGAGCGGCCTGATCCTGTGGCCAATCCGGTTTTGCGATTGACGGCGAGAGCGAACGCGGGGCGCTGGAACTTTTCCTTGAGGCGGGCCGCCACCAATCCAACCACGCCGGGATGCCAGGATTCCGCACTGGTCACGATAACGGCAAGATTGCCTGCCTTGCCAAATGCCGCATCGGCCTGGCCCACGGCTTCCTCAACGGCTCGGAACTCGATTGTTTGGCGTTTGCGGTTCATGTCGTCGAGGCTGCGGGCCATATTGGCCGCTTCACCGCGATCCGTCGCCAGCAGCAAATCAAGGGCGTGATTGGCGTGGGCGATGCGGCCTGCCGCATTGAGGCGCGGCCCGAGCATGAAACCGAGGGCATAGGTATCGGCTTTGCGTTTCAACCCGGCAACATCGGCCAGTGCGGCGAGCCCGGCGTTCTCGCGGCGGGCCATGACTTTCAGGCCTTGCGTGACGTAGGCGCGGTTCAAACCTTTCAAGGGAACCACATCACAAACGGTGGCAAGGGCGACGAGTTCCAGCCATTGCAGCATGTTGGGTTCGGGGCGGTTCTCGCCGTAGTGGCCGCGCTCGCGCAAAATCTTGTTGGTGGCGGCCACCAGGATCATCACCACACCGGCAGCACACAGGTGGCCAAGGCCGGATGTGTCATCCTGGCGGTTGGGATTGATCACGGCATGGGCGTCGGGGAGGATTTCGCCCGCCTGGTGGTGGTCGACGATGATGGTGGTGAGACCGAGAGCGGCGGCCTTGGCCAAGGGATCGTGGGACATCACACCGCAATCCAGGGTCAACAAGATTTCTGTGCCATGGGATTTCAAATCCTGCACCGCTGCTTCACTGGGGCCGTAGCCTTCGGTCAGGCGGTCGGGAATGTGGACGCGGGCGTTGCTGCCAACGGCGCGCAGGAATTTGACGAGGAGTGCGGCAGAGGATACGCCATCGACATCATAGTCGCTGATGATGCCAATGCTCTCGCCTCGCTGAATGGCGTCAGCAAGGCGTGCTGCACCCTTGTCCATGTCGCGCAGTGTGGATGGCGACGGCATCAATGCGCGCAAGGTGGGATTCAGGAATGCTTCGGCGTCATCGGCTGAAACGCCCCGGGCGCTGAGAACGCGGCCGAGAATATCGGGCAGGTCGTGGCGTTGCGAAATCTGCTCTGCAACACGCGTGTCATCCAGGCGTGCCACCCAGCGGTTGCCGCGCAAGGATTTGTCAACGCCGAGAAAGGCAGGTTTCATCACTCACAGTCGTTCCATGCGGATGACGCGCGGATGCCCTGCCACATGGCCATCCTTCTCGATGCGTGCCATGGCCTTGCGCAACGCTGTTTCAATGGTGTCGTGGGTAATCAGGATGAAGGGTGCGGTGGCGCGGGGCGCGTCCTTGTCCGCCTTGCCGCGCTGGACGATGCTTTCGATGGAAATCTTCTCGTCGGCGAGGATTTTGGCAATGGCGGCAACTGCACCTGGCTTGTCGTGAAGTTGCAAGGCAACATAGAATCCGCCTTCATGGGCTTTTGGTGGTGCGGGCTTGAATGGTTTCAGTTTGTTTGCAGGGACGCCGAAAGCGGGGCGAAGGTTGCCACGGGCAATGTCAACGATGTCGGCAACAACGGCGGATGCTGTTGGATGAGAGCCTGCTCCCCTGCCCTCCAACATCAGGTCGCCGACAAAGTCGCCCTTGACCACCACGGCGTTGAAAACCCCGTCGGTGTCCGACATGGGCGAACCTTTGGGGACAAGGGTCGGGTGAACGCGTTGTTCGATGCCGCCGTCGCTGGCAACAGCAACACCGAGCAACTTGATTTTGTAACCCAGTTCAGCGGCGTTGCGGATGTCTTCCAGCGTAATGGCCTCGATGCCTTCAATCACGATGTGGCTGACGTTGATTTCCGTGCCAAAGGCCAGCGACGTCAGGATTGAAAGTTTGTGGGCCGTGTCAAATCCGCCAACATCAAAGGTCGGATCAGCTTCAGCGTAACCAAGTTGCTGGGCTTCCTGCAGAACGTCCGAAAAACTGCGGCCCTCATTGCCCATTTTGGTCAGAATGTAGTTGCAGGTGCCGTTGAGAATGCCAAACACTTTGCGCACAGCATTGCCGGCAAGTCCTTCGCGCAAGGTTTTGACAATGGGAATGCCGCCCGCCACAGCGGCCTCGAAATTGAGGGCGACACCTTTGGCTTCAGCCGCCTTGGCAAGCGACAACCCGTGACGGGCCAGCAATGCCTTGTTGGCGGTGATCACGTGTTTGCCTGCGGCAATGGCAGCCTCGACGGATGCTTTCGCCGGGCCCGTGTCTCCGCCAATGAGTTCGATGAAGACATCGATGTTTGCGGCGCTGGCCAAAGCTACGGGATCGTCGTACCATGACATGCTGGTCAGATCGTGGTTCCGCTTCTTGCCTTTGGATCGTGCACTGACGGCGGTCACGGTCACAGGCATGCCAGCGCGGGTAGCCACCAACGCACCATGAGACGCCAAAACATCCAGCACGCCGGTACCGACTGTTCCCAAACCAGCAATACCGAGCCGGAGCGCATTCGCCATGTGTTTTCCCTATTTTAACCGTGTTTTGTGGCCTTATGGCTGGCAGGGGACGATTTGGCAAGAAATCGCCCCTAGGCCACGGCAAGCACTACCAAATGGAAAGGAAAACCGCTTAGATTTTAGCCATGTCGACTGACAAAAGCCACATGCCAGCAGAAACGCACTTCGCCGATCCGGCGAAGCTGGCGGCCAATCTTGGCAAGGCTTTTGAGCAGGCTGCGGTATTGGCGCGGCAGTTCTCGGAACGGCAAAATCAAATCCAGGCGGAAGGCGAGATCCAGGCCGTGCCAATGGCGCAGCTTTCCAAGACACTTGGTGAGATCGTGCAGGCGCACCTCCAACACCCAGAAGACCTGATGGCGGCGCAGCAGAAATTGTGGTCGCAGTATTCGCAGGTGTGGAACAATGCGTGGATGCGCGCTCTTGGCAATGCAGTCGAGCCTTTGGCGCAACCAGCAAAATCCGACAAGCGGTTCAAGGACCGCGAGTGGAATGAAAACTCGGTGTTTGATGCCATCAAACAGTTCTACCTTCTCACCTCGCAATGGACCAAGGAGATGGTGGCAACCGCCGACGGCGTTGACGCGCACACAAAACAAAAAGCACAGTTCTACGTCGACAATCTTCTCAATGCATTCGCGCCCACCAATTTCCCGGCGACAAACCCGGAAGTGCTTCGCGCCACGTTGAACTCGAACGGCGAAAACCTGCTGCGCGGCCTGGCCAAATTTCAAAGTGACATGGACACGCCGGATGGCCGGTTGCGCATCAGCCAGGTAGATTCAAGCGGATTCAAGCTGGGCGAAAACATCGCGACGACACCGGGCAAGGTGGTTTTCCGCAATGATGTGTTTGAGCTCATCCAATATTCACCACAGGTGGCGCGGGCCTTTGATATTCCGTTGCTCATCGTGCCGCCCTGGATCAACAAGTACTACATCCTCGATCTCAATGAGAAGAAATCCTTCGTGAAATTCTGTGTCGAGAACGGATTGACGGTGTTCATCATGTCGTGGGCCAATGCCGATGAACAGCATGGGCGAATGAGTTTTTCGGACTATGCCCGGGAAGGCATTCTTGCCGCCATTGATGCCGCCCAGCGTGCCACGGGATGTGCATCTGTCAACACGATTGGATTCTGCATTGGCGGGTCGCTGGTTGCTTCAACGCTGGGCTATCTTGCGGCCAAAGGGGACACGCGGGTGAATGCGGCGACGTTTTTCACGACACAGGTCGATTTTGAGAAAGCTGGTGACCTCAAGGTCTATGTTGATGATGAACAAGTGAAGTGGATCGAAAGCCGGATGGAGGACAAGGGCTATCTCGCCGGAACGCGGATGCAGGACGCCTTCAACCTGCTGCGGTCAAATGATCTCGTGTGGTCCTATGTGGTCAACAACTACCTGCTTGGCAAAGAACCCATGGCCTTTGACCTGCTGCACTGGAACAGTGATTCAACGCGCATGCCGGCTGGCGTTCATTCGTTCTACTTGCGGGAATGTTACCTGCACAACAAGTTGAGCAACGGCCAAATGGTGATGGACAATGTGCGCATTGATCTCAAGAAAGTCACCATACCGGTCTACAATCTCGCCTGCCGGGATGACCACATTGCGCCGCTGCCTTCAGTGTTCAAAGTCGGTGATTATTTTGGCGGCGAGACAACACTTGTTGTTTCAGGATCGGGCCATATTGCCGGTGTGGTCAATCCGCCCGCTGCGCAGAAGTACAGCTATTGGACCAATGACGCGGCGGCGGCGACGCCAGAAGCCTGGATGCAAAGTGCCAGTGAACACAAGGGTTCGTGGTGGCCGCATTGGATGCAATGGATTTCCAGCAAGTCAGGCGACAAGATCACGGCACCCGTGCCAGGCGACCGTGAATTGATGGTTGTTTGCGATGCGCCAGGTGAATATGTGCGGGTCAAGGGCACCTACTGATTGTCAATGTCGGCTTGGGTTACGGTGTATTGTGCGGTGAACGCCACGGCGTCGCCCGGTGCAAGGTTGCTCCATATCGCATCGCCGGGCGTCAGATCACTTGAGTCGCCCGTCGGAGAAATATCAGATGACAGCACTTCGTTGCCGGGCACCGGTGGTGCACCCTGCCCTGAAAAAATTTCGTTGATGATGATGCTTGTGGCACCGACATTGCCGGTGTTGCCAACCATGAATGTGTAGACGATGACATCGTTGCGATCAGCGGTGCCGTTGCCATTGGCATCGCCGCCGCTTGGCGCGAAGACCCAGGATTTAACCAGGGACAGGGATGGGTTCTGAAACACTGTCGTTGTGGCGGGAGACGAGACGGTTGGTGCAGTTTCTGCCGAATCCGCTGTCGCGACGTTTGAAAAAATGCCGCCAATGTTGATATCGGCTTGCGTTACGGCATAGCCGGCAGTGAATTGCCAGGTTTCAGTGGTGTCGAGCACGGCGTTAACGTTGGTGTCGCCTGAAGTCAAAGTTGGACCAGAGGTCAGCGCGCGGCCACTGCCGCCGAGAAGCAATTGATCGGTTATCACGATGGAGGTCAGCGGAACATTGCCAGAGTTCGCAACAGTCATGGTGTAGGAGATTGTGCCGGGTGCCGCGATGGTTGAAACGCTGGCCGCCTTGGATATTGTGAGCGCCGGATTCTCGTTGTCGTTCACCGTGAAGTTGGGTGCTGGTCCGGCAATTCCGGCGTAGGCACCACCCGAAGCGACAATTGATGCCGGGCTGCAAGTGTGCGCGCCTTCAATGGTGCTGTCGTCGATTGCTGTCACGGTGACGGTTTGCGGTGTACCCCAGTTTGCCGACGTGAATGTCAAAGTTGACGGCGTGAAAGTACATTGGGGACTTGTTGCAATGGTCACAACAGTGTTGGGGATGGTTGCCGTCGTGACATTGACCGGTGGCGTTGGTGCCGGAGGTGTGGCCAGAACAACCGTGAATGCAGCGGTGTCTCCGCCTTCCGTGGCGGATGCATCCGTGGTGCTGACAGACAGTGCCGCAAGGCCCCACCGCATTGTGAACGCGCCTGTGGTGCTTTGCCAACCATCGACCTGCAGGCGATAGACTGTTCCGGCACTTGCGTTGAAACTGACCACAGCACCCCAACCGCCGTTCGCCGTTGTGGCGCAGCCTCCGGCATCGTCGTTAGCGGCAACTGTCACTGGAAGTGCAAATCCAGTTCCTGTGTAAACCTTGAGTGTTGGATCGGCGGTGGTGAGGGATTCGCCCGTCTGATTACAGATGTTGGCGGTGAAGACGCCACTGGACGGTGCGGTCCAAGAATACCAGATCGTGTTCAGGCTTCCGCCGCCATAGGTGGTGTTTTCATTGGTCTGGCCAGTTGCGCCGAGTGTGGTGCCAGCCACTGTGCCTGCGGTGCCGAAGAGTGTGGTGCCGGGAAAACTGTCGGACGCCTGCGCAAACTTTGAGAAAAATGCGGCGGCGGCCACAAGGAGAATTGTCGCCAGTCTTCGGCAGGAGTTTGATGGTGCTCCGGTTTTTGTCATGGGGGCAAACCTGGTAGGCCCATATATACACAATCTTAAATAAGTTTTAATCTATAAATATAACTTATAGTTGTAAATTGAGACACAAAAGAGGCCGCACTTGGCGGCCTCTATCGTCCGGGATTGTGTTAGCGCTTCGAGAACTGGAAGCGGCGACGGGCTTTGGCGCGGCCGTATTTCTTACGTTCAACGGCGCGGCTGTCACGCGTGAGGAAACCACCCTTTTTCAGCGCTGGACGCAGGTCTGGCTCGAAATTGGTGAGGGCACGGGCAATGCCGTGGCGCACCGCACCGGCCTGACCTGACAAGCCGCCACCAACGACGGTGCAATCGATGTCGAGTTCTGACAGGCGGGTCGATGTCACCAGTGGTTGCTGCACCAACATGCGCAGAACCGGGCGGGCGAAATACTGCTCGATGGTTTTGCCATTGACCGTGATCTTGCCTTTGCCACGCTTGAGCCACACGCGCGCGATGGCGTTCTTGCGGCGGCCTGTTGCATAAGCGCGGCCTTGCTTGTCGAGCTTGGGTTTGGCCGGAGCGGCAGGTGCCGCTACAGGTGCGACGCCCATGGCTTCGCCGAGATTTGCAAGTGTTGTTTGCTCAGCCATGACGCTTAGCCCCTCTCAGAATTCTTGGCATTCATCGCCTTTACATCCAGGACCACTGGATTTTGGGCTTCATGCGGATGTGCCGTACCTTTGTAGATGCGAAGATTGGTGAGTTGCTGGCGCTTCAACGATGCACCCGGCAACATTCGGCGGACCGCCGCCTCGATCACGCGATCTGGGTGTTTGCCATCGAGATAATCCTTGGCCACGCGTTCCTTGATGCCGCCGGGAAAACCGGTGTGCCAGTAGTATTTTTTCTGGTCGCGCTTCTTGCCCGTAAACAGGGCTTTCTCGCAGTTGATGACAATGACGTTGTCACCGCAATCCATGCTGGGAGTGAAGGTGGTCTTGTGCTTGCCGCGCAGGCGGTTGGCGATCACAGAAGCGAGCCTGCCGACGACCAGGCCGTCTGCGTCGATCAACACCCACTGCTTCTGAATATCCTTGGCTTTCGCCGAATAGGTCTTCATTGCTTTGCTCTCGGTTCAAAATGTGAGCGGCTCTTACCTTGCCGCTGTCGCGGGCTTCCTAGGTTGCGGTGGGGCCGATGTCAAGAAAATGTGGTGATTTCCGGCGCAATTTTGTTGCGGTAATATATTACCACACAAAGCACTTCAACAGCATGAATTGTATGGTGCTGGAGGCAGGTGTTGGATAAAATCATGGCAGAGGGGCCGGATGAAACGATTCCACAGCTTGGCTTGCGGCGTTGTACTGGCGTTGTTCCCGGCAGCAGCCTTGGCTGCGACCGGTCCGACGCCATTGGCAAACTCTGACGAGTGGGTGATGGCGCAGGCCACTCCACAGCCTTCGCCGCCCAATGCAGCGGCCACTGATAATCCCCCGACCGCCACTGACGAGAGTGCCGCAGAAAACGAAGACATCAGCATCGGTGAAATTCCCACCATTGAAGTTGTGGAACTGACCGCCGAAAGCGCCAAGCGCGCGCTTGATGCCTACGTCCTGGTGGGCGAGAAATACAAGGACACAGAACTCGAGAACTACGACAGCCTGCAAGAGTTCGTGGAACAGCATGCGCAAGGCCGGGCGTTTGAAAGTGACATCAAGGCGGCTGGGTTTGCCACTGTCGATGAATGGAATCTCGCCATCACATCGTTGGGTTTTGCCTATACCAATATTGTCGACAATCAAACGGACGACATTACACAGCAAATTGATGAAGTGAAGGCCGACACCGAAATGGCGCAAGACATGAAGGACCGCATGGTCAAGTCGCTGCAGGCGATGATCCCATCGGCCAACAACACCAAAATTGCGGAAGAATTGGTGAAGGACCCGAGCTATGCCGAGAAACTCAAAAATCTGGATGTGGGGAACGAATGACGACACCGCTCCACGTTGAACGCGACGGGCCGGTTTTGCGCCTTTTGCTGGCCGATGAAAAATCGCGGAACAGCCTTTCCGAGGACATGATGAGCGCATTGCGCATTGCGCTAGATGTTGCCGATGAGGATACGTCCATCAGCGTCATTGTGATCGGCGCACAGGGCCATGTGTTTTCGTCCGGCCACAATTTGAAACAACTCACGGCCCGGCGGGCGGACCCCGACAAGGGGCATGGCTATTTCGAAAAAACTTTCAAGCAATGTGCTGCCTTGATGATGATGATTGCGCATCACAGGTGTGCAGTGATTGCCGAAGTCGATGGCCTTGCCAGTGCCGCGGGCTGCCAGCTGGTGGCTACGTGTGATCTTGCCTATGCATCTCCACGGGCTTCTTTTTGCACGCCGGGTGTCAATATCGGATTGTTCTGCTCAACGCCCATGGTGCCGCTGTCACGCAACGTGGCGAGCAAGCACGCCATGGAGATGTTGCTGACTGGAGATATTGTGGATGCAGCCCATGCGGCGCGCATCGGCCTGGTCAATGCTGTGGTGGCGCAGAATGAACTCAGTCGCCATGTTGCAGAAGTTGCGCACAGAATTGCAACGAAATCGCAAACAGCGATCCGGATGGGCAAGCGGGCGTTTTATGACCAAGCCCACCTCAGCTTGGAAGAGGCATACGAAAAAACCGCCGCTGTGATGACCCGCAACATGCTCGATGGTGCAGCGTGTGAAGGGCTGGATGCCTTCATCTCCAAGAGAGCGCCGCAATGGCCGAGTTGAGGCCGCGGATCAATTTCATCACGTTGGGTGTGCATGATATGGTTTCCATGCGGGCCTTCTACGAGCGCCTGGGATTCAAAGTCTCCGGTGCCAGCAACGCCAACGTGACATTTTTTGACGCTGGTGGCGTTGTGCTGGGGTTGTTTGGTTCTGCCGAACTGGCGCATGACGCGGCGGTTGCCGCGCGTGAGCCTGGGAGGGAATTCAAAGGTTTCACCCTCGCCTGGAATGCGACCAGTGAGTCGCATGCTGATGCCGTGCTGGCCCATGCGGTGACGCAAGGAGCCACATTGAAGAAGCCCGCCCAAAAAGTTTTCTGGGGTGGCTATTCGGGGTATTTTGCTGATCCTGAAGGCAATCTATGGGAAGTTGCCTATAATCACTTCGCAGAACTTGACGAACGCATGCAGATCAGGCTTCCTTGAACCACGACACTTACAGCCCCGACTATATTCGCGACATTCTCAAGTCGACGCGCGTCATTGCGCTGGTTGGCGCGTCTGCCAACACGGTTCGGCCGTCCTATCTGGTGATGAAGTACCTGATGGCGAAGGGATACAAGGTGGTGCCGGTCAATCCGGGGCTTGCTGGACAAGAGCTGTTGGGACAACGGGTTTATGCGTCGCTGCGCGACATTGGTGAAGCCATCGACATGGTGGACATTTTCCGCAACCCGGATGCGGTGTCAGGATTGGTTGCAGAAGCCATTGCAATGACCTCTCCACCAAAGACAATCTGGATGCAATTGCAGGTGCGCAATGATGAGGCCGCAGCACAGGCTGAAGCGGCTGGCATGCGCGTGGTCATGAACCGCTGTACCAAGATTGAGTATGGCAAGCTTTCCGGAGAATGGGGCTGGGTTGGCGGCAATACCGGGTTGATTTCATCTCGCCGCCAGAACCTGCATGAGAGTGGACGCCTGCAGAGTTTGGGTTTGGGCGACGGGCCGAGCGACAAGAAATTGCCCTCTTGATCCCCCTTGCATAACGGCTAGCATCAGCGCTTCAGCGGAGGATAACATGCCAGAAACAAAACCAGGATTTTCCACACTCTCCATTCATGCAGGCACTGCACCTGATTCAGCGACGGGGGCACGGGTTACGCCGATCTACCAGACCACTGCTTTTGTGTTCAATGATGTGCAGCATGCCGCAGACCTGTTTGCCCTCAGGGCTTTTGGCAACATCTACACCCGCATCATGAACCCGACGCAATCAGCACTTGAGGGAAAAGTGGCAGCACTGGAGGGGGGCACAGCGGCGCTCGCGGTGGCGTCCGGTCACGCGGCACAGCTGATTGTGTTTCACGCCTTGATGCAGCCCGGTGACGAGTTTGTTGCGGTGCGGCAACTTTATGGTGGTTCGATCAACCAGTTCAACCACTCGTTCAAGTCATTCGGCTGGCATGTGGTGTGGGCAGACGGCGAAGATCTAGCGAGCATTGAAAAGGCCATCTCGCCAAAGACCAAGGCCATCTTCATCGAATCCATTGCCAATCCTGGCGGGCGCATCATGGACATAGCGGCGATCGGCAAAATTGCCGCCAAGGCCGGTGTGCCATTGATTGTCGACAACACGTTGGCAACGCCCTATCTGATCCAGCCGTTCCAACATGGTGCCAACATCGTGGTGCACTCGCTGACAAAATTCATGGGTGGACATGGCAACTCGATGGGTGGCGTCATTGTCGACGGTGGCAATTTCGATTGGTCCAAGAGCGGGCGCTATCCCCTGCTCTCGGAACCCAATGAGAGCTATCATGGCATGAAGCTGCATGAGACTTTCGGCGGCATCGCCTTTGCCATCGCGTGCCGCGTATTGGGTTTGCGCGATCTTGGACCAGCCATTGCACCGCTCAATGCTTTTCTGATCTTGACTGGCATGGAAACATTGTCGTTGCGCATGCAGCGACATTGCGACAATGCATTGAAGGTGGCGAAATGGCTGAGCAAACACAAGTCTGTTGCCTGGGTCAATTATGCCGGTCTTGCAGACGACAAGCACAATGCATTGCAGAAAAAATACTCACCGCATGGCGCCGGTGCAGTATTCACCTTTGGGCTCAGGGGTGGCCATGAAGCCGGTGTCAAAGCTGTCTCTTCCGTCAAACTGTTTTCGCACCTTGCAAATGTTGGTGATACGCGTTCGCTGATCATTCATCCGGCATCCACTACGCACAGCCAGCTGTCGAACGACCAACTCATCAAGGCGGGTGCGGGACCGGATGTGGTGCGGTTGTCCGTCGGGCTGGAAGATGCCGACGACCTTATTGCGGATCTGGAACAGGCCCTGGCATAGTCAATTGGCGGTGCATGTTGCGCACCGCCAGAACCAGCACGATCACGGCAAAGGCCTGGTGCAGCAACGCTGTGCCAATGCCGAGGTTGAGGAGCACAACCATGATGCCGATGCAGGCTTGCGTAAAAATGGCGTAAGCCAGGATCATTGATGGCATGTTGAAGGCTGACCAGGCATGCAACATTGCCAAAGCCAGAAGTGCATAGGCAAACATGCGGTGCGTGAATTGGACGGCCATGGCGTTTTCAAACACGTTGCGCCAGGCAGGCTGCAAAACGTCCAGGCCATCCGGCACCCACGCTCCGGCCATCTTGGGCCAGGTGTTGGCTGCCTGGCCTGCGTCCAGACCTGCAACAAACGCACCCATGGCCAGTTGCGCAAATATCAAAACCAGCATGAGCACTGAAAACCACTGGTTGACCGTGCGCGGGAAGGCCCTGCGGACACCAATGCCATAAGCCGTCCACAACAAAGCTGCCAATAGCAGCGCTGCCAAAACCAAGTGTGCGGCCAGGCGATACTGGCTGACATCGGTCTTACCGGACAACCCGGATTGCACCATGTACCAACCCATTGCCCCTTGGGCCGCGCCGAGAGCCAGAAGAACGCCGAGCCACAGCAACAGGCTGTTGGCGATCCGGCCACGCACCACAAAATAGATGAGTGGCAACACAAATGCCAAACCAATGAGGCGGCCAAGCTGGCGGTGGCCCCATTCCCACCAATATATGTACTTGAAATCCGACAGCTGCATCCAGGCGTTCTGCACCTGGTATTCTGTCGTCAATTTGTATTTGCCAAACAGAACATTCCAGTCAGCTTCGTTCAGGGGCGGCAGGGCACCCGACAATGGTTGCCATTCGGTGATTGACAAGCCGCTGTCGGTCAGGCGTGTCGCCCCGCCGACAAGAATCATGCAAAACACCAGGAATGCCACGGCCTTGAGCCAGGTGACGACCGATGGGTGCGTTTCGCGCACGACTTTTATTTCAGAAGCAGGCAAATCAATCACTGTCATATGTGGAACCTAAGGAGTGCGCGGCCAAGGTGCAAGGGCGATGGTTGCACTTGCGCCAATTTGCGCTATCACGCCGCCATGAATATCCGGAAACGCAAATTTATCGGCATTGTGGCAATGATTGCCTACATCACCGTGTATGCGCTTGTTGCCATGGCTGTGGGCGGACATTTTGTTGTGGGCGGCGGCATGGCGAAAGAGTTGGCCACATTCATTGCGCTGGGTGTGCTTTGGCTGCCGGGTGCCATGTGGATCATCACATGGATGTCGCGGCCCGATCCAATCTAGTTCACGTCAAGGTGCCTGAACCTGTTCAACAGGGCCAAGGGTGCGCCTGACAGCAAGGCATCGAGATAGCGGATTTTCTGGTAACGGCCCGACAGCATGACGCGCGGCAAGGCGTGCAGGTGGGCCGCATGCCCGGGGTACAACACGCCTTTTCGCGTGACAACCGCGGTTGCGAATCCTGCTTCAATGGCGAGGCCAAATTCACGCGGGCCAGCTTCTGCAACATCGCCATAGGGATAGGCAAAATGGCGCACCGGTTTTTGCAGTTTGTCGGCGATGATTTCCGCCGATGATTTCATTTCACGCAAGGCTTCTGTTTGCGGCAACCGGCGCAAGGCAAAGTGGTTGAGCGTGTGCGCGCCAATGGTGCAAAGCTTGTCTTTGGCGATATCGCGAATTTCATGCCAGTCCATGACCAAGGTCCGGCATTGTTCCGCAAGGTCCAGATTGCAGGTGGCGGCCAGATTTCTGATCCATTGCCTCTGTTCATGTTCGGGCAAGTTCTTGGCATGGGGAAAAAGCATGTCCCATGCTTGATGTTTTTCCGCATCTGTTTTTGTTTTCACCAGGCGATTTTCACCGTTGATGCCCACCGCCAGTTCTTCACGTGAAGCAATCATGCGTTCCAGTGCCAGCCACCAGAGGTCACATGTTGCCTCCACGAGGCCGGGGGCCACATAAATTGTGTAAGGGATTTGGTGTTTACGGAACAGGGGGGCGGCGTGCACGAGGTTGTCGCGGTAGCCATCATCCAGAGTGAAGACCGCGAACGGCTGGCGTTGCGGAGTTGGCGCGTTCAGTTCGGCAACAGCGTCCGCCATCGACAGCAGGCGATATCCGCGCGCCTTGATGTGCGACAGGGCTGCATCGAGAAACGCCGGTGAAATCTCAAGTTGGTGGTTGGGGGCAAAACCCTCACTTTTTCCGCCGTTCGGGATGACGCGGTGGAGACAGAAAATCAGGCCCAGGCCACGCGTCCAGGGTGCGAGTGCGCGGGTCATCCGGGTGGCGTGCAGGATCTCAAAGGACGCTTTCAGCAACGCTGTTGATGGCATGGTTATTGCTCGCCTGTGGATTAAGCCTTTTCGCCTTTTCAAGTAGAGCGCGGAAGTTAACACTAACTGTGCAAGACACCCATGTCTAACAATGCAACTCCATCGCCATACAAAATCATTGGCCCCAGTGTTTCCCTGGATGGCTTGCATGTTTACCAAACCACGAATCCCGCGACACTTGAGGGCCTTTGGCGGGCTTTTGAGGAAAGCGGGCATTGCACCCTGTATCAAACCTATGGCTGGTGCGAAGCGTGGCTGAAAACCGTCGGCCAGGCCAGTGGTGCCAAACCCGTGGTGATTGTTGGACTATGCCAGTTTGGGACACCGGTGTTCCTGTTGCCGCTGCAACTCCGCCGGGTCATGGGATTGGGCGTGCTTGAATGGCTCGGTTCATCCAACAATGGATACGGCTATGGCATCCTTGCCCGTGACTTTGTGAGAACGGCAGCCAGTGGCTGGTTTGCGGCGAATTGGCACCATATCCTTGCATCGATCCAGGGCGTTGATGCCGTGAACCTGCGCAACATTCCCAGTGCCATGTTTGGCCACCGCGGGGTGCTGCTGTCAGTCACAAACATTGTAGCGGCTGACGCTTCACACGCCCTGGATTTCAGGGGGACGGTTGAAGAGTTGATCCATGAAAAGCGCGGCAATGCCGCCCGCCGCTCGATGCGCAAACGGGAAGACCGGCTGGCGGCGATGGGAGACGTGAATTTCACGGCGCTGGCAGGCCCGGACCTGCTTCGGGCGGCCTTGGCCGATGTGTTGGCGGACCAACAAGCGCGACTCAAAAACATTGGCATCCACCAACCCTTTTCGGACGTCGAGCGCCGTTTCATTCATGCGCTTGCGGACGCGCATTGGGGTCAAAAGCCGCTTTTGCGGCTCAGCCAATTGCACATTGGCGGCGAGCGTGCGTTGAGTGTTCTTGGTGGTGTATGCGACGGAACCTATTGGGCGCTGATTTCCGCGATGGTGCCCGGACGTTTCCTGAAACACTCGCCGGGCGAAATCGGATTGCGCAGACTGTTTGAAAGTTGCGTGGCAGAAAACCTGCAAACATTTGATTTTTCAGCAGGGGATTCGAGTTACAAGTCCACGTGGTCAGACAGGATCATTGAACGGCGGCATAGCATCGCTGCGCGCAGGTTGGGAGCGGTGCCGCTGGTCCTCGCCATGTTGGCCGCAGAAGCGGCAAAGCGGGAAATCAAGTCGCGACCTGTGGTGTTTGCCGCATTCAAAGCGGTGCGGACGCTGCTTGGCAACGTCAGGTCAAAATTGTTTCCTGCAGCAGGGTGACGTGCATGACTGACTCGGCACCGAGATCGTGCAAGGATTGTTCTGCCACCGCCAAATCGCGTTGTTCGTTCTGCGGCACGATCATGATCACTGATTTGCAACCGAGAAGGGCAGACGATGACGATGGCACGCTGTCGCCCGCGTGCACCAGCACGATGTCATAAACATCTTCAAGGCTGTTGATGATCGACGGCATGCGGTTTTCAAGTGCTGTGGCGGTGGCTGGCTGGTTGGACATGCCGTAGCTTATGATATGCGCGGTGGACTGTTGGTCCCTACGGATGATCTTGGTAAAATCGGCTTGCCCCTCAACAAGATCCGACAGGCCCACACCTTGCTCAAGGTCAAACAATGGTTCGAGGGCATGCGAATTTGAATCCGCGTCGATGACGAGTACTTTCTTCTTTTGCGCCGCTATTGCCCGTGCAGTGGCAACAGCGAACAATGCGACATCGGTTTTGAACCGGGTTTGTCCGGCAAAGCGCGATGAAAAGATGCCGAAATCGTCCTTGAGCTTTATCAGCGACACCGCCAGTTGTGACGCGGTGTCGGCGGTGGTTGTCACTGCACGCTCATTTTCGACGGCGGGCGGGGCAATGGGGGCTTGAGGCGACGAAATCGGCCGGGCTTTGGGCATGGGTGCGACGGGCCGCGTGGCAGATGGTGGCAATGTCGGTTTCATTTGCCCCGGTGTGGGCGCAAATGACGGTTGCCGTGGCGCTGGCGGGCGTTCGGCAAGCGCGTTTTCAACGGTCTGCATGCTGACGGTGTGAGATTGCGCCGTCGCAGGTTGGCCCGCGAGGCGCATCATGCTAGCCAGGAATGCCAGGCCGAGCCCGAGCAGCAATCCTGTCAGGGACGTCAGCAGGACAAGTGGTCCGGCCTTGGGGAAATAAATCGACGCAGGCACGGCGGCGCGCTGGATGATGCGCGCCAGTGGTTTTTTGACACTGACGTCGTTGTTGGCGTTGGCATCGGCATAGCGGCCCAGAAGCTGTTCCAACAGGTTGCGGTCTGCCGCAGCCTCACGCTCCAGGGATTTCAGTTTCACGTCATCAATATTGGCCTCGCCCTCGCGCTCTTTGAGTTTCCCCAATTTTGACCGCAGTGCCGCAGCGCGAGATTTGGCGATTTTCGCCTGGCCTTCAAGGCTGCCGACGACCTTCAAGGCCTCGCGCCGCAACTGGCCTTCCACGTCGCGAAGTTCCTTGCGGGCCGCAATCATTTTCGGATGGCCATCCAGATAGGTTGCCGAAAGTTCGGATATCTTGCGGGTGGCTGACAATTGCTGCTCGCGCAACGCTGCCACTGTCGATGAATTCAGCACATCTGATGACGTGTCGACCGAGCCCTTGCTGGCCAACAGATCCTTGATCTCACGGGCGCGTGCCATGGCTTCGTCTTCAGCCGCATCGGCCAGGGTTATCTGCGAATTCAATTCGGAAATTTCTTGCACACCAAGTGTTGCAGACTGACCCCGCAAAAGGCCCTGCTCTGCCCGAAATCGTTCAACTTCTGCTTCGGCGGTCGACACTTTGCGACGCAAATCCGTAATTTGGCGCGACAGCCATTCCCGGGTTCCAGTTGAGTTCGTCGCCTGGAGTTCCTGGGTCGAACGCACGTAGTTTTCAGCTATGGCGTTTGCAACTTCTGCAGCGTTTTCGGCATTAGCGGAGGTATATTTAATGCCAATGACATTGGATTCAGGCACTTGATAAATGCTGGCGCTGTCGGCGTATTGCTTCAGGGCGAGCTGGCCGTCAGTCAGCTTCGCAGGGTCGTCTGAGAACCCGAGCTGGATGGCGATATTCTTGACCTGCCCCAGGCTCTTGAGTTTTGGATTGTAGGCCGGATTTTTGGTCAACTGCAGTTGTTCGATCACGCGCTGGGCCAGGTCGTTTGACTGCAATACCGCCAGTTCGCTCAATACTTCGCGCTGATCGACCAATCTTGGAGCTGTGGGTTCTGCGCCTGCGGGCTGGGAATTTGGCGTTTCCTGTGCGCCGATCAGAATTTGTGCCTCGGTTTGGTAGCTTGGCTCGACCACCTTGACAAGCGCATAGCCGAGCAGGCTGCCAAGCAACCATGTGGCCAGCACAAACCACTTCCTGCGCCACATGCCGCGCAACACATCAGAAAGGCCCGCGCCGTTTTGTATCCGCTCAGCTTCGGCCATGCCGCGTCATTCACCCCACACTGCTTTCAAGGCTTTTCGTTCACTATGGTAACCATTTCCTTAATGCCTGGGTTGCAGGCCTTAAACAGTTGATAACCATGTTTGTTTATGACCTTTCAGAGCAGTCGCGGAACCAGGTGGTCGGCGATGTATTTGTTGAGTTGTGTAAGTATGGTTGTAAGAGTCGCAATACCAGTTCTTTTGTGCGTCGTGCTGGCGGGTTGTACCGAAACCTGGGAAGCAGATGCACCGACGTCGTTGGCCGGTGGCACAGGCGTCATGGCAGATGGGCTTTTGGGCGAAGGTCAGGATGCCATTGCCAGCCCCCGCGTACTTCCGATCCACAATGAAATAGGCGTGTTGCCGCCCTATGGTGCCAAGGGCGAGGCCGCCGCATATGAGTATGGCACCGGATACAGGATTGGTGCCGGTGACCGGCTCAATGTGCGGGTCGCGGGCGAGAGTGACATTACCGGCGAATACATTGTTGATCCCGCCGGTACTGTTTCGATCCCTTACGCCCGATCGGTGCCGGTTGCAGGTCTCACCCCGCAACACGTCGAGCGCATTGTTTCTTCCCGCTTGAAGAATGGCTATCTCCGCAATCCCCAAGTATCTGTCCAATTGGCTTCCTTGCGGCCTTTTTACATTCTGGGTGAAGTGAATTCAGCAGGCAATTTTGCCTACCAGCCTGGCATGACTGTTCAAAATGCCATCGCGGTGGCTGGTGGTTATGCGGTGCGTGCCGACAAGCAGGATGTTCTCATCACCCGGCGCAACAGCGAAGGAACAGCCACTTACAAAGTACCTGTGACCACTCAGGTCTATCCTGGTGACATCATTTACGTGCGCGAACGCTGGTTCTGAGCGCCCGGGTATCGAACTGGTTTTGAACATGAAAATTCTCCATGTCTTTCGCAGCCCGGTGGGTGGGCTTTTCCGGCATGTTTGTGACCTTGTCGAGGCGCAACATGCTGCCGGTTACAAGACCGGAATTCTGTGTGACAGCCTGGCTGGCGGTGACTACTCGGCGAAGCTGATCGAGAAACTGGGGCCATTTTGCGAACTTGGGATCAAGCGCATGCCGATGCCGCGCATGCCTGCGATGAGTGATTGGCCAAACATTGCGCATACCGCAAAGATAGCGAGCGATATGGGCGTGAACATCCTCCACGGCCACGGTTCGAAAGGCGGTCTGTTTGCGCGCATGGCGGGACGGCGGATTGGCCGCCCTTCGGTCTACACTCCGCATGGTGGCGTGTTGAATTATTCGTGGGCCAGCGCCAGCGGACCACTGTTCCTTGGGACCGAGAAACTGTTGGTCCGAGTTGGATCTGGCCTGGCCTTTGTGTGCGACTATGAACGCCAGACGTTTGACCAAAAAATCGGCATTCGCGGCAAGCCCTACATTGTTGCGCACAATGGACTGTGGCCGCGCGAGTTTCAGCGCGTTGTGCCCGACAAGGATGCCAGTGATCTCATTTTCGCTGGCGAAATGCGTTACAACAAGGGCGTGGATTTGCTGCTCGAAGCGCTGGTTAGCCTCAACAAGGAACGACGCACCACGCTGACACTGGCCGGTGACGGTGTTCAGTTTGAAGAATACAAAGCCCTGGCAATCACACTGGGTCTGACCGATGTCGTACGCTTTGTCGGGCGGGTGCCCATCCAGCAAGCGTTCAGGCAGGGACGGATTTTTGTCATGCCGTCACGGTTTGAATCCTTTCCCTATGTGCTGATGGAAGCAATCGCGGCGGAGTTGCCCGTCATTTCCACGCGAATCGGCGGTGTTGCAGAAGTCGTACCGGCATCCATGCTCACGGCATCCGTCAGCGTCGAGGCGATTGCCCGCAAGATTCGCGACGTGCTGGCGCACGAGTCTGAGGCTTCGGCGCAAGCGAAAGTTTTGGCTGCCAGCCTTGCCGCCACAACCACAGTCATGGAAATGACTAAAAAAATCAGCGGACTATACGTCAGTCTGTTGGCAACATCTCAAAGCCGCCAGCCAGGCGGGGCGTGACGTGTTTACCACTTTCTGCACTTAATCGGCACAGGCTGTTAATTCCATATTAACAAAACCTGCAATTGTGCTATGCACGTCAGCAGAGGCGGAATGATCTTTGCATTTGCGAAGGACAGTCCGCTTATCTTTTTGAGCGCACCCCACACGATGAAATTCAGTCAAGACCCCTTCCGCTACACCTTACCGGTTGAGCAAATTCGGCACTTCGGCGATGACCGCAAGAGGCTGCGCGACTATTTGCGATCGACGTTGCCGGATGGCGATTTTGTCGCGCCGTCACTGGTGAGCGGGCTCATACGGCTGGCGGAGTTTCTGTCCATTCTTTTGGTCAGTGCATTGTGCGCCTGGCGTTATCCCGGATTTGGGGCGGAAGTTTCACTGCAAGACTATGGATTGATGGCGCTTGCCGGTGCTGTGTGGGTGGTGCTGATTTATGAAGGGTTGGGCCTGAACAGGCTTGCCGCCCTGCTCAACCCCCTGCCGCAGCTTTCACGCATCGTGGGTGGCTGGATGTTGGTTTTTGCGGCGATAACCGCTGTCGTATTCCTCACCAAAGCGGGCAATGACTACTCGCGGATTTGGCTTATCCTGTGGGCGACCATCGGCTTGTTCTTCATTGTTTCCGAGAGGTTTTTTGCGGCCGCCATTCTGCGCCATCTCAACAAGCAAGGGCAACTCAACCGGCGTGCCGTGCTGGTGGGCGGTGGTGATCCTGCCGCAAGTGTGATTGGGGCGCTGGAAGCTTCCCATGACACCGGCATCAGCCTGCTCGGCATTTTTGACGACCGCGACGATGCGCGTGCTCCATCTGACACCGCAGGACTTCGCAAACTCGGGACGGTTGACGACCTGATCGAGTTCGTGCGCAACACCCGGATTGACACCATTATCCTGACCTTGCCGACAACCGCTGAGGCGCGGTTGCTGTCCATCCTCAACAGGCTCTGGGTTCTGCCGGTCGATATCCGCATTTCCGCCTATGGACAGAAGCTGCGGTACAGGCCACGGGCCTATTCCTATATCGGCAACCTGCCGTGTCTTGATGTGTTTGACCGGCCATTGGGTGATTGGGGACCCTTCGTCAAAGGCGTTTCCGACAAGATACTGGCGGTCTTTGCGATTGTCACTTTGTCGCCGGTGATGGCAGCGGTGGCCCTGGCCGTAAAAATGGACAGCAAAGGACCGGTGCTGTTCAAACAGAAGCGTTACGGGTTCAACAATGAATTGGTTGAAGTTTTTAAATTCCGGTCGATGTACACTGAGCTTGAAGATGCAGCGGCGTCCCGGCTGGTGACGAAAGATGATCCACGCGTCACCAAGGTCGGGCGGTTTATCCGCAAGACCAGCCTGGATGAACTGCCGCAATTGTTCAATGTATTGACTGGTGTGTTGTCGCTTGTAGGGCCACGACCGCATGCCACCAAGGCCAAGGCCAACGGCGAGTTGTATGAACAAGTGGTGGACGGCTACTTCGCCCGGCACAAAGTCAAGCCCGGCATTACCGGCTGGGCCCAGATCAACGGCTGGCGGGGCGAGACCGAGACCGAAGAGCAGATCCAACGCCGTGTGGACCATGACCTCTACTATATTGAGAACTGGTCGTTAACCTTCGATCTTTACATTTTGGCAAGGACCCCATTTTCCCTGCTTAACAATGAACGCGCGTACTAACTGAAACCATGACAGCCACCCTCGCAGCGCCGCCATCTCGCGGGTGGCTTTCCGCTGACTCCATTCGCCATGGCACAGTATGGCTGATGCTGGCGTTATCATTCGTGGTTGTGATTGAACCTGCTCCGTCAGACTTTGTGTTCTTCCTTGCACTTGTCATGTTTGCGCGGTCGGGTTTGCAATTCAGCGGGTCAGTTGCGCCACTGTTTGCATTTCTGGTCATATTTCTGTTGGGCGGGATGATCAGTCTGATTCCTTTCTACACAGAGTTTGAAGCCTCCAAGTATGTTGTGGTTTCAATCTACATGGCCATCGCCTCAATATTTTTTGCAACCTATCTCGCGACTGACAGTGAGCGCCGCGTTGCCCTTGTGGCACAAGCCTGGAAAGCCGGAGCATTAATTGCAGCGACCCTTGGCTTGCTCGGCGCATTTGATGTTGCCGGACTTGGACCGGTGTTTGCAGAGTATGGGCGCGCAAAAGGACTGTTCAAAGATTCAAACGTATTCTCAACGTATTTGATTTTCCCTGCCATCCTGCTTATTCAGGCCATTGCACTTGGCCGCACGCGACACCGCATCCTCGGTCCTGTGGCACTTGCCATCATGGTTCTCAGCATCGTTCTGTCATATTCGCGCGGTGCTCAACTGAATTTCCTGGCAGCCAGCACAATCATGCTGGTGGCGACTTTTGCACTCTCTGACCGGCCGTCTACACGATTGCGAATTGTTGGTTTTTCCATTGTTGGGTTGGTTGCCCTGGGAATTATGATTGCGATACTTTTATCAGTAGAGAACATCCGCGAAATCTTTCTCGACCGCTTAACTTTTGCGAAAAGCTATGACGCTGGTGAAAAGGGCCGTTTTGCAAGTCAGTTGAACAGCCTTCCCATGTTGTTGGACCGCCCGCTTGGATTTGGCCCCATCCAATTCCGCAACTACTTTCCCAATGATCCGCACAATGTCTACATCAATGGATTTTCTTCTTACGGCTGGCTTGGCGGCATTGCCTATCTCTTGTTGACAATCTCGACGTTCGTGGTGGGTTACAAGTCGATGTTAATCCCATCACCCGTCCAGTACATGGCGATTGCCGCTTTCGCGGTCTTTGTCTCAACGTCTTTGCAAGGCGTGCAGATTGATACAGATCATTGGCGGCACTATTACTGGATTCTGGGTATTGTTTGGGGATGCTACGCGGCAGGCATCAACAAGTCCGACCGATCCCCCATGTTGCCTAGCTGATGTTGAAGCGCACTGTTTCGCAAATTGTCCAAATTGTGCACAATAATCGCGTTGTGAGGGATGGCATTGCCACGCTGGCCATCAAGCTTTCATCTGCGGTCCTGAGTTACGCCATGTTTGTCATCATAGCCAAGCCTCTGTCACTTGCGGAATTTGGCCAATTCGGTTTCAGTTTTGCACTGGCGATTACCATGGCGAACATTGCAGCGCTGGGGACGTCAACTTCACTTCTGCGCTTTGTTCCACAGTATCTGGCAAGCCACCAACCTGAACTCGCAAAGGGTTATGTGACCTCCACATTAAAGCGGGTGGCTGTTTCGTCGCTTGTGACAGCGAGTTGCATCGTGCTCGGAACTTACAATTTTCAGCTGGTGCGGCCAGACTTGAATTATTTTTATGTTTACCTCGCCGCGCCTTTTGTGTTGGTTATTGTTGCTTCGGATTATTCGTCCACACTCTTGCGGGCGCTGGGCCGTGTTGCCACGTCGCAAATCCCCAAGGATATCCTCTGGCGCATGCTGGTTTGTCTGACCGTATTTGCCGCCATGTATTTTGGCTTAGGCCAAACGGCCGTTTCGACCATAACGGTTTGTGCTGTGCTCTTGGCGTTGATGGTACTTTTACAAATCTTCACCGGCTGGGAAGAGTTGCGAGTGTTTTTGTCCGCCCGTTCGGACCACAGCGGCAAAACGTCGTGGTACCGGGCCATGCTGCCCATCTGGGGCATCTCATCACTGACCATCCTGTTTCAGCAGTTTGATGTGGTGATGCTGGGTTTTATGGGTTTCACGGATGACAGCGGGCCCTATTTCGCTGCGCTGCGGACAGCGAGCTTGCTTTCACTGTTGCTGATTGCGGGAAATCTTGCGGCTGCGCCGACAATTGCTGCTCTGTATCACGCCGGAAAGCTGGCGGAACTTGAGATGACGATCCGGCACTTGGCTGCAGGCGTTGGGCTGCCTACGCTGCTTGGATTGGGATTTCTCGGGCTGACAGGCGGCTGGCTGCTTCACTTGTTCGACGCCGATTTTGTCAGTGCCTACTGGATCCTGATGATTTTGGCCTGCGGTTATGCGCTTGACGCTGCTGCGGGCCCCACTGCCTTCCTTTTGCAGATGACGGGACATGAGAAGACTTACTTCAAAATACTCTTGGTCAGCTACGCACTGGTTATCCTGCTGCAAGTCTTGCTCATTCCGTATTTCGGTTTGCTGGGTGCCGCCATTCCCAATGCCATCGGCATGGGCACGGCGGCGGGGCTCGCCATCTGGAAGACGCGCCGTTATCTTGGCATCGACCCATCACTGCTGGCGTTCTTTCGCCACGGCAAGCTGCGGTGACATGGTGTTTACCATTGCAGAGGCATGGGTTGCGCACCAACCTGAAGTTCAACTATTAATCTATTAAGTGAAGACAATGAGTTTAAGCGTTTCACAGTTTTCGGGTTCCAAACGGATGTTCGCCCCCATCACCGATTTTCCGGGTTGGGAACGGGCGGGCAATTTCCTGTGCTCAATTATTGCGGACAATGGCTTCAAAATGATTGGTGACATTGGTGGTGGCCGCATGCCGCGGGTTAGCCTCGAGTTTGTGCGGCAGCAAGGATTGCAATATCACCTGTTCGACATTTCAGCGAAAGAGCTGGCACTTGCGGCACCCGGCTATCACAAAGTTCAAATGGATGTGGCCTGTGACGACCAGACGTTTGAAGGGCTTACGGTACCACGGGATTTCGATTTGATCTTCTCACACATGTTGCTGGAACACTTGCTTGACCCGCTGCAGGCGCACCGCAACTTCTTCAAGATGCTCAAACCCGGCGGGCTGAGCGTTCACATGTTTCCGTCCAAACACAATTTTCCATTGTTTGTGAATGGCCTGATTCCGGAGGCGGTCTCGACGCGCTTGTTGAAATTTCTTCAGCCGTTTCGCGACCAGCCAGGACAGGAAGGAAAATTCAAGGCGTACTACAAGCACTGCGGTCCGCCATCACCGGCTTTGCGGGCGCACTATGAAAGCCTTGGTTTTGAGATTCTGGCCCATACCAGTTTCGTTGGGCACGACTATTACAAGCGGATCGTTCCGCTGGCTGCCTTGGAAAAGAAGTTGCGGACCGTAATCGTCAATCAAGGCCTGCCGATCATCACTGCAAACTTGCTCATTCTGCGGAAACCGCTGACAAACTGATCCCGGCAGGGATTTGGCTTGCAGAAAATGGTCGGAGCGACAGGATTCGAACCTGCGACCCCTAACCCCCCAGATTAGTGCGCTACCGGGCTGCGCTACGCTCCGACTTGGTGTTGGTCTAGCGGGGCGCTTGGAGCGAGTCTACCGGTTTAATTGTTGACTGTCGTTTTAGGTTTGAGCAACCACAAGAGATCGCCACGGCGGCCCGTCAAGCGCCTGGACAGGCTGGCCAAGTGGATGGCCCATGACAATTCCGCCAACACCACGGCCATGCCAAGGCCCATCACGCCATACAACCTGGTCAAGATCACGGATGTTGCCGCCAAGATTGTGAGGGAGGTGAGGCAGGCGGTGGCCGAATAAAGTTGCTTTCCGGCCAGTGCCAACAGGTGCTGGTTCATGCCCCCCAAAGCGCGAATGGCCTGGCTGACCATGAACAAAACGAGCAACCAGAAAGCCGCCACATACTCCGGGCCAAAAACCGCCAGCACCAGCTTGCCAACGATGAATGTTGCGGCAAGCCCGAGGACCATCATGCCGAGGCTTATGGCATTCATGCGCAGCATCATGGCATCGGCCCGGGCCTGGTCGCGCGCAGCCAGTGCCGCTGTCATTCCTGGCAGAATGAATTGCTGGGTGGCCTGGATGACAAAGGCGGCGATGGCGGCGAGCCGGATCGAAACCCCGATCAATGCCACATCGGCTGGTGGCAGCAACAAGCCGCCGATCATGGTCACCAGATCGGCGTATGCGGTGGCGACGACTGCAACTACCAATGTGGCCATTGCTGGTTTGGTGAGCGCACGTGTCAGTCTCGGCCTGGCGTCAAACCAGTTTGACACTCCGACCGATGTGTTGCCCAACGCAAACATCTGATAGAGCGCAATCACCAAGATCATCGTGACAAAGGCCCACAGCACATGGGCGACGGACAATTCAAAGCCCGCCCCTTTCGCTGCCACAATGTAAAGCAGCAGCAGCAAGGGGCGGACGATGAAATCAGGCAGATAAGACAGGCCAAATCGGCTGTTGCTATTGGCAACTGCGCTATTGTAGCGGATCGCTGACGACGGCAGTGCTGCGACACAGCCGAAAAACAAGGCGGGGCCAAAGCCTGAGGGCAACTTGCCGGTCGCTGCCGCGAGAGCTGACACCAGGCAAACCACTGCCCAGAGAAAAATTGTCGTGCGCAGAAATGCGCCATGGACTGCGAGCAGCGTCGGCAGCCGATTCAATGCTTTGAGCTGCGGCAATTTGGTGAAGGCCAGGGCCGGATAACCGCCCGAGACGACGAGACTTACCAGTGAGGTGACACTCATGCCCAACAGAATGAGCCCTACTTCAGCTGGGCTGAAAAACCGAGTGAAGGCGATCTGGCTGGCCAGTCCGATGAAAGCGCCCAGAAAACGGGCACCAACAACGCCGACAACAAGTTTCATCAGACTGCCAAGCGTCATTGCGTCACGCTCCGGGCTCAGGTCGAACGGTGTTACCGGCTACCGGGGTCAAGCAGCTTGCGGGCGTCAGTCAGATCCTTCAAGGCGTTCTTGAGAGCATCGGCCTGCACCACCGAAAGTTTGGTGAGGACTCGCGGGGCTTCATCCACAAGTCGGGCCTGAAGCCCGCCAGGTTTCACGATGCGGGGTGCGGCTTTTGCGGTTCCGGGTTTGGGTGCGCCATCGCGTATCGCATCGCCCTGGCGCGGTTTGATTTCGCCACGGCCCACGGCACTTACATAGGAATTGCCCTCTTCCTTGAAGATGCGTTGCACACCCTTGATGGTGTAGCCTTCCTCATACAAGAGACCGCGAATGCCGCCGAGGATTTCCATGTCGGTGGGCCGGTAGTAACGGCGTCCACCGGCGCGTTTCATGGGTTTTATCTGGGTAAAGCGGGTTTCCCAGAAGCGCAACACATGCTGGGGAACGCGCAGTTTTTCAGCGGCTTCGGAGATGGTGCGAAAGGCGTCTGGTGATTTTTCCACGATTGAATTCTGTGCCCCGTCTAGTCTTCGTCGCCGGGTGCGAGGCCGTTCACCAGATTTTTCATCACCTGACTGGGCCGGAACACCAGAACACGGCGTGGGGTGATTGGCACTTCTTCACCGGTTTTTGGATTGCGGCCCATGCGCTGGCGCTTGTCGCGCAGCATGAATGTGCCGAAGGATGACAGTTTCACACTGTTGCCGCGCACCAACTCATCCGCAACCAAATCCAGCACCGCATTGACCATGTCTGCTGATTCAGTCCGCGACAAGCCGACGTCGCGATGCAACGTTTCAGTCAAATCCGCCCGGGTTAGTGTTTTGCTCGTCATCTTCAACCCCCACCGACTCGGACAAGCTTATGGCCGATCCAGTGCGGGGTCAACAGATTGTGTGATGGCACAAGGGGTTAGAGGAGGAAGTTAACAAAGCCGGGTGCTATTCAGACTCTTGCCAGCACAGCGCCCCAGGTAAATCCGCCACCCATCGCTTCGAGCAGGACCACGTCGCCTTGCTTGATGCGGCCGTCTTTCACGGCGGTGTCGAAGGCCAGGGGCACGGAGGCGGCGGAGGTGTTGCCGTGTTTGTCGACTGTTATGACCACGCGGTCGGCT
>JAYVKC010000069.1:0-38719 GCA_043768765.1 Hyphomicrobiales bacterium | reverse complement strand
AGCCTCAAGTCAAAACGAAAAGCCGCAGCTTGGGACCAAGACTATCTCAAAAGCATCATCACAAGGAACCCTCAATGACCTTCAAGCGATTCCCCTGGGTGTCATCCGGTTTTCTTGGCAGGGCGGGTGAGGGTGACGACATTGGAGGGCGATGGAAGATCAGGAATTGTAATGACAAAGGACGTGCCATGATCACCGGTTCCCACCACCTCGATGGTGCCCTGGTGGGCCTTTGTCAATTCCGCTGAAATGGCCAGACCCAGGCCGGTTCCACCTTGCCGGTCTGCGGATTGAAAGGCTTCGAACAACTTGTCGCGGATGGCTGGAGGAATGCCCGGCCCATTGTCATCGACCCGGATCATCGTGGCGTTATGCAGGCGCGTGGATGATAGCGTGACCAGGCTTTCAGAACTGCGCTCAACCCGGCTGCTGCCAAAAGCCTGTACGGCATTGCGCACCAAATTGGTGAGAATACGGTGGAGCTGCTCACGGTCAGCGTCAATGGTAATACCGGGACGGGTAAGGTTGGAAATGATTGCCTTGCCACTGGCAAACATCAGGGCCTGGTCACACACATCGGCCACAAGTTCATGCAAGTCCAGCCGCTCGCGCCGGGGTGGGACTTCCTGGGCGCTACCGTATTTGATGGTTTCATTGAGAAAAGTAATGGCGCGATCAAGCGATGAATAAAGTTTTGGGGCAAACCGCTGTACCGTCGGATCGTTGACCATCGCCAGACGATCCGAGACCAATTGGGCAGTGGTCAGCATGTTGCGAAGATCGTGGCTTACCTTGCTGACGGCGAGGCCGAGTGCCGCAAGATGTGCCTTCTGTTGCAACAGGCCCTGCAACTGCGTTTGCATGTCGTGCAACTGGTGTTCGGCCATGCCAATCTCATCGCTGCGGGCCGATGGCGCTATGACCCGCGAGGCATCTTCGGGGCTTTTGGCAAAGTCCACCATTTTTGCGGTCAGGTTGCGCATGGGTTTGACCAGGGTGCGGTTGAGGGCCGCGAAAATCAGGCTGGCGACGATAAGCGACAGGACTATCGACAGCCCCAGGATGTTCAAGCCATAGCGCAACATCGCGTCATGCAAGGGCTGTTCGTGCATCGACACTTCAATCAGGTCGCCAGACATGTTGGGTGGATAGTCGATGACGGTGATATTGCGATCACCACTGCGAAACAGGATGGACAGCGCATCAACCACGGTATTGTAGTACATGCCAGGCCGCAAATCATAGACTTGCGAAGCGGGAGCTTCATCGGAGTTGCGCAATACAAGGCTGCGTGTCGCACCTTTCTGCAGCGAGACAGACGTGACGCCAGCCCCCATCAGGATTTCCTTGCGCAGATTGTCTTCCAGTTTCTGGCCCGGTGCGGCTTCGGCTGCAAGTGCGGCAATTTCCGCCTGGGCAATCCGCGACTTCATGAACTGGATGCGAAAATTGGCGATCGATGGCAGGAAAATCAGTATTTCGCCAAGCATCACGAACAGGATGGTGAGCGCCAGCACTTTGCCGGACAGCCCCTTCAGGACGCCAAACAACGTAGACCTTGCCGGTGTGGTTGATGCCATTGGCAGAACTTACCCGAACCGCTTGAGGAATCCAATGACGCGGCGGATCAATGGTTTTCGCGCAAGACCGGCATAATAGGTGACAGCGGCGCGTTTGCCCGCTTCCCCCAGCGTGGGGTAAGGCAGAACGACATTGGCGATGCTGGAAATTTTCATGCGATTGGAGACGGCAAGAGTCCAGGTTGCAATGAGATCGCCTGCATTGGGGCCGACAATCGAGGAACCCAGAACAACGCCGCGCCTGCCGGTCACTATTTTGACAAGACCGTGGCCTTTGCCTTCGGCCAGCGCCCGGTCGTTCTCGGAAAAATTCCATTTCAATGTCCGCACCTGATCCCCGTAGATTTTCTTGGCTTCAGTTTCGGTCAGGCCAACATGAGCGAGTTCGGGGTCGGTGTAAGTTACCCAAGGAATGATATCGGTGCGGTTTTTGACAGGTAGACGAAACAGCGCATTTCGAATGATCAGGCCAGCGTGGTAACCAGCGACATGAGTGAACTGCAAGCCGCCTGCCACATCGCCAGCAGCGTAGACTTTCCGGTTTGAGGTTCGGAGGGATGAATCGACAGTGATGCCGCGTTTTGTAAACGCAATTCCAGCCGCCTCAAGGTTCAGGTGTTCGATATTTGGAACGCGTCCGGCAGCAACCAACAGGTGTGTGCCATCTATTGTTTCGCCACCTTTGAGTGTTACGCGAATGCCTGGCTTTGCTTTGCTGATGCGTTCAATTGCAACACCGCCACGGATGATGATGCCCTCCGCCTGCAGGGATTGGAGTACAACCGCTGTCAGTTCAGCATCGTCCTTTGCAAGCGGCTGGAATGCTTCAAGAACGGTGACGTTTGCTCCCAATCTGCGGTGGGCTTGCGCCATTTCCATGCCGATGGGTCCGCCACCGATTACGATTAGATGTTGAGGCAGGGTGCGGTTCTTGAATACGGTTTCATTGGTGAAATACGGTACAGCTGCAATGCCAGGTATGGGTGGAACACCGGCGCGCGAGCCCGTGGCGATTACGATGCGTCGCGCCTGGTAGGACTTGCCATCGGCTTCGAGTGTTTGCGGGCCGATAAACTTTGCATGGGCCCGGATGACTTTTACACCAAGCCCTTCAAACCGCTCTTGTGAATCATGTGGCGCTATTTTTGCGATCACACTTTCCACGTGGGCCATGACGGCGGCGAAATCAATTTTGGGTTCGTGTGCCGCCACGCCGAATTTGCCGCTGCTGCGGTGGGAGTGGGCTTGCTTGGCGGCGGCCAGCAACGCTTTCGATGGCACACAACCGGTGTTGAGGCAGTCGCCACCCATTTCACTTTTCTCGAACAATACCACGCGCTCGCCAAACTGGGCCGCGGCTGCGGCAATTGATAGCCCGGCGGAACCTGCGCCAATTACGGCAAGATCGAATGTCACGTTGTTGTCCGCCACTTCTTGAGGCCCAAAGGAATGAGTGACACCACGCCCAGCAGGGCAAACGCGATCAGGAGTTCAGTGGTGAGCAGGGAAGAAACCGACAATTCGAGTGGGCAGTCGGCGATGCTGCTGGATGCAATGCAGGTGGCTTGAGCTGCCTGTTGGGCTGCAATGATACTGTCGAGTCCGCGTCCCAGCCATGCGAATGCAATTGATCCCGGGATGATGCCGATAAAAGTGGCCAAAACAAATGACCGCAAGTCGACACGGCACAGGCCAGCGACGGCATTCACTGCAAAGAACGGAAATGCCGGAACGAGACGCAGAAAAAGCAGATAACTGAAGGCGTCCTTGGCAAATCCGCCTGACAATTTGGACACAAATGGTCCCGCCTTGTTCGCCAAGGCAGCGCCAATGGATGTTTTCACGATTTGGAACACAATGACCGCCCCAATCGTGGCTGAAACAACTGTCACTGGTGCGCTCAGCGCCCAGCCAAAGGTAAAACCTCCAAGAATGCTGAGAATTGCGGCCCCGGGCAACAACAGGGCAACCACGATAATATAGATAGCCGCAAAAATGAGCACAGAAAGAAGCAGGTGGTCAGCAACGTAGGTTTGCAGTGCGCTTCTGTTTTCGACAATGGACGCCAACGAGATGTACTCATGCAGGCCGAAGACATATGCCATGGTGGCGAGTGCAACCAGGATGACCAGCGGTGCCCATCTTTTCAAACCAGTCGAAACGGGTGCCATGGTTGCTACTGTCACTTTCATGAGATGGTACATGGCGCACGCCGGGTGACATGAACAGGGGGTGTCACCGGGTCGTGATCAAGGTTCACCGGGCGTGCATTTCGCGTGATTTGTGTGAAGCGTGGGTTAAGGCCGTACTAACTGGGGCAGCGTTGACTTTCCGCGCGGTTTTGACCATAAGCCACAACAACTTCAGCATAACCTTATTGGTTCTGCCTGCTTGTTGGAATAAAGCTTCATTATTTCAACATGTTGGGTAGATTATTTGGATCGTGACCCATGCCGCAAAAGCGTACCTATCAACCGTCAAGGCTTGTCCGCAAGCGTCGTCATGGCTTCCGTTCCCGCATGTCAACAGTCGGCGGGCGCAAGGTGATCAGCCGCCGCAGGGCGCGCGGTCGCAAGCGCCTTAGCGCCTAATTCCATCCCATGATGACACGGCTGACCAAGCGGCACGACTTTCTTGCCGCTGCCAAGGCCATGTCGCAGGCGATGCCAGGGCTGGTGGTTCAAATGCGCAAGCGCCAAGATGATGAACCGGCGCGTGTTGGGTTCACTTGCACCAAGAAGCTCGGCAATGCGGTGGCGCGCAACCGGATCAAGCGCCGGATTCGCGAGGCTGCCCGCGTCACGTTACCGGGGATCGCCCAGGCCGGGCATGATTATGTTTTGATTGGCCGGGCATCGGCTGCAAATCGCGACTTTGAAGCGCTGCGCAAAGACATTATATCAGCGCTCAGCAAACTTAACGCCGCACCGGTACAGGGCGGATCCAGGATATCATGAGACAACAGCCGCCTGCCATTGACACCAAGAACTTCATTCTCGCCATGGTGCTGTCGTCACTCATTATTTTTGGCTGGCAGTTTTTCTTTGTTGCCCCGAAGACTGAGCAGGCCAAAATTGCAGCCGAACAAGCGCAGTCGCAAACCCAAGCTGCGGGCACCGCACCAGGTGCCACTGTCGCAACGGCACTGCAACCGCGCGCACAAGTTCTGTCAACAAATGCTCGTGTGGTGATTGATACGCCGGACGTAGACGGTTCGATCAATCTCAAGGGTGCCGCACTCGATGATCTCAAACTCAAGCGTTACCGTGAGACGGTATCGCCTGCGAGTCCGGAGATCGTGCTGCTCTCGCCAAATGGCGCGAAGGATGCGTATTTTGCGGAACACTATCTGGTGCCTTCGGCTGGTAGCGCAACAAAGGTTCCAGGTCCAGAAACACTCTGGACAGCGGCAGATGGAGCAAAGCTAACTCCCACCACTCCCGTGACATTGAGTTGGGACAATGGCGAAGGCGTGGTGTTCAAACGAGAGATCGCGATTGAAGACCAGTATGTTTTCGTTGTGAAACAAATCATCGAAAACAAGAGCCAACAGGCATTGGCGCTGCTTCCGTATGCACGTGTTCAGCGCCAAGGCACGCCAAAAACAGAAGGCTTCTATGTTTTTTTTGAAGGCCTGCTTGGTGTGCAGAATGCGACGCTTAATGAAATCCATTATTCCGATGTCCAGGAGGCGGGTGGAACGGTGAAGAACGACAGCATCGGCGGTTGGCTCGGCTTTACCGACAAGTATTGGGCGACAGCCCTCATTCCAAAACAGAAACTGGCGGTGTCTTCGACTTACCAGTACCAAAAGCAAGTCGACATGGATGTTTACCAAGTCGACTACCAGGGGCGAGATGCCATCCAGGTGCCCGCCGGTGGTGCTGTCACGCATGAGGACCGGCTGTTTGCTGGCGCTAAAATTGTGGAAACGATCACGGCGATCCAGATCAAGCACACTATCGACAATTTCGATTTGATGATCGATTGGGGCTGGTTCAAGTTTCTGACCAAGCCGATGTACTATCTTTTGGCGTGGGCAAAATCCCTGGTTGGCAATTTCGGTCTCGCCATTCTGCTGGTTACCGTTTTGGTCAAGCTTGCCGTGTTTCCGCTGGCCAACAAGTCTTATGCTTCCATGAGCAAGATGAAGAAGCTCCAGCCTGAAATGGAGCGGTTGAAGACGCAATACGGCGATGATCGCATGGGAATGCAGAAAGAGCTGATGGAGCTGTACAAAAAGGAGAAGGTTTCTCCGGTGTCCGGGTGCTTGCCGATTGTGGTTCAAATTCCGATTTTCTTTGCCCTCTACAAAGTCATTTTGACTTCCATCGAATTGCGCCACGCGCCATTCTATGGCTGGATCAAGGATCTCTCGGTTGCTGATCCCACCAGCCTGTTCAACCTTTTTGGGCTGTTGCCGTTCACTGTGCCTGCAATTCTCCTGATTGGTGTTTGGCCGCTGTTGATGGGGGTCACCATGTGGGTGCAAATGCGCCTCAACCCGACACCAACCGATCCGATCCAGGCCAGCATGTTCAACTGGATGCCGTTGATTTTTACGTTCATGATGGCCAGTTTTCCGGCGGGGCTTGTCATTTACTGGACTTGGAGCAATTTCCTTTCGATCGTGCAACAGAGTTACATCATGAAGCGCAATGGAGTTGACGTCGACATTCTTGGCAACATTCGTGACAGTTTGCCATTCCTGAAAAAGAAGACAGCAACGTGACGGATCATCCGTATACTGAAGAACAAATGGCGGCGGGGCGGAAACTGTTTTCCGCCCCGAGCCAGTTTCTGATGGGGGTGGCCGAACTCGAAAAACTGCCGGCCTCACGCGGAGCCGAAATTGCCATCGCTGGTCGCTCCAATGTGGGCAAGTCATCGCTGATCAATGCGCTGACAGGAGTAAAAGGATTGGCGCGCGCGTCCAACACACCGGGGCGGACGCGCGAACTCAATTTCTTTGATGTGGCGGGACACCTCACACTGGTTGACATGCCTGGGTATGGATATGCCCAGGCATCCAAGCGCGATGTCAAGCAATGGCAAGCCGTTTTGCGTGGCTACTTGCGTGGCCGCCCCGGGCTTACCCGCTGTTTCGTGTTGATTGATTCCCGCCACGGGGTGACCGCCCACGACCGTGACATGTTTGACTTGCTGGATGAAGCTGCCGTTCCGTTTCAGCTGGTGCTGACGAAAAGCGACAAGATCAAAGCCAGCGAACTCGCTGCGGTCATGGTTGCCACAGAGGCCGAGGCAGCCAAACGTCCGGCTGCCCTGACCGTTGTTTTTGCCACATCAGCCGACAGGTTTTCCGGCTTGGACACGTTGCGTGCGGAAATCGCCGCACTCGTGGCGAGCAACCAAACAGCCGCTTTTCAATAACGGATTTTGCCCTATAAGGCGGCTCTTGCTTGAGGTGATGCCATGTCCGACGTTGCCATTTCTGAAACTGCCCGCATCCTGTCGGAGGCGTTGCCATTCCTGCAACGCTACGATGATCAGGTGATCGTGGTGAAATACGGTGGGCACGCCATGGTCGATCCGGAACTGGCGCGACAGTTTGCCCGCGATATTGTCATGTTGAAGGTGTGCGGTCTCAACCCCATTGTGGTTCATGGCGGCGGACCGCAGATCAACAAGATGCTCGACAAGTTGCAGGTGAAGCCCGAATTCCGCGAGGGTTTGCGCGTTACGGACGACGAGACCATGGAAATTGTTGAAATGGTGCTTTCTGGCTCGATCAACAAAGCCATTGTCTCGTCCATTCAACAAGCCGGTGGGCGGGCTGTTGGTGTGTCGGGCAAGGACGGCAACTTGATTGTGGCCGAACGATTGACCAAGCAAAAAAAGAACCAGGTTACCGGGAAAATGGAAACAATCGATTTTGGCCAAGTGGGCGAACCGGCCCGTATCAACACTGAAATCCTGTCCACCATCATGAAGAGTGATGCCATTCCAGTGGTTGCGCCAGTTGGGGTTGGATGGGATGGAGGCACTTACAATGTGAATGCCGATACTGCCGCCGGTGCCATTGCTGCAGCGGTCAACGCCAAGCGGCTGCTCTTGCTCACGGATGTGGCCGGTGTGTTGGACAAGAACAAGCAATTGATCAGTGAACTCAAGATTGGCGAGGTGCCGGAGTTGATTGAGAACGGCACCATCACCGCGGGCATGATTCCAAAGATTGAAAGTGCCGTCAGCGTGGTTGAAAGTGGTGTTGAAGGTGTCATCATTCTCGATGGCCGTGTGCCGCATTCGGTATTGCTTGAGTTGCTGACACCGCATGGTGTTGGCACCCGAATTTCGAGGGATGGCGTGTGACTTCATTCGCCCATATCGATACATGGGTGTTTGATCTCGACAATACCCTGTATCCCGCATCCTGCCGGTTGTTCGACCAGATCAACCTGAAAATGGGCAGCTACATGATGCGCCGATTCAATGTGGACCAGGTGGAAGCCAAGCGCATCCAGAAAGAATTGTTCTACAAGCATGGTACGACGCTGCGCGGATTGATGGTGGAGCACGGTGAAAAGCCGGAGCCTTTCCTGGACCACGTCCATGACATTGACTATTCACCCGTGAAACATGATGCCGTGCTGGGCGAGAGACTTGCTGTCCTTCCTGGGCGCAAGCTTGTATTCACTGCTGGCACAACGCGGCATGCAAAGAATGTCTTGACACAACTTGGCATCAGTTCGGCATTTGACGGCATTTTTGACATTGTCGCTGCGGACCATGTGCCGAAACCGGCGCGTGCGCCATACGAGAAGTTTCTCCGCGACTATAGTGTGGCACCAAAGTGTGCGGCCTTTTTTGAAGACATCGCCCGCAATCTGGAAGTACCGCACGCGCTCGGCATGACCACGGTGCTGGTGACGGATGATGAAAACCAGGATGCCCATCATTTGAACAAGGATGCCATGGGACCACATGTCCACCACACCACTTCCCATTTGCCAACCTTCCTGCAATCACTGACCGCCTGACGAGGATATCCATGAAGACTGCACAAGCCACTATCGAAGCTGCATGGGACAAGCGTGATACTGTCAATCTCAAAACCAAGGGCGATATCCGCAAGGCGGTGGCATTTGCGTTGGCGGAACTGGATTCCGGCAAACAGCGGGTAGCGGAGAAGCATGTAGACGGCTGGAAAGTCAACCAATGGCTCAAGATGGCTGTTCTCCTGTCTTTCCGTCTCAATGACATGGAGTTGATTGGTGGAGGTTCGGGCACATCAAAGTGGTGGGACAAGGTGCCTTCAAAGTTTAACGGCTGGACAGCCAAGACATTTCGCGCCGCAGGATTTCGCGCTGTGCCAAATTGTGTAGTGCGCCACTCGGCTTACATTGCGCCGGGTGCCATTCTCATGCCGTCCTTTGTCAATCTTGGTGCTTATGTCGATACGGGGACGATGGTTGATACATGGGTCACGGTAGGTTCTTGTGCACAGATCGGCAAGAATGTGCATCTTTCCGGTGGTGTTGGCATTGGTGGTGTGCTTGAGCCCATGCAGGCCGGGCCAACAATCATCGAGGACAATTGCTTCATCGGGGCGCGCTCGGAAGTTGTCGAGGGCGTTGTCGTGGGCGAAGGATCGGTGATTTCGATGGGCGTGTTCATTGGGCAGTCCACCAAGATAGTTGACCGTACGACGGGCGAAGTCCACATGGGCAAGGTGCCGCCCTATTCAGTGGTTGTCTCCGGCTCGTTGCCACAAAAGCCGTTTGCTGACGGCTCGCCGTCGCCCTCGCTTTATTGCGCTGTGATCGTCAAGCGTGTTGATGAAAAGACGCGGAGCAAAACGAGCATCAATGAACTGTTGCGGGACTGATGCAGGCCCTTTAAATTGAGGCCAAATCAGCGCATAAGTTGTGCGGGGGCTCAGAGCGGAGGATGACATGAATTTACAGACTTTTACCAGTTTCAATGGGCGCATTGGTCGGCAGACCTGGTGGCTTGGGATTATAGTTTTGACCGTGTTGCAGTGGATACTCATGATGGTGCTGGGTGGTTTTGGAGCGGCGACCATTGACCCGAACAACCCGGATGCGGCTGCCGCCATGTCCTCGGCACTGGTTCCGTTGGGAATTGTCTTTCTGCTGTTTCTTTGGCCCGCGTTGGCGATTTATACCAAGCGCTGGCACGACCGCGGCAAGTCTGGTTGGTGGTCGCTTATCATTCTAATTCCCATCATCGGTGGTATCTGGCTGCTGGTTGAGCAGGGCTTTTTGCGCGGAACAGACGGGCCAAACAACTACGGCGATGATCCCATCGCCGGTTGAGTATTGAAGCCATGAATAGGCCCGGCTCGATCTGGCCGGGTCTTTTGAATTGGGCTATGGTCCAAGGATGAAAAACACCCCGGTCGATCCCGTAGCGCTTTTGCAGGGTCTCATTCGCTGCCCGTCTGTCACGCCAAAAGAAGCGGGTGCGATTGATCTCTTGCAACAGGTTCTTGCAGAAGGCGGGTTCCAGTGTTGGCGATTGCCATTTGGCGACGTTGACAACCTGTTTGCCAGAATTGGACATGGGTCACCGCATTTTTGCTTTGCCGGTCACACGGATGTGGTGCCTGCGGGGGACGAAACGATTTGGACCCATGCGCCGTTTGCGGGTGATATTGCCGACGGCCATATCTACGGACGAGGTGCCACAGACATGAAGGGATCGGTTGCAGCGTTTGCGGCGGCAGCGACCGACTATATAAAGGAAATTGGCAAGCCGCGTGGAACACTCTCATTTCTGATTACGGGCGACGAAGAAGGCCCGGCCATTGATGGCACAGTGAAAGTTCTTGAGTGGATGAAGGAAAATGGCCATGTGCCTGATCATTGTCTTGTTGGCGAGCCATCATCGTCGCTGAATTTCGGAGACACAATCAAGATCGGTCGGCGCGGGTCATTGAGTTTCATAGTTGCGGTTGAAGGCAGGCAAGGGCATGCAGCCTACCCTCACAAGGCGGACAATCCGATACCGAAACTCGCGGCGCTGGTTGCCCGGCTGGACACTGCCAGAATTGATGATGGAAATGCGCATTTTGATCCGTCAACACTGGCATTCACCACAATCGACGTTGGAAATACGGCGGGCAATGTGATCCCGTCCAAGGCGGTTCTCAAGTTCAACATCAGGTTTTCCACCGAACACAGTTTTGCATCACTCAAGACCTGGGTGGATGGACACATTGAAGCTGTGCGGGCTGTGAACGGTGGCGTGTGGAATGTGAGTTACACAGAAGGTGCTGATGCTTTTATCACGGAACCTGGTGCCTTGGTCGGATTGGTGCAAGATGCCGTCCAGGAAGAAACCGGCCAGCTACCCAAGCTTTCGACTTCAGGTGGCACATCTGATGCCCGCTTCATCAAGGACTATTGCGCGGTTTTGGAGTTTGGGCCGACCAACGCGACCATCCACCAAACGGACGAGCGCATATCTGTGGAAGAACTGCTTGCGACAACGCGCATCTACCGGCGCATTGTTGAAAACTATTTCAATATGTGACGCTGACCAAATAGAGACCTTGCGGCGGGGCGACGGCTCCACAGGCTGCGCGGCTCCGGGCATCAAGGGCGCGCTTCATGTCATGTGTTTGCCATTTACCTTCGCCAACCTGTTTAAGCGAGCCCACGATAGAGCGTACCTGATGATGCAGGAACGAGCGCGCCTCAGCCGTTATCTCAATGCAATCGCCAAAACGCGACACGCTGAGCACGTCAATTGTCTTCTCCGGTGATTTCGCCTGGCAGTCGGCGGCGCGGAATGTTGTGAAGTCATGGTGACCGACGAGATGTTGTGCCGCTTCATGCATGGCATCCGCATCAAGTTCAGGTGCCACCCACCAGACATGGCCGATATCAAGTGCAGGAGGTGCCCGCCGGTTCATGATCCGGTATAGATACTTGCGCTTGGTTGCTGAAAATCTTGCGTGAAAATCTTCCGATACGAGTTTCACTTCGAGCACGCTGACGCGGTGCGGGCGGATATTTCCATTAATGGCATTGCGCAAGTCGAAGGGGTCCCACTGCTTGGGCAAGTCGACATGGGCGACCTGGCTGAACGCATGAACACCGGTATCGGTGCGCCCGGCGCCATAAACGAGGCAGTGTTCACCATGCAGTAAATGCATCGCTTGTTCGAGTATGCCTTGCACTGTGATGCCGCTGGCTTGGGTTTGCCAGCCGAGAAATCCGCCGCCGTCATACTCGATGTAAAGCTTGTAGCGCGGCATCAGTCCGCCTTCGTGTTTGCGGGAATGGGGAACCCGCGACGGAATGTTGCTGCGTCCATCACACCTTTACCTTCGCGTTGCAGTTCGGTGAATTTCACAGCATCAGTACCGCATGCAATTGTCAGATCATCGTTCACGAATTTGCCGGGTTCACCCGACATCTGAAGTACTTGTGCCTTGAGCACCTTGATGCGCGTGCCATTCACGCTGAACCATGCGCCCGGGAATGGCGACAAACCATGGATATGATTGCGCACTTGTACCGCAGGATCGGAGAAACTGAGCCGGGCTTCTGCCTTGTCGATTTTCTTTGCGTATGTGACGCCTTGTGATGGTTGCGCCGTGCCCCCGACTTCAGGTGCCTGCAACACCTCCAACATTGCGGTTGCGCCAAGAATTGCCAGTTCATCGTGCAGGGAGGCAGCTGTCGCGTCGGGTCCAATTGGCATACGGACCGTTTTCAAAATGGGGCCAGTATCAAGTCCCTCTTCCATGCGCATGATGGTGACGCCGGTTTCTGCGTCTCCGGCCATGATGGCCCGCTGGATTGGTGCTGCTCCGCGCCAACGCGGCAACAATGATGCGTGTACATTGAAACAGCCGAATGATGGAGCGACAAGAATTTTCCGGGGCAGCAGCAAACCATAGGCAACGACAACCGCTGCGTCGGCATTCAAGGCTGCAAATGCAGCGTGTTGTTCAGCAGCTTTGAGCGAAGCGGGTGTGCGAACTTCAATGCCCCGAGATTCGGCTAAAGCATGAACAGTTGATTTTTTAAGTTCATAGCCCCGACCTGCAGGTCGCGGCGGCTGGGAGTAGACGCAAACAACGTCATGTCCCGCTGCGAGAAGTGCAGAAAGGGTTGTTGCGGCAAACTCCGGCGTGCCCATGAAGACAAGGCGCATTACAGCTTGCCCAGGCGTTCGGCCTTTTGGAATTTCTTGATGACGCGGTCGCGCTTCAGTTTGGAAATGTAGTCGATGAACAGCACACCATTGAGGTGATCGATTTCATGCTGCAAGCACGTTGCCAGCACGCCTGCTGCGTGCAGTTCCTTCGCTTCGTTTTCACGGTCAAGAAAGCGCACTTTGACCTCGCGGGGGCGCTGCACCATTTCGTAGAATTCCGGGATGGAGAGACAACCTTCTTCGTAATCAGACAAGTCCTCAGACCGCCAAACAATTTCAGGATTGGCGAGAAACAACGGGTGTTTGGCTTCACCGTCCTTGGCGGTATCGATCACCACCAGACGCCTGGGCATGCCGAGCTGAATGGCGGCAATGCCTATGCCGGGTGCATCGTACATGGTTTCCAGCATGTCGTCGAAAAGCTTGCGCACAGGTGCATCTACCCTTGCCACCGCAGCTGAGGGCTGGCGCAGCGTCTTTTCGTCCGGCAGGGTTATAATTGGCAGTATCGTCATTGCGCCCAGATAATGGAGGGTGGGGCGAGGGTCAATCAGGGGCTTGGGGTGGCTTGCCATCAGCGCCCAAACCCCCCATATAGCGCCCGGGAGGTTGGCAGCAGGCGCATTGCTCGCCAACCGGGTCAGGACCGGAAGGTAGCAGCCCCAACGAGATTCTTGCGGGTTGTTCGCCGGCCTCCCACTCAAGCTTTCAGACAAATGCCTTCCACAAATGTGGTTTCCCCTGAGCCATACCTTCGCTAAGACCATTCCATGGCCGATCCTGCCGCACCCGGTTACCGTGTCCTTGCCCGCAAGTACCGCCCCAAGACTTTTGCCGATCTGATTGGTCAAGAGGCGTTGGTGCGAACGTTGACCAATGCGTTTGCCACAGGGCGGATTGCGCAGGCCTATATGCTCACGGGGGTACGTGGTGTGGGCAAAACCACCACGGCGCGGTTGATTGCGCGGGCCTTGAACTACCCTGCCGGTGCCACTGTTGACATGCCTGAGATTACGCCAAGTTGCGAAGCGATCCTGGAATCACGGCACATGGACGTGATCGAGATGGACGCTGCATCCAACACGGGTGTCGACAACATGCGCGAGATTATCGATTCGGTGCGCTATGCGCCGGTGCAGGCACGCACCAAAGTCTACATCATCGACGAAGTGCACATGCTGTCGAAGAATGCCTTCAACGCATTGCTGAAAACGCTGGAAGAACCACCAGCACATGTAAAGTTCATCTTTGCTACAACGGAAATACGGAAAGTTCCGGTCACCATCCTGTCGCGGTGCCAGCGTTTTGATCTCAAGCGGCTTGATGCCGATCTCTTGACGCAACACTATGGCCGAATTGCCGAACTGGAGCAGGTAACGGCCGAAGTCGATGCCCTTCGCATGATTGCGCGGGCAGCAGAAGGGTCGGTTCGGGACGGGTTGTCATTGCTTGACCAGGCCATTGCCTTCGGCAGCGGCACTGTCAAAACCGACGATGTCGTTTCCATGCTGGGTCTTGTGGATCGCACCAAAGTCATAGACCTGTTCGAACACGTAATGGCGGGTGACCCAGCGGCGGCACTTGCCACCATGAAAATCCAGTATGATGGTGGTGGAGATCCTGAAACCATCCTGATGGATCTTGCGGATTTCGTGCATTGGGTGACGCGCCTGAGGGTGGCGAAAGAATCAGCCTTGCTGGATGCGGCGCGCACGGGTGAGGAGAAGTCGCGCGGTTCTGCTCTCGCCGAAAAACTTGGCGTGCCCGTGTTGACGCGGGCTTGGCAAATCCTGCTCAAGGGATTGTCGGAAACGGCGGTGGCACCCCAGCCCATGACAGCGGCGGAAATGGTCATCATCCGGCTGGCCCACGCTTCAGGTCTTCCGCACGGTGAAGAACTTCTCAAACTGGCACAAAAGGGTGGTGACTCGTCGCTGCGAAACCAACCCGTCGCCCAGATAAGGGATTTGCGCAAAGGGCCGACCGCAGGTCCGGTGATAAGCAATCTGGCGCGTGCGCCGGCGCTGGATGCATCGATCGAGGTGCCGCCGCCATCTGCACCCACGCTGTCCACATTTGGCGCAATTCTGGCACTTGCTGCTGAAAAGCGCGATATCAGCTTGAAGTCCGATCTTGAGCGCTATGTGCGCCCAATCAAAGTAGCCGACGGCCATATCGAACTGGCGTTGGAACCGGGTGCTGCTCCTGCGTTGCCGGGTATTCTCAAACGCAAACTCGATGCCTGGACTGGCAAACGCTGGGTTGTCAGTGTTGCGGTGAATGGTGGGGCTGCACCCGTTGCCACAGTCAAAAAAGTGGCGCGTGATCTGGGTCTGAAGGCGGCCCGTGAGCACCCGGATGTGCAGGCCTTTCTCAAGCGGTTTCCCGGTGCCGAGATCATTGGCGTCACTGAACCACCATCACCCGAAACTGTGGATGAGAGCGATGAAGAACCTGTCTGACATCATGAACCAAGTGCAGTCCATGCAAGCGCGCATGGGCGACATGCAGGCAAAACTGGAAAGTCTGCGGGTCAATGGTGCCTCGGGCGGCGGACTGGTGCGTGTGGAGATGTCGGGGAAGGGGGCGCTGGTTGGCGTGACGATTGACGATTCCCTGTTGAAACCGGAAGAGAAGGATATTCTCGAGGACCTGCTTGTCGCTGCCCATGCCGATGCCAAGTCCAAGGTCGAGCAGCTGGCAGCCGATGAAATGAAATCCCTGACGGGTGGATTGCCACTGCCGCCGGGATTCAAGCTGCCATTCTAGGTCATTTTGCGTGAAGCGCACCGCTGGTCCCGAGATTGAACGATTGATCCAGTTGCTGGGCAAGTTGCCGGGATTGGGGCCACGATCAGCGCGGCGTGCCGTGTTGCATCTGGTCAAAAACCGGGACTTGTTGCTTGGTCCGTTGGCGAGAGCATTGGAAGATGCGCGCGAGAGTGTGCTGGAATGTTCAGTGTGTGGCAACATCGATACGGTTGACCCGTGCATGATTTGTGCTGATCCACGACGCGACCAAACTGTCATTTGTGTCATTGAGGATGTCGGCGACCTGTGGGCGTTGGAGCGCGCCAACGCCTGGAACGGCCTTTACCATGTTCTCGGCGGCACGTTGTCGGCGTTGGGTGGGGTGCGGCCCGAAGATTTGTCCATCGGGCCACTGGTCGAACGGGCCAGTGCGGGTGGCGTCAAGGAAGTGATGTTGGCGACCAACGCCACCGTCGAGGGACAGACGACAGCGCACTACATCACCGAGCAATTGAAGATGCGGGGCGTTGTCACGTCACGGCTTGCGCATGGTGTGCCGGTCGGGGGTGAACTTGACTATCTCGATGAGGGCACGCTGACGCAAGCCATCAAGGCGCGGCGACCGTTCTAAGTTTAGGCTCGCCGTTAACCAAGCGTTAAGCACGCATTCACTGCAATTTTTCAGAAAAGTTGAGCGGACCGCCGCTTGCAACAGGTTTCATCAAGGTTGGCACGCTGTGCCAGATTGAAACGAGGAGCAGGCCATGACTATCGCAAAACGTTTGGGTAACGCACTTAAGTCCTACACCGCATCGAAAGGCGGCAATGTTGGTATTCTGTTTGCGTTGTCCGTCATCCCGATGTTTTTGGCGGCAGGTGCTGCCATCGATTTTGCCAGATTCACGGCAGCGCAATCGCAAGTGCAGGTGGCGCTCGATGCGGCATCACTTGCCGCCGCCGCCGCACCGTCAGACATATCCAAAGCCAAGCGGATCCAGATTGCGGAAGACGCGTTCCATGCCAATCTCACGGGTGGTGTTGCGGGTGATCTTGAAGTGCTGCCCAGTTTCGACATCAAAGACAAAGCCGTCGTCGCCCATGCCTCTGGCGTCATGCCAACATCGCTGATGCGCATTGGTGGTGTGGATACGCTGGCGCTGGAGCTGGATGCGGAAGTCAACATGGTATCGACGCGCAAGGCCGAGATTGTGCTGGTGCTGGATTACTCAGGATCAATGGGCGACCCCGTCAAAGGTGGCACCAAATACAAACTGATGAGTGCCGCTGCGATCAAGCTGGTCAAGGACCTCGCCAAAGTTGATGACGACAAGGTCAAGGTTGGCCTGGTGCCGTTTTCGAAATATGTCCATACTACCTTGCCCCGCCGCTTCGTGGCCGACACCAAGGGAACTGGTGATTGGACGGGTTGCACGCAGGACCGAGGCGCTCCACATAACCTCTCGCATGAGGAACCAGATGGTAGTTCTGAATCCAAGTGGGCCCAGCCCGACAACCCTGAGTACAAGAACATTACCTGCTCAAAATTCACGGGAAACGGACTGACAGTTGTTCCCTTGACCAAAGACTTTGACAAGGTGACGTCGCAGCTGTCGTCGATGCGTCCCTACGGGACTACCCACATCTCGCTTGGCATGGAGTTCGGTTACCACTTGATTTCCAAGAACGCGCCCTACACCGAAGGCGTGGAGTTCAACGACAAGGATACGGACAAGTATGTTGTCGTTCTCACCGATGGTTCGCAGACGGAAGTCGCCAAAGGCGAAGGTGGTGTAAAGTCAATTGCGCAAGGTGAAAGCAATCTTGCGAGCTTGTGCGCCAACTTGAAATCAAATGGTGTGAAAGTCATCAGCATGGCGTTCGACATCACTGATGACAAAGACCCAAAAAGAGCTGAAGCAACAAAATTGCGCCTGAAGAACTGTGCGTCAAACCCTGCTTCAGACTATTTCGATGCCAATGATGGTGCTGATCTTGCCCGCGCGTTTGACCGTATCCGCGTACAGGTATCGCAAAATATTTTCCTCAATAAGTAAAATCTGAATTGAATTGAGAAAAATAAAACCTGTCACGATTTTGAAGTAACGAGTTTAGGCCGTGGTACTTCTTGCACTGCGGCCTTTTCCTCTTCGAGGTCTAGGCTTTCGATGCGCAGGCCGCGTTTGGAAATGCGGTCGGAGGAAATCGTGATCTTGTCGATGTCGGCGCTGGCCTGGTCAAAGTGCTTTCTCAAGTCACCGGTGCGTTCATTCAAGCGCGAGACATCATCGAGCAATTTTACCACCTCAGCTTTAATGACATGGGCTTGTTCGCGCATGGCGGCGTCCTTGACGATGGCCTGCATGGTTTGGACCAGCAGCATCAACACATTGGGTGAGGCGATGATCACGTGCTGGCGGTGGGCTTTTTGGATCACGTCCTCGAAATGTTCGTGCAAATCCGCGTAGATGGATTCTGAAGGCACGAACATGATTGCGGTGTCATGGGTTTCGCCGCCAATCAGGTATTTTTCGGAAATGTCACGCACGTGGCGCAACATGTCGTGGCGCAGCTGCTGCCCCAGCGGCAGGCGCGCTGCTTCGTTCGATGCGGCTTTCAGTGCGTTGTAGGCTTCCAATGGAAACTTGGCGTCAATTACCAGCCGCAAGGCAGAGTCCGGCAGTGATATCACACAGTCAGGACGCATGCCGTTGGACAGTGTCGCCTGAAATTCAAAGGCCTTGGAGTGCAGGCCGTCCTTGATAATAGCTTCCATCCGTCCCTGGCCGAAAGCGCCACGGGCCTGCTTGTTGTTGAGGATGTCCTTGAGACCGATCATTTCGGTGGAGAGACGTGTGATGTTGGCTTGGGCGGCGTCGATCACCGCCAGGCGTTCATTGAGGTCGCCGAGAGATTCAATGGTGCGCTCAGATTGTTCATGCAAGCCGACGCCAATGCGGTGGCCCACCTGGTCGAGGCGCTCATCCAGGGTGCGCTGCATGTCCAGCTGTTGGCCCTGGGTTTGGGCGGCAAAGCCATGCACCAGCCCTGACAGTTCGGCGATGCGGTATTCCAGTTCTGCGGTGCGGCGCTGTCTTTCCTGGTTGTCTTCGCGGCGCAGGCGCAGATTGCGCCAAGCAAACAAAGTCCCCAAAATGATCAACAGCAGAGCCAGGGCTGCACCAGCCAGCAACACCTCAAACAGGGTGACCGGGCGACCGTCAATTTCGAGGACGATGCTTTCGAGGTTCATGCTTGGATTCTAACTTGATTCGGTCTGCCCGCAGGCGGAAACAAATGGGGTCCACCCCATTTTACTGGAAGTGGACCCCTGATCCGCAAAGGCTCGGGACGGCGACAGGAGCCCCAACGGATCTACTCGTTCCAGCACTGGAGGAGAAATGGCTCAGCAGTCCCGGCCCCCTGGACTGCCTCGCCTGATCGATCCTCCCGCTGGACCTGAGGCGAACGTGACCTTTAATCGCGGCAGCAACAAAGCCCGTTTGTGGCCATCCCGGGGCAATTTTGGGGCAACTACGGTCAAGCCAGTGTCCCTTTCAAACCTGCCTTGGCTTGGTAAAACGTAATGAGAATAGCGCGTTATCACTCATTCATGATTGGGGCAGGAGACTTTCCGGTTGCGGGTCATGGGCAAAGAATGTTTACCGGACTGTCCCATCCTGCCTGTGTGGCAACTAATTGCTTTTGTTGCCGGGCAGATTCCGGTAAACGCCCTTAGCCGCCTTGCAACTTCAGTTTGGTGGGAGTTGATACGGCAATAAAAAAGGGGACAAATTTCATGTGGCAAGAATTTAAAGACTTCGCATTCAAGGGCAACGCGTTCGATCTCGCCGTGGGCGTGATCATGGGTGGTGCGTTTGGCAAGATCGTCGATTCCATGGTGGGCGACCTGATCATGCCAATAGTTGGCTTCATTACAGGGGGCGTGGATTTTTCGCAGAAGTTCCTGCAATTGGCTGGGACGGCTGCACCAACCTTGGCGGCTGCCAAGGAAGCCGGCGCGACATTTGCATACGGCAACTTTCTGACAATCCTCATCAATTTCCTGATCCTTGCTTTCATCCTCCTGCAGATGGTGAAAATGTCGAACCGGATGAAGAAGGCAACACCTCCTGCTCCGCCACCACCACCAGCAAAATCGGAACTCCTGCTTGAGGAAATCCGCGATTCGCTGCGCAAGCGCTAATTGCCTGCAAAATGATTTTGAAAGCCCGGGCCACGTGCCCGGGTTTTTTATTTCCGGCAGGATTGGAGTTTGGAAGATTGGACCAGTTTGTCCGCCACCAATTGCGCCACGATTTTTGCACCCTTGGGCGTTAGATGACGGTGACCCTTTTCGTAGTATAGTTTGGTGCCTTGGCTTGCCGCGGCAAGAAATTTCTCGCGCGGCGAAATAATTGTCAGCCCGGCCAGCTTTTGTGGCGGCACATTCAGTGTGGCTGAGGCCCCGACTTGTGTGCCGAAGCCGCCTGGCACGTCGACCACAAGGAACTCCACGCCGTCGGCGGTGACTTCCAGCTGTGCGTAAGACAACAGCGCACCCGTCAATTCAATGCCGATTGGTTGTTGCGGTACATCATCTGATTCCTCTGTGTCCGCCACAACCGGCTTGCCAGAGACAGCCGACCTGTAGCTGGCCATGACTTTGCGGATTTCGACTGAAGCCCATTCACGCAGGAAACTGTACATGTGGCTGTTGTCTGCAACCAGCCTGTACAGCGCAAAGCGGTTGAGCCTGTCCTGCAATTTCACGGCAGGCATATATGTGCGCTTGGTTGGTGTGACCACGCCGTCTTGGAAATCAAACAGGTTGGCGCGCAGGTTGTCGGCCACGTCTGTCTTGTGCAGTTGGAACAACACGATATCGGGGGAGAAGGGGCGTGCGAGATTTTCATAGTTGCGGATCATCTCGGCGGTACCGAAGCCACTGACCGCAAAGTTCAGGAATTCGACGTTGTATCCCCGGTTGGCCAGTATTTGTTCGGCCTGGAGGGGAAAGGTGTCGGGAAGATCGAGTTCGTAACCCATGAAAAACGAGTCACCAAAGATGGCGGCCCGGCAAACGCCAGCAGGCTTCTCGACGGCGTACTCACGATCAGCCCGCATGCGCTGGCTGTTGATGCGCATGTTGACGGTGACTTCCGGTGTCACATGCCAATAATTAGCGCCCGGAACATTGCCGCGCACGCCGAAATCGGTACCGGTCACATAGCGTGGCATCAGCGGTTGCGGTTCGGCAATGCGGATGAAAATTTCGCCAAAAACCACTGCAAAGGCTGCAAGGCCTGCGGTTTTTGCAAATGTCACGATCATTTTTTTCAGTTTCATGGGTTCATCCTAAAAGTCAAAATAGATGAACTCTTGCGATACCGGCGAATGCAGCACCAGCACCGAGAAGAACAGGAACAACACAAGGAGGTACCGGACCGGAAATGCCTGGTCCAGAATGAGTTCCTGGCGATTGGTCCAACGCAGGTAACATTCGGCAACAATCATCGGCGTTGCCAGTGCAACAATGGGCTGGAAGACGTCCCAGGCATAGCCATCCGGTTTTAAGGCATTGGTGAGAACGGTGGTGGCGGTATCAAATGACTGGGCCCGGAAGAAGACCCAACCCACCATCACAAGACTCAGTGTGACAAACCAAGACAGCAGGTGCAATGGCAATCCGCCTGCAGTGGCGATGCGATAGCGGGCCAGCAGTGCGTCTATTCCCAAGGCCCGGTAGATGACCTGGATCAGGCCGTGAAATGCGCCCCACACCACGAAAGTCCATGCCGCGCCATGCCACAAGCCGCCCAGCAACATGGTCAGCATGAGGTTACGGTACATGTTCGGCATGCCGAAGCGATTGCCGCCAAGCGGCACGTACAAGTAATCGCGCAACCAGCTTGACAGGCTGATGTGCCAGCGTTGCCAAAATTCCGAGGGTGAACGGGCGAAATAGGGCAGGTTGAAATTGGCCATCAAGTCAAAGCCGAGGCAGCGGGCAAGGCCGCGAGCCATGTTCGAATACCCGCAGAAATCACAATAGATTTGCAGCGTGAAGGCCAGCACTCCGGCAAGAGTTGCCGCACCTGACTGGCTGGCCGGATCAGCAAAGACAGCATTGGCGATGGGGGCCATGTTGTCAGCGATCACCAATTTCAAATAGAGACCCCAGAGAAACAACTCCAGTCCGCTGACGAACAGTTTGATGTTTAGCGGTTGCACAGCCTCGAACTGCGGTATCAAATGGGCGGCGCGTTCGATGGGGCCTGCCACCAGCTGCGGGAAGAACGCGTGGTAGGCTGCATAGTTCACGATGGAATAGGCGGGATCGAATTTCCCCCGGTAACAGTCAATGGTCCGGCTGATGGCCTGGAAGGTGTAGAATGACAGGCCCACCGGCAGAATGATCGACAGAGTCGTGAATTCGACGTTCACCCCCAGCGTGCTGATAGCATCGCGCACCGATCCGGTGAAAAAATTGAAGTACTTGAAGAAGGCAAGAATGCCGAGGTTGGTTACCAACGACAGGCAGAGCCAGTAGAAGCGTTGTTTTTCCTGAGGCGCACGGTCAATCAACACCGTGGCCAGTCCTGCCAGCAGCAGTCCGCCGATTACCGTTGCCGAAATCCAGACCGCACTTTGTGGTGCAAATGCGACGGCAGCGGCGGTTGTGGCAATCTGGAACCCGGCACTTTTCATCCGGTCTGTCCATGGCACTGGCTTGCCTGCTGCACCCAACGCCGCGATGTAGTCCACCGAAGTAGATACGGCGACAAGGATCAGAAAGCGGGGGTCCCACCAACCATAAAAGATGTAACTCGCAGCCAACAGAAGTGAATTTCGGGCAAAAACATTGCGCCGGACAACCAAATAGAGCGGCATGAAAGCTGCGAAGAACAGGGCAAATATGTAGGAATTGAAAAGCAAGTTGGCAGGCCCTCAGTCTTTATCGGCCAAGAGGGGTTCAAGTGCAGCATTGAGTGTAACGTAAGCCAGCCGTGTCAGGTGCAAAGTATCGGCATTCATGTCTTGCAGCCATGCGCCACCAGGCTTCAAAACTGCTGTCGTATCCACAACCCAAGTGTGGGGTGGAGCGTGCAGGGGCAAAAGTTTGTCGTTCACACTTTCCGTCAGTTCCAAAATGCGGTTCGACCAGAAGGCTTGACGCCAAAATTCGGGTTGGGCAGGGGGGATGATGGTCATCAGGATCACATGCGCTCCGGATGCTCTTGCCGCCTGAACCATTGTCGTCAGGTTAACCACGGCATTGGCAGTGATCCGTTCTTCTGCTTGCGCATTCAGTCCGGCTGCGACCATGTCGTTGATACCGGCCTGGATTACGACAAGATCAGGCCGGTGACTGGCCACGTCCTGTTCAAATCGGTGCAGCAGCCACGCGGTGGTATCTCCGCCCACACCTTGATTAACGATTGCAAAGCCGGGCCATCCGGGACGGGGTGACCATTGGCTGATGCGTGAATCGCCAAACAGGATCGCAAGCTTCTTGGTGCTGCGGTCAATGGCGGGCAGGGGCTTGCCTGTGTAGGATTCGGTAACCTGCGGTTCAGCTGCTGCCAGCTTCAGGCCCGCATAATAGGTTCGCGCCGCCAGCAAGCCTCCCACGAGGATGAAGGACAAGGCGAAGGTTGCTGCAATGAGTCTTTTCAGCACGGGGCGTTGGATGGATCCAGGTTGCGGTCAAACTGATCAATTTCGATTTGTTTCAATCTTGTCAAACCGCAAATCAAACAGTGTTAAAAAGCGTCATTCGCCTGAAATCATCAGTTCACGCTCCCGCCGTGCCACAAACTCCCGCAAGCCTTCGGCCACGCCTTCATCCATCTTTGGTTTTTCGTAGGCCGCCAGCAGGGCGCGGGCTTTGTTGCGGCCCCGGGTGTCATGGTCGAGTGCGCCTTCGGCGGACCATTGTTCGAAGGGGTTGAAGTCCATTGTTGTCGGCATGAAGAAGGCCTTCTCGAAATGCTCCAGCGTGTGGGCGGTGCCAAGGAAATGGCCTGCCGGGCCGACTTCGCGCACGGCCGCCATGGCGTCCTTGAAGTCATCGAATGTCAGGCCACCGGCGTATTTGTACCAGCCGACGAGTTGCTCAGCGTCGGTGACGAATTTCGAATAGCCACAAGCAAGACCCGCTTCCAGCCAACCGGCGACGTGCCAGACATAGTTTGCACCTGAGAGGATCGCGGCATGCATCAGCATGTTGGATTCGTAGCCGGCTTGTGCATCATTCAGTTTAGAACCTACGTGGAACCCACTGGTGCGCCACGGTAATTTATAGCGTCTTGCAAGCTGGCCCATGACGAACATCATCTGGGCCGCTTCCGGTGTGCCACCCATTGGAGCGCCGGTTTTCATGTCCACCGTCACCATGAATTGGCCGTAGATGACGGGGGCGCCCTTGCGGATCAGTTGGGTGTAGGCAACGCCTGCGAGGGCTTCGGCGTTCACTTGCGCCACAGCACCAATGGCTGAAGCCGACGTTGATGCACCACACAGCGCAAACGGGGCGGCAATGATGGGCTGGTTGTGGGAGGTATAGACGCGCATGGCGTCCAGCATGGTCTGGTCCCAGACCAGCGGCGAATTGCAGTTGGTGATCGACACAACGACTGTGTTGTCCTTGACGTAGTTGTCACCGAACACGATGCCCGCCATCTTCATCACATCTTCCGCCCGCTCTTTTGACGTGACAATTCCCATGAAAGGTTTGTCTGAATGGGTCAGGGCGGAATGGATAATATGCAAATGCCGTGCGGGTACCGCGATTTCCATCGGCTCACAAGTGATGGAGCTTGCCGAGTGCAGGGCGGGAAGCATTTGCGCCAGGCTGTGGAAGTTGTTGAGGTCGGCAAGTGACCCATAGCGTCGGACATTTTCGAGATCGCGAACGTAAGGTGCACCGTACATGGGCACAAAGATCGTATTTTTGCCGCCGACCTTTACTGTCCGCTCCGGGTTGCGGGCATTGAGGGTGAATTCGGAAGGTGCCGTGGAGACCAGCGCCAACAACAGGGCGCGATCAATGCGAACGCGGGTGCCTTGCACATCCGCACCAGCGGCTTTCCACATGGCGGGGGCCTGGTCGTCGCGGAATTCGCAGCCTACCTCCTCGAGAATTTTCATGGATTCTTCGTGGATCAGTTCCACTGCTTCATCGGGCAGCAATTCATAGGTCGGGATGTTGCGCACAAGTGTTGGAAAGGAGAGCATGGGTGCCGCGCGTAGCACCCGGCGTGCCTCGCGGCCACCGCTGGTGCGACGGCTGTGCGTCATTGTTTCATTCATGATGCAGATTTAGCATGATTTTGGCCATTGTCACGTTGTGTTCCGACTCACAGCCGGGCACACGCGACTGTTGTTGCGGTGCACAAAATTAGTCGACCAAGGTGTTGACCTCAGGGGGCATATCACTCAAACTGGTCGCAGGGGATTGCGGCAGGCTGGGGACATCGAGGCCTGACACCTGTACGCGACAATCCAATTCAAACATTGCCCGTTCACCCCGAACGGCAGAGGGGACATTATGGCTGAAACCAAACACATGAGTGAGGACGAAAAAGTCCTGCACGGAATGGGTTATGCGCAGGAACTTTCACGGCGCATGGGACCATTTCAAAGTTTTGCGATTTCGTTTTCAATTATCTGCATTATTTCCGGTGGACTTGCGTCATTTCCCATTGCGTTGTCCACGCTTGGCCCCTGGATGGCCACTGTCGGCTGGGTCATTGGAGGCGTTATCGCCCTTATCGTCGCGGCATCACTTGGACAAATCGCGTCAGCCTATCCGACTGCGGGCAGCCTTTATCATTGGTCGTCCATTCTGGGCGGGCGGTTTTGGGGTTGGCTCACGGCCTATATCAATCTGTTGGGTTTGATGTTCGTCATCCCCGCTGTGAACGTTATTCTGTATACTTTTATCCGCGACCTGTTCTTCTCGGGCATGTTGGGATGGGATGTTTCGACCTGGACCAACACCACGATGTTCATGTGGGTTGCTGTCATCACAGCGGCACAGTGTTTGCTCAACCAGTTCGGCATCAAGCTGACGACGATGCTCACAGACTTTTCTGGATACCTGATACTTGGCATCACTGCTTTGTTGACCTTGTTGTTGTTCTCAAAAGCACCTTCATTCAGTTTGAGTGATGCGTTTGCTTCGGCGAATACAACAGGTGAAGCAGGCGGCAATGTTGCTCCTGCTGCAGGCTGGTTCCTCGCCTTGCTCATGGGGTTGCTCTATCCACTGTTTACGATCACCGGGTTTGATGCTTCGGCTCATACGTCAGAAGAAACCCTTGATGCACAGAATACCGTGCATAAGGGAATGCTGACGTCGGTGTTCTGGTCATTAGTTGCTGGCTTCATCATGGCGCTTGCCATGGTCATGGCCTTGCCAGCAATTTACACCACACTGGCTGCTGATCCGAACCAGACCACCATCGCCAAAGAGATGATGGATAAATTGGCCGCTATTCCAGGTGGTCCAAAACCAGCTGACTTTGCGTTCCTTGGCTGGGGTTCATTCATCACACTATTCAACGTGCTGATTGCACCGAGCTTCCTCGGCAAGATTTGTGCATTGGGAATCATCATTGCAAACTTCTTCTGTGCACTGTCTGCGGTCACGTCCACATCGCGGATGGTCTATGCATTCGCGCGTGATGGTGGCTTGCCACGGTTCCTGGCTTCCGTCAGCCCAACCAACCGCACGCCACAAGCTGCGATCTGGTTTACAGGCATTGTAACCTTCCTCTTGGTGTTGCTCACAACGCCGCTGGGAGCGTTTGTCGCCTTGTCTACCGGTTGCGCTGTCTATCTCTATATGTCCTACGCCATGCCGGTCCTCGCCGGCTTGTTTGCCGAAGGCAAGACATGGACGACTTTTGGCAACTTCCGTCTTGGTGGATTGTCGAAATTGTTTGCCGTGATTACTGGCCTTGGTGTCCTTGGTGCCGTCATCGGCGGACACTATCTTGTGCCATCGGCAGGTGAGTTTGGCAAAGCGGGCTTCTTGCCTGGCCTGTGGTATTACACCGTTGGCTACATCGGCATTTTGAGCCTCATTTGGGCGTTTTTTGAAGGCAAGCGCTTCAAAGGGCCGCCGATGGGTGACGAAATCAAGCGCCGCCAAGTGGAAATTGCCAAACGTGAAGCCATGTTCGGTGAAGTTGGAATGCCAATTGCAACTCCTGCAGCCAACTCAGTCAGCAGCACCATCACGCACAGCACAAATGTGGCGGTACCTGCGGCGGCGGTGGCTACTGCTGTTGCCGCTTCGGCGATGAGTGACGCTGATGCGCGTGCAGCCCGGGAACGGGCGGCAGCAGCACGGGTTGCAGCCGAAAAAGCTGCGGCTGAGCGGTTGGCTGCGGCGCGCGCTGCGGCTGACAAGGCAGCCTCAGAACGGGCAGCGGCGGATCGCGCCCGCATGGTCAAGGCCATGTCCACTGATGACGATGAAAGCGGCCTGAAACGGACGCTGAAAGCGCCGGCACCACGAGCACCTGCAGCGAAGAAAAAGGTTGCTGCCAAAGCGCCGGCAAAACCCAAAGCTGCCATTGTGGATGACATCTCGCTGATCAGCGGCATTGGTCCGAAGATCAAGCAGCAGATGATCAAGGCGGGCTATCCAACGCTGAAGAGCATCGCTTCAATGTCGGCAGCCCAACTTGCAAAAGTTGATGGTGACCTTGGTTTTGCAGGTCGCGGTGAACGCGAAGAGTGGATCGCGCAAGCGAAAGAACTCCTGGCCGGCAAAGCGCCACGTGCTGCCGTCGACAAGGCCAAGAAAAAAGGCAAATAATACCCGCTGAAGCAATCAAGGGCGGGAGTGATCCCGCCCTTTTTTATGCCGCTATGGTTTCTCGAAGTGCGAACTCTCCGCTGGCCGAGACGAGACCTTCCGCGCCGTCTAGGGCTTCGGGTGTCAACTCGAGGCCGAGGAAGCGATTGCGATCGACTGGCCCCGGCAGGTGGAGAGAGCGGGTGTGCTCCACGCTGAAACCGAATTTGCCGTAGAATGGCGCATCGCCCACCAGCAGGATCGACTCGTAGCCCAGCACTTTGGCCGTGTTGATGGTGTGGTACATCAGCGCCTTGCCGAGGCCAAGCCCACGCGCACTTTCAGCCACGGCCAAAGGTCCCAGCAACAATGATGGTCCGGCTGATCCGGCAATCACGTGCCACAGGCGCACGGTGCCAATGAGTTTTCCCTTCGCATCGGTGGCGGTGAAGGCCAGGCCTTCCGCTGGCAGACGGCCGTCACGCAGGCGGTTCGATGTCTTGCGGAAACGCTTCACGCCAAAGGCCTTGTTGAGAAGGGCTTCGCGGGCGGGGGCATCAACGGCGGTTTCGAGACGGATGGTCATGACACAGACTTTCAAATTCACCCTTCCTTGCGCGCGTCAGCGCGTGGGGAAGGTGGCGCGAAGCGCCGGATGGGGTGGTGAAACGAGTCGCGATGCGGGGGAGCTTGTTGCAGCACCCCCTCCGCCCTTCGGGCACCTCCCCCACGCTTCGCGTGAGGGAGGGTGATCCTCAAATCACATAGGCCTTGAGCGGCGGGAAGCCGTTGAACGCGACGGCGGAATACGTTGTCGTGTAGGCTCCCGTGGCTTCGATCAGAACCTCGTCGCCAACGCTCAGGGAGAGCGGCAGCGGGTAGGGATTCTTTTCGTAAAGCACATCTGCCGAGTCGCAGGTCGGACCTGCAATCACGCAAAGTGCCTTTTCGCCGTCATCCTTGGCTGTCAGAATTGGATAGCGAATGGCTTCGTCCATCGTTTCCGCCAGCCCGCCGAACTTGCCGATGTCGAGATAGACCCAACGGAGATTGTCGTTGGCGTGCTTCTTCGAGATCAACACGACTTCGGCTTTGATGACGCCGGCGTTGCCCACCATGCCGCGGCCTGGTTCGATGATGGTTTCGGGCAGATCGTTGCCGAAGTGCTTCGTGAGCGCATCATGAATGGCGTTGGCATATTTGCTCTGGCCTGGCACTGCCTTCAGATACTTCGTCGGAAAACCGCCGCCGAGGTTGACCATGTCGAGCTTGATGCCATGTGACAGCATCGTGTTGAAAATCGCCTTGGCTTCGCCGACCGCTTCATCCCATGCATCAAGGCGGGTTTGCTGCGAGCCAACGTGGAAAGAGACACCATAGGCGCGAAGACCGAGGGCGTGTGCGCGAAGCAACACCTGTTCGGCCATCTCTGGTTCGCAGCCGAATTTGCGCGACAGCGGCCATTCGGCCCCTTCGCCATTGGCGAGGATGCGGCAGAACACGCGGGCACCTGGGGCGGCGCGGGCGACCTTCTCCACTTCCTCGTCCGAATCGACGGCGAAGAGATCAATGCCACGGGCGTGTGCTGCGGCGACGTCGCGTTCTTTCTTGATGGTGTTGCCAAAGGAGATGCGGTCCGGCGTGGCGCCAGCGGCCAACGCCATGTCGATTTCGGCGACAGAGGCTGTGTCGAAGCATGAGCCCAAGCGCGCCAGAAGCACCAGCACTTCCGGCGACGGGTTGGCCTTCACGGCGTAGTAGATTTTGGTGCCCGGCATGGTGCGGGCGAAGGCTTTGTAATTCGCCTCAACCACTTCCAAATCCACCACGAGGCATGGGCCTTCGGGTTTTTGGGTTTTGAGGAAGTCCAGAATACGTGCGGTCGCCATTGCAATCATCCCGATGAAGAGTTGACTCTTCAGGGTGCTTCGCCGGTCCGGTGCGATGGAGACACCAAACAGGTTTGAACCCTGATTTTCGCTTTTGATTGACTGGAGACCAGCCGCACATCGAGCAGACTTGTGTTTGCCTCTTGCGGTGCCGCCTTTGGAGGGCGACAGAGACGAGAAGCCCTCACCGTCGTTGCTTTAGGGGAACCCCTTAGCGGCACGTGCGACTTTGGACGTGGCGCATATGATGGAGTCGGGGCGGGATTTCAAGAGGAAATTTGAGAGTGGGGATAAGGAATGGTTAACGTTGCCGGGTTGTGAAATCATTTTGGGGCAAGCGCCAAGTTAAGCTTAACCACAACCGGGGCGATAAAATATTGACTCCCACACTGAAATACGTTGAGTTGCGCCCCGACTCATTTATGCAACGTTGCCGACCCCACCCCCATCACAGGAGAATGCCATGGTTAATATCGTAATTCAGGACGGACCCGTCATCGACGAATTCCCAACGCTCGATGTCACCGTTGATGGTGTCGTTCCTCCGGGCTTTGACCCATTCGATACTTTTGCGACAGAATTGACCGGGAGTGCTGGCGATACGGTTACCGCCACAACCACAATCGGATCGAGGGTCAGCATACAGGATCTTGATGTGGGTGACGGCGATTCGCTCGTTGTTGCACCGGGTTCGAATGATGCGCTGTCCTTCAATGTGTCTGACAACGGCGATGGCACATGGACCACGATCACGCACAATTCTGAAGGCAATTTCTACTCGGGGTTTGAAACGGTCTCGATTACCGGTGGCAGCGGCAATGATGAATACACCGTGTCCTCATCCGGGTCGATTGCCGGGCTCACCATCAATGACACGGGCAACGGGGAAACGGGTGGCGATGTGTTGAATCTTGGCATGTCGGTGACAGATTCCATCACCATTGACCTCGCTGACTATGCCTTCATCGAACAATTCCATGTGACTGTTGAAGGCGTTGACGGACTGGAAACAGACGACACGCTCATTGCCGGCCAGCCTTCCAGCAACACATTCGACCTTGGAAGCGGCATCAATGACCGCGTTGTCTATCAGGGCAGTTTTGATGACTACGATGTCGCCCTCGACCAAACCGAACCGTTCTTTACCTACAGCGTTTCGGAAGTTGTCCAAGAAGGAGCGAATGCCGATATTCTGACAAACGTCGAACTGGTTCAGTTCGCAGACGGCCAACTTGGTCTTGAAAGTGGCATTTTCACGCCTTCGATCAATGGGCAGGAGTCGCCAGAAGACGCGGCATGGACATTTATCGTGCCCGCCTTCGCCGACATGGGTGATGGCACGCTGACCTATACGGCAGCAATGGTGAATGATGGTGACACCAGCATTCCAAGCTGGCTCACCTTCAATGCAGCGACGCGTACCTTCACCGGCACGCCACCACTGAATTTCAACGGGTCAATCGTTTTGAAAGTCACCGCGACCGATACGGATGAGAACTCGGCCTCCAACACATTCACGCTGGATATCACGCCGGTCAACGATGCAGCAATCATTGGCGGCGTCAACACGGGTGGGGTCACAGAAGACGGCACGCTCACCGCATCAGGTGCCCTTACCATCACGGATGTTGACAGTGTGGACGAGCAGGCCTTCCAGGATGGCACGATTGTTGGCTTGTACGGCAGCCTTTCGATCGATGTCGCGGGGGCGTGGTCCTATACTCTCAATAACTCGCTGCCTGCCGTGCAGGCGCTCAACAACGGACAGACGCTGACGGATACCATCACGGTGCTGAGCGATGACGGTACGTCCGCAAACATCATCATCACAATCAATGGAGCGAACGAAAACTCCGGTGTCACGCTCACCGGCACGGCTCTCAATGACACATTCAGTCCTGCCGCGTCGCGGCCGCTCAGCCTGCGCACCACCGCGTTGAATGACACGGTGTTCGGCCTTGGCGGCAATGACACCATCGATGGGGGCTTGGGGGCGGACCAGATGCATGGTGGCTTGGGCAACGACACTTACCGGGTCGACAATGTCAATGACCAGGCTATCGAGGTGGCGGGCGAGGGCAAGGATACGGTGTCTGCCTCGCTGGACTGGGCGCTGGGTGCCAATCTGGAGAACCTCGTTCTCAAGGCCGGAGCCATACTGGGTTCGGGCAATGAACTGGCCAACCAGATCACCGGCACTGGCGGCAACAATGTGCTGGCGGGGCTTGGCGGCAAGGACACGCTGATCGGCGGGGCAGGGTCGGACACGTTTGTGTTTGGTGCGGCGCTGGCGAGCAGTGTCGATACCATCAAGGATTTCAGTGTGGTTGACGACCTGTTGCAGTTCAATGCCTCAGACTACGGCTTCATCAACAGCGAAACGCTGGTGGTCACCAACGGCACGGCGGCCAGCGGCAACGGGCAGCCGCAGTTTGTGTTCAACACGGCCACCAAGGTTCTGTCATGGGATGCCGATGGCTTGGCGGGCGGGCTGGTGGCGGTGGCCAAGTTGACAGGTGTTGCAAGCCTGAGCGTCAGCAGTTTCAGCATCGTGAGTGACATCGACCTCGCCTGACGGCGTGGCGCACGGTGAGAGCCGTGCGCCGGTTGCCTCATGGGATACCCCTGAACAACCGACTGGTGTATGGTCGGAGCGCACCAGATTCGGGGAGGACCTAGCATGGTTGCCATCACCTCAAACGGCGGCGGGACGTCTGACACCATCATTGTCGCGGCGGGCACCACCAGTGTTACAACTGTTGTGGCAACCGACGGCGATCCCGCAACGCCCCTGACCTATTCAATTGTTGGCGGTGTGGATGCCGACAAGTTCACCATCAACGCGACAACCGGCGAACTGAGTTTTGTTTCCAGCCCGGTTTATGATGCGCCAACAGATGTTGGCGGCAACAATGTCTATGACGTGCAGATCGGGGTCGCTGAAAGTGGTGCGGCACCGTCTTCCCATCCCGCCGCAACAATGACTGTCGAACGGTTGTTGACCTCATCCAGCGCCACGTCCGATGTCCAATACCCCATCAAGGTCGCCACTGCACCCGGTGACGCGGATCGTCTCTATGTGCTTGACCGCCAGCAGGGCGAACTCCAGACCTATGATCTCACAACCGGGTTGCTTGAGGAAACACCTTTTCTCAAATTGCCGCCGGAACTCTTTTTGGTCGGCAGCGCGTTCGGTAATCACATCGCCTTTTCGGTCGCGTTCGATCCAAACTATGAGGTCAGCCGGAAGCTGTTTGTCAGTTTCATCGATGTGAACCAGAAACTGCGCGTGGTTGAATTTACCGCACCCGCCACTGGTGATGGCCCGGTTGATACCTCAACCTACCGCAATGTGATCACGATCGACTATGGACCGCTCCTCAGCGGTGGCCGCCACTATGGCGGAGATATCGATTTCGGACCGGATGGCTATCTCTATCTGACGACGGGCGACAACTACAACATCCCGGCAGATGCGACGGGGGATGTGACTGCCGGGATCAAGTCCCAAAATCTTGACAGCCTGGAGGGAAAAGTTCTCCGCATTGATCCATTTAACGATGCGTTCCTGTTGGATGCCAACAACAATTTCACACCAGCGGCGGGAAATCCGTTTGACGCTCCCGGAAGTCCGGTCAGCATTTACGACGCGATCTGGGCAACAGGTTTGCGCAATCCGTTTCAAGCGAGTTTTGGACCGGACGGAAAATATTACCTGACAGATGTCGGCCAAAGCCGCATTGAGGAAATCAACCTTGGTGTTGCCGGCGCAAATTATGGCTGGCCGATCAAAGAAGGCACATTGCCCTTTCCAATCGGCACAACACTGCCGGGCGGGATTACGTTTACAGACCCGTTGTTTGAGTATTCACATACACCGGGGGATTTTACCGGGTCTGTGAGCGGTGGTGTGGTTTACACTGGACCGATTGCATCCATGCAAGGCCAATATTTCTTTGGTGACTATGTCACCAGCCAAATCTGGTCTTTCAAGATTGATGCAGCAACCGGCAAGCCGACAGATTTTGTTGCCTGGGACCTTGAATCTGGTGGCGCGTTGCCGGGTGGCATACTTTCATTTGCAACCGCACCCAATGGTGACCTGCTTGTCGTGTCTGCGAGTGGAATATTCAGGGTGGTCGCAGCACCTGGCGTTCCCGTTCACCCGTCTGATGTGCAGAACCTGGCGGTTGTTGTGACCAACAATTCAATTGGCATCACGATCACCGGCACGGAAGGTTTTGACAGGTTTGCAGCCTCTTATTCGCGTCCTTTCGAGTTCCGCACGACGTTGTTCAACGATACTGTTTATGGTCTTGGCGGCAATGACGGCATCGATGGCGGACTGGGAGCCGACATCATGTATGGCGGCCTTGGCAGTGACACCTACCGAGTGGAAAATGAGGATGACCAGGCCATCGAGCTTCTGGATGAAGGCACTGACACTGTGTCTGCCTCCATTGACTGGACCTTGGGTGCCCATCTGGAAATCCTGAAACTTCGAGACCTCGCCATTGTCGGAACAGGGAACGAGCTCGACAACCAGATTGTGGGCAACAGCAAAAACAATGAACTTTTCGGCATGGATGGTGATGATTCACTGGATGGCGGAGCAGGCAGCGATGTGATGACTGGCGGTGCGGGAAGTGACAACTACTATGTCGACACTCTCGCCGGTCCTGGCGCGGCTGGTGATGTTGTCATCGAGAATGCAAGTGGTGGTACAGACAAGGTCATCGCTTCTGTAAACTGGATTCTCGGTGCAAACTTTGAAAACCTGACACTCACCGGTTCCGCAATTTCTGGCAGGGGCAATTCCCTCAACAACTACATCAAAGGAAACGCCCTCGCCAACCAGCTTTATGGATTTGAAGGCACCGACACGCTGGATGGGTTAGAGGGCGGCGATACCATGGACGGTGGTGGCGGGAATGACACCTATGTGGTGGATGACGCCGAGGATTTTGTCATCGAACTGCTCACGGGCGGCGTGGACCGGGTTTTGACGACGGCCACACATACACTGGCCGAAAATGTCGAAAACCTTACGCTAAAAGCGAGTGTCGCAGTCGATGGCAATGGCATTGACGGTACTGGCAATGGCCTCAACAACACCATCACCGGCAACGCCGACGGCAATGTTCTTTCCGGCCTTGGCGGTGTGGACCGTATCAATGGTGGCGAGGGGAATGATGTTCACATTGGTGGTGCGGGCAATGACATCATCAATGGTGGTGCCGACCCTGCGGGCGATGACAACGACATTGGTGTGTTCAGCGGAAATTTTGGCAACTATCTGATCGTGCACAAGACCGATGGTTCGCTGGACGTCACAGACCAGCGTGGCGGTTCACCGGACGGGTTTGACAAGCTGACGGAAGTCGAAACGCTGCGGTTTTCCAATGGGACGTATGATGTCGCAACTTCGGTGTTTTCCCTCAACAATGCGCCGCCAACCACAACACCGGTCGCACTCACCGCAATGGCCGAGGATTCCGGCAATCGGATCATCACTCAGGCGCAACTGTTGGCCAATGCCGCTGACATTAATGGCGATATGCTTACGGCCATCAATTTGTCGATCAACTCTGGCGCAGGGGTTCTCGTCAACAACGGCAATGGCACCTGGAGTTTCACGCCCGCGCTCAATGACAACAGCGCTGTGACGTTCAGTTACGTCGTGACAGACGGCTTAGCGCAAGTTGCGACAACGGCAACGCTGGATATCACTCCCGTCAATGATGCAGCAGTCATCAGTGGCAACTTGACGGGCAGTGTCACCGAAGATGGTGGTGCGACCCAAACCGTGAATGGTGTGCTAAGTGTCACGGACGTGGATGGTGCGGCGCAGCAGGCATTCCAGTCGGGCAACATCGCGGGCCTTTATGGCCAGTTGACACTGACACCAGCGGGTGCCTGGCAATATGTGCTGAACAATGTCAACGCCACAGTGCAGGCGTTGAATTCTGGCAGCACCTTGACCGACACCATCACCGTGCGCAGCATTGATGGCACGGCATCAGCCGTCGCCATCACCATTCATGGCGCTGATGAACTGTCAGGCGTTTCACTCACGGGCACGGGGCTCAGTGATGTTTTTGGGCCAGCCTTGTCACGCCCCATTGGCCTGCGCACATCAGCATTGAATGACATCGTGTTTGGCCTTGGCGGCAATGACAGCATTGATGGAGGCCTTGGTGCGGACCAGATGCATGGTGGTGCGGGCAATGACACCTACCGTGTTGACAATACCGGAGACCAGGCCATCGAGTTGGCCGCCGCTGGCTTTGACACGGTAGCGTCGGTCATTGACTGGACATTGGCAGTCAATCTGGAACGGCTGATCCTCAATGGCACGGCCACCAACGGAACTGGCAATGCTCTGGACAATCAAATTGTGGGCAACAGTGCGCACAATGTGCTGGCGGGCAAGGGCGGCAAAGATACGCTGACCGGTGCGGCCGGGCCTGATACGTTTGTATTTGATGCGCCATCGGCCAATGTGGATACCGTCACGGATTTCAATGTCGTTGACGATGTGTTGCAGTTCAGCTCCTCCGACTATGGTGGTGTCAGCACTGCATCGCTGGTGGTCACCAATGGAGCGGTGGCGGTTGGCGGGGCGGCGCAATTCGTGTTCAATGCCGCGACCACAGTTCTCTCCTGGGATGCCAATGGCAGCTTTGCCGGTGGGCAAGTTGCCATTGCCAAGCTCACTGGTGTTGCCGCCCTCAGCGTGAACGACTTCGAGATCATTTGACGGAATGGCAATTGCCGGGGGCCATACGACCTTCAAAACCAGTTGAATCAAGCTCATTGAAAGTGCTGCGCAAAACGCCATGTTGGATTCCTTTCTGGGTCAACCCTAAACCAGAAATAGGATTAAATTATGTTCAAAGGAAAATAATTATTTGCGCCTGATTTCTTGCACTTGGCGGCAGGTGACGTAAGTTCCCCGGGCAAAGAGGGCAGAATCATGGCGGGGAAATCGGCGTTGATCGTTTGGGGCGGATGGGACGGGCATACGCCGGACCGCTCTGCCGCCGTGGTGTGCGGGATGCTGGAAGACCACGGATTTGCTGTCCGGGTTGAAAGCTCAACGGCGGCCTATGCTGATCCCGCCATCCACCACCTCAACCTCATCGTTCCCATGGTCACGATGAGTTCGATTGCGAAAGAAGCAGTCGAGAACCTGTGTGCTGCCGTTCGCGGCGGCGTGGGGTTGGGTGGATTTCATGGCCTCATGTGCGATTCATTCCGCAACGAAGTGGAATACCAGTTCATGACGGGCGGGCAGTGGGTGGCACATCCGGGCAACATCATCGATTACCGGGTGAACATTTCCAAACCGGACGACCCGCTGGTCAAGGGCGTCGGCGATTTCGATTACCGTTCCGAGCAGTATTACATGCATGTTGATCCAGCGAACGAGGTGCTGGCGACAACAACCTTCTCCGCCGGGCATGCGCCCTGGGTTGAGGGCGTTGTCATGCCGGTCGCCTGGAAGAAGCGCTACGGCGAGGGCCGCGTGTTCTATTCCTCGCTCGGCCACCGCGCGGCGGAATTCGCCGTGCCTGAAATGGCCGCGATTCTCAGGCGCGGCATGAACTGGGCGGCGCGCTCCGCCTCACCCTGAGCCTGTCGTCCCGCGCCTGGCTCAGGATGAGGGGCGAGGCGGACTTGGAATTGCTGCAAAACCTCTATCCTTCGACAGACTCAGGATGAGGTTTTGGCGAGGCCGCGAAAGACATCTTCGGCCTTCTTTCCGAGGGCTCCAGCCTCTATATTGGCTGCAACGCCCGCGATTCATTTTCCGGAGGCCGCCATGCCGCGCCTGACTGCCGCGACCCTTGCCGTTTTAGCCGCGCTGGCGCTTCCCGCCGCCGCCCAGCAGCCGCAGCGGCAAGCCCCGGATTCTCGCCAGCAGATCACGCTCTCCTTTGCGCCAATCGTGAAGCTGGCGGCGCCCGCGGTCGTGAACGTCTACGGCTCCAGGCGCGAGCGGGCGCGCGGGCCTTTCGACGACCCGTTCTTCGAGCGCTTCTTCGGCGGCGGGGGCGGCGGCGGGCGCGAGCGCATGGCGCAATCCGTCGGCTCCGGGGTGATTGTTTCTTCGGACGGTTTTATCGTCACCAACAACCACGTCGTCGACGGCATGACGGACCTGAAGGTCTCGCTCGCCGACCGGCGCGAGTTCGATGTGGAATTGAAGCTGCGCGACCAGCGCACGGACCTGGCCGTGCTGAAGATCAAGGGCAATGAAACCTTTCCCGCGCTGGCGCTGGGCGATTCCGAGGCGCTGGAAGTCGGCGACATGGTTCTGGCCATCGGCAACCCGTTCGGCGTCGGCCAGACGGTAACACAGGGCATCGTCTCGGCGCTGGCGCGCACCCAGGTCGGCATCACCGACTACCAGTTTTTCATCCAGACCGACGCGGCGATCAATCCCGGCAATTCCGGCGGCGCGCTGGTTGATATGGCCGGGCGGCTGATGGGCATCAATACGGCCATTTTCTCGCGCTCCGGCGGCAGCCACGGCATCGGCTTCGCCATTCCCGCCAACATGGTGCGCACGGTGATCGACAGCGCGCGCGGCGGCACATCGACCGTGCGCCGCCCCTGGCTCGGCGCCAGCCTGCAGCGCGTCGACCGCGAGCTTGCCGAGACGCTGGGCCTCGACCGGCCGACAGGCGCGCTGGTCACCGGGATTGTTTCCGGCAGTCCGGCGGCGGACGCGGGCCTGAGCAAGGGCGATGTCATTCTCGCGGTGGACGGCACGGCGATTGATGATCCGGATTCCTTCGGCTTCCGCTTCGCCACGAAAACCATCGGCGGCACGGTGAACCTGCAGCTGCTGCGCCAGGGCCGGCGCATCCTCGCGCCGGTGAAGCTGATCGCCGCGCTCGAAAGCCGCCCGCGCGATCTGTTGAAACTCAAGGGCCGCAACCCCTTCGGCGGCGCGACTGTGATGAACCTTTCGCCGGCGGTGGCCGAGGAGCTTGCGGTGGAAACCAGCAGCGAAGGCGTGGTGATTTCCGAGATCGAGGATAATTCCCCCGCCCAGCAGGTGGGCTTCCAGAAGGGCGACATCATCGTCACGGTGAACGGCAAGCCGGTCGAGAACACCAAAGGGCTCGAAAGCCTGACCAAGGACCGGGTCTATCTCTGGCGGCTGCAGGTGAAGCGCGGCGACCAGGTGTTCACCAGCGTGTTTAACGGTTAGCGGCGCGATCAGGAAAAGTTGTTTCCTGGCGGCTGCAGGGCTATCCCATCTGATGAATTGCCTCTCATCCCCTGCCGGACCTTCTCCCCGTTTCCACGGGGAGAAGGAGACTTTGGCGGCGCGGCGGTTCCCCTTCTCCCCGTTCTGGACGGGGAGAAGGTGGTCCGTAGGACCGGATGAGGGGCAAAACCTGCAATTGCGATTGCCCCGAGCGTTCCGTCTGATCGCGCCGCAATGAAGAAAATTCCCGCGCGCCGCCTCAAAGGCCTTCTTGAGGTCCGCGACGCCGGAGAAAATCGCGCTCAGCTGCTCGAAG
>JAYVKC010000068.1:0-4258 GCA_043768765.1 Hyphomicrobiales bacterium | reverse complement strand
TCCACCATCGCCGCCACAACGGTATCGATGTTGCCAAGTTGCACTTCATGTTTCAGCTCATCAAGAGTGAGCATGCCTGTGGCCATTGTATTCTCCTTTATGGCTTCGCAGCCGCTTGTTGCAGCGGAACGGAAAGGCAATGCCCCCATTCCATTTGGGTTTTTTCAGTTTCGATGAGGTCATTGCGGATTTCGATCATGACATGCGGCAGGCTGCGCGGCGCTGCAATCTGGTTCATCAAATGCATCACGCCGTCTTTTGGACCATAGGGTTCATTGAGGCGTGTGTCGAATTGCGGGAAGCAGCGCACGAGATGGTTGGCGATTCCGGCGTGGCGGTCAAACAGCAGGCCAAGTTCGACAACGCGGTCCTTGCCCATATAACTGCGCGTGAAAGAGTGGATCGAAACTATAATGGCCGGCTTGGCATGTGCGGCGCGGACGTCGAGGTGGTCAGTGATAGCCTCAATGAACGGGCGGTAGATGTCACGCGTGCGGGCGAGGCGGTCATCGGGGTCGAGATTGCGGTTACCTGGAATTTCAAAAATTTCGCTCTTGGATGGCATGGCACCATCAGCCTGGGGTGGCCGGTTGCAATCATAAACCAGCCGCGAATAACGTTGCAGGAACAGCGGCGCATCGAGAAGTTTTGCCAGTGTTCGCGACACCCCGGCCGCGCCAATATCCCAGGCAATGTGGCGCTGGCGGTCGGTTTCACTCAGGCCCAGATTGTTCAGACTTGTGGGAATGCTGTTGGAGGCATGTTCGCAGATCAGGACGAAGGCTGAGGATCCGTGCTCGTTGACGATGTGGGCGGGATGGGGTTCGTTTGCGCCGAGCAGTGATTTCATGACACCCTGTTGGTTGATTTGCTGCATCATTCCAGAGTTTGGGGGTGGTTGTCAAAAGGGGGGTCGAGCGCTGTGACGGTCACCACAACTCTTTCAATCCTGTCGGCGTTTCGATTCGGGCGCTGTAGCTTACCTTTGAGCCCAGCTTGATCGCCGGTGGATCAATGATTTCGAGTTCGCGATACATTTTCCCAATTGCGATTGGGTTTGGGTGTTCGAGAGCAATGGAGTGCAAGCGGGCGCCGAGATCGGGAATTGTGTCCAGGAAAGCCAGATCGCCACGATGATCGATCATTGACGGGGCTGCGCCGTCGAGGGGTAAGGAGCCATCGGCGGGGATGGAGAAATCGAAGGTTGGAACAATGGTTGGCAGCGGAATTTTTTCACCGAATATCGAGGGATGCGATGAAATTACTGAATCAATATCTCGCGTGTTGGCCACCCAGCCGCGCAAGCGTCGGCCTTGACTCCAATCCGATTTGACTTTGTCTTGATTGTCGAGGCCGAACCAGCGGGGCCGAGCGGGCTTGATTCCAGCGGGGTCCAGCGCAACGATCTCGAGATAAATTTTGTTGCCAAGGTTCAGGCGATGATTGTGTGTTCCCATGTAGTCGTGGTGCGTTCCGAATTGAACAGCGAGGCCGAGGCAATTAAGGACATGCGACACGCCCTCGTCCAGCGTCGGTGCTATTACGGTGATGTGGTCGAGTTTGAGAATGAAAGTGAACTCCGATGCTGCCCGGAGAGACAACTTGATCCGATCTGTTGTTCAAGGCAATGCCTCCAGCTCTTCATTTAGATCATCCGTCATGGCCCGCCTGAAGCGGGCCATGACGGAGGGGGGAGGTGTTGTGCTGACTTTACCAGTGGCATAGTTTGGCCCTATGCGCGACGAGAAGCAGCCTGCTGTCTACATCATCACCAACAAGCGCTACGGCACGCTCTATATCGGCGTGACCAGTGCATTATGGTTGCGGATGTGCGATCACAAGAATGGTGTGTTTGAGGGTTTCAGCAAGAAGTACGGATTGGGGATGCTGGTCTGGTATGAACATCATCCGAGCATGCCATCGGCCATTCACCGCGAAACCCGGTTGAAGAAGTGGCAACGCGTGTGGAAGCTCAATCTGATTAATTCTTTCAACCCTGATTGGCGGGACCTGCATGATGAGATTGATGGCACTGTCAATTTTGTTGAGGAATTCGCGTCGCGGAAAGTTCCCAAATAACCGTCATGGCCCGCTTCAGGCGGGCCACCTATGGGTTTCAACGAGGTGGGCGTACTGACTACCACCCATCGGTGGCTCGCCTGAAGCGGGCCATGACGGTTGAGGGGAGGGACGCGGATTGGCAACGCCATGACGTTGTCAGGTATGATTTTCTCCATCTCCACGCTATCCTCCCCCCAGAGGGTGCGCTGTGGATACAACTTTTGACTATATCATCGTTGGCTCGGGTTCTGCCGGATCGGTGATGGCGTTCCGGCTGACGCAAGCTGGACATTCGGTGTTGGTGCTGGAATATGGCGGCACGGACCGGGGGCCGCTCATTCAGATGCCGTCGGCGCTGTCGATTCCCATGAACATGAACCAGTACAATTGGGGGTTTGAGACGGAGCCAGAACCCCATCTGGGCGGGCGCAGGCTGGCGACACCGCGTGGCAAGGTGGTAGGCGGATCGTCGTCGATCAATGGCATGGTCTATGTGCGCGGACACGCGCGGGACTTCGACACGTGGGAGAAGATGGGGGCCAAGGGCTGGGGATACCGCCATGTGCTGCCCTATTTCAAGCGCATGGAACATTCCCACTATTCACGTGAAATGGGCGGTGAGGACGGATGGCGTGGGGTTGACGGTCCGATGCATGTGAAGCGCGGCACGCGGCTCAATCCGCTGTATCAGGCGTTTATCGATGCAGGGGCGCAAGCGGGCTATCCGGTGACGGACGATTACAACGGCCGCCAGCAGGAAGGCTTTGGCGCGATGGAGATGACGGTCCATCGTGGGTTTCGGTGGTCGGCGGCCAATGCCTATTTGCGCCCCGCACGGAAGACGGGACGCGTGAAACTGGTGACGCGTGCCATGGCGCGGCGGGTGATCTTTGAAGGCAAGCGCGCGGTTGGCGTTGAATATGCACGCGGCAAGACGGTGCACAAGGCATTTGCGGCGCGGGAAGTGATCTTGGCGGCATCGAGTATCAACTCGCCGAAGATTTTGCAGCTGTCCGGAGTGGGGCCAGCGACTTTGCTGCAGGAGATGGGTGTGCCTGTCGTGCATGACCTGCCGGGGGTGGGTGAAAATCTGCATGATCATCTGGAAGTCTATTTTCAGGTGAAGTGCACGCAACCGATTACGCTGAATGGAAAATTGAATCTGCTGTCAAAGGGCATGATCGGGGCGGAGTGGGTGTTGTTCCAATCGGGGTTGGGGGCGACCAACCATTTTGAATCCTGCGGGTTCATTCGCTCGGCTGCAGGGATCGAGTATCCCGACATCCAGTATCACTTTCTCCCGGCGGCGGTGCGCTATGATGGCAAGGCGGCTTTTCCGGGACACGGGTTCCAGGTGCATGTGGGGCCGATGCGCACGAAATCACGGGGCTTTGTCCGTATACGGAGCAATAGGGCGGAGGACACGCCGAAGATTTTGTTCAACTACATGAGCCATGCCGATGACTGGACCGAGTTCCGCGCCTGTGTGCGACTGACGCGCGAGATCATGGGTCAGAAGTCTCTTGCACCTTTTCGTGCCGAGGAAATCCAGCCGGGTGCAGGCGTTGTGTCGGATGAAGCGATTGACGCATTCATCCGGGAACACTGCGAGAGTGCCTATCATCCCTGCGGCACATGCAAAATGGGATCGCGCGATGATCCCATGGCGGTGGTGGATCATGAATGCAAAGTGATCGGAGTCGATAATTTACGCGTGGTCGATTCCTCCATCATGCCGCAAGTGACGAACGGCAATCTCAACGCCCCAACGCTGATGATCGGCGAGAAGGCGAGCGACATGATCTTGGGGCGGGAACCTCTGGCGGCGAGCAATCTGGAACCGTGGATCAATCCGGGGTGGGAGACGCGGCAAAGGTAGGACGACAGGTTTCCTTCGCGTCGTCATTCCGTGCAAGCCGTGCGTTTGCACCGCAAACGCGTAAGGCGCGACACGGAATCCATTTGCTCAGCGACAACTGGATTCCGTGTCGCAGCCCAAACCTGTTGCTGCGCAACAGGCTCGGTTTCGCCTCGGGGCTTTTCACGGAATGACGGATGAAATAGAGTAGTGGCCAGACATGTTCTGGAGCAAACTTTGTCTCACTATATTGCATTGGTTCACAAGGAAAAAGGTTCTGCCTTTGGTGTGCAGTTTCCGGATGTGCCCGGATGCTTTTCGGCGGCAGACAAGATGAGA
>JAYVKC010000067.1:0-194480 GCA_043768765.1 Hyphomicrobiales bacterium | reverse complement strand
TCAACAAGTTGATTTGGTTGCGAAAAAGGATTCGGAACACAAAGGGAACTTCTTTATAGGGCGAGTCGGGAAGTTGACGCTTCCCGACTCAAGTAATCACCTAGCAAACAGGAGATCACCAAAATGAACTTTGTAGATGAACGGCCAATAGAACCCCCGCCGCCGCTACGCGAGCCACCGCCTCCCCCGGTTGACCAAGATTTTCACAAGGGTGGATACCAAGGACCAGGCAAGCCAAGCTAATACCCTGCCACTACAGCCAATACACCAACGACAAGTGAGGAAATTGGAGCGCCGATGCCAAATTGCTTTGCGTGCCAAAGCATCTTCGCTGCTTCTGCGTTCAACACTCGTCGGGATGACTCCTTTTGTTCAAGATTTTCGAGGTATGCAGTGAGAATGCCTTTTGCAGTTACGTCTGGATCGGCCGCCCATAGCCAGAATTTAGCCTCTCTGCCAGGAAGGCTGACTTCCGATGATTTCATTGAGCGATGGCAAAAATACGAACCTGCCAAGAAAAAAAGTGCCGATGCCAATAAGGACCATGCCAAGGCGACAGTAGCCAAACTGAAAGTTCCGGAGAACGCTGCAACTGAACCAGAGGCGCATGCAATGGCTGCCGAAAGGTATAAGCGCAGCAGACCTAATGCTTGTGTTTCAATAAAATACATGAGTGAAAGAATGGAGTTGTCGCGAAAGCGGGCGTCTTCAATTGCAGTTCTAAAATCAGACGACTCAATCATTTTTTTTGCCCTTAGATTTTTTCGCCTTGCCCTTCTTCTTTACGTGAGGATTGTGCGGCATCGAAGCGAGCTTGCCCATGATGGCTTTTGTGAGATTGAGTTCGGCATCTGTTTTTGGTGGCTTTGACACAGGAACGACATCTATCATGGACAACCAAGCGGTTAAGAAGGCTTACTCCCGTCTTGCTAAAGCGCGCAAGGCTTTCGAACAATTGGTGGATATCAATGATTTTAACCGATTTTCTGAAGTTTGGACCGACCTATTGTTGGCGGGCAATGGCGTACATTCTGTCTTGGAACAGGGTGCAAAAATCACACCCCAATCTCGCCAATGGTTTGGAAGCAAAAAGAATGAACGCCGCAAAGACGAGCTACTGAATTATATGCATCAGGCTCGTAATGCAGATGAACACGGAGTCGCCCCAGTAACGCATATTGTCAATGAGTTTTCTCTTGGAGTGACCAATCGACCCACTTATGTTGAACACTTTTCAATTGGACCAGATGGCATCGAGCTAGATGCACACTACTCCGACGATGGCGCTCCGTTGCCCCTATTTGTATCTGAGCCATTTGTCGTCCTGAGTGAAGTTCGAGATGATCGGTTTGGCGACGTTTTCTATCCACCGGAAAAACATCTGGGTGAAGACATAATATCTAACGATCCCATCTCAACTGCCGAACTATGGATTCATTACCTGACAGCCTTAATTGACGAGGCGGCCAAGTTATCCCGTTTATCCAGCATGACCAAAAACACATCTTGAACCACATCAGCAAGATTTTCGCCGAACAGCCTCCCTCGCAACTCCGCTACCCCAGCCTCAATCATCTCCGCCGTGACAACCTCTTTCTTAGCTTGGTTTTTCATCTTACGGGGAAGGGAACTGGTCACTTTTCTCACGTATATAATTGCGCATATAATCCTATAAATGTCAAGAAGTATTTTGGGCGGGGCGCTGTTTTCATCACCTGACCATGTCCAAGCACCCTGTCATGGCCCGCGTCACGCCAAGGCACCGGTGGACAAGGAAGGGGTGAACGTCAGCCGCCCCAGCCTGAACCGCCACCCGAAGAACTGCCGCCACCACTGCCACCATCACCGGGGATGACTTGCAGCTTCTTCTTCAAAGGCTTCTTTTTGGCCACGGTTGCAACACACGCCGGAGCCCCTTTGGTGCCACACTTGGCTTTGCGGGTTTTGCTCGCCACAACTTTTTTCCTGGTTTTCTTGACGACTTTCTTCTTGGCCGGTTTTGCGGCGATCTTTTTGGCCGGCACTGGTTGCGGCTTGGCGATAACCACGGGCTCAGACTCGGGTTCAAGCGCAGCGGTTGACATCAGAGCCTTCGCCGACAAATCTTGTTTGCGGCCACCAGCCTGCTCGAACTTCTCCAACGCCGGATCGAAAAACATCCCGTCCGGGAAATTTTCGAGATAGGTCCGGTAGTCATCAGGGTTCGCTGAATCCTTGATAGTGTTCCAATACGCCAGTTCAGCCGTGACGGAGCGGTCCACCAGAATGGGGACAGCAGGCACCGACTGCGCCAAAGCGGGCGGCGCAGCGTCGACACCAAGCACGATGAGAAAGGCAATTGCCGCAAACGAATGTCGCATAGGGTTGTTCATGGTCAGCCTCGCCATCAGAACAAGTCAAGGCGCGGGTTGCGTATCTGCCATGCCTTGCGCGACAGCATGACCAGGGATTCATCCAGCTTGTCTGATACTTCCAGATTGGCGCTGCCAAGCTCACTGATGAGTTTTTTCATCGCTTTCTTCTTGGCATCAACCGGCAGGGACTTGAGCTTGTCGCGTTCCTTTTTGTTGGCGTCATACACGTCAAGCGCCACAGCAAGGCTTGCGTAGGTGACAGCCTTCTGGGCATCACGCAAGTCCTTCGGCCCGCTGGCATAGATGAAAGACAGGTTGGATGCCGCCCAGAAATCACCGCGCTCGGCACCCGTCTCGTACCAGCCGATCGCTTCTGCAAGATTCTTTTTGACCCCCGTGCCGTTGTAATACATCGCACCGATGCTCACCGGTGCATTGGGGTGGCCGCCCTCACTGGCCTTTTTGAACAAGGCAAGGGCAGTGGTCGTATCCTTTGCAACACCTTTGCCTTCGAGATAGGCAATACCAAGATTGTGCATGGCATAGATGTCGCCACGCGCCAGTGATGCTTCGTAGAAACGCACACCACGCTTCGGGTTCGCCTTCAGGTTTTCACCATAATAGTACATCGCACCGAGCGCATTCATGGCATAAGTGTGGCCAAGCTCCACTGCCTTGTTCATCAGGCGAATGCCTTCTGCCACATTCTTTTCGACACCGCGTCCGCGCGTCAGGTTGCGCCCAAACGACAACATGGCAAACGGATCACCCAAATCCGCACCCACCTTGAACAGGCGGTTGGCTTCGGTGATGTCCTGCTTGCGGCCAAGACCCCGCTGCGCCATATAGCCCAACTGGTTGAAAGCGCGCGTATGGCCCGCCTCTGCTGCCGTGTTGAAAAGTTGCACGGAGCCATCAACGTCTTTGGCCGCTAGCTTGGCACGGCCCAATTGATACTTGTACCGCGCCACTGCCGGAAACTCGGCGATCGCTTGCATGCAGGCTGCAATTGCACTGTCAGGATTGATTTCATTCGGCAGCTTGCCAGCACCCACACCTTGCAAATCGAGCGGCTCGCCCGCCTCATCATCGCAAGCCACGACAAATGGTTCAATCTGGCCGCGCACCGTTGTTCCTTCCGTCGCATCTGCCTGGGTGACCTTGAGTTCAATTTCCTCAATGTTTTGCTGCGAACCAATCGACGGTTCATAAGTGATTTTGCGCAAGGAATCCTGGTCTACAACATCACCTTCGGCCAGCGCCTTGCCATCGAGATACATCACACCGGATTTCGGTGCGGCAGCCAACTGGATCTGTGCGCCAGTAGCCGCACGCACAATTGGAAAATCGCCCAGCATGGCCACCTGGCCCACACCAATGGGCACACGCTGCGGTTTGGTGAAAGACTCTTCCAGAAACGCAGCGATCTGCGTGGGTGTATCCTGTACTTGCGTATTTTGTGCCGTCGCGACTTCCTGTTTCGGCGCGGAACCGATCTTGATGCTCGCGGTTTTGGTGGAGGCATCAACAGGTTTTGCCGAAATACGGATCAGGGGTTTGGCCAGATACACCGGTTGTGTGAGCGTGTTGTTGCTCCACGGTTTCTGCCGTTCATTGGTGGCGCTGTAAACTTCTTGTGTGACTTTGGCGAGAGCCGCCTGCACATCCACACCGAGCTTGAACGAATGCTTGAGCACCGACTCGGTGAACGGTGACTTGTCACCGGTGCCGTCCACGGCCACTTCACCGGGCTGTGTTGAAAACGCCACCAGGCTGCCCAGCGTGTTGTCCATCGGCGCAAGTCCCACGCCGGGTGCGGCAGGCTTTTTTTCAGTGCCAACAAAGTACGATTGCTGTGGAAACGGATTGTTGCGGCAGGAATCGAGATAGACAAGTTGAACCTTGGAATTCGACTGCATATAGGACACGACAGAATCAACGCTGATCGTTTCCACTTCCAGGTCGGCTTCCGCCTTGAGGTCAGCGTCGGTTGGTACAATGCGGTTGTCGCCGTTCACCTGAATGCCGTGGCCGGAATAGTAGAAGACGCTGAGATCGGCGCCTGCCATGGATTGTACAAAGCGCTCAAATGATTTCTCAAAGGCCATGCGGTCCATGTCAAGCGCGGTGACCACTTCAAAACCCGACCGCCGCAGGGCCTTGGCAACTGATTCAGCGTCATTGCGTGGATTGGGCAGTTGCGGCACAGCGGAATACGCGCTGTTGCCAACAACGAAGGCCACCCGCCGTTCAGCGGCTTCGGCAGTACCGAACGCCGCCGCCCCTGCCAACGCGAGCAGCGAAGTCGACAGCGCAAGATGCCGGATTGATGTGATGATACGGGCCGCAGTTTTCATGTTCGATCGCTTTCCAACAATCCCCCATGCCCCGCATGAAGGTAGCACAGGGTGGGTCTGTCGGTCAAACCAACCGGGCCCAGGTTTAATTCAGGATAAATCAGGTAGGTTTGTCGTCTTTTCCCATCTCTTTCATCAACGCGGCAAAATCCATGGTGGCAAACGACCGGGCGCGTTCCACCAGCAGGGGAATGGGACTGGAAGGTTCGGTGGCTTTGTAAAACAATTCAATCTTGCGCATCAGGGCGGTGGCTTCGGCCCGCGTCGCTGTGGTGTAACTGCGCGCTTCAACCGCAGAGAATTCGGTGCTGTCGTCGCTCGCCAAGGCTGAGAGCTGGGCAAATCCCAAGGTGAACGGTGCATCACCAGTGAATTTGATTTTGCTGGTTTCGGCAAGTTTCGGTGCGAGAATCATCATCGCTTCGATGAAAGATTTTCCCACTAGCTGGTTTGCCTGCTTCAGCATCAACCGCGCCGGACTCGACGGTTCCCGGGTGGCATAATAGATGAGGATGGCTTGCAACGCGTTCGAGGCTTCCTTGACATTGCTGATCTCGGACGGAGTGGCAGCCGCTGCACCCGAAACAGGAGGTGCGTCCGCATCCGTTACAACCTCGGCCACGGCTGCAACATCATCATCCGCCACGTCTACCTGCTTGGGTTGGCGTTCATCACAGATGGCACCAATATACGTGGCAATCGCTGTCGCCAGGTCCGGCAACTGGCTGAATTGCGGAGCCGCCTCGTAACCAGATTTGTCGATGAAAACCTGCCGGATGGCGTTGAGGTACGTCGGAATGGTGGCACAGGCCGTTCTCAACGCCACCAGCGTGTCGATGGGTTCGTGGCGCAACAGCGCCTCACGGATACTTGCCTCATCCGGTGCTGCATCATCCTTGGGGACAGCAATTTTCTTTGTCGCCACCAAAATCATCCGCATGGTGATGGCACCAATCCGCTTGTCAGTGACGAGTGTTGCACTTTGCAACGGCAAAACGCAGGTTGGCAAATCGTCAAGCGATGACAAAAACGCTGATCGCAAGGCCGCACCTCCTGCCGCTTCTGTTGGGTGGCAGTGCTCCCACTGCGCCTGCAAGATGTCATGGGCCTCGCCGATGGCGGCTGAAAAACCCAACAAGTCATCGGACAGTATTTTGAATTTGGCTGCCAGAATGGCAAAGCGCAGGTCCCGGCATTTGGCACCGTAGTCGGCCAGTTTCTGCAGCACTGGGCGGGCGTCGAAAGCGCTTCTTTTGAATTCGCGGTAGCTGGCCGGAAGCTGTCCCTCGGCCACCGCCATGAAATTCTGCAGTTCCGGATCAAGCTCCGGGTCCGGCCCACAGGGAGCTTCGGCAGAAAGCGGTAGGGCGGGATCAGCAAAAAGCGTCATGGTTAACCAGCGTTGGCCCGGCAAGGGGCGATGATGGACAATCATGGAACCGCAACAGCAAATTGCCAATCCCCCAAATGCGGGATGCCTTAACCAGTGATTGCTGTAGACGGAATTTCCGAAGCCCTGTAGCGTTTGGTTCGGGGGCAGGTCTGAGGTAGGTCATGGCACCACGAATATCCCAGGACACCCGCATGGGGTCATTCAAATGTGACCTCGGCGACAATGAGCTCGCCATCATCCGATTTGAGGGCAGTGAAGGCCTGAGCGAACTGTTCGAGTACCGCCTCGACGTTGTCAGCGAAAAAGCCAACATCGATTTTGACAAGCTACTGGGAACCAACTGCTCCCTGTCTGTCGCTTCCATGTACCCCGGCGTGAAGCGCTTCTTCAACGGCGTGTTGGTGGAAGCACAATGGATTGGCCAGGAGTTGGACCACTACCAGTACCGGCTGGTTTTGCGGCCTTGGCTGTGGTTGCTCACCCGCACCACCAATTGCCGCATCTTTCACGAGAAGTCAGCCCCCGAGATTATCCAGGAGGTGTTCGCCCAGCATGGTTTTGCCAAGAGCAAACCCGATGCCGTCGGCACCCACGCGGTAATGGAATATTGCGTGCAGTACCGCGAAAGTGACTACGCTTTCGTCTCACGCCTGATGGAAGAGTACGGCATGTTCTACTACTTCGATCACACCGAGACCGAACACACCATGGTGCTGGGGGATTCGAAATCGGCCCACGTCAACAAGGCCGGTGGTGCCACACTTTCCTACTACAACACGGGCCAGCAAGGCGTGCAAAAGGAAGACAGTCTTGGCACCTGGGTGACCGGCCGCCGCTTCCGCTCCGGCAAGGTGGCATTCAAGGACTATAACTACGAAGAACCCACCGCAAACATGCTGGCGGAAAATGAAACCGGCGCAAATTATGACAACGCCAAGCTCGAGCTTTATGATTATCCCGGCCGCTACATCAACAAGAGCGATGGTGAAGCCCTCGCCAAGGTGAAACTTGAAGCGGAGCAGGCCCTCGACAAGCGCTCCTTCGCTGAAGGCAACGCCATTACCTGTTGTCCCGGCCATCTCATCACCCTCTCCAAACACGGCGAAAGCTCCCACAACAAGGAATACGTGATCACCAGGGTCAGCCACCTGTTCCGCAGCAGCGGCTACCGCTCATCGGGCGCAAGCGAGGGTGAAAGCTATGGCGGCCGCTATGAATTCCAGCCGTCTGACATTCCGTTCCGCGCACCCCTCGTGACACCAAAGCCGCTCGTGCAAGGACCACAAACAGCCATTGTGGTGAGCGAAGTCGACAAGGACTGCCGCATCAAGGTGCGCTTCCACTGGCAACGCGACAATGATGAATCACGCTACGTCCGCATCCGCCACAGCTGGTCCGGCAACGGTTGGGGTCATGTGATGATCCCCCGCATCGACATGGAAGTGATCGTCGAGCACCTTGAGGGCGATCCCGACCAGCCCATCATCACCGGCACTGTTTACAACGCTGACAACGTGCCACCCTACGATCTCCCTGGCAACAAGACCATCTCGGGCGTGAAATCCGAAACCTACGACGGCGGCGGCTACAACGAATTCATTTTCGACGACAAGGGCGGCAGCGAGGAAATCCGCCTGCACGCCGAAAGGGACATGAATGTAACCATCAAGAACAACCGCACCGAAGACATTGGCAAGGTGTGGTCGGCGACAGCGGGGTCCAAGATCGTTCTCACTGTGGGCGAAAGCTCGATCACGCTGGAACCCACCAAGATCACCATCAAGTCACCCAACGTGAACATTGATGCCCAAATGACCACAAAAGTGACGTCCGGGGGCACAAGCGACTACACCTCCACCGGACCTACCACCATTGTGGGCGCAATTGTGAAGATCAACTAGGAAAGGCCTGGCCCCATGCCGGTTGCCGAATACTTTGCCGAGCAATTGCAGGAACTGAGCGACTTCCTGTCACTTGGACTGGAACCCGTTCGCATCTTGCGCATCGACCCCGAAACGCACGACATGTTTTTGCGCGCCCTGGCGGGTCTCGAAGGCGAAGCGGAATTTCCGCACATGCTGATTGGCTGTTACTATCCCTTCACCGATCCGGACGCCTGGTTTCAGCAAACCCATGAAACGCTGGATGCCAATATAGAGGAAGCCGCTGCGGCATTGGCGGCAGCGGGTGTGTCTGTTGAAGACAAGAGCAACGGCACTGATACCGTGGCCCTGCGCCTCATTCACCGGGCTGAAGCAATTTCGGAACAACTGCCAGACCATGCTGGTACGCTGGCTTTTCTGATCGAACCGGAAAACATCAAGAATCCTCAGGATTATGTCCGGTCCATCGAATTCCTCGCGGCGCGGACAACAAGCGATTGGGTCAAATACATAGTCGTGACCGACTCCAATGGCACAACCTTCGATGATGTCCTGAAACGCAATCCGAAAATCTCTGTGCAAACTTTCAAGTTGCCCATCGATGAGATCGAGAAGCGCCAACAGGCAGCCGAAGGTGGGGGCAACGTGCATGGTCCGGGCTGTGGCCACTCAGCCGATGAATTTGCTTCGGCCATTGCCTTTGCCAACAAGGATTACAGCAAAGCCGAAAAACTCCAGCGCAAGAAACTGGCGGCAAAGAAGTCGGGCGGCCCAAAAAACAACGACACGGTGTTCGAACACATTGATCTCGGTGTCACCTTGATGAAACAAGGTGCGCTTGATGATGCGATCACCGAGTTGAGCCAAGCCTGCGACCTGGCATGTGGCGAACCGGTTCACGGCCTGGCACCAACGGCATTTCTAAATCTCGCGATTGCCTTGCACAAGGCCGGACAGTTTGACGGCGCGTTTTCGTCACTGCGGGTGGCTAATGATTTCTATGCCGCCCAGAACAACAAGGCAGCACAAGCCCACTGCGCCGACACCCTCGCCACCATCTATCAGGAACGTGGCCAGAAAGCTGAAGCCGAGGCCGCCCTGCACCACGCCCGCAGTGTCTATGACAGTATTGACGAGCCGGGCATGGACGATGTGCGTGTGGCGGGCCTTGCCGACATCGATGAAAAACTGAAACGCATGGGAGGCAACACCCGTGGCGCTTAGCCCCAATGTTACGTCAGTTGTTCAAAAGGGTGCGGCGGTCGCGGCCAAAATTGCCCATCAAACCCCTGCAGGAATAGCAGGAAGGAAGGCTTTTCAGAGCGCCGCCAATGCGGGGCGGACAGAGCAGGCAAACAGACAATCGGGACAAGAAAGTGCCCCTACAGGAGCAAAAGCAACAGCCAAAGCTGCCCTTGCGAAAGTGGCGACAGCCATGAATGCCATGACGGCGCTCGAACAGAAGCTGTCACTGCCATTTGCATCCATTCCATTTCCAGCTTTTCCGGCAGCACGTTTCACCGACAAAGCCTTTGGCCTGCCACATGCCCATTCCCATCCGCCCAACTTCATTCCGCCTGCTCCTCCCGTTCCCCTGCCCAGCATTGGCCCCATCCTCTACATTCCCTATGTGTCGTGTGCGACGACGGTGTTCATCAACAACCTGCAGGCCGCACGCTGCGGCGACATGGGGATCGGCATCTGGTGCGGTGGATTCTTTCCCTTTTATGAAATCATGTTCGGCTCCTCGAGTGTCTGGATCGAAGGCAGCCGTGCCGCCCGCATGATCGTGGACATCACCAAACACTGTATTATGTCCACCAAACCCAGCGACCCGCCGATCGGCCCGACCATCGGCACCATCATCACCGGCAGCCCCAACGTGATGATCGGCGGCGTACCGTTGCCGTCACTGACGAGCTTCGGCATCGGCAAGGCAATGGGTGCGTTTGCAAAAGTTGCAAAAACTTTTTTCAAGGGGTTGGCCAAAGTCGCGGCGAAGATCATCAACTTCTCCCGTCGCGTCGTCAAAAATATCGCGAAAAAACTTGGATCCAAAGGTATCGCGAGGTACATGGGTGGGTTGAGGAGACCTGCCAGCAGAATCCTAACTGAAGATGAAATTGCTCAATTGACCAAGGAATTTGTTGAGTTGGGTGGTGATCCAAAGAAATTGAGATTCAACAAAGGTAACCAGACAGGTTACGTTGATAGTTTAGACGTCATCAATGTACGTGGAGATGTGTTGCCATTAGAACATTCCACGCACCCTCGATCAAGAATGAGCTCAAAGGCGGTTCTTGCGCATGAACTTGGTCACCAAAAATTTCGAGGAACTGATTTACCACCAGGCCATTGGGAAGATGAGTATCGCGCAAGTCATACAGCCGCGACAGAAACACCAGGACTGAGCGATGTAGAGAGGGCTGATCTCATGGGTGATGCAATTGAGCGAGCACGTGAGGCTGGTCAAGATGTCAAGATGGATTCAACTATAAGGAAAATACTGTATGGATACGACTAGTCGACGACAGTTAACCGAAGAAGAGTTCTATTTTGCCGATAAGGCCTTTGGAGAATTCAGAGAACACGGACAAACTGACAAGAAGTGCCCGTGGTGCAGTGGCGATTTCGAATTTGATGATCAAGTGTCGGGTTACACAATTGCTTGCAAAAAATGCGACTTTAAAGTTACTGTGAGAGGTATCTAGACTTGCATGGGTGGAGTTTCTGGTTTTGCTCTTGCACTAGCTTGATGCTGGCTGAGGAGGGGGTCTAGTAGACTGTCTTTTTCAGGTAGGTCATAGATTTGACAATTCAGGTTACTCACACTGTGCTGAAACTCAAAATCGAAAACTTTGACAAGCTCCCCAACGGCGGGCCGCTGGAGCATGTGGTGGAGCGCCGGGGTTTTGAGTTTGGCCGTGACCAGCACCTCGACTGGACCCTGCCGGACAAGACCCGCGTGGTTTCCGGCAAACACTGCGAGATCAGGTTCTACGACGACGCCTATTGGCTGCTGGATTTTTCCACCAATGGCACCTTTGTCAACAACTCCTCCAAGCGCGTGCAAAGCCCTTACAAACTGGCCCATGGCGACATGCTGTCGGTGGGTGAATATGTGCTTTCGGTCAACATCCGCCTGCCGTCACAACCGTCAACAACAGCACCTATGTCGGCAGCGCCTGCGGCCACGCCGGGTATCTGGGAAACCAGTGGCGCTGCCCCGGCGCCCATTGATGCCCGCGATCTGTTGCTGCGCAATCCCGAGGCCGAGCGCGCCGCCGATGTGCTGTATCAGGCCGCCTACGTGCCGCCCGTGGTGGATGAAGCACCGGTGCGAAAACCGCAGCCTGCCGCCACCCCGGCGAACAACGTTGACCCGTGGGGTGCCAAAAGTGTCGTGAGCGCGCCACCGCCGGAAGCCCCCGCTGTTGCACCACCACCTGCCGCTCCTGCTCCAGCTCCAACGCCGGTAACAGCACCGCGCCATGACGGTGACGGCCGCGACTTCATCCGCCGCTTTGCCAAGGGGGCCGGATTGCCGGACGACTCCTTCGGAAAAATGACGGCCGGTGAGTTGGCCGAACACAGTGGCCACATGCTCAATCTCATGTGCCTGCATCTGATGGCTCTGCTGCGCGCCCGCGCCGAGGCCAAGTCGCTGTCACGCAGTGGCAACCGCACCTTGATTCAATCAACCGACAACAATCCGCTGAAATTCATGCCGACTCCGGAAGAAGCCTTGCGCATCATGCTCGGTCCCAAGGTACAAGGCTACCTTGATGCCCGGCAAACCATCGACAGCACCTTCGCCGACTTGAAGCTGCATCAGATTTCCATGCTCGGCGCGATGCAGGCTGCGGCAGCGCAACTGTTTGAAGACCTTTCGCCTGACGCCATTGCCAAGGCCAGCGAAACCAAACGCTCGCTTTTGTCCACCGGCAAAGGCAAACAGTGGGACGCCTTCACCGAAATGTGGACCGCCAAGGCCGGAACCCGTGAACACGGCATGTTGGGCGCGTTCCTCGATCTGTTTGTCGAGCACTACGACAAGTTGTCCAAAAACAAGCCGTAACAATCACTTGGGCTCCTCCCTATTTTTGGGGATGGAAACGGGGCGGCAGCGGCCCAATATGATGGCAAGGTGAGCACCGCCGTTGTTTGACAGCCAGACGGTGTTCGAACATAATCTTCGCATCGGATGGAGTGTCCCATGAAAACCAAATTCATCCTCGCCCTCGCAATGTCCTGCCTGACCCTCGCGAGCCCCACCCGTGCCGGCGAGCAGGCCTACAGCGCCAACGACATTGTCAAATTCTTCGACCAGCAGAAACAAATGCTGGTGACGCGTGGCCTGTGTGTGGGCACCGATGCCGAATGCGCCCAGGCCGAAATCAAGGACACCAAAAGTGCCTTTGACCTGTTGATCAACTTTGAAAAAAATTCTGCCAACTTGTCGGAAGCGGCACGCAGCAACCTCATTGAATTTTCTATCGCCCTCAAGAATCCCAAACTCGCCGACTATCGCTTTGCCGTCGATGGCTTCACCGATGCCTCTGGCAATGACGACCACAATGCCAGCCTGTCGCAGCGCCGTGCCGCGTCAGTCGTTGTCTTCCTGCAGGAAATGGGCGTGCGCGAGGAAGCCCTTGTGGCAAGGGGCTGGGGCGAAACCAACTTCCGATCCGATGATGAACTCGATCCCCTCAACCGCCGCGTCGAAACGCGCATGCTGCGGTAGCCAACGCGGTCACTTGACCCGGAATGATGTAACCGCGATTTCCACATCGGCTTGTGACGCCGCAATCTGGCCGCGCACCAGCGGCAGAACCTGTGCAAGGGGTTTGGGCGCATCAAGGTCCAACATGGACAAGGCCGCGCTCGATGATACTGCAAACAGCAACTGATACCGGTCGCGGCCATCACCACGCACATGCACCGGCATGGCGACAGTGACATCAGTCCCGGCCACCTCGGCGTAACGAGACACATCATGCGCCACGCCGTCATCATCGACGAGAAAAATGTAAATCCACGTGTTACGAAATCCGCTGAGTGTTGCGCGCAAGGTATCGGCATCCGCCAATTCATCCGAACCCAGCCGCACGGTGAACCTTGCTGTTTTGTGTGCGCCATAGGCAGTGGCAAAATCAAGTGCGGCACATTGCAACTCCTGAATGGCACGCTGCGACTGCGCGATATCCGCTGCACCCTCGGCTGAAAGATAGGCACCAAACTTGTCAAACGCCGTTTGCTGTGATCCATACACCGTCACCGCCCAGCGATCCCCGTCGTCACGCTTTGGAATTGCCAGAAAGCAGTTTCCGCCACTGTAGGACCGCGCAACACCGGCGACATCCACGGGGGCGGGTTTTGGCGGCGCTGGAGATGAACGGGGTGTGGGAGGTTTGGGTTGCAGCAATGCCACCTGGTTGCTCTCTTGGACAAACCCCAATTCCTCAACTTGGGTTTGTTCGACAATCTGGGGAGTAAGTGGCGCAGCCGTCTCCGCGACATCCACAAACGCTGAAGTGCCTGCCTCTGATGACGCTGCTGCTGATGCCGTTTCAGGCAACCCGGCCGGATCACTTGCTGTCTCCACCGGTGTTGAATTGGTCTCCAGGGATACGATGATATCTGATTCCGTTTCGCTCCCCGCCGCTGTATCGGTCGCAGAATCCATTTGCACAATTGTTGCATTGTCTTGTTGCGCTATGGCCCCGGCATCCGGTGTCTGGTCAACCTGCTCTGCGCTATAACCCTGCGACAGCACGTCAACACTTTCATCCGGTTTCTGCTGTACCGTTTCAACGCCAGATGATTCAGTGATGGCGACCGCCGCAGTCGTTTCTCCGAGGCTTGCCACTTGTGCATCAGGTACAACATCTTCCGCTGTCGCAACTTCCGCAATCACCGGGCTTTGCACGAGCCCACCGTCACCCAGGCGCACGGATGGTGCGGGATTGACCTGGCGTGCCTGCAACAATCCGGCGAAAACCAAAATGGCTGCGGCGTGCAACACAAGAGCAGCTGTTGCGGAAGCGATCCACAAGGATTTGTCGCTCGCACTCATGGCACGTCCCGCACTGTGACAATGGACAACTTGGCGACACCCATGGCCTTGAGGTCGGCAGCGAGCACGATCAGTTTTTGTGCCGGCAAACGGCGGTCCACGAAAATAATGCCCGGAATGTTTGTACCAGGTTCTGCAAGACTGGCCAAAGTAACGGCTCGCCCGCCAAGACGCAGCTGGCCCGAACGGTCCACATATAAGGCATCCGCTGGCGGCTGCGATGCTTCGCTGACAACGGAGATCGGTGGTGCAATGTCCGGCGGTGGTGGAGCGGCGATGGTTGCATTGACAATGAAGAACAGCAGAATGAGAAAAATGATGTTGATGAACTGCAACACCCAGTCACCGGACGCGGTTCTCGTTTGCGACGGGATATGCATCAGCGCACCACTTGGATTTCGCTGATCTTCGAAGTGCGGGCGGTTTCAAGAACCGTAACCAAATCCTGCACTGTCGCCGCAGGCGTGGCCCGCAACGCCGCGACCAAAACACCATTGGCGCGCAAGCCATTCAGGTGCTCCACCAATGCGGCAAGTGCCACGGTCTGGCCGTTGACTGAAATGGCATTGGCACCAGAGATCAAAACAATGGCTGTGGGAGCCGCACTGTTGTTTGCCGATGCTGACCCGCCACCTGCCGATGATTGCAAATCCAGCAGGCTGAACTTGGTGAAGTTGGACGACAGCATGAAAAACATCAGCAGGAGAAACACGATGTCCACCAGCGGCGTCAGCGGGATGGGTTTGCGGATTGATGGTGGTGTACCAAGGCGCATGGTCCAAGTCCTCAACCGGCAGCGGTCGTGTGCCGCGCAAACAATCTCGTCAATGTGGACTCCATGACGGCCCGCTCATTCTCGACCCTGGATTCAAACCAGGCCCCCGCAACCGAGAAAATGATGGCAATTGTCAAACCCAGTGCGGTGGCCAGCAATGCAGTCCAGATGCCGCCCGCCAGTTGCGACGGGTTTACAACAGCACCAGAGCTTTCCAGCTTGTTGAAGGCATCAATCATGCCGACGACAGTTCCAAGAAGTCCGAGCAGGGGTGCAGTTTGCGCAATGACTTCGATGCCACGCAGATAAGACTTCAAACCACGGATTTCATCCAGCGCCACGCGCAACACGTCCTCCTTGATGCTCTCGATATTTTCTCCCGAACCAGTCAGTGCAGCCAAGGCATGGGCGACAACCCGCGACAGTGGCGTTTGTAAGGCGTTCAAGTCATGCTTTGCACCTTCGCGATTGCCATTGCTCCACGCTGCCACAGCTTGCAGCGCAGGTTGGTGCCGCCCCACGCCCGCGCGGAAGAAATGCTGGATTTTGAAAAGCGAAAGTACCGTTGCAATGCCAGACATCAAAAGCAAAACAACCGCAACAGGGCCACCAAGTTGCAACAGGTTCCAGAGATTTGCTGCCATGGTGGTCGCGTCCTGTGCGGATGGGGGCTAAGGCGATGCGCCGTCGGTAAAAGAGAGTGTCGTCAGGTTCTTGAGCACAAGACTGTCGCGGCACGTCTGCGCCATCTCCGTGTCTGCCTTGCACGACTTGAACTCGTTGACAAATATGCCGCCGATATCGGCACATTTTCTGTCCTGCAAATCAAACTTTGCGAACCGCGCCTTGGACGCCCCGATCGCGCCAAAGGAAAATTGCACGCTCTGCAAGGCAACACCTTTTGCATCAAGCAGATATATTTCAACGCTGAAACCTGTGATGGCTTGGGCAAATGAATTGGTGGACTTGAAAATCAGGCGGCAATCCGCACCAACTTGTTCCGCCTTGTTGAACTCGATTTCGATGCCAGGCTTCTGGCTTTGCGCCAACGCTGCGTCCCATGTGCCAATCAGCACCAGGGCAACCCACACACAACGGAATATTCTGTTACGCATGGACATCAGCTTAGGCGAGAATATGTGGCATGCCAATGCGATTTGCACCGCCGCTGAACACCAGCCTGATGGCTTGGAAAGAGCCCTCATCCCCCTTACCTCAAAAGCGTTGCCACGGCGGATTTGAGTTTCGCAAACACGGGATCAGAGGCATAGCGGGCCATGGGTTCGGCAGCTTGCGGCTCGGCAGCTTTTGGCTCGGCAGTCGGGTTGGCTGTTGTCGTATCGGCTTTGGTGCCATCAAGTTTGTTGTTGGCCGGCGCGAGTGGTTTGTCGCCGGAGGCTTGCGCCACTTTTTTCGGCGTCTTGCCACCCATTTTCTTGGCCGCCCACGACACCAGATAACCAATGGATTTGCCACGCTCAAATGGATTGGCTCTGACATGCGCTTCACCAAACACGGCGGCAATCTGCTGGTTGGGACCGCTGCGCAACACTTTTACGGCACCACCCACGCCAAGGAAATGCGCCAGATAGAGATGCCCGGGTGTGACCTGATGGCCAGCCTGGCGGATGACTGCCGCATTGTCGCGCGTGAACGCTTGCGTCATCGCACGCGACAGGTCACAGTTGAAACGCATGTCCAAAACCTGGCGGCGGGTGCGGCCCTTGAGCAAGTCCGGCCGGTGCAGCCGGATAGTGGTCATCCATGTACTGTCGATGAACTGTCCAAGACCAGTGGCCGATGACAAGGGATTTTTTGCGTTACAGCGGTTGCCGCTTTCAACATAGATGATGCGGTTGACGAACGTATCGACGGCGCCGCCCGATCCTGATCCGGCACTGGCTTGCATCTCGCCCACAGGGTCGACCGGAACGCCGTTTCGTTGCAGTTCAAAATGCAGGCGGGGCTCGCGGCTCGACGCAGGGGTGCCAACAAAACCGACGACCTGGCCAGCCTTGATTTTAGCACCCACCGCGAGGCCGTTTTGCACGCGAAGCAGATAGCCATACATCGTCGTTGCACCATTCGCGTGTGACAGCCGCACCACGGTGCCGAATGGCGCTTCCACGCCTGCCACAGTCACATCACCGTCAAAGGCGGCGACCACGGGTGAACCCTTGGGTGCCGTCCAGTCCACGCCAAAATTCATGTTCTCGCCGCTGGCATCCGGCTGTGCTTTGGGCCCAAACTTGGCGACGACAACACCATTGACCGGCTTCACCATGCCGGGTTGGCTGACATCGGCACTCTCACCGTCGGGCGACACGCATTCAAATCGCGCACCCGCAGCCGCCTGCGCCACAAAGCAGTTGAGGCTGCCGGTGGTCCGCCCAATTTCAATGTAAACGATCCGGCCAAGCCCTGACTTTGCATCGCGCGGCTCCGGCGCATAGATCAATGTGATGGTATCACCGGGAGCGGTTTTTTGTTCCAGGTCCTGTGAGCGCGACAACAGCATGATAGCTTCGCCGATCACCGCCGCTGGCAGGCGGTTGCGCAAGGCTGCGGCGTAGATGGCATCCAGCAATCGTGGACGGTCCTCGGGTCTGACGTCCTCGGGCAGCAACGGAGCTTCAAAAATGTCGCGGTTGAGCCAGGGGTCTGCCGCCTTGGTGAATTTTTCAGTGTCACTCAAGGCAATCGTTCCCAGCCACTTGTCATCCCGGTAAACCGATACCTGCACAGGCGCGAGACGCCCCGTCTCGCTGCTGTCACCAACAGCCCGCACGGCCACCTGGTCATTTTTTTCAAACGCCGCGACCTGATAATGTTCGTCGAGAGCCAAGGCTGCGTCTTGCACTTTGGCCGGATCAAGACCAAGTGTGGTGAGAAACGCTGCCGCTGGTACCTTGGCCGCCACGACTTCTGCAAACTCTTCGATGTTTGAGATCGACGTTGCAGCAGCGGCAATCACCGACGATCCGTCAACGTTGGCATCATCCGTTTCAGATGTGGTTGCGGCCTGTTGCGCTGCCAGATCACTTTGCTGCCCCATGACACCATCACGCAGTCCCGGATCAGGCTGGTCGAGGCTGTCCTTCAGACGGAACACGTTGCCCTTGACGCCAAGCTCACTTGCGGCGGCAAGCTGGTCGCCAGACTCGAGTTTCACCAATTGCCGCGGCGCAGCACCCAGTCGCCGCGTGATAATGGGATCACCGCTGAGATCAATGATGCGTGGTTTAATGGCAGCGCGGATCAGGGCTTCGTCTTCAGCTTCACTCTCTTCTGTTCCAGTCGCCACGATCTCCTCCCCGAGGTCTTCGTCAGTGACAACGGCGTGTTGTGAGGGAGCACCTGACGGAGCAGGCGAGAACAGATAGATCGTCGTCAGCGCTGATCCGAGGCCGATGAGAACGAACGCAAACGCCACTAACGCGAACACCGGAACATTGGACTTGGGCGCTTTCGGTTTGACCGGGGCAACAGGGGGTTTAGGTGGCGGCTTTGCAAGCGCCGCAGCGGGTTTCGCGGCAGCCGAAGGTTTCGCCACTTTGTCCGTTGCGGCAACATCCGGTTCTTTCTTGCCCGTATTGCTTGCAGGGATACGCGGCCGTACGATGGTGGTCTTGTCATCCATTGCTGCTAACCTTCGCCATCGCGCACGAAAACCGTCCACGAACCGGATTCGCCTGTGTCAATTTCCTTGAACTTGACCAACTGATAGCCCCTGACCCAGCAGTTCCACGGCTGGTCTGGTATGCGCTCGATCTTGAACCGCCGCGTATCCACGCACATTTCCCAATCCCCGTCGAAGGCTGCCTGCCCGGTTACGGTTGTCGCATAAACATAAACATATTTGAGTTTGAGAGCCGCAAGGTCCTCCTTGATTGGATTGACGCAAGCATTGGCAGGTACCGACCACCACCCTTCGGTGTGGAACTTGCCATTGAATTCGGCCCCAATTGCCACGTTGTAAAGGGCGATGGACTGGTTGCACACTTTGAACTCCGCTGCCGCACGCTCGTTGCCAAACGCCAGGCACACAAGCGCCGCGCCCCACTGAGCTGATCGGGTTAACCAGGATTTCAAACTGCGCTGCCCGTCTTTACTGTTCGTGATCCAATGTCCTACTGATATCGATCCGATTATGCCGTGCGAGTCTACCTCAAAATGGGGGATGTTTGAAGACGCCACGCACCTTAGGCTGACTCCACCCATGCGCACACAACTCACATATTCCTTGATTTCCACACCCCGTGTGGCAATGTCCAACGCCATCCGCCGGGGGCGTGCCGGCATCGGTAAACCATGATTTCCATTTGCGAATCACAGGTTTGGAGGTGCTTTCCAGGGGCGGACAAATGCGTCAACCAGGCGGACGGTACGTGAATGTCATGGTATAGCAAAGTTGTCTGGTCGGAAGGTCTTTTTCTCCGGCCGCATCACCTGCAGCAGAGCGACCGCTATCTCGAGCATCTTGTGGATGGTCGTACCCGCGAAATCTCACCTTATCCTTGGGGCTTCAGCGAAATCGAAGTCGACCGCGACCTGGCCCAGCAGAGCAAATTCGGCCTGCGCCGTGCGGCCGGTATCATGCCCGATGGTACACCGTTCCGCTTCCCCGGCGACACGCCATTGCCGGCAGGCATTACAGCACCGGAAGCCGCTGCTGGCCTGTATGCCTGGCTCGTCATGCCAATGGCCCAACCCAACACCCGTGAAGTGGATGACGCCGAAGCCGAGAGCGGCAGCCGTTTTGTTGTTGGCTCGGAACTTCTTGTCGATGCCTCATCAAAACTGCAGATCGAGGAAGAGATTGACGTGGCCCTGCCACGCTTCACCTATGAAATCCGCAAAACGCCAAAACCCGGTCACGTCTGCCTGTTGTGCGCACGCATTGTTGAAGTGAACGACAAGGCCATTGTATTCGATGAACGTTTTGCGCCACCGGTGTTGACAGTGAGCGCCCACGCCACCATCAGCGGCTGGCTCGATCGTGCCGTCGGCTGGATTGAAACCAAACTCGAGGAACTGGCCCGTTTTGCCTCCGACCCACGTGCGGGCAGTGGTATGCAAAGTGTGGACTATTTCATCCTGCAAATGCTCAACCGGCAAATCCCGGCCCTCAAACACATGCGCGGCTCGCGCTATGTTCACCCTGAGCGCCTGTATGTCGAACTGTTGCGGCTGGCGGGTGAACTTTCGACCTATTCGACCAAGGAACGCAGGCCGCGCGAATACCCGGCCTACGACCACGACAATCTCGACACAACTTTCGCTCCCGTGCTCGCCGATATTCAACGCTTCCTAAGTGTCGATATCAGCCGCGCCATTCGCCTCGAGATCGTCGAGAAAGCCGCCAACGCGTTTCTGGCAACTGTCGGTGACCGCAACCTGTTCCGCGCCTCAACCTTTGTGCTGGAAGTCTCGGCCCGCCGTCCGCTCACTGAAATCCAGACGCAGTTCCCGGCCTTGTTCAAGGTGGGTCCCAACACCCGCATGAATGACATCGTGCACGCCCATCTGCCCGGCATCGCTTTGATGCATGTACCAACACCACCTGCACAAATCCGCGCCATCACCAGCCATGTTTATTTCATTCTTGACCGCACCTCGCCGCTGTGGCCGGAATTCAGTACGGCAAGTGGCATCGGCATGCACTTTTCCGGTGACTGGCCCGGCCTTGAGCTGAACCTGTGGGCTGTCAAAGAAGACAGCAAGTAAGGCGCAGGCCGCAATGACGATGGGCACCCCTCCACCAGACGATGATTTTGACAGCGGCAAGACCGTCATCAAGCCCAATCCGGGTGGCCGCCGCGACAACGCCATTCCCTCAACACCTGCGCCTGTGCCATCTCCACCACAGCAGGATATCTGGGGAGGTACGCGCCAAACTCCCGGTGCCGCACCATCCCAAACAGTTCAAGGTATTGCCCCGGCGCGTCCTGCCGGTCCTCCCAGCAGTGGACCAACCATTGATTTTTCCACCATCGGCACCAGCGGCACCACGGGTGGACCTAATCCCATTCTCGAAGCGGCCATGCCACTGCTCATCCTGCTGGCCAATGTGCGCATCGCCAAATCCGTGCCGCAGGTGGCCCCCATGATGGGCACGGTGGCCCAAGGCATCGAAGCATTTGAAGCCACCTTGCACAGTCTGAACATTCCCGAGGCCACCACCCGCAGCGCCAAATATGCCTTGTGCGCGACAGCCGACGACATCGTCCAAAACCTCCCCAGTGCTGACCGCCTGCTGTGGACACAGCACAGCATGCTGAGCCGCTACTTCCAGGTGCGCGACAGCGGTGTAGGGTTCTTTGATGAATTGGCCAAGCTGCGCCAGAACCCGCAGATCAACCAGAACATCCTCGGCCTGCTGCATGCCTGCATGTCGCTGGGCTTCGAGGGCCGCTACCGTGTCAGCGGTGGTGACGTGCAGCACCAGCAAATCCGCCGCGACATCTACCAGACCCTCCGCGCCCGCGAGGCAAGGCCTGGCGACGAGCTGTCGCCCCATTGGCGCGGACAGGATATCGCCGCCGAACACGTCCGCCGCGCCATACCCTTGTGGGCCGTGACATCAACTGCTGCTGGCGTGTTGTTGCTGAGCTTCATGGCTTTCCGCTGGCTGCTCGGCGGCATGTCGGACGCAGCAGAAGCAAAACTTGCAACACTCCATCCTGCCACCGACGTGAATATCGAGCGCGTCAATTTCAAACCCTTCGAGCCACCTGTCATTCCGCCCACCACACAGCTGCAACGCATCCGCGACCGCCTGGCTGAGGACATCGCCAAGAACCGCCTGTCCGCCGACTATGCCGGCAAGGACATTGTCGTCAGGCTGCTGAACGACTCGGTTTTCGACAAGGGCAGCGCCTCGGTGCGAGAGAGTTTCCTTGCGTCGCTGGCGCGCGTGGCCCAGGTCCTCGATACCGAAAAAGGCCAGATCCGTGTCGTTGGCCACACCGACAACACGCCCCTGCGCTCCACCGTGAAATTCAAGGACAATCAGGACCTCTCCGAGCAGCGGGCTCAATCCGTGGCGCTGATCCTTGTATCCGGCATCTCTGATCCACGCCGTCTTGCCATATTGGGGCTGGCAGAAACCGCACCCATCGATACCGGCAACACTCCGGAGGCCAAGGCGAAGAACCGCCGCGTTGAAATCTTCATTCCCCGCGAGGATCCGCAATGAAGCGCTGGATCATCCTCGCTTGCAGCATCATTGGCATTCTCATTTTGTGCTTGCTGGTGTGGTTTGTGTTTCCCGTCATTGCGTTTGCAGGTGTTGAACCTTTCGCCAATGCCTGGCTGCGCCTGGCAATCATTGTGCTGTTGCTGGGCGTGTATTTTGGCTGGCTGGCTTACAAAATCTACAAGCACCGCCAATCCACCCAGGAACTGGCAGAAAACATCGCGGTCCAGGAACCTGAGGACGACAATTCCGATTCTGGCGTGTTGGCCGAGAAAATGCAGGATGCCCTGATCACGCTGAAAGGTGCCCAGCGCACCCGGGGTGATTTTCTCTATGAACTGCCGTGGTATCTGATCGTCGGTCCGCCCGGTGCTGGCAAGACCACGGCCCTGTTGAATTGCGGCTTGAAATTCCCTCTCGCAGCCCAGGCTGGTCCCATCGCCGGCAGCGGTGGCACCCGCTATTGCGACTGGTGGTTCACCGAAGAAGCTGTTTTCATTGATACCGCTGGCCGTTACACCACGCAGGATTCCGATGCCGATTCCGACCGCAAGAGCTGGCTGTCTTTCCTTGACTTGTTGAAGCGCCACCGCAGCCGCCAACCTATCAATGGCGTGCTGGTGGCAGTCAGCGTTGGTGATTTGTTGGCGATGAAGCCGGGTGAGGTTGCCGCCCACGCCGTGGCCATCCGCAAGCGGCTGGCCGAACTCAACAACCGCCTGCAAGTCGATTTTCCCGTCTACATCATGTTCACCAAGGCCGATTTGCTGGCGGGCTTCATGGAGTATTTTGGCCATCTCGATGACCAGAAGCGCAAAGCCGTGTGGGGTGCCACCTTCCAGACCAGCAACAAGAAAGAAAACCGCGTCGCCGAAGTAGGACCCGAAATTGACCTGCTGATCTCACGCCTGACGGCGGAGTTGCCCGACCGCCTGCAGGAAGAACCCGATCCCGTGTCACGCGTCAAGCTCACCGGCCTGCCATCGCAGGTGGCAGCACTGAAGCCCCTGATCGTGCAATTCCTCAACCAGATTTTCGAGCCCACCCGCTATCAAACCAGCGCCACGCTGCGCGGCTTCTATTTCACCTCCGGCACTCAGGAAGGCACACCCATCGACCGGGTTCTGGGTTCGCTGTCGCGCAGCCTCGGCCTGCAAGGCGCATCAAGTCCGGCCTATTCCGGCAGGGCCAAAAGCTATTTCCTCGAACACCTCCTGAGCAAGGTCGTCTTCGGCGAGGCGGGCTGGGTCTCAACCAATGCCGCTGCGGTGCGGCGGAATTTCGTGCTGCGCACGGCGGGTTATGGTCTGGTGGGCCTTGTAACCCTTGCTGCTCTTGGCGGCTGGTTGACCAGCTATTTCGCCAACTCCAGCCTGATTGCGGCGACCGACAATAATTCCGGCCAGTACGCGGTCGAACAGGCGGCAATCGTCAATCAAGACCCCATCAACGATACGGATTTTCTGAAGATAATTGATCCCCTCAACAAATTGCGCACCCTGCCCAAGGGTTTTGATGCATCAGCATCGGATGTGCCGCTGTCTGCAACACTTGGTCTTGGCCAACACAACCGCATCGCTGCATCGTCCGTCGCCGCCTATCGCACCGGACTCGACCGCCTGCTGCGCCCGCGTCTGATCCTCCATCTTGAAAAACGCCTGGCCGATTTGCAAGACCGCCCTGACCAGTTGTACCAACCCCTCAAGGTTTACATGATGCTGGGCGGTGAGCCTGCCATCCCGGTGGACACCGCACTCATTGCCGGATGGATGCAAGGCGACTGGGATCAACTCTATCCCGGCGAACCCAACAAGCCCGCCCGCCAAACGCTTCGTTTGCATCTTGATGCCATGCTTGACCTGAATTCCGGTGTCGCCCGTCCCATCCCGCTGAATGGCACTCTGGTAACGGCAACACAAAAATCCATCGCCCGCCTGTCGCTCGCTGAACGCGCCTTTGCGCTCATTGAATCAACGGCCCGCAGTCCGGATGTCAAGGATTGGACGGTGTCGAGCCGGGGCGGCCCGGATGCGGCACAAGTTTTTACCACAGCCGATGGCTCGCCCCTCGAAGGTGTCGGCGTTCCCGCACTCTATACTTACGACGGCTTCTACGCGCTGTTCCTCGAAAAACTGCCTGCGGTGATCAAGTTGCTGGGTGACGAGCGCTGGGTGATGGGCGATGTCGGCGGCAACGACACACTCGACAAACAGTTTTCAACCCTGGGTCCCGACCTTTTCAGGCTTTATGATCAGGCCTTCGTCAACACCTGGTCCACATCACTGGCCAAGCTGAAACTGCGCAGCTTTGAAGCCGACAAGCCGGAATATTCCACCTTGCGCGCCGCCACGGGTGCGGCATCACCCATCAAACTCATTCTGGAATCAATTGCAGCAGAAACCAAACTTACCGAAGCCAAGCCTGGCAGCGAAGACGCCGAAGGCAGTGCCGTGGGCGACGCGGTTGGCAAAGCAGCAGAATCACTGGCGCAACGCCAACTCAGCAAGCTCGGAAGGCTTGGCCAGTTGGGCAACATGAAGGATATTGGACTTGATGCGGCCAAAAAATCAGAAGGTCGCGGCGGCGAAGTGCAGCCCGCCTTTGTGCCCGGTGCCGTCATTCAGGAACGCTTTCGCCGCTTTCATGAACTCGCCGCTGCCGACGGCGACAAGAACCAGATTGATCTTTTGGTCGAGCAGATGAAAGGCCTGTACCAGAGCCTGCTCGACGAACAGAATTTCGAGCAGGCCGCAGAAGCACGCCAGAACATGCAGAAATTTCTCAGCGCCCTGTCCACCAGCGCGTCGCGCCTGGAAGCGCCTTTTGCCGCCATGTTCAAATCGGCGATGACCGAGTTTGAACAAAAGATCGTCAGTGAACGTATCGAAGGTCTGACGGGCGATCTTGCAGGTTCCGTCACCCGCAAATGCAAGGATGTGCTGGGTGGCAAATATCCGTTCACCGCCAAGAGCAAGAACGATGTGCCGATGGCTGAATTCGCCCGCCTGTTCGGCCCCAACGGGTTGTTTGATGCTTTCTTCAAGGAAAAACTCGCAGGTCTGGTTGACACATCCGGCAAGGTGTGGGCACCAAAGAAAAACTCCAAGCTCAGCCAAGAACTGTCGCAAGCCACACTGTTGCAGTTCCAGAATGCCGCTCGCATCAAGGACGCCTTTTTCACCGGACAAGGGGCTGCACCCAACGTGAAATTTGCCCTCGTCATGCAGTCGTTGAGCCAGCAATCACCTTCAGTGACCTTTGAGGTAAATGGAACGACACTCGAAAGTCCCTTTGGCGTTGAATCGCGTGGTGATTTTGAATGGCCCGGAAGTTCCCCCGATGGAACCGCATCAGTGGCCATGCCGGAAGCTGATGGCAGCGCATCCGCCATCCGCTTCAAGGGACCATGGGCCTTGCACCGCCTGTTGCGCGAAGGGGCCATTCGCCAAAACGGCAACAAGGCAACAGTGCAGTTTGTCGTCGGCGGACGCGAGGTCTCCTACCAGTTGACCTTTGACACACTCGACAATCCCTTCACCATCATATCGCAAGTGAAATTCGCTTGCCCCTCGGGCCTGTAGGCCCGGCATGGTGTGCGGCATGTTCGGCAAGCTACCGTCCAAGAGGGACTTCGTGTCCTACAATATGCCTCGCCCGTTTCTCGACCACTTTGAGAACTGGCAGCAATCCGCGGTTGCCGCGAGCCAGATGGCATTGGGCAGCCGCTGGCAGGACGTGTTTCTGACCATGCCGATCTGGCGCTTCTGGCTCGGTTCATCCGTATACGGACAAACAGCGACAGGAGCCATGATGCCGTCGGTGGATGGCATCGGCAGGTATTTTCCCCTGAGCGTGTGCGCCTGCCAGATGGAAGCCGGACGCATCGTCTGCCCGCCCTCGGCAGACCTTGATGCCTGGCACGACACCTGCGATGCGTTCCTGTTGCGCATGCTGGAAGACACCCTCGAAGATGAACCCTCCGCCCTGCTCGCCACGCTGCCCTTTGCCCCTTTCGGGAATGCGGCACGTCTTGCGCCAACAGGCCAAAACGTTTTTGCCTGGTCAACGGACGATGGTTCACTGGTAGAACCATTCCAGGCGCTAAAGGAAATGAATGACGCCGCTTTGCACAACGACAGGTGTTATTGGTGGACAACAGGTGGCACAAACCACAAGGCCCACCTCGTGATGTTTAAAGGCCGGCCCTCCGCTGGTTTTCTGGAATCATTGATGACAGGCGTGTTTTCATGACCAAGACACAACTTGCAAACCCGCCCCAGACCTATGATTCCGCAGCCGTCACCCATCTGGGCCGCATCCGCAAATTCAATGAAGACAGCATTTACGCCAATGACGAGGCTGGCATCTGGTTGGTTGCTGACGGCATGGGGGGCCACAAGGACGGCAATGTTGCCAGCGCCATGATCGCCAGTGCCGCCAAGCTGTCGGCCGAAAGCTCTGCAGGCAATCACTTGTTTGGCGTCCTTGTCGAACAATTGCAGATCGTCAATGGCCGCTTGCTGGACTTTTCTGACGGCGAAAACCACAATATTGTGGGCTCGACGGTGGCCCTGCTGACCATTCGTGACGACCGTTACACGTGCGTGTGGGCAGGCGATTCGCGCTGCTATCTCATCCGCGATGGCGTTCTCGCCCAGGTGTCTCATGACCACACGGAAGTGCAGGATTTGCTCGACAAGGGATTGATCACGCCTGCCGAAGCAAAAACCTGGCCGCGCCGCAATGTCATCACCCGGGCTGTCGGCGCAAACCGCGACCTTGAACTCGACCAGGCCTCGGGACCCACCGCCGCCGGCGATTGTTTTGTCTTGTGCAGTGACGGATTGACCGGGCACGTGACGGACGGGGAAATTCTGGCGACGGTGAGTTGGAGCAGCGCCAACGATGCCTGCAACGCGCTTGTCAACTTGGCCCTTGATCGCGGTGGCAAAGACAACGTCTCGGTCATCATCGTCAATGTGGTGCGGCGCGACGCAAACCTGGTGCGCGGTTCATGGTGACAGCGGGGAAGCGTCAGCCATGAGTGACGACAGGACTCAGATTGCCGTCCGCGATTCGGCCATCAACATCGGCACAGAATTGAACCAGACCTACAAGATTGATGCCCTGATTGGGGTCGGCGGCATGGGCGAGGTGTTCAAGGGACACAACATCCAGACAGGTGACCCCGTTGCCATCAAGATCGTGCTGCCTGAGTTTGCCCGCGATGAAATGATTCTCGAACTGTTTCGCAAGGAAGCGCGTATCCTCAATCACCTGTCGCATGATGCCATCGTGCGATACTATGTGTTCTCCATCGACCGCATGATTGGCAGGCCGTATCTGGCCATGGAATATGTCGATGGCTCATCACTGGCAGAGCACGTAAAAACGACACCCCTCGCAGAAAGTGATTTCAGTGGACTTCTGAAACGGCTCGCCGACGGCTTGCACCGCGCCCACGCGGCAGGCGTCATTCACCGTGACATGTCGCCCGACAATGTGATTCTGCCAGGTGGTCTCGTGAGCCAGGCAAAAATCATCGATTTCGGCATCGCACGCTCGGCCAATGTCGGTGGCGCTACACTGCTGGGTGGCAGTTTCGCCGGCAAGTACAACTACGTGTCACCCGAACAGCTGGGATTGTTTGGTGGCGAAGTAACGCCAAAATCGGATATCTACAGTCTCGCCCTCGTGATGGCCGCAGCGGTGCAGGGGCGTCCCATCAACATGAGTGGTTCGCAAGTCGAAGTCATCGAAAAGCGCCGTGTAGTCCCTGACCTCGCGGGCATTCCAAAACAATTTCACGGCGTGTTGTCGGCCATGTTGCAGCCCGATCCGGCCGCGCGTCCCGCCGACATGGCAGCCGTGCGCGACTGGACCGGTACCAAGCCCGCAAAAGCCAGGGCCGATCAGTCGACCAAAGAAAAGAAGCGCCCGGACTCCGGAAAAGCAGACACCACGAATACTTTGTCTGCATCGTCCAATCCGCCCTCCCATGCCATGCGCAACGCGGCGATCGCCGCAGGTACATTGGCTGTCATCGGCGTAGGCGCGTTGGGAGGATGGATTTTTGTGCGTGATGGCGCCGAACCTGTTGCGCAAGCACCCATCGTCAAACCCCAAACTCCCACACCCGAGGCGAAAGTGGAACCGCCTGCAGCTACAGTTGAAGCACCACTACCCCCTGCTGCAGCAACGCCTGAAGTAACACCAGAAGCAACACCCGAATCTCCAATCAAAACGGTAGACGCAACCACTCCTCCTCCGCCACTCGTGGTTGACCCACCGCCGCAGCTGAGTGACATCGATGGTCTGCGCAGTTTCGTCTCCGAGTTCGGTTCGGGAACGTGCTTCAATGCCAACATCGAAACGCTCAACGGTGATACTGCACGCATTGCGGTTTTTGGTTCAGCGGAGACAGGGCAGGCCTTTCAGGCGGCATTTCGCACCAAGTCCGGAATTGATCCGGACATTGTCGTTCATCCCGTGTCCAGTGAGCAATGTGGATTTGTCGCCGCTGTCGGAAAGATGTCGTCACCCGGCAGCCAGCCGCTTGCAATTGAACTCAGTCGCGCCGCCATTCGCGGCACCAATGTCGAGGCAAAAAAAGTGGGAGATGGCGTGACGGTCCGCATCGGTGATGTGAACCAACGCAACGTTTACCTTTTCGTCGTTGGACCTGATGGCGGCATCTACAATATCTCGCGCACCAATCCGCAGGATATTGTCATGGGTCCAAACGAGGTGACGGCCAACCTGTCGTTCGACAACCCGCCGCTGGGCGAAGGCGAAGAACCGCCGGCGTTCTATCCCATGCTGGTATTTGCCGTGGCTTCGCCAAAACCGCTGTTCAGCATCAACAAGCAGCCCGCCTTTGAACTGGACGACTTCGCCAAACCGTTTCTGGATGAACTCAAATCAGCAACCGGTGTCGCCAGCGGCATGGCCTTCCTGAAGTTGACGCACGGAAAATAACGCACGCTCACGTGCTCTCCCGGTCAATCACTTCAAAGTCTGTCAGGATTGTTTCGGCGGCAATGGGCTGGTCACACCGTTCCCCCTCAATGGCGCGCAACAACAATGCACCTGCACGGCTGCCAATGTCATGGCAATGCACGCCCACTGTCGTGATTGATGGATAACAGTGCCGCGATATTTCAAAGTCGCCAAACCCGGCTATGGCAATGCGGTCAGGCACCAGCCATCCCCGGCGCTGGCATTCGACCAGTGCACCGAACGCCGAGAGGTCCGACACACAAATGGCAGCTTCAACTTCCGGCCACTGTTCAACCAGGCGTGCCACGGCCTCGCCACCTTGCTTCATGGAGATGGGCGGCGTGCCAAATGAAATGACCCTGCTCTCCTTCAATCCCAGGTTTGCCATGGCACGCTCATAGCCAGCCCTTCGGTCGGCACCGCGCGTGTCCCGGTTGGTGGTGCCACCAATGAATGCAATTTTGCGATAGCCTTTGCCGTGCAGATGCCGCACCAGCGTCGCCGACGCTTCCGCATTCGAAAAACCCACAACGTGATGCACTGGCGTTGCAGGCACATCCCATGTTTCGACGACAGGTATGCCAGATTGTTCCAGGAGCCTGCGCCCGCGCGCTGTATGTCTGCCACCTGTGACAACAATCGCCTCCGGCCTTCGCCGCAACATCGTTTCGATGAGGCTTTCTTCGGTTTCGACTGAATAGTCGGTATAGGCCAGCAACAACTGCAAACCCGAACCCGCCAACGCGTCCGTCAACCCTCGGGCGGTGTCAGCAAAATTCGAGTTGTTGAGGGACGGAACGAGTGCTGCAACAAAGCCCGTGCGTTTTGACGACAAACTGCCCGCTGACTGGTCAAGAACATAGCCGAGGTCCTCAACGGCCCGCATGATGCGGGCCCGGGTTTCCGGCGCTATGGAAGCACCGTCCCGCAGCGCCCGTGAAACTGTCATGGATGACACACCCGACAGCCGCGCCACATCGAGCATGGTGGGTGCCACAGACCGCTCCACTGGTTTTGCCGTCACAGACTTTGCCATAGCAGGCATCCTTCAAGACCCACGTTCTAAGCCCATATGTTATCGCTAACACACCTGATCCCTTCCGCCAACCAGCGGCTTACGGCTGAATTGGTTTTCCCGGCCCGCCAGGCGCAAACTCGGTGAATGTGCCAGCGCCTGTTTCATGCCAATCACCAACAGTGCCATCCGGCCAGATCACGCGCACCAATGCCTGCGTATCCGCCCCAAGCCCGAAGTGCCACCAGCCATTGTGACCCGATGCATGCCCGCCGCCCGACGTGATTTCCCGGCGCGTGATCTTGTCGCCCCGCTTCACTTCAATCCACGCGCCAATGGCGTTGCGGTTTGTGGCTGCCTGTCGCAGCCTGACTTGCAGCCAATGGCCGGCATTCGTGCTGGTGTTGCGCCAAACCTGTGCGGTTTCCCGCCGGTTTACAACAACAACATCAAGCAGGCCATCCAGGTTGAAATCGACCACCATGCCGCCGCGTGATGTAGCGGTACTTGCCACGCCGGCCTTGTCCGCAACCTCGACAAATTTGCCGGCAGCCCCCTGCAGCAGCAAATTGTTCGGATCCTTCTGGGCAAAATCCGGCATCGAATCCACATTGCCCTTGGCAATGAACAGGTCTGTCAAACCATCGTTGTTCACATCTTCGAATTGCGTGTGCCACGCCGTCGAAGGCCGTAAATCATCGCCAACAAAGGGGCGGTGTGCTGTGACACCGCTGACATAGGCGACATCCTTGAACTCAGGCTTCACCATGCCATCCACGGGAACTGCGGCGAGAGTTTGCAACTTGTTGTCCGCCATCGATGTTAGAAAATAATCGGGGTACGTGTCGCCATTCACATCAGCGCTGGCTATTCCCATTCCCCAGATACGCAATGGCTTCCAGCCATCCTTGTCGGCGTAAAGCACAGGCGGTTGACCCGCATCAACCCGCCACATCTGCTCTTGGCCACCTTCATAATATTCACGGTCATTTGAAATCCGCAAAGACGGTGTGCCCGAACGGTTCCAATCCGTGAACAACATCGACAAGGCGCAATGGCTGGGTGTCAATGCAAGGGGTTTTGCAAAACCTTTTGCCGATGGACGATGCAGCCAATTGTCAGTGCATGAACCCCACGGCGAGGTTTCTTGCGTGCGGTCAATATAGTTGCCGATCGCGATTGTGGGCCAGGTTGCACCGGTCTCAAACGTCGCCGCATAGGCGGTGGACCAGCCATCACCACCATCAAAGGCCCAGTGCGTGTTGGCGTTTTCAAAACGGCAGAACCCGCGTCCACGCATCACCAGGTTTTCACCAACGCGCAGCAACACGAGATCCATGATGCCGTCACTGTCAATATCGAGGGGATACGCCCCGGTCACCTTGTCGATCTCGAGCCCGCTCTTTTCATGGCGGAATTTCAGTTTGCCGCCACGTTTGGAGGCGTTCCGGTAGAACGCCGCCTTGCCTTCACCGCCTGCCATCAGCATGTCGGGAAAGCCATCCGCGTTGCAGTCAAACGTCGCCACACCACCTCCCACCATGTATTGCCACTCGCCGCGATACTGGTTGTTCACACCAGATGATGCTGTCTCGTCTGCAAACGACGGAACAGCCGGAGCAGGTTCGGAACCAAAGGCAGGTTGGCTGGCCAAGGCGGCAACCAGTGCAAACCGAAGCGCAATCACAAGGATTTCCGGGTCTTCAAGGCATTGGCAAACACCGCAACGCACCGGCCCTGTTCCAGTCCGCGTTCAATCGCTGCGCGGAAATGAATGCCGCCGTAGAGACGCGATATGCCAGCCTCTGCCGCCGCTGCACGGAAACTGGTAAAATGGCGCGGCTTGATTTTGTCGCGCGCATGTGTGGCATCATCAAAGGCAAAATCATCACCAAAAGCCGCCGTCAAAACGTCTGCCGCGGCACCCGATTGTGTGCTGTGGCCGGATGGATATTCTGGAAATGGCGGCGTGTTCATCACGCTTTCCCACTTGGCATCCATGGTGCGCCGGATAAAGGTGACAGGCCGCAGCAGGTCATACTCAAATTTGGCGTGCCAGCAGGCGATAAAGGAATCCGCCAGAACAATGCCGAGCCGCGCCAGAACATCGGCACTTTTTTCAACGTCCAAACTGTCACGTTCCACGATTTGCAGGGCAATGGAAATCCAATGCCCCGGCGGTGTCGGCGACAACATCGGATCATCCGACCAGAACCGCGCGATGGCGCGTTGCTCCGGTGTGAGGTTTTTCTTTGTTTCAAAAACCTCCAGCGCTTCGCGGTAGAACGTAGAGCTCTTGTCTTCAGAGTAAACTGGCGGCGGTGGCAGGTTGCATGATGCCGGTGCAGGCAACGCAAAGGGGCGGTTCTTGCCCCAGTTGGGCAGCAATGGTTTTTGCTGCAAAGGAATGGTGCTGGTCGGCACCCAATGGGCGTTGCCTTGGGCAAGGTCATGGATCAACGGAAATCCAAGATTGACGATGTTCGCTCCACCGTCCCCGAGCGACCATGCATGGATGTGCGCAGCGATTTCTTGGCCAAACGCCTCGCTGTACCGAACGGTACTTTCGCCCACACCTTCAATTGCGGCGGCACGCAACTTCCGTTCCATGGCGGCCATGGCGCGTTGCCCGGTCGGTCCTGTATTGGCAAAAAAGTTTTTGACGCTCGTCGCCAGTGCCGCCTGCAGAACAATGGCATCGTCATGCTTTTTGCCGGATGCGCGTTTCGGTAACCGGGGCAAATCCCGCAACTGCCCCGCCAGTGATACAAGGTTTGAAGAACCTGAAGCCAGTGCTTCAAAAGCTGTGATGCCCAAATAGGCAAAGGCGCGGCTCGCCACAGGCGGTGAATATGTCGCCGTGTGGCGAACGAGTTCCAGGACCAGACCATACCAGCCCAGCAGTATCTCACCTGGCCTTGTCCGCACTGACGCGACACCACTTTTGGGCGCGGCGCATACGGCAAGACCACCGGCAAAAACGGATAGAAAGGCGCGTCGTAACATCAGGTTTTCACTGCCGGTTCACGTTGTGTCACATTTCCTATGCCAGCCGTCATAACCGGGGTCAACAACACGCCAAACGTGTTGATTCAGAATGCTGGTTTGCGTTTGCCCCGAAATGCGGCAATCCCTTCGCGCAGATCCTCCGACGCCGCAGCGGTATGGGCCGCAAGTGCTTCGATGGCGGCAGCCTGCTCTTCGCCCTCGGCGACGTTGATCATGAGTTTTGCAAGCAGTGTGGCCTTGGGACTTCGCCCACACAACGATGTGGCCATATCCATTGCCGCCGCCAGGCCTTTGCCCTTGCCGACCACAACATCCACCACACCCATCCCGCACGCTTCTTGCGTATTCCAAACTTCACCAAACAACGACATGCGCTTGATCGCCACGGGTCCAAAGCGCCGCACCGCCCGCTGCGTTCCAGACCATCCGGGAATGATGCCAATGCCGGTTTCCGGCAATCCGACTTTCACATGCGCTTCAGCGATGCGAAAATCTGCGGTCGCCGCTAGCTCCAACCCGCCGCCAAGACAATGGCCATTCAGAACCGCAATCAGCGGGCAACGCATGCGTGCCAGCGCATCAAAAGCCCGGTGTCCATGCCGCACCCAACGCATGGCAAATTCATCCGCAGGCAATGCCGACCAGGCTTCAATGTCACCACCCGCACAGAATGATTTTTCGCCCTTACCGGTCAAGATCGCAACACGCAAACCTGAATGGTTGTCGATCAGCGCTGCCGCCTGCTCCAAGGCAGTGATCATGGCAAAGTCGAGGGCGTTCAGTTTTTCAGGCCTGTTGATGGTGAGTGTTGCGACGGCGTCCGCAAACTTGAGATCGATCCGGGCATCACCAGTGGCAATTTCTTCAGTCATGGAGTTCAAGTCCCGTCTTTTCCGGCCGGAACAGTTTGGTGCTCATCACTTTCAAGTCTGGTGCAGCAGCAAGCGGAAACTCAGCCTGGTTCAGTATGTGGGTTTGCAGGTCAACGCCAGGAGCGATTTCCGTGACCATCAACCCCTTTGAAGTTAGCTTCATCACACAACGTTCCGTGACATAAGTAATGTCCTGCCCTTGCAGCACCGCCCGGCGTCCCGAGAACGTCACATGCTCAACCTCTGAAACCAGTTTTTTCACCTTGCCTTCGCTGTCAATGACCAGCTTGCCATCCTCAATCCGCATTTTTGCGGCGGCATTGAAGTAACCCGAGAACACAATTTTTCGCGCCCGCGCTGTGATGTCGACGAACCCGCCAGCCCCCGCCGTCACATGCGGCTTCGCACCCAGTTTGGAAACATTCACCGAACCTGATCTGTCGATCTGCAAAAATGACAACAGCGAGCAATCAAATGCACCCGCCTGGAAATAGGTGAACTGGTATGCCGACGGCACAAAGGCCTCGGCATTGGATGAACACCCAAACTGGAAATCAAGCAGCGGCACGCCGCCAACCGCCCCTTGTTCAATCACCCACGTGGCAGCGCCGTGCTGGCCTTCCTCAATGAGAATGCGAGGCACATTGGCCGACACGCCAAATCCCAGGTTGACCGCCCATCCGCGCTTCAGTTCCTGGGCCACCCGGCGCGCAATGACTTTGCCCGTACCAAAGGGCATCAACTCAAAACTCTCAATGGGCCGCAAAGCTTCGCCCGAAATGGCAGGGTCATAGGACGTCTGCGTCGTCTGCCATTGGTCAGGCGCTTCGACAACATAGTCCACCAGAATGCCTGGCACCCGCACCTGATGTGGCCGGATGGAATCATTCGCTACGATGGATTTCACCTGTGCGATGACAATGCCGCCCGTGTTGTGCGCCGCCTGTGCAACTTCAACGGCCCCGAGATAGGCTCCTTCCTGTTCAAAACTGATATTGCCACGCGCATCACTGGTGCTGCCGCGAATGATCCCGACGGTTGGCACGATGGACGGAAAAAACAGCCACTCATCACCTTCAAAGGCAATTTTTTTGACAATCGGTGCAGACGCGGCTTGCGCGTTCATGGCGCAACCTTGCCTGTCCGGGTCAACAAAAGTATCCATGCCCACCTTGGTAAGAACACCAGGCCGCTTGGCCGCCGCTTCCCGCAACATGTCGAACATGATGCCGGAGGGCACGTTGTAGGCAGGTATCTCATTCGCCCCCAGCATCTGCCAGATTTTTGGTGCGGTCGATGACGAAGGACCCGATGGATACGAACCACCGATGATGCGCGCCAGCAAACCGCTTTTGGCAATGTGCTCAACACCCTTCACCCCGAACATGTCGCCTGCCGCTATGGGGTGCAGCGAGGTGATGCCACGCGGATGGCCTTCGCGGTCAAACCGCTCGCCCAATGCTTTCAACACGGCATCAGGACATCCAAGTCCTGACGATGAGTTGACGGCAACGATGGCACCATCGGTGATGACTTTGACAGCGTCTGCCGCACTCACGATTTTAGGCATCTATGTCTCTCATTGATTGCCCCGTATCATGTCAGCGGCTTTCTCGGCCATGGCGATGGTGGTGGCATTGGTGTTGGCGGAGATGAGGGCAGGCATGGTTGAACTGTCACACACGCGAAGTCCGTCAATGCCACGCACCCGCATCTGCGGATCAACCACGGCCATGGCGTCTTTGCCCATTTTGCACGTGCCCACCGGATGATACGATGACCGTGCATGGGATCGCGCCACGCCGATGTAGTCAGCACTTGTCTTGCATGCCGGTCCTGGAAAGTGCTCGGATGCCACAAACTTCATCATTGATGGTGTGCGCCCCACCTCCTGCGTGACCTTGATTCCCTCAATGTGACGATCCAAGTCATAGGGCTCGGCAAAAGAGTTGGGATCAATAAGGGGCGCATCCGCCGGATTGGAAGACCGCAACATCACTGTGCCACGCGAGCGCGGGCGCACATGATAGGAATTGCACGTCGCCCCGTTGCCGCCGGGCACAGAGCCCACGCCCTCTTCCACTCCAGCCCCGGCCAGAAAATGAAATTGCAGATCAGGTGTGGCCGCGCTGCGGTCGCCCCACCAGAAGGCCCCCGCCTCCACGATGTTGGATGATACCGGGCCGTTGCGAAACAGCGCATATTGCAGTCCAGCCATCGCCTGCCAGTGCAGCTTCTTGTATTTGTCATAGGAGTGCGGCCCATTGAGCACCCACGTCACATCCGTTGAAAAATGGTCATGGAAATTCTGCCCCACGCCCGGCAGGTCGTGCACGACATCAACGCCGACCGACGAAAGATGCGCTGCCGGCCCCACACCAGACAACATCAGGAGTTTGGGTGAACCGATGGCACCCGACGTGACAACCACTTCTTGCGCAGCATCGATCCGCTTGGCCCGGCCGTTTTCGGAAATCTCCACACCCACAGCCCGCCCTTTTTCAATGACAACCCGCAGCACATTCACATCCGTCCGCAGTTCAAGATTGTTCCGTCTCAGTGCCGGTCGCAAATATCCCACTGCCGCACTGCACCGTCGGCCATTTAATGTTGTCGTCTGATAAAGTCCTGCCCCTTCCGGTTTGCCCGAATTAAAATCCGCATTGAACGGCATGCCAAAATCCATGCAGCCCTGCACATAGGCCAAGGACAAGCGTGATGGTGTGGGCAAATCCGAAACACCCAGCGGTCCATCTATGCCATGCTCATTGCCCGCCAGTCGCGTATTCCCTTCGGATTTCACGAAATAGGGTTTGATGTCTTTCCATCCCCAACCCGTGCACCCTTCATCCCGCTCCCAGCCGTCAAAATCCTGTGGCGTGCCGCGCATGTATATTTCCGCGTTGATGGAACTGCCGCCCCCCAGCACCCGCGCCTGCGGATAGGTGGCAACCCTGTTGTTGGCATGCTTCAAGGGCGTGGTAGAGTAGCCCCAGATCAACGGTCCCGCCGTCATCTTGAAAAAACCCACAGGCATGTGGATAAAGGGATTTCGGTCGGGCGGACCCGCCTCCAGCACCAGCACGCGGGCGGAAGGATTTTCCGACAGCCGTGCCGCCAGAACGCAGCCTGCCGATCCACCTCCGACGATGATATAGTCATAGCCTTGCATGTCCCGGCTTCACTTCTGTTCTTGCCACCCGTGCCAGCACCCCTTATAAATAACCAAATGGTTATTTCAAGCGCAAAGCCACAGCCAAAGCCTGTCCGCAATCCGGACCAGACCATGGCGCGCATCCTGAAAGCGGCAAAAACCGAATTTGCCCAGAAAGGCCTGGGTGGGGCGCGGGTTGATGTGATTGCCAGGCGTGCCAAGTCCAACAAGCGCATGCTGTATCACTATTTCGGCAACAAGGATGACCTGTTCCGCATCACCATCGAAAAGGCCTATGCCGATTTTCGCGACGCAGAGGCAAACCTCGACCTGGCCAACAGTGATCCGGTGTCAGCGCTGAAACAACTCGTGAGCTTCACCTGGCAGTATTACCTCGACAACCCGGAACTGATTACACTGGTGAACAGTGAGAATCTGCACAAGGCAAGGCACATCAAGAAATCAAGGCGCACGCGGGAACTGAACCGCCAATTTGTTGCCCGCATGCAGGCCCTGCTGGATCGCGGCGTAAGCAGCGGCGTGTTTCGCAAGAATTTGGATCCAGTCCAGGTCAATATCAGCATCGCCGCCCTTGGTTATTACTATCTCACCAACCGCTACACCGGCGCAATCGTGTTTGAACGCAACCTGATGGGCAAATCGTCACTTGCAGCCCGTCTGGAACACAACATCAACACGATCATGCGGCTGGTATGTACCGCGTCAACTATCATGCAGCTCGAAGCGACAGGAACATAACGCCATGGGACAGGTTCTGGTGACAGGTGCTCGCCGCGGCATAGGCAAGGCCATCGCCCTCGCATTTGCCAAAGCCGATTTTGATGTGGCTGTGGCCGACATTGATGCAGGCGATGAATTGCAGGCGGTGGCTGACGAAATCAGCCGCCTCGGTTACAAGACGGCCGCGATCCGCGCCGACATTGCCGACATCACGTCGCATCAACGCATACTGGATGAAGCAGAAGCAGCCCTTGGCCCTCTGACCACACTCGTCAACAACGCGGGCGTCTCGGTGCTGTCGCGTGGCGACCTGCTCGACGTAAAGCCTGAAAGCTATGACCGTTGCATGGGCGTGAACGCGCGCGGCACGTTCTTTCTCACACAAGCCTTTGCCACGCACGTGCGCGATACCATCACTGAATGCCACCGCAGTATCATCACCGTCACATCGGCCAACGCATCAGCGGTGTCCATCGCACGTGGCGAGTATTGCATGTCGAAAAGCGCGGCCTCCATGATGTCCAAACTGTTCGCCGCCCGACTCAGCGATGAAGACATTGGTGTCTATGAAATCCAACCGGGCTTCATTGAAACGGAAATGACGGCCCCGTCAAAAGCAAAATATGATGCGCTGATCGAAAATGGCCTGACGGTTATCAAGCGTTTCGGCCAACCAGCCGAAGTTGCGCGCATTGCGGTGACTCTTGCATCGGGTCTGCTTCCATACACATCAGGCCAAGCCATCCAGGCCGACGGCGGTCTTCTGACAGTGAGATACTAAGCATGAAAATTCAGCTACCGGATTCACGCGGACAGCTCCAGGATTATCGGCTGTCAGGGACACCGGTAATCGCGACAAAACCCACGCAGCCATTCAACCGTATCGCCTACGCCGCAGCCCATGTCGTCGCTGATCCTTTCGCAGAAACCACCACAGCACAGTCAATCGCCATCGACTGGGACCGGACCATGGCATTCCGCACCCACCTTCTCGATCTCGGTTTTGACATTGCCGAAGCCATGGACACTTCCCAGCGCGGCATGGGACTGGATTGGCCATCAGCACTTGAACTCATCAACCGGTCACTCGACAACGCGGGCGAACACGCCAACCGTATCGCGTCCGGCTGCGGCACAGACCAGCTCGCTGCATCTGACGCCCGTTCACTGGACGATGTTGTGCGGGCATACCTTGAACAGCTCCATGCCATTCAAAAGCGCGGCGGACGCATCATTCTCATGGCCAGTCGCGCCCTTGTGCGCGTCGCACAGTCTCCGCAAGACTACTTGAAAGTCTATGCAAGCGTCCTGCGTGAATGCAATCAACCGGCCATTCTGCATTGGCTGGGCGACATGTTCGACCCAGCACTGAAGGGCTACTGGGGCAGCAACGATTTTACCGAAGCAGTCGAAACCGCCCTTGCTGTGATCCGCGAAAACCAGTCGAAAGTGGACGGCATCAAGATTTCACTGCTCGATGCGCAGAAAGAAATAGACATGCGGCGCAGGCTTCCAGCGACAGTAAAAATGTACACGGGCGATGACTTCAACTATCCGGACCTGATCGCAGGCGACGACAAGGGTTTCTCCCATGCCCTCCTCGGCATTTTCGATTGCATCGCCCCCGTCGCTTCCAGCGCCCTTGCGGCATTGTCTGCTGGTGACGAAGGAAAATACAACAAACTGATGGCACCAACCATTGCGCTGTCACGTCGAATTTTCCGCGCACCAACCCAGAACTACAAGACTGGTATCGTGTTTCTCGCCTGGTTGAATGGCCACCAAGACCACTTCGTGATGATCAATGGCGCACAATCCGCCCGTTCCTTGTCAGACTTTGTTGACATCTTCAAACTGGCTGATGCCGCCGATCTGCTTTCCGATCCGCACCTCGCCATCAGCCGCATGAACAAACTGATGTCAGTGTACGGACTGTGATGCGCAACCTCGCCAATGAATTCACTTGTTGCTCCATCAACACCGCCACACTCGGGTTTCAAGCTCCCATTTCCAACATAGTCGAAGCTGTCGCCAAGGCGGGGTTCAAAAAACTTGCACCCTGGCGGCGGGAGGTTGAGGGCAATGATGTCAAGGCCCTGGCGCGCCAAATCAGGGAAGCCGGACTCACTCTGAGCGGTTACTGCCGCAGCACCTACATTCCGTCTGAAACAGTGGCGGGATTCAACACCAGTATACAGTCCAACAAACGCGCCCTCGATGATGCAGCGACCCTGGGTGCGCCGGTATTTGTCATGGTTGTCGGCAGCCTGCCGCCGAATTCGCGAAATCTTGCGGCGGCCCGAAAGCAGGTTGCCGAAGGCATCGCCGAACTCCTGGACTACGGAAGGTCCGTGGGCGTGCGTATCGGTCTTGAACCCTTGCATCCTGTCTATGCTGCGGATCGCAGTTGCCTCACGCTGATCTCGGAAGCCTTGGACATGTGCGATGCGGTCGAAGGCAACGTGTCCACACCTTCACTTGGCGTTGTCATAGACTGCTACCACGTCTGGTGGGACCCTTACTTGCAATCCGCCATCAAGCGGGCAGGAAATCGCATCTTGGGGCTACACGTTTGCGATTGGTTGCGCGAAACCAAAGATGTCCTCAACGACCGTGGCATGATGGGCGATGGCGTGATCGACATCCAGTCCATCCGTCGCCAAGTCGAGGCAGCGGGATACGCCGGAGCCGTTGAAGTAGAAATATTTTCAGCCGCCAACTGGTGGCAACGCCCCATGCACGAAACACTCGCCATCTGCCATGAACGGCTTTGCTCCGTATGCTGACTGGAGCGAAATGCCGCTTCATGGAGTCGGCGTTTCGCTCCAGCTCATTGGTTTGTAGCGGCATTTTCGCAGAAAACCGGTTCCACTTTTCTGCATGCCGCTCTATAGTTTGAGGCGCGGAAACCGGTTCACGTCCTTGTACAACAAGTAACGGAATTTGCCCGGACCGCTTGCATAACAGGCTTGCGGACAGAACGCGCGCAACCACAGGAAATCACCCGCCTCTACTTCCACCCAGTCGGTATTGAGCTTGTAGACAGCCTTGCCTTCAAGCACAAAAATGCCGTGCTCCATCACATGGGTTTCCTCAAACGGAATAACCCCACCGGGCTCAAACGCGACAATGTTGACATGCATGTCGTAACGCATGTCAGCAGGATCAACAAATCGCGTGGTGCTCCACGCACCCTTCGTGTCCGGCATGGCGACGGGTTTCACATCAGCTTCATGCGTGACAAAACTTTCCGGCACGGCGACACCTTCCGAACTCTCATACGCCTTCCTGACCCAGTGGAAGACGGCTGGCACTTTGCCGCGGTTGTGCGCACACCATTTGCTCCCCGGTGCAAGGTATCCATATCCTCCAACAGGCAGCACCTGGGTCTTGCCATTTGTTTCCAGTGTCAGTTCGCCTGCGACAACAAAAATCACGCCTTCAGCACCAGCGTCCGGCTCCGGCGCATCGCTGCCGCCACCCGGCTCAACCTCCATCAAAAAATAGGAAAACGTCTCGGCAAATCCCGACAAGGGCCGCGCCAGAATCCACGCCCGCGCATGTGTCCAGTGTGGTAGTTGACTGGTGACGATGTCACGCATGACGCCACGTGGGATAACAGCATAGGACGATGTAAACACCGCCCGCCCGGTCATCAGTTGCGTTTGCGCGGGCAATCCACCCATCGGCACGCTGTAGGTGTTTGTCATGGCAGAATGTCCTTGAGGCGCAGCAGCGCGATTTTCTCAACTTGCATGCACGCCGTTTCAAATTCCTTGTCACGCGCATTCTTCACCCGGCGCTCGAACGATTTGAGAATGTCCGATGACGTCAGTCCCCGCACCGCGATGATGAAGGGAAATCCGAATTTTGTGGTGTAGGTATCGTTGAGGTCGTTGAATTTTTTGCGGTCCGCGTCAGTCAACGCGTCAAGTCCCGCTGACGCCTGCTCGGATGATGACTCAGCTGTCAGTCGTTTTGCCGCCGCAAGTTTTCCTGCCAAGTCCGGGTGTGACCGCAAGACGGCAAGCCGTTGGCTTTCGCTCGCCGCCCGAAACACCCGCGCCATAGTATTCTGCAGGCCGACAGCACTGTCATGGGCCGGTCCCCGCTCCAATTCAAACGCCCCTTCCGCAACCCATGGTGAATGTTCAAAGATCGAACCAAAGGTTTTCACAAAAGCGTCGCGCTCAAGTGCGGACGGACGAAGTGCGGCAGTCTGGTGGGGATGCCGCGTAATCCAGTGATGGGCAATCTCGATGCGTTTGGGCGTCCACACTTTTTCGTGTGATTGAACATATTCAATGAACCGCTTCAACGCGGCCATGCGACCCGGCCGCCCAACCAGTCGGCAATGCAAGCCAACGCTCATCATTTTCGCAGACCCGTTCTTCCCTTCTTCATAGAGCACATCAAACGTGTCTTTCAGATAGGTGAAAAACTGCTCACCGGAATTAAACCCCTGCACGGCGGCAAAACGCATGTCATTGGCATCGAGCGTGTAGGGAATGACCAACTGCGCTTTGTCCTCAACCTCAATCCAGTAAGGCAGGTCATCGGCATAGGAATCCGAGACATAGTCAAAGCCACCTTCCGTCGCCGCAAGCCTCACCGTATGCATCGATGCGCGCCCCAGATAAAATCCGTGCGGCCGGTCACCTGTCACGTGCGTGTGAATCCGGATCGCTTCCTGCATGTGCGATCGCTCGTCTGCTTCGCTGAAATCCTTGTACTCGATCCACTTCAATCCATGCGAGGCGATTTCCCATCCTGCCTCTTTCATCGCCGCCACTTGTTCGGGCGAGCGCGCCAGTGCTGACGCCACACCGTAGACTGTGACCGGAATCCGCGCCGCCGTGAACAGGCGGTGCAGCCGCCAGAACCCGGCCCGCGCCCCATACTCATATATTGATTCCATGTTCCAGTGCCGCATGCCCGGCCAGTTGGCCGCACCGACAATTTCCGACAGAAACGCCTCTGATTGCCCGTCGCCATGCAGCAGGCAATTCTCAGCCCCTTCTTCGTAATTGATCACAAATTGTACAGCGATGCGCGCACCACCCGGCCACTGCGCGTCAGGCGGCGTGCGCCCGTAGCCGCGCAAATCCCGTGGATAGTACTGAGGTGTCACCGGATCGTCATCCCCCTGAACCCGTTCCGTTTAACAAGAATTCCTTGAAACATCACCAGAAATAGCCGATTCAGGGAAGGGATGTCACGCAACGACTGGGCAGGGGATGGCGGCTTACATTGCGATATGGGATTGGTTGTCGCTGGTGTTGCGCTGGCTGCACGTCGTCACCGCCATTGCCTGGATCGGTTCGTCGTTTTACTTTGTGGCGCTTGATCTCGGCCTGCGCAAATCCGCCACGTTGCCGTCTGGTGCCCATGGCGAGGAATGGCAAGTCCACGGCGGCGGCTTCTATCATATCACAAAATACCTCATCGCACCCGCCGAACTCCCGGAACATTTGACCTGGTTCAAATGGGAATCCTACGCCACGTGGGTGTCAGGTTTCGCCCTCTTGTGTGTGGTCTATTACGCCGGTGCTCCAATCTACCTGATCGACACCCATGTGCTGGACATCAGCTCCACCGGTGCCATTCTGTTGTCACTTGCCTCAATCGGCATCGGCTGGGTTTTGTATGACATGCTGTGCAAATCGCCCATCGGTCGCGATCAGACCACCCTGCTCATTGCGCTCCTGGTCATGATTTTTGCGGCCTCATGGGCCTATGCCCAGGTTTTCTCCGCCCGCGCGGCCTGGCTGCATTTGGGCGTGTTCACGGCCACCATCATGTCGGCCAATGTTTTCGCCATCATCATTCCCAACCAGAAGAAGGTGGTTGCGGCCCTGGTGGCAGGGAAAACGCCCGATCCCGCCCTCGGCCTGCAGGCCAAGCAACGCTCCCTGCACAACAACTACCTCACATTGCCGGTGGTCTTGCTCATGCTGTCGAACCACTATCCCCTCGCCTTTGGCACCCAATACAGTTGGCTGATTGCATTCCTGATGTTTCTGGTGGGCATGGTTGTAAGGCATTTCTTCAATGCGCAGCACGCACGGCTGGGCACGCCTTGGTGGACCTGGGGAGTCGCAGCACTCCTCGTCGTCATCATGATCTGGCTGTCACTCTATCCCAAACAGGAAAGTGCTACTGGCGTCACACTTGTGCCGCCGGCCACAAACCACTTCCTGCGCGCGGAAGGCTTCGAGGATGTAGCCCTCACAGTGCAAGGCCGCTGCGCCATGTGCCACGCCAAGGAACCACTTCACCCCGGACTTGCAGCGGCGCCCAAGGGCGTGATTTTTGAAAGTGACATTCAGATTGCCACCCACGCCCGCGACATTTACCTGCAAGCCGGACTAAGCCACGCCATGCCGCCGTCGAACCTGACTGAAATGGAACCTGCCGAACGCGCCCTGATTGTCACGTGGTTTGAGAAAGCGTCGGCGACCAGGTAAAGTCCGCACTATCGCGACAGGGTATCCAACTTCTGCTGCATCGCCGCCATTTGCTCCTTCAAGGTCTGGAAATCATCCTTGCTTTCAGGTGCAGGAGCGGGCTTCGCAGCGGGAGCGGCCGGAGCCGTGGGCATGCCCATGGCAGCGGCAAACGGATTGAACACTTTCATCGCTTCTTGGAACATGACCATGTTCTTGCGCGTCTGCTCCTCCAGCCCTTTCATGGCATCGCCACCAAACGGCCCGGTCATCTGCGCCCGCAGCTTTTCTTGTTCCTTCATCAGACTGTCAATCGACAGGTCGAGGTATCCCGGCACCAGCCCTTGCATGCTGTCGCCATAGAACTTGATCAGCTGCCGCAGGAAATTGATCGGCAGCAGCGTCTGCGCCCCACCCTTGTTTTCTTCTTCAAAAATGATCTGCGTCAGCACCGAACGCGTGATGTCGTCACCCGTCTTGGCATCAAAAACTACGAAATCCTTGCCCGACCGCACCATCTGGGAAAGGTCTTCCAAAGTCACATAAGTGCTGGTGGCCGTGTTGTAGAGCCGCCGGTTGGCATATTTCTTGATGACTGTGGCGTTCGGGTTTTTGTTCGTTTCACTTGTCACAACGCACTCTCCCACTCACGGGCACATAGTTTTGCCGTGCTGCAAAATGTGCACCCCGCACCGCACAATTGCAAGTGCAAAAACTCTCCTGCAATGAATGCCGCATTGCAATAAACCTGATCTTCAGCCATGGTTGGCGCGACCCCAACACCATTCACTGGAGCTTTCCATGTCCAACGACATCGTCATCGTATCCGCCGCCCGCACACCCGTGGGTTCGTTCAACGGCGCACTGTCCTCGCTTGCCGGTTCAGCCCTGGGCACCATTGCTTTGAAAGCGGCCATGCAGCGCGCCAAACTCGAACCCGGCGAAATCGATGAAGTGATCTTGGGGCAAATCCTCACGGCGGGCCAGGGGCAGAACCCCGCCCGCATCGCCGCCATTCATGCAGGTATTCCCAACACCTCGCCCGCCTGGGGCATGAACCAGCTCTGCGGCTCAGGCCTGCGCGCCGTGGCCCTTGGCATGCAGCAGATCGCGGATGGATCGGCCAAGATCGTTGCAGCAGGTGGCCAGGAATCGATGAGCAAAGCCCCGCATGTGGCGCATTTGCGCGATGGCGTGAAGATGGGTGACTGGCAATTGATCGACACCATGATCAAGGACGGTTTGTGGGACGCCTTCAACGGCTATCACATGGGAACCACCGCCGAGAACGTCGCCAAGCAATGGCAGATCACGCGCGACATGCAGGACGAATTCGCCGTCGCCTCCCAAAACAAGGCCGAAGCCGCCCAGGCCGCAGGCAAGTTCAAGGACGAAATCATCCCCGTCACCATTTCGGGCCGCAAGGGCGATGTGATCGTGAGCGATGATGAATACATCAAGAAGGGTGTGACCAAGGACGGCATCGCCAAACTTAAACCCGCCTTCGCCAAGGACGGCAGCGTCACCGCCGCCAACGCCAGCGGCATCAACGATGGCGCAGCGATTGCGATTTTGATGTCCGCCAAGGAAGCCGAAAAACGCGGGTTGACACCTCTCGCCCGCATCGTCTCTTGGGCCAGCGTAGGCGTCGATCCCGCCATCATGGGCTCAGGCCCGATACCGGCTTCGCGCGCCGCACTGGCCAAAGCCAACTGGAAAGCCTCCGACCTCGACCTCGTCGAAGCCAACGAAGCCTTCGCCGCGCAAGCCTGTGCGGTGAACAAGGACATGGGCTGGGACCCAGCAAAAGTAAACGTCAACGGCGGCGCCATCGCCATCGGCCATCCGGTAGGAGCCTCAGGTGCCCGTGTGCTCAACACGCTCCTCTTCGAGATGCAGCGCCGCAATTCCAAGAAAGGCCTCGCCACCTTGTGCATTGGCGGCGGCATGGGTGTTGCGATGTGCGTGGAGAGGTGAAGACGTCACCTCCACAAGGACTGAACTCTCACCCTTCCTCGTGCCGAAGGCGTGGGGAAGGTGCCCGACAGGGCGGATGGGGTGTAAGCCACAAAATGACTATTGCCGAACCCAGCCTCACCACCCCCTCCGCCCTTTGGGCACCTCCCCCGCGCGCTGTTGCGCGCAAGTGAGGGTGAATCAGGACACAACAGCTGCGCCGCCACAGGCCACTTTGGCAGTTTCTCTATCCCCCATCACTTCAAAATCCTCACCCCCTCATCCTGCCGCGCCTCCCACACATCACGCCAACCTTGCGCAACGTCACCTCGAGATCATCTGCCAGCTGTTCGGCAACTACCAAACGTTGGGCGCACCGCACCAAAGGCCGCGACGACAGCAAGAACCTGCACCGCTGGTGGAACACAACAGGCGATTGGAAGAAGGCATCATGACCCGCTTCCGGATTTTCCTTCCCCACGTCTGCTGAACTGCTATTGTCGGCAAAGTCATGGGCGACACGATAACAAAGAACGACCTTGAGGCACTGTGCGCGGCGGGGCTGATTGATGACGCCAAGCTTGCCGAAATCACCGCGTTCCTCAAAACCCGCCACACCGGCGCGGACATACAGCAACCCCGTTTCGACCTCACCCACGTCCTGTGGTACGCGGGCGCGTTGATTATCATTGGGGCCATGGGGCTGTTCACCACCGATGCCTTCAACCGCATGGGCGGCTGGGCCTTGGCGGCATGCGGCGCAGTCTATGCCATCGTCGCGGCAGCAGCCGGGCACTATCTCTGGTCCACAAAGAATCTGCGCGTTCCCGGCGGGCTGTTGCTGGCGGTTGCCGTCTTCATGGTGCCCATGATCGTCTATGGCATTCAGGACGCGCTCGATCTCTGGAAATATGCCCAGGGCGATCCCGGCGAATACAAAAACGTTTTTCCGTACATTCATGGCAGCTGGCTCTACATGGAAATCGCAACCATGATCACCGCTTTCGCGGTTGTGTCGCGCTACAAATTCTCGTTCATTCTGCTCATCGCCGCCGTTGTCGGCTGGTTCATGTCAATGGATCTCGCCATGTGGTTTACAGGTGATCCCAACAATTATTGGGATCACAGCACGCGCCGGACGGTTTCGATCGTCTATGGCCTGGCGATGATGGCCGTGGCGTGGATCATGGATGTGCGCAATCGCAGCGAAAGTGATTTACCCTTCTGGCTCCACATCTTCGGTGCCCTCACCTTCTGGGGCGGGCTGTCGTGGAGCGATGGCGGCACGGCATTCGAGAAATTCCTGTATTGCGCCATCTGCATCAGCCTCATCGCGTTCAGCTTGTTCATGAACCGCCGGGTCTATTCTGTCTTCGGTGCCTTGGGAGTCTCCATTTACTTGGGCTATCTCGCCAACGATGTGTTCGATGACATGATCGGATTCTCCTTCGCCCTGTCCGCCATCGGCCTTGGCATCATTTTTCTCGGCCTCTACCTGCACCGCAATCGTGACCGGCTGGCGGCCGGTATGGATGCACTTTTGCCAAGCGCCATCAGCCAGCTGCGCCCGCACCATGCCCGGAGACTGTAGCTTTCCCCGCCGATGATTTCTCTTTGACCTGACGGACAATTTGTTATGGTCGCAAAAAATCAGGGAGGAACACATGCCACGAAACGCACTCGTCACCGGCGGCAGCCGTGGCATCGGCGCAGCGATTTCAAAGGCGTTGAAAGCCGCAGGCTACAGTGTCGCCGCTTCCTACGCCGGCAACGATGACGCCGCAAGCGCGTTCAAGGCTGAAACCGGAATTCCCGTCTTCAAGTGGGATGTATCGAACTACGAAGCCTGCACGGCTGGCATCAAGTCTGTTGAAGCCGCCATCGGTCCCATCGACATTCTGGTCAATAACGCTGGCATCACCAAGGACGCCATGTTCCACAAGATGACGCCGGACATATGGAACGCTGTCATCAACACCAACCTCACCTCGCTGTTCAACATGACGCAACCCCTGTGGGTAGGCATGCGCGACCGCGCCTTTGGCCGCGTCATCTGCATTTCATCCGTGAACGGACAAAAAGGCCAGATGGGCCAGGCCAACTATTCCGCTGCCAAGGCCGGTGAACTCGGTTTCATCAAGGCACTGGCCCAGGAAGGTGCTTTCAAAAACATCACTGTCAACGCCATCGCACCGGGCTACATCAACACCGACATGGTGAAGGCCGTTCCCGCCGATGTGATGAAAGCCAAAATCCTGCCGCAAATCCCGGTGGGCCGCGTTGGTGAACCCGAAGAAATCGCCCGCTGTGTGCTGTTCCTCGCCAGTGACGAAGCAGGCTTCATCACCGGTTCCACCTTGTCCGCCAACGGCGGCATGTTGATGGTGTGATCCTCGAAGCCGAAAACATCACCTGCGACCGCGGCGGCAGACGCGTATTCGAAAACCTGTCGTTCCGCCTCAAGGCGGGAGATTGTCTTGAACTGCGCGGTGCCAACGGTGCTGGTAAATCTTCATTGTTGCGTCTGCTGGCGGGTTTCGACACGCCCGCTTCCGGTGGCATCAAGGCCAGCGGAGAAGCCATTTTTGTCGGTCACAGTGACGCGATCAAACCGGCCCTCACCGTGCGCGAGAATCTCGATTTCTGGGCCCGTTGCTTTGACAGCCAAAAGGCGTCTGAGGCCCTCTCCGCCTTCAACCTGCACGCCATGGGCGACCAACCTGCCGCCTACCTGTCGCAAGGCCAGAAGCGCCGCCTCGCCCTGTCGCGCCTCGCCTTGCTGGACCGCCCCTTATGGTTGCTGGACGAACCCACGGTCGGCCTTGATGCGGCATCCGTTGATATGCTCTGTACACTGATGAAATCACGTTTGGCCAGTGGTGGTGCCATCGTCGCGGCCACCCACACGGATTTGCCAGTGCCGCCATCACAAACCCTGACCCTTCCGGTCCGGCCATGAACACCTTCCTCGCCATAATCCGCCGCGATCTGACGTTGTCACTGCGACAAGGCGGTGGATTGGCTCCGGCCCTGGGCTTTATGCTGGCTGTGATCATTTTGGTACCCGTCTCCATCGGTCCGGACCTGCAAACACTGCAACGTCTCGCACCCGGCATGATGTGGCTGACTCTGTTTCTGGCGATCCTCCTCACCGCCGACCGCATCTACACCCAGGATTTGGAGGACGGCTCGCTTGAACTTTTCACCATGGCGGCAACCCCCCTGGAAATGGTGGCACTGGCGAAGTCCTTGGCCCACTGGCTCGGCACCAGCCTTCCTCTCGCCATCATCACCCCGTTTCTGGCTCTCATGCTGAATATGGATACCGCCATCCTGCCGTTGCTATGGGCAGCCATGATCCCGGGTTCGCTGGCCCTGTCCATGCTTGCCGGAATCGGCGGTGCGGTCGCGGCAGGTTTGAAACGCGGCGGATTGTTGATTGCGCTGCTGGTGCTGCCACTCAATATCCCGGTCATGGTGTTTGGCATCTCTGCCACATCCTCGGCAATGTCACCCGCTGGTGCCGCGCCCGCCATTTTGATCCTGCTCGCACTCACCCTGCTGGCTTCGGTTATCAGCCCCTGGGCTTCAGCCGCAGCCTTGCGAACCTATCTCCGCTGATGGCAAAGGGGTATAGCTCAACCATGCAAGTCTTCGCCAATCCCGCCCGCTTTCTCGCCATAACCAATGCAGCGTTGCCATGGCTTTGGACGGCAACACTGGGCGTCTTTGCCGTCGCTTTGTATGGAGCAGTGTTCGCCAGTCCTGCCGATTATCAGCAGGGTGAAACCGTGCGCATCATGTACGTGCATGTCCCCGCTGCCTGGCTGGCGCTACTTGCCTATGGCCTGATCGCTCTTCTCAGCGCCATGGCAATCATATTCCGTCACCCACTGGCTGATGCGTCCGCCAAGGCGGCAGCACCCATCGGCGCGGTTTTTTGCTTTCTGGCGCTCGCCACCGGCTCGATATGGGGCAAACCCATGTGGGGCACATGGTGGGTGTGGGATGCGCGCATCACCTCGATGTTTGTCTTGATGCTCTTGTACCTTGGCTACATCGCCATCTGGCAAACGGTGGAGGACCCCCACCGTGCCGCACCCTTGGCCCGCATCGTGGCCCTGGTCGGTGCAATAAACTTGCCCATCATCAAATATTCGGTTGATTGGTGGAACACCCTGCACCAGCCAGCCAGTGTGATCAAAATGGGTGGTCCAGCCATCGACAAGTCCATCCTCTGGCCGCTCCTTGCCATGGCACTGGCCTACACGCTCCTCTTCACCTGCTTGCACCTCACGGCAACGCGCAGCGAAATCGCGGCCCGCAAACTCCGGGTCCAGCAATTGAACGACCTGGGATCGCGGTAATGGACCTGACTGCTGCCCACACCGGCTATGTCCTGGCGGCCTATGCCTTGTCTGCCATTTGCATCACAGGACTTTGCATGTTCATCATGCGTCGGGACCGGCATTTGCGCCAACGCCTCGAGCGCCAAAGGCCAGCGAACGAAAATGGTGTGGACCCATGATATCGCGTCGCTCGCTGCTTGCCGGCATTCCACTCATGGCTTTTGCCGCGTTGGCACTTGTGTTCTGGGTGGGATTGTCGGGCGAACCATCCCGCCTCCCGTCCGCACTGCTCAACAAAAAAGTTCCAGCCTTTGCCCTTCCGCCCATTGCAGGCTCGCCTTGGTCCGGAGTGGCTTCGGCGGATCTGGCGAAGGGCCAAATCACCCTCATCAATATCTTCGCGTCCTGGTGCGGACCCTGCCGCGACGAACATCCAATATTGCTGAAGCTGTCGCAACGAACTGACATCACGGTTTACGGCATCAACAACAAGGATGACCCGGTCAACGCCATCCGCTTTCTCAACAGTTTGGGAAATCCCTACGCCGCAATCGGTGCTGATGTGGATGGCCGCATAACCATCGATTGGGGCGGCTATGGTGTCCCCGAAACATTCATCGTCGATGGCAATGGCATCATACGCCACAAGGTCGTTGGCCCATTGTCCGAGGATATCGTGGCTAAAATCATCAACCATGAAATTGAAAAGGCAAAGCTGCCTTTGGCGAAGTAAGTCCAAACTACGCCCTGCGGCGCAATCTCACCTTGCCTGCGGGCTTTTCCGGTTCGGCCGAATCCAGCTTGTCCATTTCCGCCGCCAGAACGCCAAGGCAATCAACCATCGACTTTCGTTCACCGGCAGGCAGAAGACTGAGCAGCTGCTTGTCGACATTTTCGGCACCACTTTGCGCGGTGCGCAGGATCTTCTTGCCGGCAGGTGTCAATCGCACGGAATTTGTCCGCGCGTCTTCCTTGCTGCGGCGGCGCTGCAGGTAGCCTTGCGACAGGAGACGCGCCACCAGATCGGCCAGCGTTGACCGGTCAATGCCCGTCAGCTTCACCAGTTCAGTTTGGCTTTCCCCGTCATTGGCATCCGTGGCCATAAGCACCGTATACTGACGATGTGTCAGTCCCGACTTGCCAACTTCTTCCATATAGGAATGAACGGAATACTGAACTGCTCGTTTGAGCAAATGCGAGAATGATCGCGATAGCTGTTTCAACTCTTTTTTGCCCGACATACCAGCCTGCTCTTGGCATCTTGCCCCGAACGGGATTGACCTGAAACCCCCGGAGCACATTGCGTTTGAACGCAACCCCTCATGACCCGGAAGCGCCTGACTCCTAGCGAGTCAATTCAGGCACGGCAAGCAAAAAGAAAACCCAATGCCTCGCCGTGGCCGACTGATCGTCAATGATCTAGGCCCTGTATATAGGCTCCAATCATCTTGCACGCGCAAGTCTTGACTCTTGCTTCAAAAAGTGTGCAGCCATTCATCCGTTGGCTGACGGTTTTTGCGGCGGCTCGCTCATGTGCCGCATCATGTAAGGCGCGTTCGCAACTGCAAAAAGTGCGGTCAGCACCAACAACCCTGGAAATTTGAAAAGCACCCAGTTGCTTTCCGAAAAATTGCGCCAGACAATTTCATTGAGGCCCCCGAGCGCGGCAAAAAACACGCCCCAGCGCAGGGACAGGACCCGCCAGGCGGCGTCCGGCAGTTCCATGGCTTCACCCAACAGGTCTTTGATGAAGAGCCGCTTGAAAAACAGGCCGGTAAGGATCAATCCGGCAAACAGGAAATTGATCGCCGTAACCTTGAGTTTGAAATATTTGGGATCATTCAGATAAAGTGTGAGACCGCCAAACACCACCAGCAGCACCAGAGTGAACGCGGCAATTTTGGTCACTTTGCCGGTAATGAAATAGACAATGGTGAGGGCAAGTGCAGTTGCAGCAATGGTGACACCCGTCGCCCAGAAAAGCCCGCCAAGGTAATAAGCCGCCAAGAAAGCAGCCAGCGGTCCAAGGTCGGTTGCCTGTTTTTCAAATGTCGAGAGTTGTCGTGCCACGTCAGTTCTCCAGTCCGGCAATCGTGCGCGCGAATGCATCGGCATCAAAAGGTTGCAGATCGTCCACCGTCTCGCCCACGCCAATGGCGTGGATCGGCAGTTTGAATTTTTCGGCGATGGCCACGAGAATGCCACCGCGTGCGGTACCGTCCAGCTTGGTCATGATCAGGCCGGTGACACCCGCCACCTTGGTGAAAGCCTCGGCTTGGGCCAACGCATTTTGCCCCGTCGTCGCATCCAGCACCAACAACACAGCATGCGGTGCTTGAGGATCGTACTTCTTGATGACGCGCACCACCTTGTCGAGTTCATCCATCAAATAGGCCTTGTTGTGCAAACGGCCCGCTGTGTCGATGAACAGAATGTCAGTGCCGTCTTCCTGGGATGCCTTCATCGCATCGAAGGCAAGGCCTGCGGCATCTGAGCCTTGCGGCCGTGAAATCGTCTCGGCACCTATGCGCTTGCCCCACACCGTGAGTTGCTCGATGGCAGCGGCACGGAATGTGTCACACGCCGCGAACTTGACCTTGAAGTCTTCAGCCGCCGCGATGGCCCCAAGCTTTCCGATGGTCGTGGTCTTGCCCGAGCCATTCACCCCGACGACGAGGATGACGTAAGGTTTTTCCGTGCCGAAATTGAACGGCACTTCCACAGGCTTCAGCACCCTCGCCACTTCCGCGGCGAGAATCTGCTTCACCTCTTCCGGATCGATTTCCTTGTCGAAGCGGCCCGTGGACACTTCCTTGATGATGCGTTCGGCAACCGTGATGCCAAGATCGGCCTGGATTAATGTGTCTTCGAGTTCTTGCAGTGTTACGGCATCAAGCTTGCGCTTGGTGAAAATCGCCGAGATCGATCCTGTCAGCGATTTCGAGGACTTCGATAGTCCATCTTTCAGCCGCGACAGCCAGCCTTTGCGTTCGGGTTCCGGTGCAACAACGGGTGTGGGAACTGACGGCACTTTGGCGAACGGCTTCGAACGCGGTGTCAGTTTTTCAGGCGTTTCCGGTGCCGGCGGTGGCGCAACGCGCTCCACAACAACAGACGGTGGCGGTGGCACCGGGCGCAACACTTCGACAACGGGCGCCGGCTTCTTCGCAGGCGGTGGCGCTTTTTTCGCAGGTGCGGGCTTCGGCGCAACGACCTTCTTCGCTTCAACAATTTTCGGTTGAGGTGCCTGAACCTTGGGCTTCGCTGCTACTTTCTTTGCGGGAACAGCCTTTTCCGGTTTGGCCTTGGCGACGGCCTTCGGCTTCTCAGGCGGCTTTTTTGCGGGCTTGGCCTTCACGGCCTTCGCAAGCGGCGGCGGGGCTTTCAGAGGTACCGGTTTTTTCCCTGCGGCCTTCTTGATGGGCGGCGGAGCAACCTCGGCAACGACAGGTTCTGGTTCGCGCTCGAAGACGGGTTCTGGCTCTGGTGCAGGCAGTGCCACTTGTTCAACGACCGGCGGCGGCGCTTCCTCTTCCTTCTTGCCAACGATGCGGTTGAAGAGTTTCTTGAAGAACCCCGCCATCAGCCCGCACTCACCAGCAGTTGGCTGTCTTCCACACCAGTGACTGTCGTCGAGACAATCGCCCCCGGCACCATGCGCGTGGCGAACCGTGCCATGGCGAAATGCTCGGTGCGGCCCGTTGCTTCGGTTTCGACGAGAACCTTTCGCGTGCTGCCCACTTGTGCCGCAAGATGCACATCCAGCCGCGATTTGCCTTTTTCCCGCAGCCGCGCGGCACGACGCTTGATCACACTTTGCTCAACCGATGGCATGCGGGCAGCAGGCGTACCCGGTCGTGGCGAGTAGGGAAACACGTGGAGGTATGTGAGCCCGCAGTCATCGACGGACTTCATCGTATTCTCGAACATCGCATCGGTCTCGGTCGGGAACCCTGCGATGAAATCAGCACCAAAAACCATGTCTGGCCGTTTGGCCCGCAACATGGCACAGAAATCAACAGCTTGCGCGGAAGTGTGACGCCGCTTCATCCGCTTCAGGATCATGTCGTCGCCCGATTGCAGCGAAAGATGCAGGTGCGGCATCACTTGCGACGCTGATGTAACCACTTCAACCAGTTCCTCATCCGCCTCGATGGAATCAATCGAAGACAGTCGCAAGCGATTCAAATCAGGGACATTCTTGAGAATGGCCGTCACCAACGACCCGAGCTTGGGCTGGTCCTCGAGGTCAGCGCCCCAGGAGGTGAGGTCCACGCCCGACAACACCACCTCATTGTGCCCGGCCGCCACCAAACGTTTCACCTGCTCGACAGCTTCGGCCACAGAAACCGACCGCGAATTGCCGCGCCCGAACGGAATGATGCAGAACGTGCAGCGGTGGTCGCAGCCATTTTGCACCTGCACGAAAGCCCGCGTGCGCCCCGTCAGCCGCTCGATCATCGGCAGCGTCGCGTTCTTCACCTGCATGATATCGGAGACATCGACACGTGGAGCGTTGCTGCCACGGAGCCAACTGGTGGCCTTGAGCTTTTCCTCATTGCCAAGCACCCGCGTGACTTCCGGCATCGCGGCAAAGGTTTCGGCTTCCGTCTGCGCTGCACAGCCCGTGACGATAATGTCAGATGCAGGATTTTCCTTCCGCGCTTTGCGGATCGCCTGCCGCGCCTGCCGCGTCGCTTCCGCCGTCACCGCACAAGTATTGAAGACAATCGCGTTGGCAAGCCCCGCTTTCTCCGCATGCCCGCGCATGACTTCGGACTCGAAACTGTTGAGCCGGCAGCCAAAAGTTTGGATGTCCACACTCACGACAGCAGTCCCTCCGGGATGACACCGTCATAGTCAAACGCCGATGGCCCGGTCATCAGCACATGGCCATCCTCTTCGTTGACCGCCATGAACAGGTCACCACCCGGCAGCGACATGCGACATGTGGCGTCGATGATCTTGATCCGGTGCCCCGCCGCCATCACCGCACAGGCCGCGGTACCGCAAGCCTTGGTGAGACCAGCGCCGCGTTCCCACACTTTCATTTGCACATGGTCACGCGCCACCACTTTCGCCAACGAGATATTGGCGCGTTCCGGAAACAGCGGATGGTTCTCCAGCATCGGTCCCACCTTGCCGAGGTCGACCACATCCAGGTCATTCACCCAGAAAATGCAATGCGGATTGCCGACATTCACAACGGAAGGCGAGTGGATCAGCGGCGCGTCCACCGGCCCCACCTGCAATTCAATATGCCGCGTATCAGCGAACTCTTCTGACAGCGGAACATCCTTCCACCCGAACTTCGGCACACCCTGATCGATGGTGACAAGATGTGCACCGGCCTTCCGCGCCTGCAGCAATCCACCCTTGGTTTCGATGGACGCAAGTTCAGTCCCGCGCTCATCAAAGATGAGGTCCGCAACGCAGCGTGAGGCATTGCCGCAACTTTCAACCTCACCACCTTCTGCATTCCAGATACGCATGGTGACATCAGCTGTCGATGACTTCTCCATCACGATGAGCTGGTCGCAGCCAATGCCGGTCTTGCGGTCAGCAATCGCCCGCGCCCGTGTCTCCGTGATCACCAGCGGCCGCCCGCGCCCGTCCCCGCGCGCGTCAATGACCACAAAGTCATTGCCGAGCCCGTTCATCTTGCGGAAGGGTAAGGTAGGTGCAAACATGACGGGGCTTATATGGGCAAAGAACCGCACAAAGCTACCCCACTGGAAGGGCAAGGCAATGTGACCCTTTCTGGTGCGGTTTGGTCCGTGATTGGACTTAATTCAATTCGTCAGCAAGCAGGCCCTGACCGGGCTTCAGCACGGGTTTCAAATCGGCCCAGGGTATGACGGTCGGGTTGAAGTCTTGCCACAGGCATGTGGACAATGCATGGGGATAGTCGGTTCGGCGCACAGCCAGCCCATCTTTCACGAATGATAGTGAAAAGTCACGCGCACCTTCCGCCGAATCCCGAAGGAAGCCCGCCTCTTCGCACATTTTGCCATCTTCGCCATAGGCGGCGGCATTGGCCGACCACCGGCCAAGGGCAAAGCGTTCGAAAGCCAGCCGTTCCTCCGCGGTGGCGAGTTTGAAGATGCGGCCGAATTTTGCGGGTGCAAAATCGGAATCCCGTGTCGGAGCGATCTGGTCTTGCGTGATGAGATCATAGGTCATCGGCACCACGAAATTGTTGGGGTGCGCTCCTCCGCAAAACATCGAACCGCTATGCTCCACGCTGAGCAGTGTCGGACTTGCAAAAGTGACATTGCGCACAACCTGTGACGACATTTCTTCGTCGTCGGTCCGAAAGCTCAATTGCAGTCCGTTTCTGCAATCCCGAAAGTCAGCCACATGGGAAAGAAACTGCTCATGCAGCATGGCATTGACTTTGTCTTTTCGCGCCGCATCAGGAAACGCGCCAAGCATCGGATAGAGTGTGCCGAAAACCGAATCCTTTTCGAAACGTACCTCCACATTGCCGAAGCGCTCGGAAACGCCGGAATCCGTGAATGTGACCTTTGTGAGCCATTGCTGCATGTAGGTATGGCTGAGTCGGTTGGTTCCTTGCGGAATCTCTGCCGCAGGTTTCAACTCCATGCGCGTGAGCTTGATCGGCAGCGACTTCTTGCCGTCGGGCGAAAGCCACCGTCCCGATCCTCCCATCGCATCAACCTTGATGACCCACAAACCTGTCACGCGCGGGTCATTCTCGGTGAATTCGTCAAACAGACCGGGAATCTCGTTGATTTCGGTGAAGTTCAATCCGTCTTCACCCCTCGCCGGGATCAGGGCCGGGATAAGGGCCGGGATAAGGGCAAGATCAAATACCTTGCCCTCATAGCTGTAACGCGAGCCTTGCCTATACCCACCTTTGTACGCCGAGGCCTCGTCACCCGCGTTCAACTCGACAAGGACCTTCGCCTCGCCGATTGTACCTTCGAACACGCCTTCCCAATCGAGGGCGAAAGCCGGGTTTGCAAGCAAACAGGATAGGATTGCAAAAAAGAATTTCATGCAATCATGTTAGCCGAAACCGCGAGGCAAATCCACGGCAGACCAATCAGCTTGCGGAAAGGTATGGCGGCGGGTCCAGACATGCCGGGCTCATATGGGAGATTGCAAGCGGAAAGCTAGGGCTTCGGCTGGGCAGGTCCAGTCTTCACAAATGCCATCCATTGCACCGCAGCTGCCAACATGGCGAGGCCCGTGCCGAACAGCTCTGTACAGTTTTCCAGCGTCGCAACAGCACCTCGGATCAATTCATTTTTCGGCACCAGTTGGTAGATGAAGTCAACTCCGATGGCACCTCCGGCAACGATGGCGAGCGGGACGACCAGCATGAGCCCCAAGGCGCGCTGCCGTTCCGTTGATGCCCGGTAGCTGCGGAACAAAAAGAAGAAGATGATGCTGAAGGCGATGATGGCATAAACCACCTCGCCCGCGGCATGCGGTTCGACCAGCGTGACATCGTGCAAAAACCGGTTGCCAAACTGGTATCCAAAACGCTCGTGAAATTGCAGCGCGTCGTCAAACACCAGAAACTGAAACAAGGCCGCCAGAAACCGGTGTATGGAGGACCCCAGTTTCCGGGCCGTGAGGTAGGTCAGCACGGCAGCGGACTGGAAAAACCCATAGCCAATGGTCTCCCAGACCGACCAGTCCTTCGACACCCTGAACCAATTGGAAGTCGCTTCGCTGATCGTGCCGTTGTATCTCAGAAGGCCGGCAATGACATCGGATACTGCAGATAATGCGACAACGGCGACAACCAGTCCGGCAAGAAGCCGGAAACCGCGCGTTCGCAAAACAGGCACCACTTCGCGCCAAATAGACACCGTTTTTGAGAGCAATTTTAGCATTGACGCAATCATTGATTGAATTTATGCCGCCACAGTGCCTAGCCAAGCCTAACAATCAGTGATTGATGACAATAATCTTACAATAGGTCTTTAAACGCATCGTAAGCCTCGCCTTCAACTGTTTTGGTCGGTCTGGCAGCGGAGAGCGGCACTCAAGAATCGAGCTGTAGCCACCCTTAAAACGCATCCAAAAGGATTTCAATCCTAAATTGAATCCTGCTTTGCGTCACCCGCCAACAGCATCACCCAGATTTCAGGAAGGTTTGCAAATCTGCCAAGGGATGATGGGTTAAGTTCTTGCGAAAGGCTGGCGGTGGCGCTGGTGTAGATGGTGCGGTCAAGAACAGGACAATTGCGGAATGCATCTCCACGTGTGATGTTTGCGGAACTGGAGTGGTGTGACCATGGCAGAAAACAACAAGGATGTGGTGCGACGGCTGAACAAGGCCTTCGAGGCCGGCGACAACGATGCCATTGTGGCCCTGCTGCACGACGACATCATCTGAGAAGTGCCGCCACATTTCACAGCAAAAGGCAAAGAAGGCTTCCGCGCCCAGATCACCAACCCCACCGCTGATGAGCCGCCCGTCATTGAACTGCGCAACCTCGTCGCCGAAGGCGATAATGTGACCGTGGAAGGCTACGTCGAAAACAAATTCGTCGGCGGCGGCATCTTCAAAGCCAGGTTCCACAACGCCTATGTGCTCCGCGCTGGCAAGGTGGTGAAGATGACGAGTTATGTGGTGCCGGTTGGGTGAGGAAGGTCAAGGACTATTACGACATTCTTGGGGTCCAAAAGGATGCCAACTACGAGGACATCAAGAAAGCCTGGCGCGACAAGGCGCAGCAATGGCATCCCGACAAGTTTCTTTCCGAGGACGAGAAACTTGCTGCTCACAAGCAGTTTGTAGAAATACTGGAAGCCTATTCTGTCCTCGTTGACGCGAAAAAACGTGCTGCCTATGACAAGCGTTTTGAAACCGGTAAGGCCAGCACCTATGCCGGTTACGAATACGCCAATCCCCGACAGGACCAGCAAGAGGCTGCGGACTGGTTTCAGAGAATTCTCGAAGAGTCACCGTCTGAATTTGTAAAAACAACGATTTTGGTGCTCATCATGTGTCCGGTGACACTGATTGTCTGGCTGGGGGTCATTGGAATCTGCATCGCTCTTTATAACGTCTTCACGGGGCAATCGACACTGGGGTTAGGCGGCGCTGCGATGCTCATCTTCCTGTTTTTTGCAAACTTGCTCGTGTCGGTGTTTGGGGCATTCATGCTCACGGACCTGTACTACCGGGTGAAGCGGATCATGATGTGGATTGCAATGCGCGCAAGGATCAAGCGGCTTTTCGCAAGCATTTTTGGACGTAAACCAGGGCGGGGACTGCGGGCAAGATGAAAAAAAGGCGAACTATGGGGTGTCGGTGCCTTGAATAAAACGTCAATCAAGCTCTCACCCAATTTTGCTGCCCACCCCGGCCTTTGGCTGTGGGGAGAAATTGTGTGCCCCCACGAACTCACCGTTTCCGATATTGCGGAACATTTTGGCGTGTCGCGCCAAGCCACGAGCAAGCTTCTCAACGGCAGTGTCGGCCTCTCCGCCGACATGGCCATCCGCTTCGAAAAAGCCTTCGGCCTGAAAGCCGACACCCTCTGCCGCATGCAGACGGCATACGATTTGGCAGCGGCGCGGAAACATGGGAAGCAAATCAGTGTGAGGAGAATTGCGCGGGCGGCTTGAAGAAATTTAACGTGAGCAACAATCACTACAGTCGCTCCAATCGTATCACTGGCTCAAGTCTTTCGCGTATTGAAGAGCATGTCTGAGTCAGTCGATTTCCAAATTCGTCATTAGTTTTGAAGTCGCCAAACGCAACCTTGCGATCAGCAAGTTCAAATTCATCTTGTCGAACCGGGTTTCCGCTGCCTTCCGCTTCCATCACATTTTCAATTGCCATTACGAGCTCATTCCTTGCCTCAAGCAACTTTTTTATGTCAGCGTCGACATGAACATCAGCCAACAATGCTTTGGCCTTTGTGCGCATCAATATCAAAGATCGAAATTCAGTTTCGAGGTCATATAGCCTTGCATGCCGTTTCTGAATTGTAGAAATTGCTGCCAATGCCAGCGGATGCCGTATGATACGAAGTTCCAATTCAATGTAGTCGACTGAAGCCAGGATTGCAGCTGCGACTTCTCTCTTGCTCTGCGCAAGTTGTTCAGACTTCCACGTCTCAAATTTGCGAAACCCCAAGTACAAGCCAGCAAATGCGACGAGTACTGAAGCAACTGAAGAAAGTGCCGCGATCCAGTCCGTGATGTTTGGGAGGTTGGAGTTCATCTTACCTTTTGTACACTTCTTTCCTGTCCACCACCTTCACCACCAGAACCGTGAGCCGCTGGTCTTCAATCCGGCAGATGATCCGGTAATCCCCCACGCGGTATTTCCAGAACTCGCCAAACTCCGTGCCTTGGAGAGCGGCGCCAAAGGCGCGGGGGTTTTCAGTGGGCGCGATGCGAGTCTCGACAAACTTGATGATGCGCGCCGCTGCTTGGCCGTCGAGCTTACGCAGTTGCTTCCGGGCCTCGCCAGAAAATTCAATCGTCCAGGCCAAGCTCAGCCTTTACATCTGCCAATGATTTCGTTTTCGCGCCGGTCTTGAGAAACTCGCGATACGCCACCTCCGCCAGATAAGTATCCTCGATATCCTCCAGCTGCCGCTCCAGCGCCTCGCGCATATAATAGGATTTAGGCCGCCCGGTTTTCTTGGACAGCGTGTCGAGACGCTTCTGTAATTCGGGTGACAATCGCACGGCCAACATGATCAATTCCTTAGTTGTTATACATGTATAACATAACGAGATAGCTGCCTGCAATCAACTTTTTGGCACTGGTCGAGAATCCATGCTAGCCCTGCAAACATGAACCTGACCTTCGAAACCGAACGCGAATCCGATGGCCGCTGGATCGCGGAAGTGCTAGAGCTTCCCGGCGTAATGGCTTATGGCGCAACTGAAAGCGAAACCATTTGCAAAGCAGAAGCATTGGCACTCCGCGTCCTTGCGGAACGCTTCAAGCATGGTGAATACGCGCCGATGGATGTTCACACTTCAATTTATCTCCACTCCCAATGATCTTCATGGCCGCTTCAGGCGGGCCACCCATGGTCATCCATCAGTGGGCGGCCCGCTTGAAGCGGGCCGTGACGGAGTTTGGGGAATACAATTCCGTAACCCCCAATTTGACACGCCCGCCCCCTTCCCCTATAGCCCGCCCCATCTCAGGACTTGAACGTCACTGAGCCTCGGCACACATGAGTTAACTCTGGAGGTGCCGCGGCCCCGCATCCGGCAGCGAGCATCGCTCCCGGGTGGCATTGACGTTTGGGAACGCAGTTGACGCTTTTCCTCTCCCCTTGCGGGAGAAGAGAAGTTTGAAAGAGAATACGCATGTTCGAAACCTTAAGCGATCGCCTCAGTGGCATCTTCGACAAGCTGACCGGCAGGGGTTCCCTCTCCGAAGCTGATGTCGATACCGCCATGCGCGAAGTGCGCCGGGCGCTGCTTGAGGCCGACGTGGCGTTGGAGGTGGTAAAAACCTTCACCGAAAAAGTGCGCGAAAAAGCTGTTGGCGCTGAACTGGTGAAATCGATCAAGCCCGGCCAGATGGTCGTCAAGATCGTGCATGATCAATTGGTCGAAACACTGGGCTCCGATCAAGCGGCGTTGAATCTCCGCGCTTCCCCACCCGTTGCCATCCTCATGGTCGGTCTGCAAGGTTCCGGCAAAACCACAACCACGGCAAAACTCGCAAAACGCCTCACCGAACGTGAGAAGCGCAAAGTGCTGATGGCCTCGCTTGATACGCGCCGTCCTGCCGCGCAGGAGCAGCTCGAAATTCTGGGGCGTCAAGTGAAGGTGGACACACTCGCCATCATCAAGGGCCAGACCCCGCAGGAGATCGCCAAACGGGCAATGAGCGAGGCTCGCAAAGGCGCTTACGACATTGTGATGCTCGATACCGCAGGCCGCCTGCACATCGATGAAGAATTGATCGCCGAAGCCGCACAAATCCGCGATATCGTCAAACCCAAGGAAACCCTGCTCGTTGCTGATGCGCTGACAGGCCAAGACGCCGTCAATCTGGCGCGTGCGTTTGATGAAAAAATCGGCGTCACCGGAATCGTCCTTACACGGATCGATGGTGATGGCCGCGGTGGTGCCGCACTCTCCATGCGCGCTGTCACCGGCAAGCCCATCAAGTTGATGGGGACGGGCGAAAAACTCGATGGCCTGGAAGACTTCCATCCCTCGCGCATCGCCGGCCGCATACTCGGCATGGGCGATATCGTGTCGCTGGTTGAGCAAGCCTCACAGAATATCGATCATGAAAAGGCGAAGAAAATCGCTGAACGCATGCGCAAGGGCGCGTTCGACATGAATGACCTCGCCGATCAATTGCGCCAGATCGAAAAGATGGGTGGCATGGGCGGCGTCATGAACATGCTTCCCGGCATGGGTAAAATGAAAAAACAACTCGAAGGCGTTGATCTCGACAAGACCGTCTTCAAACGCCAGATCGCCATCATCGGGTCGATGAACAAGCGCGAACGCACCAACCCGAAAATCATCGACGGCAAACGCCGCCGCCGCATCGCCGCAGGCTCTGGCACGAGACCTGAGGAAATCAACAAGCTGCTCAAGATGCATTTGCAAATGGCCGACATGATGAAGCAGATGGGCACGGGCAAAGGCATGTTCGGCAAAATGTTTGGCGGCAAGGGAATTCCCGATGAAGCCGAGATGGAAAAAATGCAGGCCGAACTGGCGGGCATGGACCCCAACGCCCTGCCACCCGAGTTGAAAGACATGATGAACAGTCAAGGCAGCGGCGGAAATTCATCCTTGTCCGGAGCAATGCCCGACCTGTCGCAACTGATGAAAGGCCTGCCCGGCGGCCTCGGCGGTGGCATGCCAAAGTTGCCAGGTCTTGGCGGCAGTCTGCTCAAGGGCCTGCCCGGCCTCGGCAAGAATTTGGGCAAGAAGAAGTGATTACCGATTTCAGACATTCAAAAGGAGAAACCAAATGTCATTGAAAATCCGCTTGAGCCGCGCCGGCTCGAAGAAGCGTCCTTACTACCACATCGTCGTTGCCGCAGCGACAAGCCCGCGCGATGGCAAGTACATCGACATCGTCGGCTCCTTCAACCCGATGCTGGGCAAGACCGACGAAAACCGCGTGAAGCTCGATGCCGCAAAGGCCGCCGAGTGGTTGAAGAAGGGCGCGCAGCCAACCGACCGCGTGCTCCGCTTCCTCGACAAGGCTGGTGTCAAAAAGCGCGACGCGCGCAACAACCCGCAAAAGGCATTGCCCGGCAAAAAGCGCCTTGAGCGCGAGAAAGCCGCAGCCGATCTTGCTGCAAAAGCTGCTGCAGCCGCTGCTCCGGCTGAAGCACCAGCGGCTTGAGATTGCGCCGACACCCCCTCAGTCCTTCGGACAGCTCCCCCAACTTCGTTGCGGGAGCATGCAATTTTACTCTCCCTTGCGCGAAGCGCGGGGGAGGTGCCCGAAGGGCGGAGGGGGTGTTCGCCACATGACTCGCATCCTCCTCGGCCGCATCATGGGTGCCCACGGCATTCGCGGCGAGGTAAAGATCAAATCCTTCACGGCGGACTCGAAAGCCATCTCGTCCTATGGCCCGTTGCAAACGTCCGAAGGTTCGCCAATCGAAATCCTCAAGCTGAAATCAGCCCAGGATCATTTCATCTGTACACTGAGAAATGTGCCGGACCGCAACGCCGCTGAAGCGCTGAAGGGCACTGAGCTCTTCACCACCAGGGACAGGCTGCCGTCCGAACTTCTCCTCGCCGACCTTGTCGGCAAACCCGTGACCTTCAAGTCCTCCGTACTCGGAACAATAATGGGTTTCCAGAATTTCGGTGCTGGCGAACTCCTCGAACTCGGCAACGGCATCTTGATTCCCGTTGCCTTCATCACAGCCACGGGCGAAACAGTTGTGGTCTCCCTGCCAGACGGCTATCTCGATTCCGAATGACCTTCCACGCCGCCATCCTCACGCTCTTCCCCGAAATGTTCCCCGGAACCCTCGGCCATTCTCTGGCAGGCCGCGCACTGGAAAAAAACCTGTGGTCTCTCGATGTGCGCAACATTCGCGATTCCGCCACCGACAAGCACCGTACCGTCGACGATCACCCCGCCGGCGGTGGTGTCGGCATGGTGCTGAAACCGGACATTTTGGCCAAGGCCATCGATGCGGTTCCGCATCAAGGCCCGCGCTTGCTCATGTCGCCGCGAGGGCAGCCGCTGACCCAGAATCTGGTGCGCGACCTCGCTGCCGGCCCCGGCTGCCTTATCATTTGCGGCCGCTTCGAAGGCGTGGACGAGCGCGTCATCGCCGCCCGCCAACTGCGGGAAATCTCCATCGGCGATTACATCCTTTCCGGTGGCGAACCAGCAAGCCTCATCCTGCTTGATGCCATCATTCGCCTGCTCCCCGGCGTCATGGGCAAACTCGAATCATCAGCCGAAGAGAGTTTTGCCGACGGCCTCCTTGAACATCCCCATTACACCAAACCCAATGGCTGGGAAGGCCTTGAAATCCCGGAGATTCTTCTCGGTGGCGACCACAAGGCCATGGCCCAATGGAAGCGTGAACAGCGCGAAAATCTCACGCAACTGCGCCGCCCGGACCTGTGGTCAAAATACAAAAACCCCAAAGGTTGACTTTGCAACAGCCTTGCCGCTAAAGACCGCGCAAGTTTCCAACAAGGATATATGTGATGAATTTGATTGCGCAGCTCGAGGCCGAGCAGATGGCCGTTGTTGCCGCCAAGCGCCGCCTGCCGGATTTTACCCCCGGAGACACGGTTGTGGTCAACGTGAAAGTGGTCGAAGGCGACCGCAGCCGCGTGCAAGCCTATGAAGGTGTGGTCATTTCCCGCAATGGCGGGGGATTGAACGAAAGCTTCACTGTGCGCAAACTGTCCTACGGCGAAGGCGTGGAACGTATTTTCCCCATGTATTCGCCGATGATCGACAGCGTGAAGCTTGTGCGCCGGGGCCGCGTGCGCCGCGCCAAATTATATTACCTCAAGGGCCGCACCGGCAAATCCGCGCGCATCCTCGAAGATCAACGCGCCGCTTTCGCCCTCACCGGTCAGGTGGAGGAAGTCCAGCACAAGGCCGCGGTGGCCTTTGATGACGTGGGCCGCATCAAGGGTCTGGGCCTGACAACGCGCGATCAGTTGATCGCGGAAGGCATCACCACGCTCGGCCAGATTGCCGCCATGACCGACGAGCAGCTCTTCGCGCTGGACGAAAAACTCGGCCTCAAGGGCCGCACCGTCCAGGACGAATGGGTGAAGCAGGCCAAGGACGCAACCGAGAACAAGGTGTCCGCCAAAGACGCCAAAGCCGCCCGCAAAGCCAAGGCCGCGAAGAAGAAGTAGGGTTTTCGAGAACCATTTTGGAAAGGCCGGCTGCGATGCCGGCTTTTTTTGTTGCTCTACGCAACCGACACACACCAAGGTTCCGTCATGGCCTGCTTCAGGCGGACCATCCAACTTGAGTTACTGCAAAAGTGAGTCTTCCGCCTTCGCCGAGGATGACGACTGTGTTGAGAGCAAACCCGTTCCCCGCTAAACCCGCGCGCCATGGACCATTACTTCGAAGCCAACCGCCGCAACTGGGATGAGCGTGTGCGCATCCACCGCCGCGACACCGCAGGCGGATATCAGGTCGACGCCTTTTTGCGCGGCGAAGACATTTTGCAGGACATCGAATCCCGCGAGATTGGCGACATCAAAGGCAAGCGCATCGCCCACCTGCAATGCCATTTCGGCCTCGATACCTTGGGCCTTGCCCGCCGTGGCGCATCCTGTGTCGGCCTCGATTTCTCACCCGCCGCCATCCGCGAAGCCCATGCGCTGGCCCAACAGACCAAACTCGATGCCACCTTCGTCGAAGGCAACGTCTACGACGCCCGCCAACTCATCGACGGTGATTTCGACATGGTCTACGTCACCTGGGGGCCATCAACTGGCTGCCCGATATCGCCCGTTGGGCCAAGGTCGTCGCCTCACTCTTGAAACCCGGTGGCACGCTGTATCTCCTCGAAGGCCATCCGTCTCTCATCTGCCTCGACGAAAACACGCCCGAACTTCGCCCGGCTTACAATTGGCGCACGCCGCAAGACCAACCTTTCATCTCCGACAACGAACAAACCTACACTGGCGACCAGGACATCCTCACCAACACCCGCAACTACGAATGGATTCACCCGCTGAGCGACATCATCAACGGCCTGATCAATGCAGGACTGCGCCTCGAATGGCTGCACGAGCACGAGGAACTGAGCTGGCAATTCGCCAAGATCATGGTGGAGAAGAAGGGCAAACGCGTGAGTTGGATTCTGCCACCGGGATTTGCGCGATTGCCATTGTCGTTTTCACTGCGGGCGGCGAAGGTTTAGTCACCGATAAAACCGGAAACGCCCGTCAATCGTGAAGTACGAGAGAATATCCTGCTCCTGCGTACCTGCACCAATGTTGTGGATCACAAATGGCCGGTTATCCCCAGGGCTGCGCTGATCCGAGATGATGCCAATATGTGGCAGGTTTCCGGGCAGCAGCATGGTCACCAGATCGCCGGTCTGAAACCCATCGGGTGAGGGAGGAATACCAAGATCAGCACAGCTGCGCCGGAAAAAGATCTGCAAGTTCGGCACGCGCCGGTGATCAATGTTGCAGTCCGGTTTCTTGAGGCCCCAGCGCGGCGGATACGCCTTGAAGTTCTCTTTCATGTCTTTGTGAACAAGTTGCTGCAGATCAATCCCATGGCCATCACGATAAGCCCGGATGACCACGTCAGTACACACGCCGCGTTCGCGCGGCACATCCCCGCCGGGATAGTTAAGCGCCACGTAGGCCGGATCATAGATCGTGGTTTCACCGATCTGTTGTCGCGCGGCATCGACAAGCTTCTGCCGCTTAACCTCAATCTCCGGGAGGGTGATGGGTTCGAAATCGCTGCATCCCATGGCGAGAACGCCGGACCCGATGAGGAAACTTCGCCGCGTGATCATGGGCTGCAACAACGCCATGTCTTTTCGGCAGAATTGGGATGGAATTGCTGCGAATTGACATCAGCCACCAACCAGCTACATAGCCCCCCAAATCCATTGCAACGGTACTGTATCATGGCCAAACCCCGCACCCTCTACGACAAAATCTGGGACGACCACGTCGCTCACGAAGCCGAAGACGGAACCTGCCTGCTCTACATCGATCGGCACCTTGTCCATGAGGTCACATCCCCGCAAGCCTTCGAGGGCCTGCGCATGACGGGGCGCAAAGTACGTCATCCGGAAAAAACCCTCGCCGTGGTTGACCACAACGTCCCCACCACCGACCGCTCCAAGGGCATTGCCGAAGAAGAAAGCCGCATTCAGGTCGAAGCACTCGCCAACAACGCACGCGAATTCGGCATCGAATATTTCAACGAGCTCGACAAGCGCCAAGGCATCGTCCACGTGGTGGGGCCTGAGCAGGGCTTTACACTACCGGGTACGACCATCGTGTGCGGTGACTCCCACACCTCCACCCACGGCGCATTCGGCGCACTTGCTCACGGCATCGGCACATCGGAAGTGGAACACGTGCTGGCCACCCAAACGCTGATCCAGAAAAAAGCCAAAAACATGAAAGTGGAAGTGAACGGCAAGCTCGCCAAACACGCCACCGCCAAGGACATCATCCTCGCCATCATAGGCGAAATCGGCACAGCTGGCGGCACCGGCTCGGTCATCGAATTCGCCGGCGAAGCCATTCGTGATCTTTCGATGGAAGGCCGCATGACCGTCTGCAACATGACCATCGAAGGGGGCGCACGTGCCGGCATGATTGCCCCCGATGAAAAAGCTTACGCCTTCCTCAACGGCAAGCCCAAGGCCCCGAAAGGCGAACACTGGGACGCCGCCCGCCGTTACTGGGATACTCTGCACACGGACGATCAAGCCCGCTTCGACCGCATCGTTAAGCTTGATGCAGCCAATCTGCCACCCATTGTCTCCTGGGGCACCAGCCCGGAAGACGTGGTGGCGGTGTCAGGCGTGGTGCCCGATCCGTCCCTCATTGCCGACGAAGGCAAGCGCCAGTCGAAAATCCGCGCACTGGAATACATGGGCCTGACAGCGGGGCAGAAAATCACCGACATTCCCCTCGATGTGGTCTGGATCGGCTCCTGCACCAACGGCCGCATCGAAGACATGCGCGCCGTCGCTGAAGTCGTAAAAGGCAAGAAAGTTGCGGGCAACCTCGCCTATGCCATGATCGTTCCGGGCTCCGGCTTGGTGAAGGAAATGGCGGAAGCCGAAGGCTTGCACAAAATCTTTCTCGACGCTGGCTTCCAGTGGCGCGAACCCGGCTGCTCCATGTGCCTCGCCATGAACCCTGACCAGTTGCTTCCCGGCCAGCGCGCCGCCTCCACCTCCAACCGCAACTTCGAAGGCCGCCAAGGCTACAAAGGCCGCACCCACCTCGTCAGCCCGCAAATGGCAGCTGCGGCAGCACTGGCGGGGCGGTTTGTGGATATCAGGCAATAGGGTGATAAGCGAAGGAAGTCAGTGTCTTTACGATTCGCTGGCCCTGCGAGATTTGATCAATCCCCAGATCGAATGTGTGTGTTCAATTGAACATCTTGCCAAGGCCATCGATATTTTCATGCTCGCTTCCTGGGAACTACGCCAGGATGCTATCGCTTCAATTGAAGATGTCGATCTCGATCACATTGCAGAAACAGACGATATCAGGCGACAGTTTTCAAAAAGATTTCCCAATCTGGGGCACTACTGGGTGGCTCTCGACTCGAAAATCATGCCTGATGCGGAGGGTCAGCTGGCTGTGGGAGACGCAATCAATGATCTGATCGACATTTGGCGTGAATTGAGCGAAGTGAAATTGCTATTGGATCACTACGGCGAAACTCAGGCTCTTGCGGGTCTGAAGTTCAGATATCATCATCATTTGTGGATGCATTTCTTGCCGCTTCGCTCGCATCTCGAAACGTTGATTTTTGATTGAGATTGCAAGCACCCATCTCGTCTCCCCGCAAATGGCAGCTGCGGCGGCACTGGCGGGGCGGTTTGTGGATATCCGCGCATAAAATCATGGCTGCCCCTCCATTTTGGGGATGGCAGCCCAGGTCCTTTACCAATAAGTCACCAACTACAGCTTAGGCTGGAACACAGTGGTGATTTTCCACTGATCATGGGGAAGTACGTTGAATACACAAGTTCGGGCTGACGCCAAGTTCCTGCGCCGCATCTGGTTGGCCATGGTGGCAGTAACACTCATCACCGGTGCCATCGCAGCTTTTGCCACTGTGCAAGCCATGGATTCCAACCCCAAAGCCTGCCTGTTTTTCTGCGAATAGCTTCAACGTATTGAAGTCATGCGGGCGAGCGGTTACAAGCCCCACCATGGCAAAACCCACTGTTTTCATTGATGGCGAGGCTGGCACCACCGGCCTGCAAATCCGCGACCGCCTCAAGGGACGCACCGACCTCGAATTGGTGTCTATCGCGCATGAAATGCGCAAGGACGAAGCCGCCAAGCGCGACCTCCTGAACAGCGTCGACATCGCCATTTTGTGCTTGCCCGATGAGGCCGCCAAGGATGCCGTGGCGATGATCGCACCCGGCAGCAAAACCCGCGTCATTGATGCCTCAACCGCATTCCGTGTGCATCCGGATTGGACCTATGGTTTTCCAGAGTTTGATGCCGGTCAGCCTGCCCGCATTGCGGAATCAAAACGCGTCACCAATCCCGGCTGCTGGCCCCAAGGCCTCATCGCACTGGTGCGTCCGTTGCTCGCCGCAGGTGTGATAGCCAAGGACACGGCTTTCACCTACCACGGCATTTCCGGTTACTCCGGCGGTGGCCGCAAGATGATCGAAGATTACGAAGCCAGGGGCACATCGGCATCGCCCTACATGCCCTACGCACTTGCCCTGTCGCACAAACATCTGCCGGAGATGAAACACTATACAGGTCTTGCTCACGATGTGCTCTTCGAGCCCGCTGTCGGAAACTTTGCGCAAGGGATGTTGACCACCGTGCCCGTGTCCATGGCAGATTTACGCGAAGGTGTTGCCAGCACGCACGTGCATCAAGCCATCACGGCCTATCATCACGGCAAGGTCTTTATGTCTGTGACACCAATGGGAGATGATCAAAATCTTGATCCGCAACAGCTCAACGGCACCAACGCCATGCAGCTCCGCGTCTTCGCCAATCCCCAGCGCCGCCAGATCGTGATGATGGCCATCTACGATAATCTCGGCAAAGGTGCCTCAGGCGCAGCTGTGCAAAATCTCAACCTCATGATCGGTGCGGATGAAGCCGCCTCGGTCAACCTCGCTGCCTAAAGGACCATCATGCAAAAATTCGAAACCCTTACCGGTGTTGCAGCACCCTTGAACATCGTCAACATCGACACCGACATGATCATCCCCAAACAGTTCCTGAAGACGATCAAACGCACAGGTTTGGGCAAGTCTCTGTTCTACGAAATGCGCTTTACGCAAGAAGGCAAGGAACTGCCAGAGTTCGTGCTCAACAAAACCGCCTATCGCAAGGCAGAAATCCTCGTCGCCGGCGACAACTTCGGCTGCGGTTCGTCGCGCGAACACGCCCCCTGGGCGCTCTTGGATTTCGGCATCAAATGCGTGATCTCAACGAGCTTCGCCGACATCTTCTACAACAACTGCTTCAAGAACGGCATTCTCCCCGTCGTCGTCTCACCCGGTGATCTGAAAAAACTGATGGACGACGCCGAACGCGGCTCAAACGCAACCCTCACAGTCGATCTTCCCAACCAGGAAATCCGTGGCCCCGACGGCGGCAAGGTCAAGTTCAACCTCGACCCCTTCCGCAAACACTGCCTCCTCAACGGCCTCGACGACATCGGTCTCACGCTGGAAAAGGCGGCGAGCATTGATGCGTTTGAGAAGCAGGCGGCTGCGAATCGTGCTTGGCTGTAAATTCTCCTTCTCCCCTTGCGGGAGAAGGTGGATCGCGCCATCGGCGCGAGACGGATGAGGGGGCGCTTCAGCATGCAACTTGGAATCAGCGACGCGCGCTGCACCACCCCCTCATCCGGCGCTGTGCGCCACCTTCCCCCGCAAGGGGGGAAGGAAGCCGGATGAACCCCATCCTCACCACAGTCTTCCCCGTCTTCGGCCTCATCGCCCTTGGCTACCTGCTTGCTCGCACCAGCATCATTGATGCCGCGGCAGGTCGCGGCATTTCGCTTTTCGTCTTCAATGTCGCCATCCCCGCCTTTCTCTTTCGCTCTGTTGCAACCATTGGCGAAACAGTTGTCGCACCCTATGCCCTCTGGTTCGCATTCTTCGGCGGCCTCGCCATTACATGGATTGCCGCAGCCATCGTTTCGCGCTTCGTTGACAGCCTTAATGAGTCAGGCGGAGCCGCCGCCTCCATGGCCACAGGCTTCGGTAATCTCGCTTTGCTCGGAACCCCGCTGGCCCTTGCCCATTTTGGTCCCGCTGTCGCAGCACCCGTCGGCCTCATCATCTCCATCCACGCACCCACCCTGTGGTTCGCAGCAACCTTGCACCGCGAACTTGCCCGCCACTCAGCCAACTTCTCTCTCGCCGCAACCGCCACGGAACTGGCCAAACAACTCGCCACCAACGCCATCATCATCGCTCTGCTGGCCGCTGGCCTTTGGCGCTGGACAGGACTTGGACTTCACCCCGTGCCGGACAAGATGCTCACTATGTTGGGAGAAGCGGGCGTACCTGCCGCCCTCGTGGCCCTGGGCGTGTCGCTTGCTGGCTATTCGCTCAAGGGGGCCTGGAGCGGTGTCGCCGCACTCATCACCCTCAAGATGCTGCTGATGCCAATCGCGGTCTTCCTCCTTGCCCGCTATGCCGTCACGCTCCCACCCCTGTGGATCAAGATCGCGGTACTTCTTGCCGCCATGCCAACCGGCGCCAACGCCTTCCTATTCGCCCAGCGCAATGACGAAGCCGTGCCTGCCGTGTCTGGTGCCATCGCCCTGGGCACCGGACTTGCCGCCATCACCGCCGCCATCCTGCTGTGGTTGATGGATAATGAGATGATTTGAGCACCGGACTTGTCCCACCCGCCGGGATATGCTTGGGGTGAGCCAGTTCCGCGAAATGGAGTCTGCCCATGCCGCCCCAAGGCGCTGCACCTGAACTTGATGTCATCACGATGGGCCGCTGCTCGGTCGATCTTTACGGCCAGCAGATCGGTTCACGGCTGGAGGACATCACCTCCTTCGCCAAATCCGTCGGCGGCTCTCCATCAAACATTGCCATCGGCACCGCACGCCTTGGTTTGAAATCCGGTCTGATCACGCGCGTCGGCGATGAACAGATGGGCCGCTTTGTGCGCGAGCAAATGACCCGCGAAGGCGTTGCAACGACAGGCATCAAAACCGACAAAGATCGCCTCACCTCACTCGTATTGCTGTCGGTCGAAAACGACAAGACATTCCCACTGATTTTCTATCGCGACAACTGCGCCGACTCTGCGCTCGATGAATCCGATGTCGACGAGAATTTCATTCTCTCCGCCAAAGCCCTCCTCGTCACCGGCACACATTTCGCCCGCGCCAACACCTCCGCCGCGCAGAAGAAGGCGATGGCAACAATGAAAATGGCAGGCCGCCCCGTCATCATTGATATCGACTACCGCCCCAATCTCTGGGGCCTCGCGGGCCACGCCGCAGGTGAGGAACGCTACATCAAATCCGAACACGTGACCCAACATCTTCAAGCCATACTCGCCGACTGTGATCTCATCATCGGCACCGAAGAAGAAGTGGCCATCGCCGGCGGCACCGAAGACACACTCGAAGCACTCCGCACCATTCGCAAAATCTCCAAAGGCGTCATCGTGTTGAAGCGCGGTCCTATGGGCTGCGTGGTTTATCCATCCGCAATTCCATCCTCACTTGAGGATGGAATTGTCGGAACTGGCTTCCCCATAGAAGTCTACAACGTACTGGGCGCAGGCGATGCCTTCATGTCCGGCTTCCTGCGCGGCTGGTTGAAGAACGAACCATTTGAAACCTGCGCCACCTGGGCCAACGCCTGCGGTGCCTTCGCCGTCTCACGCCTGCTCTGTTCACCCGAATACGTGACCTTCGAGGAATTGCAGTATTTCCTCAAAACCGGATCGAAACACCGCGCCCTGCGCAAGGACGATGATCTCAATCACTTGCATTGGGTCACCACCCGCCGCAAACACTATCCCTCCCTCCTCGCACTGGCTATCGACCACCGCAAACAACTGGAAGACATCGCCGACAAGGCAGGCGCATCACGCGACAGGATCGCACCCTTTAAACGCCTCGCCATAAAAGCCATTGCCGAAGTCTCAAAGGGCCGCGACGGCTTCGGCACATTGCTCGATGACACCTATGGCCGCGAAGCCATGTTCGACGCTGCCAAGCTTGGCCTCTGGGTCGGCCGCCCTCTTGAGAAACCCGGCTCGCGCCCACTCGAATTTGAACACACCCAGGATGTGGGCTCTCGCCTCGTCGATTGGCCCGCCGATCATTGCATCAAGTGCCTCGCCTTCTACCATCCCGACGATCCGCAAGCGCTGAAAGACCAGCAACTCGCCAAGTACCGCCAGCTCTATGAAGCCGCGCGCAAAGTGGGCCGCGATCTCCTTGTCGAAATCATCGCGAGCAAACACGGCAAGCTCGATGATCACACCACCGCCCGCGCCATGGTCGAAATCTACACTCACGGCATCAAGCCCGATTGGTGGAAACTCGAACCGCAAGCCTCACCCAAGGCCTGGGATGAAATCGAAAATGTGATCACCAACAACGATCCCCACTGCCGCGGCATCGTGCTCCTCGGACTCGACGCCCCCACAGCCGAACTCGAAAAAAGCTTCCACGCTGTTGCCGACAAGAAGCTGGTCAAAGGCTTCGCAGTGGGCCGCACCATTTTCAGTGAAGCAGCGCAACAGTGGTTTGCAGGAAAAATCGATGATGACTCCGCTGTGTCGATGATGGCAAGGAAGTTTGCCGAACTTGTAAACACATGGGAGAAAGCACGTGCCTAAACTCCTCATCAAGCCGAAAAAGAGAACCGGCAAGATCATCTCCGTCACGCCACTTTCAGCGAAATGGAAATACGTGGGCCACGACGTGTGGAACCTCTCCCACGGCAAATCTGCCAAGGGTGTGGAAACCAAACGCGAAACCTGCATCGTCTTCATCTCCGGCAAGGGCCGCGTGAAAGTGGACGGCAATGACATGGGCGAAGTCGGTAACCGCATGAACGTGTTCGAGGGCAAGCCCTGGTCTGTTTACGTACCGCCAAAATCCAAATGGCAGGTCACGGCAACAACTGACTGCGTGCTCAACATCTGCACCGCCCCCGCCAAGGGCACACACGCAGCCTTCCTCATCGATCCCGCAACGCTGTCTATCGAAACGCGGGGGACAGGCTCAAACACCCGCTACGTCTGCAACATCTTGCCCGAGCAGGACAACCGCGCCGAAAGCCTGCTCGTCGTCGAAGTCATCACGCCGAATGGATCAACCTCATCCTATCCCTCGCACAAGCACGATAAAAACAATCTCCCACACGAATCCCTGCTCGAAGAAACCTACTATCACCGTCTCAACCCGCCGCAGGGCTTCGCCTTCCAGCGCGTCTACACCGATGATCGCAAGCTCGATGAATCAATGGCCGTCGAAGATGGTGATGTGGTCCTCGTCCCCAAAGGCTATCACCCCTGCGCCACCATTCACGGCTACGATCTCTATTATCTCAACGTCATGGCCGGCCCGGTGCGCACCTGGAAGTTCAACAACGCCAAGGAACATGAGTGGTTGTTGAAGAAATAACCCTACTGCACATCGTCCATGAGAAACCCGTCAAGCAGTCCGGCATCGTCGGCAAGGTCCAGATAAGACCATCGGTTGCGCACGTCGCGCGCGTGTTTCATGGCCTTGCGCCAAACCTCCCGTGAAAGCCCGAGTTCTGTTGCCGTTGTAGGCCCCTCCGCCACCGAAAGCGTTTTTGCCATGTCTTCCGGCGCGATCATCATCTTCACGGATTCCGTTCGCAATTCATCCCATATCGTCCGCAACCGCGCGTTAAATGCATCAGCCGCTTTTTGATCAAATGATTTCTTCAACGCCTCGTCATGACACAGTCGCCCGATGTCGCTTCCGTAACGCAAGATGAAATCTTCCACCACAAGCCGCTTCGGTTTGATTTGCGGCGGGCGGTCAAGCGCAAACAACATCTTGTGCAAGCGTGCCAGCGCCAGCGCGGCAACGCCCACTTGCTGGCCATGGGTGGAGCCCGGATGATCCTTGCCCGCAAACATGTCGATCCAGTGCGACACCTGATGCTCGCCCATCGATCCCGGGTGCGAAGTGCCGACAACCACATTGCCAAAGCCGGTGTGGATCAGCAGTTGGTACAAATGCCCGTTTGCCTCGACGGAGTGTTTTGCCAGATCAGCAGCCGACGCCATCACATTTTTTTCTTGCACCGCCAGCAAATGAAACGGCGTAGCAGAGTACGGCGTGCCAAGCAGCCGGTGCGCCCCCCACCATTCGACTTGCGCTGTCGGGCGACACAGTGAATCGCCAAGCCCCGATGCCGGAAGCCAGATCGGTGCATCCGCGTTTACTTTGAGGTCAATGAACAGCCCTGCTGGTCCATGTGCCGGAAGCGATGTTTTATAGCCGTTGCCCAATGTGACAGAAGCCGTGGCAGCCGCATAACCATTCATCGACGCTGCCGTGGCAAACGCAACATAGCGCCGGCCGTCCTTGAAAGTCGCATATTTCGCCGTGTCACACAGGGAGCCAGAACCCACCGCGACGATGGCATCAGCATGTCGGGTGCGATCTTGCATCGCCGCGATTGTCTCTTCGTCGCAGTGGGTGTTGCCGGGAAAAACCAGGTCATCAACAGCCCCAAGCGCGCGCAAGTCCTTCACCACCCGCCGCCCCATCGCTTCATGCGTGTTGACGTCAGATACAACAGCAATTCTTTTGCCGATTCTCAGTGGGGCCACTAGATCCGCAGCGCCGCCATCAAGCGATTCTTCGATCCGAATGATGGCGGGTGGAATCTTGACCGCCTTGTCCGTGCCTGGATCGCGCCAGTGACCATCCATCACCTCCCGAATGGATTCATTCCAGTCCATCAGGCGTTTCCTTTTGCAAACTCTTGCATCCGTTTGTTCCAGCCTGCCAAAGCGGGCCACAAATCCACGTAGACTGAGAGCAGATCAGCATAGCGCGCATGCGCTTTCATCCGTGGACGGAAGGTTTTTGCGGTTTTCCCGGACATGGCTGCCGCTGCGTCAACGATGGAAGCATACCAACCCGCCCCTTTGGCCGCCGCCATGGCGGCACCCAATGCCGACGCTTCCACCGTTTCCAGTCTTTTGACCACACGGCCGGACGCATCGGCGAATATCTGGCACCAAAGATCGGATTTCGAGCCTCCGCCGACGATGGCATAATGGTCAATGGCACCCGTCACGGCGGCAACACGATTTGTCATCATGGTCTGTTCCAGCGCCAGGCTTTCCATCGCGGCCCTGTAGATGTCACCCCGCGTGTGGCTGCCGGACAAGCCTGCGATCACACCGCGCGCCCCGGTATCCCAGTACGGAGTCATGACGCCCGACCAGTAGGGCACGAGCGCAAGTCCGCCCGAACCAATCGGTCCAGCAGAAGCTTCGGCTTCAAGTTTTTCGTAAATCCTTGGATTTCGCTGGGGAACTTCCCCGAATACTTCCTCCACCAGCCAGCTCAGCAGAAATGTTCCGGTGCGGATGGCCGTTTCAAAACTGTAGCCTCTTTCTGCCACGGCGATAAGTGTGCGGAATGCTGCATCTGCCGCATAGGCCGGGCCATAACGTCCCGACACGGACGCAGTGCCCAGATTGAGGTAGGCGCGGCCCTTTTGAAATATGTTTGCGCCAGTGCCTGCACACTGGCCGTCACCGCCGCCTGCAATGAGCAGCGTGCCAACACGCAAACCGGTCAACTTGGCAGCAGCTTCGGTGGTTTCGCCAATGACATCACCGCAATCAACAAGGTCGGGCACTTGCCCGCGCGTCAGCTTGACCGCCTCAAGAAGTCTTGGTGACCAATCCCGCGCCTGGATATCCAACAGACCCATGGGGTCAGCCGATGCCACCGATGTTCGCCATTGCCCCGTGAGAAAATGTGCCAACACACCGCTCACCTCGGCTGTCTTGCAGGTTTTTCGCCAGAGTTTGGGCTTGTGCCGCGCCAGCCACAAACAGCTGTAGAGGCAAGGTGTGAGGTCAGGCATTTTGCCTGACAGTCGGTGAATCATGTCACGTCCAAGCAGTGCTGAAAGATCTTGCACCTCCTGGCGCGCCCGTTCATCAAGCCACAAAATACCCGGACCAAGTGCTTTCCCGCGTTCATCAAACTGCGCAAATGACTCACGCTGGTTTGAAACGGCAACTGCCGCAACCCTCCGTGCACTGACTTTTCTGGTTATTTGCCGCAACGCCGCAGCGGTTGAACCTGTCCAGTCCGAAACATCCTGCTCGAACCATCCGGGCCGGGGTTGCGACAGGGGAACCGCAACCCGGCTTTCAGCAACGGCGCGGCCTTGCCTGTCGAAGGCAATGGCCTTCGTTGCCGTTGTCGAGGCGTCAATCCCGATGACGAGATCAGCTTTCACGGGCTGCGTTTCGCAACGAGGCTGATCGGGCCCCGGTGTACCGGAGCATAAACGGCCAGCGTGCTGCCGTCGGCATCGACCAGGTCACTGGCCTGCTTGCCGTAGGTTTTGAACCTTTTGAGCACACTGGTCATGTCCGCTTCGCCAAGCACAACAGGCTTGCCCGCAATCAGCGTGGCCCAATACTGGTGGCACAACGCTTCGACTTCTCCCGCCAGCCACAAGGCCTTGTCGAGTGTTGGTGCAAAACAAATCTGCCCGTGATTGGCCAGCAAAACCGCTGTGCGTCCCTCCATGGCCTTCAGCATGGTGTCAGACAGGGCTTGCGTCCCGAATTCGGCGTAATCCGACACGCGCAAGCTTGCGCCACCCGTCACACCAATCATGTAGTGAAACGCCGGCACGTCCTTGCGCAGGCATGCCAACACAGTGGCATAGGGCGAATGGACGTGCACAATGGCCCGCGCCTCCGGTCGGGCCTTGAAAATATCCATGTGCATGCGCCATTCCGTCGACGGCAGGAAATCGCCCCGGTACCCGCCATCAAGGTCCATTTCGACCACATGCTGCGGCTTCATTTTCTTGTAGGGAATGCCCGATGCGGTGATCAGGAAACCCTCTGGCGTCCGCACACTCACATTGCCGGACGTTCCCTGGTTGATGCCTTCGGCATTCATGGCCAGACAGGTCTTGATCACCTCATCCCTGAGTTTGCGGTATTTGGGTTTTGACATGGGAAGCTCCAAACGGGGGGTCAGACACCAGTTAGCAACGCGAAAGCCGTTGCATCAAGGGGCTTGGCATGACTTAATCTTCAACCATGCAAATCAATGCAGTTCAACCGCGTGGCATTGCCGTTGTCGATGTCGGCTACACCAACACCAAGGTGATCCTGTTTGCGCCGGATTTGCGCATTCTGGCCGAGCGCAAGATTGATAGCCCGCACCGCAAGCGTGAGCCTTACAACATCATCGATGTGGAGCCGATGCTGGATTTCTTTGCCGTGGCCTTGCAGGAGCTGGATGCGATTGCCTCGATCGACAGGATAGTCACCTCAGCCCACGGCGCTTGCATTGTGTCGCTGAAGGCAGATGGCTCACTTGCCGTGCCCATCATGGACTACATGTCGAAACCGCCGGAAAGCATCGTCGCGGCATACCGCCAAGTCTGTCCACCCTACGCTGAAGTCTACAGCCCCCTCCTGCCGTTGGCTCTGACCCACGCCATGCAGCTCTTTTGGCAGCAACGCGCCTTGCCGGAAGACTTTGCCAAAACAACAACCATTCTTCCCTTGATGCAGTATGTCGCCATGCGTCTGGGCGGCAAGGCAGCGACCGAGATTTCTTCTATGTCATGTCAAACCCATTTGCTGGACACCAATACAGGGCTCCCTTCCACGCTCTCGAAAGCTGAAGGCTGGGCTGATAAATTTGCGCCCCGCGCCAATGCCTGGGACGTCATTGGAGAATTGAAATCCGAATTGCGTGGTGATCAGTTTAGAGGTCGCGGTTTGGTGCTTGCGGGCGTTCATGATTCAAACGCCAATTATCTGCGCTATCTCGCGGGCGGCATGAAGCATTTCACATTGCTGTCAACCGGCACATGGATCATTGCCTTCAACAAGGACTGTGATCGCCACCATCTCGATAGTGAAAAAGACACGGTTGTCAGCGTGGACGTGTTTGGATCACCCGTGGCATGCAGCCGTTTTTTTGGCGGCAAGGAGTTTGAAATCCTGAGCCAGGGCGCATCGCCCGAAGCCGCAACACCTGCTGACGTGGTCGCTTTGATCGGGCGCGGTACCATGGCCTTGCCGTCATTTACCGACTCCGGCGGGCCGGTGCCAAACTCGGCCAGTCGCGGACAGGTCGTCGGAAACGTGCAGTCCCCCACCGAACAGGCCGCGCTCGCTACGCTTTATTGCGCCTTGATGGTGAGTGAGCAGCTTGACGCCATCCAGTCCAAGGGCGACATCATCGTCGACGGCCCCTTTTCCCAGAACGGCCTGTTCCTGTCCCTGCTGGCAACACTGCGGACCGTGCAAAAGGTTTTTTCGTCAACCTTGCGCGATGGCACCGCAGCCGGGGCCGCCTGCCTCGCACTCATGCCCAACGGGCTGCTGCCACATATTGACATCGAGATGACATATCATGAACCCATGTCGGTGAACGGTCTTCAAGCCTATCAAGCAAACTGGCGTCAACTCGCAAACAATGGAGCAAGGCCATGATGGACCACGTTGGATACCCTGTGTCAGACATGGAGAAATCACGCGCGTTTTATGAGGGAGCCCTGGCACCTCTCGGCATCAAGGTCATCATGGAAATCACTGCCGACATGACCGGGGGAAGCGAACATCTTGGCTTTGGCGACAGCTTTCCGTTCTTCTGGATCGGCAATGGAAAGACAGCAAGTTCCGGTGTGCATGTGGCATTCAAGGCCAAAGACCACGCCACAGTGCAGGCTTTTTATGACGCGGCCCTGGCAGCAGGCGGCACCGACAATGGTGCACCCGGACTGCGCCCGCACTACCACAAAGACTACTATGGAGCCTTCGTTCTAGATCCCGATAGCAACAACATCGAAGCGGTATGCCACACGCCGTAGCGAACAGGTCTGGACGTGCGCCGCGCACCATGGTGAACTTGGGACATGACTGAATCCACACCTGTCTCCGCCCCCGACTATGGCCGCTCCCTCACCGGCCTCGGCTTGAATCTGATTGTGAAGGACATTGCAAAATCGGTGCATTTCGCCACTGAAGTTCTTGGTGCGACTCAGTTTTTCGCCACCGATGCCTTTGCCGCCATGAAACTTCACGGGGCCGACTTCATGTTTCACATCCCCGAAAGTTATCGCGGCAACGAGCTTTACGCGACTCTCGAGAGTGATGCCCCCCGCGGCGTCGGTGTTGAATTGCGTTGCTATTCCGTCGACCCGGACGACGCTGAAAAGCGTGCGCGCCAACAAGGCTACACGGTGGTGGCAGGCTCACTCGACAAGCCCCATGGCCTGCGCGAGTGCATGATCATGGATGACGATGGTTACATCTGGATTCCATCCCGCCACCTGCGCTAGACATTGACCATGCAAATACTGGACCTGCCCAACGGCTACTATGAATTGCCGCAAGGCAAACTCGCCAATGTCGCCACTTTTCTCGACATGAAGGCCTTGCCCACCCGTCCCCTCGTGCCATTCCCGCACTCACTCAAACTGCAAAAAGTGGATGCCACCGACCTCAATACCTACCGCTCGTGGTTCAAGGCGGTGGGAGAAGACTTGATGTGGTTCTCCCGCATCATCATGCCCGACGAAAATCTCCGCGCCATCCTGTCCGACCCGGACGTGGAATCCTTCGCGTTGATGCAAGGCGGAGAATTCTGTGGATTGCTGGAACTCGACTTCCGCAACCACCCGGAATGTGAACTTGCATTTTTCGGCCTTGTGCCCGGAAAAGTGGGCAGCGGGTTGGGCCGCGCATTGATGGATGAAGCCCTGCGCCGCGCCTGGTCCAAACCGGTCACCCGTCTCATCGTGCACACCTGCACATTCGATCACCCTGCGGCATTCCCGTTCTATCTCCGCTCAGGTTTCACCCCGCGCGCCATCACGGTTGAATTCCATGACGATCCGCGCCTGGCTGGAAAGTTGCCCCTGACCGCCAGCCCCCATGTGGCGTTGCTAAAACCCTGACCTTCGGCCCAAGTTTCCATATTGTTAAGACCACCGCAGCTAGGTTGCAGGCCGTGCGGAGTGGTGCGGCGTAATGTTCTCGATTTTCAATTCATTCGGCTGGGAAGTTCCCCTTGCCTTGCTGCTCCTGGGCCTCATGGGCTTCCGCATCAGCGTTACCCCGCGCACCAGCATCTTCGTGAACGCCACCCCCCAGCGGGTTTTTGAGCAGCTCGATCTTCACGACGGCAAGGTCAACGCCTATGGCCGCACCACCATTCGCCATGACCTGGAAGACGCCGAACGGCAAATCTACCGGCACACCTATACCACAACCATCATGGGCGGAACCGCCCGCAGCTTCTCCGCCCACTTTCGCTTGAGTCAACGCATTCCAGGTCAAAAAATCGTTCTCACCCGCGAAGGCCTGGAGGGCAAACCGAAGTCATCGGAACTCCTCGAAATCACCCACGAGCTCACCCCCGAAAACGGCGGCACGCGTTTTCGCACCGCCTATGCCTGGGGGCCAAGGCCTTTGCTGGCGCAAATCACGTCCCGGTCTGACCTGTGGGGCGGCGCCTTCCGCCTGAAAGGCTTGATTGAAACCGGCATCGCCAACGAAACGGCGTATAATGTCATCGCAGCCGCAGTGGCCCTTTTCACCGGGTTGATTACCATGCTGACATTCGCGCTGGTCTTTGGCCTCAGCGGCGCATTGCTGGTGATCGCTGTCCTGTTCATCCATGAATTTGGTCACCTTCTCGCCTACCGCCTCATTGGCCAGCCCTGGGGGCGCATGCTGTTTCTGCCTTTCCTCGGTGCCATCGCCCTGCCGCGCCTGCCCTTTGAAACCCAGGCCCACGCCGTCTTTGCCGCCCTGATGGGGCCGGGCCTCAGCACCATTTTCACAATTGCCTGCGCCCTTGGTATTTATTTTTCCGATGGTCCCACAGATTTATACCTGCGGCTGGGACTTGTTTTCGTGCTGATCAACCTGTTCAACCTTTTGCCGGTGGAACCGCTGGATGGCGGCATTGCGCTGCGCTCGGTGCTGGCCCGCATGATCGGCTCGTTTGCCCGCCATGGCCTGCTGGTGATTGGACTGGTGATCATTGCATTGGGTTTGATATTCAGTCAGTTGATCATTGTGATCTTTGGCGGCATTGCCGTGCTGGCCAATATCAAGCCGCGCAAGATCGATGATGGCCTCACGCCCCTCACGTCGTTGCAAACCACAATCGCGGGCTTTACCTACATCGCCATGGCCACATCCTACGTGACACTTTTGCAATTCTTCTACAGCCACTTGCCCAAAGTCATTTGACACCATGAGCCTCGCTGCAGCCTACGCGGAAAAAATTCGCGCCGGCGAGTGGCAAGCGGATGCAGGCCAGGCCGCCGTCGTGGCCCGCCTCGACAATCTTGCAAACAATATTCAACCAACGACTTCCAGCATCGGCAGTTTCCTGAAGCGCTGGGGTAAAGCCTCAAGCGAACCCCCTCGCGGCCTCTACATCCATGGCGACGTCGGCCGCGGCAAAACCATGTTGATGGACCTGTTTTTCGCCCATGCGCAAGTTTCACCCAAACGCCGTGTGCACTTCCACGCTTTCATGCAGGAAGTTCACGCTGCCCGCGCCAACACCAAAACCAGCGATGTAATGGGCAGTATCGCAGATGGCATTGCGGACAGCGCCAGGCTGCTCTGCCTCGATGAAATGCAAATCACCGATATCGCTGACGCAATGATCATCGGCAGGTTGTTCGATGCCTTGCAGGCGCGCGACGTGTGTTTTGTCACGACATCCAATCTGCCACCCGAAGACCTCTACAAGGACGGCCTGAACCGCCACCTGTTTGCCCCTTTCATCGCCAGGTTGCGGGCCAATCTCGAGGTCGTAGCGCTGGACAGTCCGCACGACTACCGTCTGGGGCGGATAAAATCCCATGAAACATTCATCACCCCTCTCAGCCCGGCAAGCACGCGCAAACTCGATCAACTCTGGCATGATCTGACCGATGGCGACACCGCCGAACCCATGGATATCGCGGTATTGGGCCGCAAACTTCGTGTACCAAGGACGGCCCATTCTTGCGCCCGGTTCAATTTCGCTGATCTTTGCGAAAATCCCTTGGGACCACCCGACTTTTTGGCAATCGCGAAGGCTTTCAAAACAGTCTTCATCGACGGTATCCCCGTTTTTGAATCCAGCCAGCGCAACGAAGCCAAGCGGTTCGTCCTGATGATCGACACATTTTACGACGCCGGAACACGGCTTGTCGCAACCGCCGCTGCCGCACCCGAAGACTTGTATCCCAAAGGCCAGCATGGCTTTGAATTCAAACGCACCATTTCCCGCCTCAGGGAAATGCAGTCGGCCAGCTGGTGGGGCAAGGCCATACCGGAAACCTGACCGCACCCTTGAAGCCCTGGGCCAAAAGGTCTAGCAGGATCACAATTTCGCAACGCAACATGTTGAGGATCGAATGGCACGCAAAAAAATCGCATTGATCGGTGGTGGCATGATCGGGGGCACATTGGCCCACCTCGCCGCTTTGAAAGAATTGGGCGACATCGTCATTTTCGACATTGCCGAAGGCCTGCCGCAGGGCAAGGCGCTCGATCTGTCGCAGTCCGGTGGGGTGGAAGGTTTCGACGCCAAGCTCTCCGGCACCAATACCTATGAAGCCATCGCGGGTGCGGACGTCTGCATCGTCACCGCTGGCGTTCCCAGGAAGCCCGGCATGAGCCGCGACGATCTTGTCGGCATCAATTTGAAAGTGATGAAGGCGGTGGGCGAAGGACTGCGTGCCCACGCGCCCAATGCCTTCGTCATCTGCATCACCAACCCGCTCGACGTGATGGTCTGGGCCTTGCAGAAGTTCTCCGGCATTCCATCACACAAATTGATCGGCATGGCCGGTGTGCTTGACTCGGCCCGCTTCCAGCATTTCCTGGCGGAAGAATTCAATGTGTCGGTGAAAGACGTGAATGCCTTCGTGCTCGGCGGCCACGGTGACACCATGGTGCCACTCACACGCTATTCCACAGTCGCTGGCATTCCCGTTCCTGACTTGATCAAGATGGGCTGGTCCACCCAAGACAAGATCGACAAGATCGTCCAGCGCACCAGAGACGGCGGCGCAGAAATCGTAGGTCTCCTGAAAACAGGCAGCGCCTACTACGCCCCCGCCTCATCCGCGATTGCGATGGCCGAAAGCTACCTGAAGGATTTCAAACGCGTCCTCCCCTGCGCCGCATTTCTCACCGGACAATATGGGGTGAAAGACACCTATGTCGGCGTTCCCGTTGTGATCGGTGACAAAGGTGTCGAGCGCATTGTCGAAATCAATCTCAACGCGGAAGAAAAAGCAGGCTTCCAGAAATCCGTTGATGCCGTGCATGGATTGATGACGGCGGCGAAGACGCTGGATTCGAGTTTGGCGTGATTCCTTCTCCCCTTGCGGGAGAAGGTGGCGCGCAGCGCCGGATGAGGGGTAGCCACAAGCGAGGAACGAATGAACATCCACGAATACCAGGCCAAGCAGGTGCTGCGCGATTTCGGCGTGCCGACGGGCAAAGGCGTGCCGGCGTTCAGTGTTGATGAGGCCGTGAAGATCGCGCAATCGCAGCCCGGCCCGGTGTGGGTGGTGAAGGCGCAAATTCATGCAGGCGGGCGCGGCAAGGGCGGCGGCGTGAAGGTTGTCAAATCGCTGGAAGATGTAAAAACGGAAAGTGCGCGCATTCTTGGCATGACATTGGTGACGCCACAGACCGGCCCGCAAGGCAAGCTGGTGCAGCGGCTTTACATCGAGGAAGGTACACCAATCGCGAAAGAGTTCTATCTGTCGCTGCTGGTTGACCGTGGCCTCTCGCGTATCGCCTTCATTGTGTCGACAGAAGGCGGCATGGACATTGAAAAAGTGGCGCACGACACGCCGGAAAAAATCACTACGATCCACATCGATCCCGCCGTTGGCCTGTGCCCGTTCCATGTGCGGCTGATGGCCAAGGCGCTGAAGCTGGACGCGGCGCAGAGCAAACAGATGTCGAAGATTGCCACCGGGCTTTACACGGCGTTTGTTGCCAAAGACATGAGCCTGCTCGAAGTCAATCCGCTGGTTGTCACCACATCGGGCGAGCTGGTGTGCCTTGATGCCAAGATGAATTTCGATTCCAATGCGCTGTTCCGCCATCCGGACATTGTGACGCTGCGCGACGAAACGGAAGAAGACCCGAAGGAAATCGAAGCCTCGAAACATGATCTTTCCTATGTGGCACTCGACGGCACCATCGGCTGCATGGTCAACGGCGCAGGATTAGCCATGGCGACGATGGACATCATCAAGCTCTATGGGGCCGAGCCAGCGAATTTCCTCGATGTTGGCGGTGGTGCCACAAAAGAAAAAGTGACGGCGGCCTTCAAGATCATCACCGCCGATCCAAAAGTGAAGGGCATCCTCGTCAACATCTTCGGCGGCATCATGAAATGCGATGTGATCGCTGAAGGCGTCATCGCCGCTGTGAAGGACGTGGGATTGAAGGTGCCGCTGGTGGTGCGGTTGGAAGGCACCAATGTGGAACTCGGCAAGGAGATCATCAACAAATCGGGACTGAATGTGATTTCGGCGGATGATCTGAATGATGCGGCAAAGAAAATAGTAGATGCAGTGAAAAGGTAAGTTATATGGCTCCCGCTAAAATTAATATTCTTGCTTCAACGGACCGTCAAGTGGTGCAGGTATTCGATCCACACATTGTCGGCGACGTCAATGAATCCCAGGTCAAGGTTGCGAAATTTGGCGAGGTGTTTGATTGGCATTCGCACCCCAACGAGGATGAGGCCTTTCTCGTCATGCGAGGTCGCATCGCCATTGATTTTCGTGATGGTCCGGTGGAACTCTGCGAAGGTGAGTTCATTGTCGTTCCGCGAGGAACTGAGCACCGTCCGCGTTCGCTGACCCGTGAACCTGTCGTCCTCATGTTTGAGCCAGCGACAACGCTCAACACGGGTAATGCAAAAAGCGCATTGACTGTAACCGACCTCAAGCGCCTCGTTTGAAGAAAATCGACATCCATCACTGAGGTGCCCAGCTTGACTTTGCACATATTTACACATATATTGTGTGAAACTAAAGTAGGGAAATTCTAGTCATGCCAAACGTCACCATGTCGATGGACGAAGAGCTGCTCAAAGCTGGGCGGGAATTTGCAGCGTCCGAAGGGACGTCGCTGAATGCCTTGTTGCGCAAACTTCTCCAGACCGCAATTTCCAGTCAACGGCTGCGGGAGGAATCACGGGTACGCCTCGTCAAACTAATGGACACGTCGACAGGTCGCTTGCCTTCGGATTACAAGTTCAACCGGGAACAAATTTATGAGAGCCCCAGTCTTTCTCGATTCCAACGTGCTCGTTTACGCAGTGGCGGGAAAGCAAACCAATCCGACTGAATTCGCTGTGGCCCGGCATATTATTGCCCACGAAAACTTCGAAGTGTCGCCTCTGGTCATCGGGGAGTTTTTGTCGGTGGTTCGCAGACCCCAACAAGAAGCGATTTCAAACGAGGAAGCCCAAGTCTGGATTGATGAGCTTGCAATTCACAGTTCAATTGAGATTGATGTGGCACTGATACAAGCTGCGCAATATTTCAGGGAACGGTATCAAATGCAGTTCTGGGACGCTGCACATATTGCTTCAGCAGAGCGATTGGGCATCAGCACGCTTTATTCAGAAGACATGAGTCACGGCCAGATGTACGGCTCAGTAATCGTCATAAACCCCTTCAAAGTGAATTGAACCCATGTCCATCCTCGTTTCCAAAAAAACCCGCGTCATCTGTCAGGGCATCACCGGCGAGGCGGGTACGTTCCACACGCAAGCCGCCATCGCCTATGGCACACAGATGGTGGGTGGTGTCACACCGGGGAAGGGTGGGCAGACGCATCTTGATCTGCCGATCTTCGATACGGTGGCAGAAGCCCGCGAAGCAACCAAGGCAGATGCAACTGTCATCTACGTACCCCCACCCTTCGCAGCCGACGCCATATCCGAAGCCATCGAAGCCGAAATCCCTCTTATCGTTTGCATCACAGAGGGCATCCCCGTCCTCGACATGGTCAAGGTAAAACGCGCACTGATCGGTTCCAAATCCCGCCTCATCGGCCCCAACTGCCCCGGTGTGTTGACCCCCAATGAATGCAAGATCGGCATCATGCCGGGCAATATCTTCAAGAAGGGCTCCGTCGGCATTGTCTCGCGCTCCGGCACGCTCACTTACGAAGCCGTTTTCCAGACCACCAACATTGGCCTTGGCCAGACCACGGCTGTCGGCATCGGCGGCGATCCGGTGAAAGGCACCGAATTCATCGACATCCTCGAGATGTTCCTCGCCGATCCCAAGACCGAGAGCATCATCATGATAGGCGAAATCGGAGGCTCAGCCGAAGAAGAAGCTGCCGAATTCATCCGCAAATCAAAAATAAAAAAACCCATGGCGGGCTTCATCGCGGGCCGCACCGCCCCTCCCGGCCGCCGCATGGGCCACGCCGGTGCCATCATTTCGGGCGGCAAGGGCGATGCGGGCTCCAAGATCGATGCCATGAAACGGGCCGGGATAGCCGTGTCGGATTCCCCCGCACTTTTGGGTGAAACGTTAATGAAGAAGTTGAAGCGCAAGTGATTCAGTCATAGATACAGTTTAGAGAGCCACTACCAATCAATCACAGGGCGATTGCGCCCGTCCGGCATGGTGACAATGAAGTCATGAGCCGGAGGTGAAGACGGGACGGACAATATGAACAAAACCGACCAAAGGGCAGCCTTTGAGGAAACGTCATTTCTCTATGGCGGCAACGCCAAGTTTGTTGAAGACCTCTACAATTCCTACCTGACCAACCCCGCCGCCGTGGATTCCCACTGGCGGAATTTTTTTGCCAGCCTTGACGGCACCAGCAAACCCCAAGGCCCGTCCTGGGCCAGAGCTGACTGGCCACTGAAGCCCAACGATGAAATGACGGCGGCCCTTGATGGCAACTGGATAGCCATCGAAAAAGCTGCAGCTGCCAAGCTGGAGGGCAAGGCGAAGGATGGCACCAAGCCGTTGCCTGCCGTCGCACCACCTTCAGCACCCCAGCAATCCGCCGACGACATCCGCCGCGCCACCATGGATTCAGTTCGCGCCCTGATGCTGATCCGCGCCTACCGCATGCGCGGCCATCTCGCCGCTGATCTTGATCCATTGAAACTCAAGGCCACTGAACAGCACCCCGAACTGAACCCGGAAACCTACGGCTTCACCGCAGCTGACATGGATCGCCCGATTTTCCTCGACAAGGTGCTGGGCCTTGAAAGCGCCACCATGCGCCAGATCGTCGACATCGTGAGACGCACCTATTGCAGCACGCTGGGTGTGGAATTCATGCATATCACCGACCCGGAACAAAAGGCCTGGATTCAGGAGCGGATCGAAGGCGCCGACAAGGAAATCACCTTCACGCCCGAGGGCAAGAAAGCAATCCTCAACAAGCTCATCGAATCCGAGGGCTTCGAGAATTTCCTCAATGTGAAATACACTGGCACCAAACGCTTTGGTCTTGACGGCGGTGAAAGCGTCATTCCGGCATTGGAGCAGATCATCAAGCGTGGCGGCATGCTTGGCCTGCAGGAAATCGTGTTCGGCATGGCTCATCGCGGGCGGCTCAACGTTTTGGCCAACGTCATGGGCAAACCATATTCCGCCATTTTCCACGAATTCTCCGGCGGCTCATCAACACCCGACGAGGTGGAGGGCTCCGGCGACGTCAAGTATCATCTCGGGTCTTCATCCGACCGGGTCTTCGACGGCAACACGGTGCATTTGTCACTCACCGCCAACCCGTCGCATCTTGAAATCGTCGATCCCGTTGTGCTCGGCAAAGTGCGCGCCAAGCAGGACCAGCGTGGCGACAAATCCCGCACCACCGTGTTGCCGCTCCTCATTCACGGCGATGCGGCCTTCGCAGGCCAGGGCGTGGTGGCGGAATGCCTCGGCCTCTCCGGCCTGAAAGGCCACCGCAACGGCGGCTCCATTCATGTCATCATCAACAACCAGATTGGCTTTACCACCAGCCCCCTGTGGGCACGGTCGTCGCCTTACCCGTCTGATGTCGCCAAGATGATTGAATCGCCGATCTTCCACGCCAATGGTGACGATCCCGAAGCCGTGGTGTTCGCCGCCAAGATTGCCACTGAGTTCCGGCAGAAATTCAAAAAGCCGGTGGTCATCGACATGTTCTGCTATCGCCGCTTCGGCCACAACGAAACCGATGAACCGGCCTTCACCCAACCCCTGATGTACAAGCGCATTGCGTCCCATCAAACCGTGGTCAACCTCTATGGCCAGCGCCTGATTGCCGAAGGCGTGATGACACAAGCCGACTTCGACACCATGAGGGCCGACTATCGCAAGCGTCTGGACGATGCCTTCACGGTCGCCACAGGCTACAAAGCCAACAAGGCAGACTGGCTGGACGGTCGCTGGTCCGGCCTCAAAACCGCAGCCGACCTGGATGACGCCCGCCGCGGCTCAACCGGGGTCGATGCAAATTATCTGAAGGAACTAGGCCTCAAGCTCACCAAGGTGCCAAAGAGTTTCACCGTTCACAAAACCATGCAACGCGTTCTCGATTCCCGCCGCAAAATGATCGAGGATGGCTCTGGCATCGACTGGGCCATGGCCGAGAGCCTCGCCTATGGCACATTGCTGGATGAGGGCTACAAGATCCGCCTGTCCGGACAGGATGTGCAACGCGGCACCTTCTCGCAACGCCACGCCGTGTTGATCGATCAGCTGACAGAGAAACGCTACACCCCACTCAATCATTTGAAAAAGGATCAGCAGGTCAAAATCGAAGTCATCAACTCGATGCTTTCGGAAGAAGCGGTATTGGGTTTCGAGTACGGCTATTCACTGGCCGAACCCAACACCCTGACATTGTGGGAGGCGCAGTTTGGTGATTTCGCCAATGGCGCACAGGTGATTTTCGACCAGTTCCTGTCATCGGGCGAGCGCAAGTGGTTGCGCATGTCGGGTCTCGTGTGCCTTCTGCCCCATGGCTACGAAGGGCAAGGTCCGGAGCATTCATCTGCAAGGCTCGAACGCTTTCTTCAGATGTGCGCCGAAGACAACATGCAGGTTGCCAATTGCACCACCCCGGCAAACTACTTCCACATCCTGCGCCGCCAGTTGAAGCGCGAGTTCCGCAAGCCCCTGATCATGATGACGCCAAAATCACTGCTGCGCCACAAGCGTTGCACATCTGCTTTGACGGAGATGGGAGACGGCTCGTCGTTTCACCGTGTGCTGTGGGATGACGCACAACTGCTGTCAACTGAAAAAATCAAGTTGCAAAAAGACGAGAAAATCCGCCGCGTCGTCCTGTGCACAGGCAAAGTCTACTACGACCTCTACGAGGAACGTGAAAAGCGCGGGATCGATGATGTGTATTTGCTCCGCGTCGAGCAGCTCTATCCCTGGCCGCACAAGGCCCTCGCCCATGAACTTGCCCGCTTCAAGAAGGCGGAATTTATGTGGTGCCAGGAAGAACCCATGAACATGGGAGCCTGGACCTTCGTGCAACCTGGCATCGAGCGCGTGCTGGAATTTGTCAAAATGAAAAAACCCCGCCCGCGTTATGTCGGACGCCCGGCATCAGCATCAACCGCGACCGGCCTCATGTCCCGTCACCTCAAAGAACTCAAAGCCTTCCTCGACGAAGCGCTGTCATAAAAAGCGAGAACCTGTCATGTCGAAAGAAATCAAAGTCCCAACACTGGGCGAAAGTGTTACCGAGGCCACCATCGCCAAGTGGTTCAAAAATGAAGGCGATGCGGTGAAAGCCGATGAGCCGCTGGTGGAACTCGAAACTGACAAGGTGACGATTGAAGTGCCAGCACCCGCTTCGGGCAAGTTGGAAAAAATCGTGGCACAATCAGGCACCACCATTGCCGTTGGAGCCCTGCTCGGGATCATTGCCGAAGGAGCAGCAGGCACAACACCCGTACCCAAAGCGGAGGCACCGAAAGCCGCGCCACCTCCGCCCGCAACACCCGCTGTGCAATCACTTTCACCCGCCGTGCGCAAGGCAGTCGTGGAAAACCAGCTTGATCCTGCGGCCATTCCAGGCTCCGGCAAAGATGGTCGCATCACCAAAGGCGACGTCATCGAACATCTGTCCAAGCCAGCCACTGCTCCATTGGCTACACCACCTGTTGCCGTGGCTCCCGCTGGTTCGGAAGAACGCGTGAAAATGACCCGTCTGCGCCAGACCATCGCCCGCCGCCTGAAGGACGCGCAGAACACCGCAGCCATGCTCACCACTTTCAACGAGGTCGACATGACCGAGGTGATGGCGCTGCGCAATCAGTACAAGGAAACCTTCGAGAAAAAACACGGGGTGAAACTTGGCTTCATGGGCTTCTTCGTGCGCGCCTGCATCCAGGCTCTGAAAGATGTGCCAACCGTCAACGCCGAGATCGATGGCGAAGACATTGTCTACAAGAATTACTACCACGTCGGCGTCGCCGTTGGCACTGACAAGGGCCTTGTTGTGCCAGTGGTGCGCAATGCCGATCAACTGTCACTTTCTGGCATCGAAAAAACCATTGCTGACTACGGCAAAAAAGCCCACGATGGCCAACTCACCATTGCTGAAATGCAGGGCGGCACCTTCACCATCTCCAATGGCGGCGTCTATGGCTCGCTGATGTCCACACCAATCCTCAACGCCCCGCAATCCGGCATCCTGGGCATGCACAAAATTCAGGACCGCCCCATCGCTTTGAACGGCCAAGTGGTGATACGCCCCATGATGTATCTCGCCCTCAGCTACGACCACCGCATCGTCGACGGCAAGGAAGCCGTCACCTTCCTCGTCCGCGTGAAAGAAAACCTCGAAGACCCGGCGCGGGCGCTGCTCGACTTGTAATGACATTGACGTACATACATAAATGTAGTAACCATGCGCCACTTTACTTGGGACCCGTTGAAAGCAAAATCAAATCTGCGCAAACATGGCGTGTCATTTGAGTCTGCAGCCGAGGTTTTTTCTGATCCTCGGCATATATCGACGATCGACAACTATGACCGTGGCGAAGAACGTTTGAAAATAATTGGACTGTCCGGAGGATTGTATTTGCTGACGGTCATCCACACATCAATTGACGAGGTTGGAGATGAGTACATCAGAATCATATCGGCGAGACAAGCCTCGCCCAGTGAAGAAAAAATCTACTCCGAAGGGTTGGGTGCGTTATTCAATTGATCTGGAGAACCCACCGCCATTGTCAAAAGGACAAAGGGCCCAGCGCGCTGCGTTGAAAGATCGAGAAATTGATTTTAGTGATATTCCGGAATCAAAACCGGGGGATTTCGTGTTCACTTCTCGCGGGGCATTCTACAAGCCGCGCAAGGAGTCGATAACTCTACGGGTGGATTCAGATGTACTGAACTGGTTCAAGTCCAGAGGGCCTGGCTATCAAACCCTGATCAATGGCCTGTTGCGCGGTATTATGTTGAAGGAGATCAAGAAGTGATCACCAACGTGAGCGACTTATGGCCAGGCTCAACTCCAAACTCGAAACCGAAGGAGCAGAGTTCATTGTCTTGGGCGATCTGTTGATAGAGGGTTTACACGCGTTCAGGGCTTGTGAAAACCAAAGTGGTCATGATCTGATTGCTACATTGCCTGAAACCAGCAAGTCCGCAAGTATTCAGGTGAAAAGCAGATGGGCAACCGATGCCGGTCACTTCATTTTCAGCAAGATCGAAAGTGACTTCGTTGTTTTGGTGAGACTGAATCGTGGCGGCAGATACAACAGCAAGACAGCAAGAGATCCCACAGAACCAGAGTTCTATGTGTTGAGCGCAGCAGAAGCAAAGTCCACAGCTGACCCGCGCGGCTGGGGAAAAATTAAATGGCGTCCTGGTGAACTCGAGCCTCACAGGCGCTCATGGGCGAAGATTAAAACCTACTTGACCGAAAGAGCTGAAGCGTAATGTCCCACGATCTCATCATCATCGGCACAGGCCCCGGCGGCTATGTTTGCGCCATTCGCGCCGCACAGTTGGGCATGAAAGTCGCTGTCATCGAAAAGCGCGCCACCCATGGAGGTACCTGCCTCAATATTGGTTGCATTCCTTCCAAGGCCCTGTTGCACGCAAGCGAACTCTATTACGAGTCAAAGCACAAATTCGCGCACATGGGCATCATTGGCGATACGAAAATCGATTTCGCGCAACTGATGAAATTCAAGCAGGAAGCCATCGACGGCAACACCAAGGGTATCGATTTCCTGCTCAGGAAAAACAGGATCGAAGTGATCCGCGGGTCCGCGAAAATTCTGGGTGCGGGCCGAATTGACGTAGATGGCACCGTGCATGAAGCCAGGCACATTGTTGTCGCCACAGGTTCAGACTCGGCAAAGCTCCGCAATGTCGAGGTTGACGAAAAGCAGATCGTCACCTCAACCGGCGCGCTTACGCTTGAAAAAATCCCGGCCCATCTCGTCGTTATCGGCGCAGGCGTGATCGGGCTCGAACTGGGCTCCGTCTATGCCCGCCTTGGCAGCAAAGTGACCGTCGTCGAATATCTCGACCGCATCCTGCCCGGCATGGATTCAGAAGTCGCCAGGCAATTCCAGAAGCTCTTCGAAAGGCAGGGCTTCTCTTTCAAACTTGCCAGCAAGGTGACATCCGCCGCCAAATCCAAGTCCAGCGTCTCACTCACAGTTGAGCCCGCCGCTGGCGGCACCGCAGAAACCATCACGGCCGACATCGCCCTCGTCGCCATCGGCAGAACCGCTTACACCGAAGGCTTGGGCACAAAAGAAGCGGGCATCGCCACAGATGAGCGTGGCCGCATCAACGTCAATGATCACTACGCCACCACAGTCCCCGGCATCTACGCCATCGGTGATGTCATCCGCGGCCCCATGCTCGCCCACAAGGCCGAGGACGAAGGCATAGCGATCGCCGAAATCCTCGCGGGCCAGGCCGGCCACGTGAACTATGACGTCATACCCGGTGTCGTCTACACCTCGCCTGAAGTCGCCTCCGTCGGCAAAACTGAAGAAGAACTCAAAGCCGCTGGCGTTGAATACAAATCAGGCAAGTTTCTGTTCCTCGCCAATGGCCGCGCCAAAGCCAACCAATCGACCGATGGCTTCGTGAAAGTCCTGGCCGACACCCGCACCGACAAGGTTTTGGGTTGCCATATCATCGGCCCGCAAGCCGGAGAATTGATCCACGAAGTAGCCGTCCTCATGGAGTTCGGGGGGTCCGCCGAGGACCTGGCCCGCACCTGCCACGCCCACCCCACACTGGCGGAAGCTGTAAAAGAAGCCGCCCTAGCCGTGGCCAGCCGCGCCATTCACAGCTGATCAACCACGTCCAATGGTTTAATCGTTTGGTTAACCACCTGTTCAGCATCAAGGACAATGCTGCGGGGTGAAATCGGGTGGCGGCCTATGTTGGGAACAGGAATTGGAAGCAAATGTCTGAACGCAAAGTGGACATCGTGGTATTGGATGACGACGTCGATCTTCTGACGAGCGTTGCCGAACTGCTGGCCGACTGCGGCTACAAGGTAAAGGGATTCTCCGACCCCGAAAGCGCTGTTGAGTTCGCCGTCGACCAGCAATTTGCCGTGGGCGTGTTTGACTTCCGCCTGGGCAGCGTGAAAAACGGCCTCGACGTTGTCGAAACGCTTCAGGCCATGGGCTCGAAAGCCGAGTTCGTCATGGTGACAGCAGATGTCGAACGCTCAACCCAGATGCGTGCCAACGGTCTCAAGGTTTTTGAATACATGCGCAAGCCCGTGCAGCCGGAAGAGCTGTTGCAAACGGTGGAACGCGCCATGCTGCAGGCCCAGAAGAAGGCGGCCTAAACACCTGTTGTCGGTCGTGGCCGCGTGCCATCAAGGAATCGTGAATGGCGAAATGGCGCAGGATCAACGCAACGCACGTCGCCCGTAACCAGTTCAGCCATCAATTTGCCCGCACCGGGTCCAATGCCAAAGCCGTGCCCTGAGAAACCCGATGCCAAAAACAATCCGGGCTGTTGCTCAATCCGGTCGATGACTGGAACGGCATCCGGTGTGGCATCAATCATGCCGGCCCATCGCTCGATGATTTGCAATCCGGCAAAAGCGCTGTTGCTCGTGATCAGGTCACGCACCGCTGCATCTGTTATTCCCGCAATGGGCACCGGATCCAGCACCCGCACGATCTCAAATGGTGAAACGCCATCCAGTGTCCAGCGTCGCGGCAGCCTTGCTTCTTCCACAAAACGCCGCCCAATGCGCAACCGCAGACCCTGCCAGTCAACTTTCAGTGCCGGGAGAAAATCAAAGAAGTGTTTGAAGCTGGCCGGTGTGATGTCGGCCACGGACCGGTGATTGTGGGCAATGGTAAAGCCGCCATCCATGCGCTTGCGCACGGCAAACGCGCCACCGGAAAACGTGCAGTCAACACCGGCATCCAGCGGTGCCGTCCGCATCACCGTGTTGATCACACCGAGTTGCGGAAATCGCACACCCATGTTGTTGAGAAACCGTCGCGACCAGTAACCACCTGCCAAAACAACTGTGTCTGTTTTGATGGCACCGTGCTCTGTCACCACGCCATGAACACGCCCGGCCTGCGTTTCAATGCCGCGCGCCGCACACTGTGTGTAAATTTTTCCGCCACGCCGCTGCAAGGCCCGCGCCATGGCCGGAACCGCGATGAAAGGCTCTGCCCGTCCATCCGTCGGCGTATGCATGGCCCCTGCCCATTGCTTGGCGAAACCTGGCACCAATGCGGCAATGCCAGATGCGCCAATCATCTGCGTGCCAAGGCAATGCGCGCGTGCGTGACGGTCACACCACGCTTCGTCCTTGGCCAACTCTTCTGCTGTCTCCGACAGATAAACGATGCCGCATTGGCGAAAGCCGGTCTCGTCGCCGATCCTTGCATTCATGCCACGCCAGAGTTTCAGTGATTCGACTGCCAGCGGAATCTCGCGCGGGTCACGCCCCATCTGGCGGCACCACCCCCAGTTCCGGCTGGATTGCTCTGCCGCCACCTCGCCTTTTTCAACCACCACAACATCAATGCCCCGCTCCGCCAATTCCAACGCGGTGGAAATGCCGATGATGCCAGCACCAATCACCACCGCCCCTGCCTGCCTCGGCAGTGCGGCATCAGACTTCACACGGTCATGCAATTTCATGCCAGTCTATCCATGCGCCTTGCGGTATTGCACCAGCAAATGTTCGCGGTCGACGTCGGTGTAAATCTGCGTCGACGACAGCGATGCGTGCCCAAGCAATTCCTGGATCACCCGCAGGTCCGCACCCGCACTCAGCATGTGCGAGGCGAAGGAATGTCGCAGCGCATGCGGCGTGGCCGTGTCTGCCAACCCCAACTCACCGCGCATGCGTTCCATGTCAAGCTGCACAATGCGAGGACTGAGCCCGCCACCTTTGACGCCACGAAACATTGGCTCATCAGCGGCCACTGTAATGGGACACAATGAATGATAAGCGTCGATAAGTGAACGCACCTCCGGCAGCAAGGGCACCAACCGCGTTTTACCGCCCTTGCCGCGCACAACCAACGTGTCGCGTTCCACCTGGTTGCGGGTCAGTCCCAATGCTTCTGAAATGCGAAGACCGCAAGCGTAGAGGAGCGCGAAGACAGCGCGGTTGCGCGCACTCACCCACGCCGCACCATCAGTGCGTTCATGTTGATCACCCATCACCGCTTCTTTGGCTGCAACCTGCGACAGCGGCCGCGGCAAACGATGCGGCAGTTTTGGCGAACGGACAGCAGTGATGGCGCTGTTGCTGAAATGGCCATGGCGTTCGGCGTAACGAAAAAAGGATCGTATCGAAGACAGCTGCCGCGCCAGCGACCGGCTTTGGACATCTCGCGAACGTCGCGCCGCCATGAAACTGCGGAAATCCCCTGCCGTCAGTGATTGCAGGTCTTTCACACGCACCTCTTGCCCCAAATGACTGGAGAGAAATACAAAGAACTGGCTGAGGTCACGCTGATAGGCATCAACCGTCGTGGCAGCCATGCGGCGTTCACTCTTCAACCACTGCAACCAGGGTTGGGTGATTTTTTTGGCATCATCCGCGAGCATCAAAAGTGTCATGGGCCGACAATGTAATCAAGATTCCTTGACAGAAGTTAACGTTCCCCAATCAGGTTCCATTCAACGCCAGTCTGCACCTGAATGTCGGCAGTGAGCATGTCCAGAAAACCGGCACAATCGAACGGCCGCAAGGGACGGTCGTCAACAGAAACAACAGGGCATGCCAGCCGCAGCGAGTTGGTGACAAAAACGCCATCGGCCTCAAACAGCGACCCGTGGGCCATGCGCTCTTCTTTGACGTCGTAACCATGGTGAGGCGCTTTGTCCATGATCTCCGCCCGCATGACACCTTTCAGAATTCCGCTGTCAGCCGGTGGCGTGGTGAGTGTTCGGCCATTGAGCACAAAGAGATTGGAAATGCTCGTACACGCCACACTGCCGTCCAGGGCCAGCATCAAGGCATCATCCGCCCCGCCCGATTTCGCTTCCCGCGCCGCATGCACCGCATTGCCGTAGGACAGTGTCTTGAACCGGTCGGTGATACTGAACGGGTTGCGTCGCAGCTGGCTGGTCAACAAGGTGACCGGCTTTCCAATGGTCGCAGTGTCAAATAGATCGCAAGTAATCACCAGAGTTCGTAAAACAGCATCTGCTGCAAGACCGCGCGCCGTCACGCCGCGCGACAGCGATACGCGCAGCACATGCATCCTTGAGGTGGACCGAGCCAGAACCTCATCCACGGCGTTGCAAATTTCCACCAGGTGAAACGGGATGCCCAAGTGGTGCGCCGTCCGCTCCATGCGGGAAAAATGTTGGTTGCGCCACATGGCCCGCTGGTGAACCACCAGCAACGTTTCAAATATCCCGTCTCCCAGCATGAAGCCGCGATCTCGGGCACTCAGGTGCTGTTCCTCTGCATTGTCTATCTTGCCATTGACGGACAGCATCAGCGCACGGCTTTCAGAAAGTTTCGCAGCATGTCATGGCCATGCTCTGTCATGATCGACTCCGGGTGAAACTGCACGCCAAATGTCGGATGGTCCTTGTGCCGCAAACCCATGATCTCTCCATCCTCACCGTGCGCTGTCACGACCAGCGCTGCTTTGTCGATATCCTCGACAATCAGCGAATGATAGCGTCCAACAGAAAATCTTTGCGGAAGGCCTTCAAACACATCCGTGCCACTGTGCTTGATTTCGGATGAATCACCGTGCATCGGCCGTCTGGCCCGTGTCACTCTGCCGCCGAACACCTCTCCAATCACTTGATGCCCCAGACAGATGCCAAGAATGGGAACTTGACCGGAGCATTCCCGCACAATCTCCATCGACTGCCCCGCCTGTTGTGGAGCCCTTGGCCCCGGTGAAATCACGATGGCCTTCACTTTGAGATCATGCGCCGCAACTTCATCGTTGCGTTTCACTGTCACGCGCTCACCAAGTTCTTCAAAGTAACGCGCCACGTTGAAAACAAACGAGTCATAGTTGTCGACGATGAGTATCATGTGAACGCATCCAGAATGCGCTGCACCTTGAGCGCGCTCTCGTCATACTCAGACGCAGGATCAGACCGCGCCGTAATGCCACCGCCACCCTGCACGCGAATGACGTCATCCGCGATCTGCACCGTGCGGATGGCGATGTTGAAATCACAATGGCCATTGTAGCCGAAGTAGCCGATGGCACCGCAGTAAACCCCGCGTCCCATGCCTTCCAGTTCATCGATGATTTCCATGGCCCGGATCTTCGGCGCTCCCGTGATCGATCCGCCGGGGAACACCGCCCGGAACAGTTCGACTTGCGAAAGCCCGTCGCGCAGTTCGCCCGTCACCACTGATACCAGATGATGCACATTGGCGTAGGTTTCCAAACCACACAGCGTGGGAACATGCACTGTTCCGGGCTTGGACACGCGGCTGAGATCATTGCGCAACAAATCGACAATCATGATGTTTTCGGCACGGTCCTTGCGTGAAGCCAGTAGCTCTGCAACCAGTGTTGCATCGCGCGACGGATCATCATCGCGCCGCCGTGTGCCCTTGATCGGTCGTGCTTCTGCGGTCTTTCCATCAAGGGAAATCAGCCGTTCCGGCGAACTTGAGATCACCGTCGCTTCACCATAGTCGAGGAGGGCCTGGAACGTTCCAGGATTGCGCTGGCGCAGGACATTGTAGAAACCGTATGGATCAAAATCGGGAGGTTTTGCTGCCGACCAGCATTGCGTGATGTTCGCCTGAAAAATGTCGCCATCAAGAATGTAGTTGATCGTCCGTTGGACCGCCGCTTCATACTGTGCGCGCGTCATGTTCGATACAAAGCGGGATGCAGTGTGCGGCCCAAGAGGAGCAGGTTTTCGTTTCAGCAGCCGTTCCAGTTCATCTGCCTGTTGTTCCGTATCCGAAACAATCCACGCCCGTTCTTGCAAGTGATCGAATGAGATCACCACGTTGTAAGCCTGCAAGACCATATGCGGAGCCACCGGCCCGCGCACCGCAAGACGCGCTTTTGGTTCTAGTGTGCGTCCGAAGTCATAAGAAACAAAACCCGCCAGCCCACCCTGAAATGGTGGAATGCTTTCCACATGTTCGCGCCTGTTGGCAGCAAGCTGTGCCGCCACCTGTTCGAGCGACACGTCAACGAGGGCCATGGTGGGATTGACCGCCAGATAAGAATAACGCCCCAGAAACTGGTGCCGCCGCGTGCTTTCAAAGAGTGTCAATGCACCGCGCCCCTTGAGCCGCCGCGCCAGCGGGAACGGTTCCGTATAGACAATCTCGCGCACCCGGGGCTCAGGCTTCATCGGGCTGATATAGGGCTGGAAGCCCGGCACCTCAAAGTCTATTCCAGTCGCAATGACGAGCGATTCCGCCCCAGGCGCTGAAATGTTTGCCGAAGTGCTTTTGCCTTTGGCGCTGGACACGGCCTACACTTACGCCGTGCCGCACGGCATGGCGGTGCAGCCAGGAAACTACGTCGAAGTGCCGCTTGGCCCGCGATCCTGCATCGGTGTGGTGTGGGAGGTACGGCCTTCCAGCCCCACCAACATGAAGCTGCGTGATGTCAGCCAGGTCTTCGACATGGTACCGATGCCGGAAACCCATCGCCAGTTCATCGAATGGCTGTCCGCCTACTATCTCGAACCCAAGGGCAATGTGCTGCGCATGGTCATCCGCGTGCCCTCAGCCTTCGCTCCACCACGTGAACTCGCCGCTTATCGCGCCACCGGACAACTGGCAAAACGCATGACACCGCAACGGCAACGCATTCTCGACATTGCATCCGAATTGCCGATGCGCGCTGTTGAGTTGGCGCAGGAAGCAGGCGTTGGTGTGAGTGTTGTGAAGGCGCTGGCCAAGGACGGCGCACTGGAAGAAGTGGCACTCCCGTCGCATCGCCCATTCAAGTCACCGAATGCTGACAATGGCACGAAGACATTGTCGGACGACCAACGCGCTGCGGCACATGTTCTGCAAGCTACCATCGGCACCAGCAAAGTCACACTGCTTGATGGTGTCACTGGCTCCGGCAAAACCGAAGTCTATTTTGAAGCCATGGCCGAAGCGCTGCGGCAGGGTAAACAAGTGCTGTTGCTCCTCCCCGAAATAGCACTCACTGAAACATTCCTGAAACGCGTCGAGGACCGCTTCGATTGCGAACCCGCCGCGTGGCATTCGGGCTTGCGTCCACGCGAACGCGAACGTGTTTGGCGCGGCCTTGCGCAAGGCAACGCACACATCGTCGTCGGCGCCCGTTCAGCTCTGTTCCTCCCCTGGCCCAATCTCGGCCTCATCGTCGTCGATGAAGAGCACGAACAAGCCTACAAGCAGGATGACGGCGTGTCCTATCATGCGCGCGACATGGCCGTGCTCTATGGCACCAAGGCCAACTTCCCCGTTGTATTGTCATCGGCAACACCCTCGCTCGAAACCATCGTCAATGTTGATCGCGGTCGCTATGGCGTGGTGAAACTGCTGGACCGCCACGGCAGGCCAGAGCTTCCCGAGATCAAGATGATCGACATGAAGCTGCAAAAGCTGGAACCGGGCGACTGGCTGTCTGCACCTCTCATCGAAAATGTCAAAGCGGCAATGGATGCAGGCGATCAGACCTTGTTGTTTTTGAACCGCCGGGGCTATGCGCCCCTTACGTTGTGCCGCGCCTGTGGCCATCGCATGGATTGCCCGAACTGTTCAGCTTCCATGGTCGAACACCGCTTCCGCCGCATTCTCATGTGCCACCACTGCGCCCATCAGGAACCAGTGCCAAACGCCTGTCCGAAATGCGCAGCCGAAGGCAAGCTTGTCTCCGTCGGCCCCGGTGTCGAACGCCTCGCCGAAGAAGCCGCGAAAAATTTCCCCGAAGCCCGCATTGCGATTCTCTCAAGCGACATATCACGTGGTGTGATGTTGCGCGATGTCTTGCGTGAAGTGGAAGAAGGGGTGCACAATCTGGTGATCGGCACGCAGCTTGTGGCCAAGGGCCACCACTTTCCGTTTCTCACCTTTGTCGGCGTCGTCGATGCCGATCTTGCACTGGAATCATCTGACCCCAGAGCCGGAGAACGCACCTGGGCGTTGCTCGCACAAGTCGCGGGCCGCGCCGGCCGTGGCGAAAAACCGGGCCACGCCTTGGTGCAAACCTATTCCCCCGATCATCCCTTGATGCGCGCCCTCACCTCCGGCGACCGCGACGCCTATTTCAACCAGGAAAAAATCATCCGCGAAAACGCAAGCCTTCCGCCCTACGGCAGATTGGCCGCCCTGATCATCTCAGGCACCGATGCGAATGAAACCGAACGCTTCGCCAAATCACTTCTCAAGATCGAACCCGCTGGCGACAACATCACCATCCTCGGCCCCGCCCCTGCGCCAATTTCAATCGTACGCGGACGCTACCGCTGGCGCTATCTCATCAAAGCGAAGCGAGATGTGAACATCCAGAATTTTCTGCGCCTGTGGTTGAAAGACGTGAAGCCCAAGGGATCACTGAATTTGCAGATTGATGTCGATCCGTACAATTTTTTGTAGTTGCCCTCCCTCACGCGAAGCGTGGGGAAGGGCAAATCACCCAAACCGCCACTCCATCCGGTTCTTGTAACCCACCCCCAGTCGCACAATTGAATTCGGGAAGTTCTTGTGATTGCACGCATCCGGGAAATTCTGCGGCTCGATGGCAATGGCTTCGTATTGGTGCAAAGGTCCGCGTTTTCCCGGGAACATGCCGTTCCAGTGAAAGCACGTATACATCTGCATGCCGGCTTCCGTGGTCCAGACTTCCATTGTTCGCCCCGATGAGGGATCGCGCAAGGTCAGACCTTTCCGCAAAACACCGCGCTTGCCATTCAGCGCCCAGCAATTGTCATAGTTCTCCCCCACGATACGCAGCGCACGAAAATCCCAGCGCGTGTTCGTGGCGTCACGCAATGCACCCGATGGCAGCAGCAATTCATTGAGCTCGACGTAACGATCTGCCTCAATCGACATTTCATGCTCAAACGCTGACTTTCCGCCAATCAAGTTCCAGTACCCATGATTGGTGAGATTGATCACCGTCGGTTTTGTCGTTGTTGCTTTCAGGTCGAGTGACAGCACCGAACCCTTCAACACATAATCCGCCGTGACCTTCACCTCACCCGGAAAACCCTGGTCCCCGTCTGGCGACACCAGCGTGAATCGGATGCCATTATCGATCAGGTGATAATCCCAATGCCGGATGCCAAAATTATCCGGCCCACCATGCAACTGATGCGCATCGAATGTCGGTAGCACCTTGTGTATCACACCATCAATCTCGAACGTCGAATTCGTGATCCGCCCCGCGTGCCGCCCGCACACAATGCCCGTGGTCCAGTCTCCGCTGAGAAAATCCGCATCCGTTCCACCACCCATCACGACATCGATGCCATCAATGATCAAGGAAACAAGCCGCGCACCCAAGGTGGAAAACGTTGCAGTGATCTGGGGAGAGATGAGTTTCATCTGGGTCATCACAACTTGTCGCCCAATTATCCTTGTAAATCAATATAGGAAAATAATGCTTGACACCGTACGGTGGATGTGCTATGTTTGGCTATAGTCGAGAAATCCGGCCTGCTGACATACCCTGTCAGCGGGCCGTTCTATTTGGAATTGCACCATGACCTATTCACAAAATCTCTGGATCTTCTTCGTTCTTGTCTTTGGCATCATCGCCGTGCCGGGGATGGACATGTTCTTCGTGATCGCCAACGCCCTGACCGGTGGCCGCGCACGGGGCATCGCAGCAACAGCGGGCGTGATGCTGGGCGGCGTGTTTCACACGGTGTTTGCGCTTGTCTGCGTCGGCGTGTTGACCACCTTGCCCACAACCGTGTTCACCGTGATCTTGCTGGCCGGTGCCGCCTACATGGCCTGGATCGGTTGGACACTGGTGAGGAGTTCCATCACCGTGGCGAGCCTCGGCACAACGGGTGCGGCATCGCTCCGCACCGCTTTCGGCCAGGGCTTCATCACCTGCGTGCTGAACCCCAAAGCCTACATGTTCACCCTCGCCGTCTACCCGCAATTCATGTTGCCAAGATACGGACCGTTGTGGGCGCAGGCCGTGGCCATGGGCGTGATCACCGTGCTGGTGCAGGGAGCGATCTATGGCGGGCTGGGACTGGCAGCGGCGAAGTCGCGGGATTTTCTGACAGGATATCCCAGCGTGACGATTTGGATCGGGCGCGCGGCAGGAGTGCTGTTCTTGGCGGTAGCGGCGGGGACGATTTGGAGGGTCGGAGTGGGGTGAATGTATGCTATTGCATACATTATAAAAAGTATGCTATCGCTTACATTTCGAATAGTAGGTGATCGCTTACATGACCATCGTGTCTGTTAGAACCCCCAAAGACATTGGGACGCTGATCAGATCAAGGCGACGTTTCCTCGGCTTGAACCAAGCTGACCTTGCAAGCAAGCTGGGTACCAGCAGGCTTTGGATCAACGAGATCGAACAGGGCAAACCACGCGCTAGCCTCGTGCTGGTCCTTCAGGCCATGTCAGCTCTTGGTCTGGAGCTGACCACCGATGATGCAGGCAGCAATGCGAGGGTACCGGGATCAACCAGCAACAATTCGCTAACACACGAACTACAGAGGAGAGCGAAATGAAGGAACTTTTCGTTTTCCTCAACGGCCAAGAAGCAGGCATGCTTGAAAGCAAGGCAGGAAAAACCGCATTCACATATTCTGAAACATGGCGCAGGTCGAACGACGCGTACCCGTTGTCACTGTCCATGCCGATGGCGTCACGGGAACACTCGCACAAATCTGTCGAGCCGTTCATTTGGGGCTTGTTGCCGGACAACGACGGCGTGTTGATGAGTTGGGGAAAGAAATTTCAGGTCTCCCAACGCAATGCCTTCGACCTGCTGAGCCATGTTGGAGAAGATTGTGCCGGTGCGATCCAGTTTGTGAAGCCGGATAGAATCGAAGCAATCTTGCCTGAAGCACAACCCGAGCCCGACTGGTTGACCGACGCACAGCTTGCAGAAAGGCTTCGCATGGTCAGGGCCGATGCCAGTGCCGGACGCCTTGGCACTGACCGGGGTCAATTCAGCCTGGCTGGAGCGCAACCAAAAACGGCACTCTTCTTTGATGGAGCAAACTGGGGAGCAACGTCTGGCAGAACGGCAACGACACATATCCTGAAGCCCGCCAGTATCGCGCTATCAGGTCATGCGGAGAACGAACATCTATGCTTACGGCTCGCAAGTGCGCTCGGTCTTGAAACAGTAAGGTCAACAGTCCTTCAATTTGAAGACGTCCCCACGATCGTCGTCGAACGATATGACCGGATGATTGTCCGTGACGCTGCGGAACAACGCAAGGCACATGCCGTGAAGCTTCACGCCGAAGCCGAGATGCGAAGACGAAAAGGTGATGTGGATGCCGAAAGCGAGAGCAAAGAGATCACGCGTGAAGCGAATGAGGACTTTGACTTGGCTGAACGTCTTTTTAAGCAAGCAGAAACAACTTTTGTCGCACGGTTTCACCAGGAAGATTTTTGCCAGGCACTCAGCGTTCATCCGGCCATAAAGTATCAAAACCAGGGTGGCCCAGGGCCGAAGCCGATTGTGGAGGCCATTCGCTCAAATGTTTCGAGCCATAGGCTCGCGGCAAATAGCCCAAAGTTTCCGTTTGCAGCGCAAGACGACGTATCAACATTCATTGACGCCCTCATCTACAACTGGCTGATTGGCGGCACCGATGCTCACGCCAAGAATTACTCATTGCTGATCGGCGGCGGCGGAATGGTACGACTTGCGCCACTCTACGACATCGCAAGCATTCTGCCCTATCCACATATTGATCCTCGCAAGGCAAAGCTCGCCATGAAGATCGGCGATCGCTACGGATTGTCGGAGGTTTCCCTGTCCGACTGGCGCAAACTTGCTGCGACCTGCCGTATCAACGAGGACCGCGTCATTCAACGTATCCAGGCGATGGCAAGCGAGTTGCCTGACCGTTTGGCAGATGAAGTTAAGATGATGCGCGACAGTGGATTGACTCACCGCGTGATTGACACGCTTGTTCAAGTATTGCCCAAAAGAGCGGCAGAAATCGCCGCGCAGTGAACTCACCAACGAAGGCCCGTCGCCCCGGCGCAGGCCGGGACGAGGCTTGGATCAGGTATAGGAAGTCTAGGTAAAGTGAGATCTCATAGAACAAAAAGTGAATAAGTGTGACAAATAGAATCACTGCAAGTTCTCAGCAACTAATATGGCTCGCACTCATTGACTGAGCGACGATTATTCGCTTGAAAAAGAAAAGGGGAGCCTCTCGAGGCCCCCCAAGTTATGGCGAGTATGACGGGATTCGAACCCGCGGGGTGTGGCCATCTTGAGAAGTACCACCCCTGCCGATTAACAGTCGGCTGCAATAAACCACTCTGCCACACACTCACAAAAGGGGACCTGAACCGGTCCCTTTTTCTTGTGACTCGCAGTATTTATCAGATTTGATATGATTCACGACCAAACAACCAGCCTCAATCCACAAGCATTTCGTTCTATATATGTTCTTTTTTGAGCACTCGCATCATGCATTTGTCATTCCTTTGCATGGGCGCTTGCAAATCGGAATCTAACACCCCTCAATGATTATCCCGCGGCACCGGATGCACCTTGGCGATCCGCCGGAACTTCGTGGCACCTTTCAGCACCATGCCTTGTGCGAGTTGGTCGGTCTCTTTCCGGAAGATTTCCTGCCATGGCGTTTGTGACTCCGGCACCTTGTAGCCGCCGCTCTTCTCCAACTCGGCGCGGCGCTTGGCCAACTCAGACTCACTCACCAGCATGTTGCAATCGCCCGTGTTGAGATCAATGCGCACCATGTCGCCGTTTTTAAGCAACGCCAATCCACCACCAGCGGCGGCTTCGGGGGAGGCGTTCAAAATGGAAGGAGACCCTGAAGTACCGCTTTGCCGTCCATCGCCCACACATGGCAGTGAACGGATGCCGCGCTCCAGCAGATAGTTCGGCGCGCGCATGTTGACGACTTCTGCCGCACCCGGATAGCCCAGCGGCCCCACACCGCGAATGAACAGGATGGTGTTTTCATCGACATCGAGTTTTTTGTTGTCGATATTGGTGTGATAATCCTCCGGGCCATCAAACACGATGGCCTTGGCTTCAAACGCATTGAGGTCTTTGGGGTTCGAGAGATAGCGGGTGCGGAATTCGTCCGAGATCACACTGGTCTTCATGATGGCGCTATCAAACAGATTGCCTGACAGCATCTTGAAGCCAGCATCCTTTTTGATCGGGTCCTTGAACTCACGGATCACTTTACGATTCCACGAGAACTTGCCCTTGTTGTTCTCACCAATCGTCTTGCCATTGGCGGTGATGCAATCCTCGTGGATTTTTCCCGCACCAATCAGTTCCGCAATGACAGCAGGCACCGCACCGGCGCGATGGAAATCTTCGCCGAGATATTCTCCCGCTGGCTGCATGTTGACAAGCAACGGCAATTTCAAACCCTGCTGTTCCCAGTCAACAACATCAAGCTCAACACCCAGATGCCGCGCAATCGCATTGAGATGGTTGGGCGCATTGGTGGATCCACCAATCGCGGTGTTCACACGAATGGCATTTTCAAACGCTTTGCGCGTCATGATCTTCGAAGGCGTCAAATCTTCATGCACCATGTCAACAATACGACGGCCCGTTTCATACGCCATCTGCCCGCGCTCGCGGTAAGGGGCCGGGATCACGGCATTGTAGGGGAGACACATGCCCAGTGCTTCGGTGAGCGAGTTCATGGTCGAGGCCGTACCCATGGTGTTGCAGTAACCCGTTGATGGCGCGGACGAGGCCACCAGATCGACAAAACCGTTGTAGTCCAGCTCACCCGTTGCGAGTTTTTCCCGCGCCAGCCACACGATGGTGCCAGAGCCTGTCCGCTGGCCCTTGTAGTCACCATTGAGCATCGGGCCTGACGACAAGGCAATCGCCGGAATATCCACCGTCGCTGCTGCCATTAAACAGGCGGGCGTGGTCTTGTCGCAGCCGATTGTGAGAACGACACCGTCAATCGGATAACCATGCAGAACTTCCACCAAAGAGAGATAGGCCAGATTGCGATCCAGCGACGCCGTGGGCCGCTTGCCCGTTTCCTGAATGGGATGGATCGGGAATTCCATGGGAATGCCGCCCGCCGCCGTGATGCCATCACGCACCCGCCGCACCCAATCCACATGGGCGCGGTTGCAAGGGCTCAAATCCGACCCCGTCTGCGCAATGCCGATGATCGGCTTGCCACCCTGCAACTCGCCTTGCGTGAAGCCGTAATTGAGATAGCGCTCAATATAGAGCGCCGTCATGTCGGCATTGTCCGGGTTGTCGAACCACAGCTGCGAACGGAATTTGGGGGGTTTTGGCGCTTTGCTCATGGGGAGACCTTGTTTGACCGGGGCTCAAGATAGGCCGCACGCCATGCAATTGTCCACTTTCGCATGGACGTGATCCATGCTTCATTTCGGTTCAGACATTCGAGGGATGGCACTGGTGAAAATGGTGATGGCGTTACTGTTGCTGATCCTGGCCGCAGCCGGTGCAGCTCAGGCGGAAGAGACAAAGCCCCTTGTCGATATCAGGGCTGAATATTTCTGGCGTTACATTCACAGCCCGTCATCCAGTCAAAAAGCCATGGCCACCGCAAGCAATGGCGCTGTGGGCTGGGCCTATGGAATGACTGATGAACCAACTGCCACGCGCGCCGCACTCGACTACTGCAATGAACGCAGCAAGTTCATCTCTTTGCGCAAACCACCAGCACCTGCATGCGAAATCCTGGCGCTGGGAAATGCCTGGAAACTGGCATCGGCATCACTCGATCCTCAATGGCAAAAACCAACGGCAGGCAACGACGCCACCCTGCGCAAGGGCCGCAAATACACCGTCAAAAACGCCAAAGCCATCGTTTTGCTGGTGCATGGTTGCAACGGTTTGGGCGACCGGATTTTTACCGATATTTGGGGGGCCTATTTCAATGCGTTGGGATACGACCTCTATGCACCTGACAGCTTCGCGGCAAAACGCCCAAAGGAAGTATGCGGCCAGATGCACGACTATCCACCTGAGCAAATTTCCACAGTATGGCGACTGCGCATTGCCCAGACGCAGCGCCAGTTGGAAGACTTGCGCAAAGCCAACCCCGACAAACCGATCTATCTCTTTGGCCATTCCGAAGGCGGGCTGATTGTCCAGATGATCGAGACAGTCGTTGCGGGTATCATTGTGTCCGGCGAGGAATGCGGCGTGTTGGGCGCACCCGTCGCTGCGGCACGGTCTGTGCCCCTGCTCTATATCTGGGGTGAGTTCGACCAGTATGTGAATGGCATGGGCTATCGCATCTCGGAAGAGGCCAGCCGCACCTGTGCTGCACAGAATGCGACGCACAATCCGAAGTTCACGGTTTTGCCGGGCCGTTCGCACATTCCTTGGCCCTGGAACACCAAGGTGAACACCGCCATCACCTCATTCCTTGGTGAGAGCACCGTGAAGCTGCCGAAACAACAGTCCGTCAACAAAAAGGCCTTCGCCAATTGGAAACGCACCAAGAAGGACAAGCGCTACCGCAACGCCGCCCCGCACCGGGCCTCCGCCATCAACAAGAGCGGCACGTCCTACATGGTCTGGGGTCTCGACAACGAGGAAGACGCCACCCAACTGGCCCTTTTCGGCTGTACCAGGGCAACATCAAGAAAAACCAACGTATTCAAAACCAGCCAGCACCTGTGCACGGTGATTGATGTGAATGGCAAAGCGCCGGAATAAGGAATTTGCAAAATTTGACCATTTGAACAAATTCTGGCATCCTTTGGTTTGAACCGATTTGGAGGGGAGTGATGCCAGCCAAGGGACCGGATATTGCGGGCAAACGCCTGGGCAAAGCCGACTACGCCTCGAATTTTGCCGACCTTCACCCTCCCCTGACTGGACATGAAGCCCTCGTTGAATCCGACAGGTGCTTGTTTTGCTATGAGGCACCGTGTCAGACGGCTTGCCCGACCTCGATTGACATTCCCCTGTTCATTCGGGAGATCGCGGCAGGCCACCCCCTTTCCGCCGCCAAAACCATTTTTGACCAGAACATATTGGGCGGCATGTGCGCCCGTGTGTGTCCGACAGAGACACTTTGCGAAGAGGCTTGCGTGCGCATGGCGTCCGAAGGCAAGCCCGTCAAAATTGGTCAGTTGCAACGCTACGCCACTGATTCAGCAATGGCTGACAAGAAACATCCCTATGCGCGCGCCGTCCCTTCGGGAAAGCGCGTGGCAGTGATGGGCGCAGGACCCGCCGGTCTGGCCTGCGCCCATCGTCTCAGCCAGCACGGCCACCAAGTGACCATCTTCGAAGCGCGCAAGAAGTCCGGCGGCCTCAACGAATTCGGCATCGCCGCTTACAAAACGGTCGATGGCTTTGCCCAGCAGGAAGTGGATTTTGTTCTGGCGATTGGCGGCATTGAAATCGAACATGGCAGGAAGCCGAAACTCACCGAACTGCAAAAATCCTTCGACGCGGTTTTTGTCGGCGTCGGCCTTGCCGGCGTCAATGAACTTGGGATCAAGAATGATGACACCAAAGGCATCGCGGACGCGGTCGACTACATCGCCAACCTGCGCCAGGCCAAAGACCTGTCGAAACTGCCTGTGGGCCGCAAGGTCCTCGTCATCGGAGGCGGCATGACCGCCATAGACTGCGCCGTGCAATCAAAACTGCTAGGCGCAGAGGATGTGACAATTCTCTACCGCCGTGGGGCGGCCCACATGAAGGCGAGCGCGTTCGAGCAGAATCTCGCGCAAACCAGGGGCGTCAAGATAAAGCATTGGGTGGCACCCAAAAAAATCCTGCTGAAGTCGGGCAAGGTCGCAGGCTTGAAATGTGAATACATGGTGATGAAAAAAGGCAGGCTCGCAGGCTCCGGCGAAACCTTCGACATTGAAGCTGACATGATCTTCAAAGCCATCGGCCAGACCTATATCGATGTCACATCAGACGCATTGAAACTTGCGGGCGGCCGCATCGCCGTTGATCAGGAGAAGCGTACCAGCATTCCCGGCATCTGGGCCGGTGGCGACTGCGCGGCGGGTGGCAAGGATTTGACCGTGGCCGCCGTGGATGATGGCCGCAGGGCAGCGGAGAGCATAAATGCTTACCTGTCGGCATAGTCAAATCTTCCCTCCCTTCTCCCCTTGCGGGAGAAGGTGGCGCAAAGCGCCGGATGAGGGGTCTCTCAACGCCAGTGCCTCGTTAAACCACCCCCCCTCCCCCGGCTTCGCCGTACCCTCTCCCACAAGGGGAGAGGGAAAATTCACGTAGGAGTAACCCATGGCAGACCTTCGCTCGAATTTTGTCGGCATCAAATCACCAAACCCTTTTTGGCTCGCATCAGCTCCTCCCACGGACAAGGAATACAACGTGGTGCGCGCCTTCAAGGCTGGTTGGGGTGGTGTTGTGTGGAAGACCCTTGGCGAGGACGGTCCCCCCATCGTCAATGTCAATGGTCCGCGATACGGCGCCATCCACGGTCCTGACCGAAGACTGCTCGGCCTTAACAATATTGAACTGATCACCGACCGACCGCTTGCGATCAACTTGCAGGAGATCAAGAAGGTGAAACGCGATTGGCCCGACCGCGCCATGGTCGTCTCGCTGATGGTGCCGTGTGATGAAGACTCCTGGAAAAGGATTTTGGCCCGCGTCGAGGAAACAGGCTGCGACGGCGTTGAACTGAATTTCGGCTGCCCCCACGGCATGAGCGAACGCGGCATGGGTTCCGCCGTGGGGCAAGTGCCGGAATACATCGAGATGGTTGCCCGTTGGTGCAAGCAACATTCGCGTTTGCCGGTGATCGTGAAACTCACACCCAACATCACCGACATCCGAAAACCTGCCGCGGCAGCCTTTCAAGGTGGTGCCGATGCTGTGTCGCTGATCAACACCATCAATTCGATCACCCATGTCGATCTCGATTCATTTTCGCCCATGCCATCGATTGACGGCAAGGGCTCGCACGGCGGCTATTGCGGGCCGGCGGTGAAACCCATCGCATTGTCCATGGTGTCCGATATTGCACGTGCTGAAGAAACGCGGCATTTTCCCATCTCCGCCATTGGCGGCATTACAACGTGGCGCGATGCTGCGGAATTCATCGCCATGTCCGCTGGCACCGTGCAAGTGTGCACTGCCGCCATGACTTACGGTTTCAAGATCGTGGAAGAAATGAAGTCCGGACTGGCGCGCTGGATGGATGAGAAAGGCTATGCATCAATCGAGGATTTCCGTGGCCTCGCCGTGCCCAACGTCACCGACTGGCAGTATCTGAACCTGAACTACGTGGCCAAGGCCCGCATCGATCAGGACGCCTGCATCAAGTGCGGAAGATGCTACGCCGCCTGCGAAGACACGTCCCACCAGGCCATCACCAGCACCAAGAATGGCAAGCGCCATTTCGAAGTGATCGATGCCGAATGCGTCGCCTGCAATCTTTGTGTGGAGGTCTGCCCGGTACCTGACTGCATCACCATGGAACGCATGGATAAGGGCGTGGACCCTCGCACCAACAAACCGATCTCCAATGACTACGCCAACTGGACCACACACCCGAACAACCCGATGAGCAAGGTTGCGGCGGAGTAGTCACCTTCGTTTAACCATCCATCACTACGCTCCACCACAAAGCCCAGGAGCATTGATGCAACAGCCCGCCACTATTCCGCGCCGCGATGCTTTCCGCATCAATGGTCTCGAGTTCGACGACACCTGCAGCCCTATCGAGGGTACGGTCCGCTGGGACTGTGTTCGCTCCATTTTCAACGGAAGCATGTTGATTGCAGCCCTGATCCTTGGGCCGCTGTATTTTACATGGTCTGCCTTCTTCGTTTTTCTCGGCATCAGCGCCATGACCCTTTGCTGTGGCCATTCCGTTGGCTTTCACCGCCGCATGATTCACCGCAGTTTCAAATGCCCGAAGTGGCTCGAATATGTAAGCATCTATCTCGGCACCGCAGTTGGCATGGGAGGTCCCCTCTGGACCATACGGACCCATGATATGCGCGACTGGGCGCAACGCACGTCGCGCTGCAATGATTTTTTTGCGCATCGTGCGGGCATGTTGAAGGATGCTTGGTGGTATCTGCACAGCCGCATCGAATTGAAAAATCCGCCACGCTTCAACCCGGGCCCAGAAGTCTTGAACGACAAAGTCTATCAGTTCTTACAGCGCACCGCGATGTGGCACCAGTTGCCCATCGGCATTGTGCTCTACGCAATCGGTGGAATGCCGTGGTTGGCGTGGGGTGTGTTTGTGCGCGTCGCCGCATGCACGACAATGCACTGGTATATTTCCCGTATCGCTCACACGCGCGGCCCCCAGACCTGGGATGTGGAAGGTGCAGGCATGATGGGTCACAACGTGGCGCTCTGGGCCATCCCTACAATGGGCGAAAGCTGGCACAACAATCATCACGCATTCCCGGCTTCCGCCAAACACGGTGTAAGTGAAAACCAGATTGACATTGGTTTCATGTATATCCGACTGCTGGAACGACTGGGCCTCGCGTGGGATATTCAGACGCCAGAAAATTTGCCATTGCGCCGGGGCCTCCGGCGCGTCGATGATGGAGAAGTCAGCGCAAACATGACCACAGCAACAGAATCGGCAGCACATACATGGAAAGCGATGCGCTGACGAGCGTGCAGTAGCCGGTGACTTCGCGCCGGAAACCAACTGGATCGTGCGATCGCTCCGTCATTGCCACAAGGTCGGCCACCGGGAGATCACGCACTGCAAATCCAGGCTCTCGTGTGAAGAGGCTGCGCCGCGCTAGTCCGTCGCGATAGGCGGCAAACTGCTGTCGCGGAATGAGCGCCGCTCCGAGCGCGACCAGTGGCAGGCAAAACAGTTGGGCAAAGCGATTATGGAATGGCCCCGCCGCAAATTCCCAGGTCGCAACCTGCATCTCGCCTTTCATTGTGCAAGGGAAACCCGTCACGACATGATGCAGATCATGAAACGCCAGTGCCTTGCGTCGCCAGGAAAAGTTGTAGCACGGAACGCTTAGACCCCAGACTTTGAAAGCCCACCAGTCACTTCCAGTTGCCATGGCAGCAAACGGATCAGCTGCTAATCCGATGGCGCTGAGCGCTTCTCCCACTGTTGGTTGCGTCTTCCGGCATTGGGTCACACACTTTCATGCCAAACCAACATTACCTGTCCGTAAACAACCATCCCCCCTCCAATCATCCCCATGCGAAGTGGAGCAGACTACTTTCTTCCATATGGAGGATTGTCATGGCCTACAAAACCATTCAGCTTTGCCAGAACGAATTTGGCCTGATGCCGTAGTTGATCGAAGCGGCACGCAGGCTTGCCGCAGCGTTTAAAGTCCATATTTCTGGTCTCTATGTGATCCTCGGCGTACAGGTCTATCCCGTTGCGGTACGAGCTGCCGCACCTGATGTATTTGCCTTACACGGCGCAGGCTTGATTGTGCTCGGAGATCACGGACACAGTCGTTTCACGGAGTTTATCTTGGGCGGAGTGAGGGACCAAGGCCTGTCTTTTGGCAGCCTCATCTCAACCAAATTGGCGTTTCTACCCACCCTTGTCTCCTGTGCAGGAACACGCTAGGCCACGCGCAAAATCAAATGTGAGTGGACCATGGCCTCCTACAATCTCTTCCTTCTCCCCGGCGATGGTATTGGCCCTGAGGTCATGGCCGAGGTCGAAAAACTCATTGCCTGGTTCAATGCCCAAGGCATCGCGAAATTCGAGACGGATCGCGGTCTGGCGGGAGGCTCTGCGTACGACGCGCACGGCAAGGCGATTTCTGACGATCACATGGCACTGGCCATGGCTTCCGACGCCGTCCTTTTCGGCGCTGTCGGCGGCCCCAAATGGGACAAGGTGCCCTACGATGTGCGGCCCGAAGCGGGTCTTCTGCGCCTGCGCAAGGATCTCGGACTCTTCGCCAACCTGCGCCCCGCCATTTGCTATCCAGCACTCGCCGATGCTTCTTCACTCAAGAAGAACGTGGTTGAGGGCCTCGACATCCTGATCGTCCGTGAGCTGACGGGTGGCGTGTATTTCGGCGAACCAAAAACCATCACCGATCTGGGCAATGGCCAGAAGCGCGGCATCGACACGCAAGTCTACGACACGTTTGAAATCGAACGCATCGCCCGCGTCGCTTTTGATCTCGCCAAGACGCGCAAAAACAAGGTCTCGTCCGCCGAAAAGCGCAACGTGATGAAAACCGGTGTGCTGTGGAACGAAATCGTTACGCGCATCCACGCCACAGAATACCCCGCCATCGAACTCGAGCACGTCCTCGCCGACAATTGCGCCATGCAGCTTGTGCGCTGGCCCAAGCAATATGATGTGATCGTCACTGACAATCTCTTCGGTGATGTGTTGTCTGACGTCGCTGCGATGTTGACCGGCTCGCTTGGCATGCTGCCATCAGCAGCCTTGGGCGCACCTGACGCAAAAACCAAACGCCGCAAATCCATGTATGAACCCGTGCACGGCTCTGCTCCAGGCATTGCTGGCACGGGAGCCGCAAATCCGATTGCGATGATCGCAAGCTTCGGCATGGCGTTGCGTTATTCACTCAACATGGGTGAATGGGCGGACAAGCTCGACGCCGCCATCTCAGTCGTGCTGGCCAAAGGCCTGCGCACCAAAGATATCGCAGGCGATCAACCGGCCAACACCAACACCCAACAAATGGGTGACGCTGTTCTGAAAGAATTGCAGGCCATCGCATGACACATGCCGGTGTTGCCATCATCGGTGGTGGCATCGTTGGTTCTTCTGCCGGCTATTATCTCCGCAAGAACGGCTACACCGGCCGCATCATTGTTTTCGAGAAGGATCCCACCTACCAGCGCGCCTGCACGCCACTCTCCTGGGGTGGCATCCGCCAGCAGTTTTCCAATGCCGAGAACATCCACCTCTCGCAATTCGGCCTGCGACTGATCCGTGAACTCAAGTCCGAATTCGGTGCGGACGCCGATGTCTCCTTCCGTGACCGCGGCTATCTCATCTGCGCCACCGACAAGGGCATTGCTGTTCTCGAAGAAAATCTGGCCCTGCAGAAATCCATGGGCACCGACACCGTCATCCTGCGCGGCAATGAAATGCACAGGCGTTTTCCCTATATCAATTTCGACGGCATAACAGCAGTGTCCTTCGGCGCAAAAAATGAAGGCTGGTTCGATCCTTACGCGCTTCTCACACTGATGCGCAAAGGTGCGATTGCCAAAGCTGTCGAATATCGCGCCGCCGAAGTCACTGGTCTTGATCTCGGATCAGCACAGCCCGTCATCATCACCTCATCCGGCGAAACCATCACCGCCGATCATGTCGTGAATGCCGCAGGCACCAGCGCTGGTGCCATCGCCGCACTCGCTGGAATTGACTTGCCCGTCTCACCCGCCAAGCGCTACGGCTACGTCGTCGATTGCCCTGGCGCAACGGACGGGATGCGCGCCGGCCCCGCAGTGTTCGATATCACCGGAGACTACTTCCGCCCCGAAGGCCGCACCTTTCTGGCAAGCTTTACGCCCGATGAAGCTGACGAACCCAAGGTGAAGGACTGGGAGATGGAGGAAAGCTGGTTTTATGATCGCGTCTGGCCCGCCATGGCCAACCGCGTGCCCGCTTTTGAAACGTTGAAGCTGGTCTCCTCCTGGGTCGGCCACTATGATTACAACTGGTTCGACCAGAACGGCATCATCGGCCGCCACCCCGTCCATCAAAATTTCTATTTCGGCAACGGCTTCTCCGGACACGGCATCCAGCAAGGCCCCGCAACAGGCAACGCCATTTCAGAACTCATCATTCACGGCGAATACCGAACGATTGACTTGACGCGCATGGGCTTTGAACGCCTCCTTCACAATCAACCGCTGTTTGAAAAGAACATCTTCTGATGGCGCACATCCTCGCCTTCTCTTCGCAAGTCGTCTACGGCCCCGTCGGCAACTCAGCTGCTGTGCCTGCGCTGCAGTCTTTCGGCCATGACGTGATGCAGCTGCCAACGGTGCTGCTGTCCAACCATCCAGGCCACGGCGTGCCGGAAAAACTTGCTGTGACACCGGCCAAGTTCCAGTCCATGCTGAATAAAGTCGCAGCCCTCGGCGCGTTGCAAAATTGTGATGCCACAATGACAGGTTATTTTGCTTCTCCGGAACAGGTGGAAATTGCCGCTGTGGTGATTGCCGAAATCAAACAGCGGAATCCAAAAACCATTGTCCTCGTCGATCCTGTCATTGGCGACAACGGAAAGCTCTATGTTGGCGTTGACACCGCAACGGCCATTCGCGATCACCTGCTTCCACTTGCCACAATAACCACGCCAAATCTGTTTGAGCTCGGATGGTTGGCAAACGAGAACCGGTCGTCACCGGCTGACATTGTCGCCGTTGCCAGGAAGTTGCCGCCGTCAACAGTGATCGTCACGTCAGTGCCGCAAGGCAGCACTGAATTGCAAACCCTGCATGTGACACGCAATGACGTCTGGTCGTCACAAACAACGCGCCGGACCGGGGTTCCTAACGGCACCGGCGATTATCTGGCCGGACTTTATCTCGGCGCATTGTTGCAGTCTGAGCCCCGAGCCGCATTCACCCGCGCCATGGCTGAACTGGAAATTGCCATCACACGAAGTGCAGGCGGTCCGGTACTTGCAGTTGCCCATGCCCGGAACACGTGAATCGATCACCACCGTCAGACCATGAGCCGCAGAAGCAGCAACTTTTGTCTCTGCTTTTCGAGTTCATGTGCCAGCTCAATCTGCATGCGGTTCAATTCCCGCACTTCTTCTTGGCTGAGACCAGGTTCGACTGGCCGATGTCGTTTGGAGCGATGCAGCCAATGCAACTGCGAAATCCACCGCGTGGGGTTGAATGTAAACATAAGCGTCTCCTGCGCGAATCCGGCCTCAGAAGACCGTCGCGTGACGATGTGAACCGGCGAGGCAGCGCAATGCGCCACCGTGAAAGGTTCACGGGATTGAATGATGCTGAGGTAAATGTGCGCCGACGGGCGGCAGTACTATCCAATCAGGGCACCCGGCCCTGTTGGGACCGGAGTCAGCGGCGGGCAGTTCGTTCCATGGTTTTAATCATTTCTGACTCCTGAATGGCAGGTCGGTTTCCTATCACGCTGCAGCGGTCATTTCAATGACATCACTCAATTTGCGACCAGCTGTGACCCAACGACAACAATGCGCCTCAAGCAATCGCACGCGCCATCATATCCGCCAGCCGCTTGGCGAAAGCCGACGGATCGGGCACAAGCTCCCCTTCCAACACATACGCCTGGTCAAGCAACAACTGGGCCGAAGCCTCAATCGAATCGGCACCTTGACTTGCGGCCTGCTTCGCCAGAGCCACAATCAACCCATGCGCTGCATTGATCTCAAGTGCAGGTGCTGAAACAGCAACACCCGAATCCTGGTTGCGTGCCAGCATCTTTTCCAGCGTCCGGTCCATCTGTCCGTCATTGACCAGACACACGGCCGATTCCGTCAGCCGCTTGGATACCCGCACATCTGAAACCCGCACGCCCAACGCCTGCTTCAAGGCCACCACCAACACAGCCACATCTGCGTCACCTGCGCTATCAGCGGACGGTCCATCCTTCACCTTGATCAGGTCCAGGTCAGCCGCTCCTTGCGTGATCGACTTGAACGGCTTGCCGTCAAATCCAAGTGCTGTTCGCACCCAAAAAGAATCCACCGGATCGGTAAGCAGCAACACATCGACACCCCGTGAGCGGTAACCTTCCAGTTGCGGCGAGGCTTTTGCTTTTTCAACGCTCTCAGCTGTGATGTAGTAGATGGCTGTCTGGTTTTCCCTCAGATCAGCGACATAGTCTTTCAGGGCAACCGCGTCAGACTTTGTCGTGGCAAACCGAGCCACATCGTACAGCTGGTCACGCCGCTCGAAATCTTCATACAAACCTTCCTTGATGATCGGCCCGAAATTTTCCCACAGCTTGGCATAGGTCACGGCATCCTTCTCTGACAGCTTCTTCAATTCTGTCAGCACACGGTTCGTGACGGCCTTGCGAATGCTCGCCACATCCGGATTGTTCTGCAGCATCTCGCGTGACAGGTTGAGCGGCATGTCGGCACTGTCGATGACACCGCGCACAAAACGCAAGTAGGGTGGCAGGATATTGACATCATCGGCAATGAACACGCGCCGCACGTAAAGTTTCTGTCGGCTTTTGCGCTCGGCATCATACAGATCAAACGGTTTTTCCGAAGGCACATAGAGCAGCACATTGTATTCGCGTGCACCTTCGGCCCGGTAGTGGATGGTCAGTGCCGGTTCGCCTTCACTGTGGAACAAGGATTGACAGAACTCCTGGTGTTGCACTTTGGTGACATCGGATTTTCCACGCATCCAGATGGCACTGGCGGAATTGATCTGGCGGTTGCCATCGTCACCGATGGCCAATTGGATCGGGTGGGCGATATGGTCAGAATAGGCCTTGATGACACTTTCAAGTTTCCTGGGTTCAAGAAAATCTGCCGCATCATTTTTCAAGTGCAGGACAATGTGCGTCCCCCGTGCCACCGCGTCCGTCGCCGATACTGTAAATGTGCCGAGCCCATCCGACGTCCACACGTGACCTTTCGTTTCCCCGGCCCGCCGCGAAAACACCTCAACCTTGTCCGCCACCATGAACGCCGCATAAAAGCCGACACCAAACTGTCCGATCAACGCCGGTGCCGCGCCATCCTGCCTGCCATCCGCCTTCGCCATGAAGGTTTGCGTGCCGGATTTGGCGATGGTGCCGAGATTGTCCGCAAGCTCATCCGCCGTCATGCCGATGCCATTGTCAGTCACAGTAAGGCTCTTGGCCTCCTTGTCGATAGCCAGGGTAATAGCGAGACTCGCATCCTTTTCCAGGAGATCAGGTGCTGCAATTGCTTCGTATCTGAGTTTGTCCAGGGCGTCGGAGCCATTGGAGACCAACTCGCGCAGAAACACATCGCGGTCCGAGTAGACCGAATGCACCATCATGTGCAGGAGCTTGGCCACTTCCGCCTGGAAGCTCTGGGGTTTGCCGGTTGCGGCATCGGGTGATTTGGGTTTTGCTGCTTTTGCCATGGCCGGGATATTGTTTCCCCGGCGCACAAGGTCAAGCCCCAAAGTCAAAGTGGCCAGCCCAAACGCACGCGAGGACTGGCCACCACTCCGGGAACTTACTCACAAACACTCGGGAAAAAATTGGGGGCCCGGCTGGAATGATAACGCTGCGGAGGGGCTGGGGAGGCTTGACCGAAGCTCTTGCCAGCCGGGCTATCGAGGCAACCCCAACCTTATCGCTGTTCATCTTGGCGAAGGCTTGATGCAATTGCGGCGAATTGAGGGTATTTTGCCTTCTTGCCAAATCACCGCAGTGGTCTAGATTGGCAAGTGAAACAGTCCAAGGGGATTGCGCCATTGGCCGGTGCTGACAGTGTCGATGAACAGTCCGGGGGGAACGCCGCCAATCTGGTGCGCTTTCCCTCTCGCAAAAAACCCGTCGTGGCCTTCGACCGCCGCGAGTTGGCGCAAATTCTCAACCTCTATGGCCAGTATGTGGCAGAAGGCGAATGGCGCGATTACGCCCTCGATTTCGGCCACGAGCAGGCGACGTTTTCAATTTTCCGCCGCAGCTCTGAGCAACCGCTGTACCGCATCGTCAAGGACCCTGGCCTCGCCCGCAAGCAAGGTGCCTATGCCGTGATTGCCCAAGGTGGCCTGATCCTCAAACGCGGCCAGGAACTGGCACAGGTTCTGCGCGTGTTGATCAAAAAACCGAGATTGATGGACGCCTAAGCAAAACTATCGCGTCGGAATGGGTTTTTCCCCGCGATAATCATAAAACCCGCGCTTTACCTTGCGGCCCAGCCAACCGGCTTCAACATACTTCACCAGCAGCGGACACGGGCGGTATTTTGAATCAGCCAGTCCCTCATGCAGCACCTGCATGACCGAAAGGCACGTATCAAGCCCGATGAAATCAGCAAGTTGCAACGGCCCCATCGGGTGGTGCGCACCAAGCCGCATGGCGGTATCAATGGCTTCCACGCCACCTACACCTTCATACAAGGCATAAATCGATTCATTGATCATCGGCAGCAGAATGCGGTTGACGATGAACGCCGGGAAATCCTCGGACACGGCAATCGTCTTGCCGAGACCCAGCGCAAACTCCTTCACCGACTTGAACGTTGGTTCATCGGTGGCAATGCCACGGATGAGTTCCACCAGTTCCATGACCGGAACCGGGTTCATGAAATGAACCCCCATGAATTTTTCCGGACGGTCCGTCGCGGCACCAAGCCGTGTGACCGAAATCGAGGACGTATTGGTGCCGACCAAGGCTTCCGGTTTCAGGTGCGGACAGAGTTTTTCGAGTATCTGCGTTTTCACCGCTTCTTTTTCCGTCGCACACTCGATCACCAGGTCATGCGCGGAAAATCCTTCAAACGACGGCACGGCTGTGATGCGCGCCAGGGCCTCGTCTTTTTGCGCCTGGGTGATCTTGCCCGCCTTCACCTGGCGACCCATGTTGGCCGTGATCAGGTCGATACCGGCAGCGATACGCTCCGGTGCGATGTCATTCAGTCCCACACGGTGTCCGCTCAACGCACACACATGGGCAATTCCCGCCCCCATCTGACCCGCACCAATAACGCCAACGGTTTCAATTTTCATCTTGGATTTTCACTGCGCCCACTGCAAAAGGAAACAGGAACCCTATCGCGCTGTGAACCGTATCGCAAGCAGCTTCCGACGGGTCTGAAGGATTGAAATGAACCCACCAAAAGCCGACAACAAGCTGGCGTTGTGGGTTCTGTTAATGGGCAATTTTATTATCGGAACCGGCGTACTGCTTCCGGCCGGCCTTTTGAATGCGCTTGCCGCAGACCTTGACGTGAGTGCCAGCCGCGCCGGACTTTTGGCCCTCGTGGGTGGTATCGTTGTAGCAATTGGTGCCCCGTTGGTGGCTGGCTTCACCAGTTCCATTGATCGTCGTAAACTCTTGACCTTTGCCTTGTTGCTTTATGCCGTGGGCCACGCCGCCTCCGCCCTGATGCCGTCCTTCACACCGCTGCTCTATCTTCGTGCCTTGACTGTTTTTGGCGCGGCCATTTTCACGCCGCAGGCCGCAGCCACGGCTGGCTTGCTGGTCCCCTTGGAAAAGCGTGCCAGTACCATAGCGTTTATTTTCATCGGCTGGTCAGCGGCCAGCGTCGTCGGTATCCCACTGGGCAGTTACCTGGCCGAGATCATCGGCTGGCGCGCAGTGTTTGGTGGCATGGCCGTGGCCTGCGTCATCAGCGCCTTGCTGGTGTGGCTGGTCTTGCAGCCCGGGCTGTTTGTTCCCGCACTCAATCTTGCATCGTGGAAACAGGCAGTGACCAATCCCGTCATTCTGATGGTGTTGCTGGTCACGGTATTGTCCATGTCAGGCCAATTCACGGCCTTCACCTACATCGCACCCATCTTGCGCGATGCGTTCGCAGGCGGTCCGGTGCAAGTGTCTTTGGCGTTTGCAGTGGCAGGAGTAGCCGGTGTCATGGGCAATGCCATTGCTTCACGCGTGGTGCACCGTGTGGGCATTGACCGGGTGATCGCCATCACCATTGTCAGCTTGATCGTGGGTCTGGGCGTCTTTGCGCTAAGCTTTGGCAATCTCCCATTGGCGATGGTTGGCATCGGCCTGTGGGGATTGGGATCATTCTCGTCCAACTCCCTGCAACAAAGCAGGCTGGTGGCGGCAGCTCCTGCCTTGGCGGCTGCAACGGTGGCCCTCAACACTTCAGTTGTATACGTCGGTCAGGCTGTTGGAGCAGGTATCGGCGGCTGGTATGTGGGCCACGGCATTTCGCCCGCTATTGCCTGGACCGGTTGCGGTCTGACAGCGCTGGCATTGCTTGCGTCGCTGGCCGCAACCAGATTTGCGAAATAGCTACTTCCCCAACTTCGCCAACTCAGCTTCCAGTTCCGGCACGGCAGTAAACAAATCCGCCACCAGCCCGTAATCCGCCACCTGGAAAATTGGCGCTTCCTCATCCTTGTTGATGGCCACGATGGTCTTTGAATCCTTCATGCCTGCCAGATGCTGAATGGCGCCCGAAATACCTACCGCGATGTAGAGATCGGGAGCGACAACCTTGCCCGTCTGCCCCACTTGATAGTCATTCGGCACGTAGCCTGCATCAACTGCGGCGCGCGAGGCACCAACAGCGGCATTGAGTTTCTTGGCGACCGCTTCCAGCAGTTTGAAATTCTCGCCATTCTGCATGCCACGTCCGCCCGAAACAATGACCTTGGCGGAGGTGAGTTCCGGCCGGTCTGATTGCGTCAGGTTTTCGCTGACATAGGATGACAGGCCAGGATCGGCAGCGGCATTCACTTTCTCAACAACCGCAGAACCACCTTCACCCGCCGCCGCAAACGACGCCGTGCGCACCGTGATCACCTTCTTTTTGTCCGTGGACTGAACAGTTTGCACCGCATTGCCGGCATAGATCAGGCGCACAAATGTGTCGGCGGATTTCACTTCGGAAATATCCGAAACCTGCATGACATCAAGAAGTGCCGCAACACGCGGCATGTAGTTCTTGCCGTTGGTGGTGGCAGCGGCAACGATGTGATCGTAGCCACCCGCCAACGCAACAATGGTCGCGGCCATGGGTTCAGCCAGCGGCCGCTCGAGTGCCGCACTCTCTACATGCAGAATTTTTTTGACGCCAGCGAGCTTGGCGGCATGGGCCGCAGCGGAAGCGGCGTTATTGCCAGCCACCAGCACGTGCACGTCTCCGCCAATCTGGGTGGCAGCGGTCAGCGCCTTGTGGGTGGCATCCTTGATGGATTTATTGTCGTGTTCAGCGATCAAAAGAACGGTCATCAGATGGTTCCTGCTTCCTTGAGTTTGCCAACAAGTTCAGCAACTGATTTCACCTTGATGCCGGACAGGCGCTTCGGTGGATCAACGGTCGTCACCACTTTCAGGCGCGGAGCCGGATTGACACCGTAATCAGCGGGTGATTTTTCATCCAGCGGTTTTTTCTTCGCCTTCATGATGTTGGGCAGGGAGGCATAACGCGGCTGGTTGAGGCGCAAGTCCGTGGTGACGATCAGCGGCATCTTCACCTTTAACGTCTGCAACCCGCCATCGATTTCCCGGGTGATGGTGGCTTCGCCCGCACCGGGTTCCAGTTTTGAACACGCTGTGGCTTGTGGCCAACCGAGCAATGCCGCCAGCATTTGCCCCGTCTGGTTGGCATCGTCATCAATGGCCTGCTTGCCAAGAATGACGATCCCGGGCTTTTCAGCGTCCACGATACCCTTCAATATCTTGGCCACAGCCAGAGGTTCGATGAGATCGTCATGCTTCACCAAAATGGCGCGGTCGGCCCCCATGGCCAGCGCGGTGCGCAAGGTTTCCTGCGATTGCTGCGGTCCGATGGAAACCGCAATGATCTCCGTGGCAACGCCCTTTTCCTTGAGACGAATGGCTTCTTCAACACCGATTTCGTCAAACGGGTTCATCGACATCTTGACGTTGGCGAGTTCAACGCCAGAGCCATCGGCCTTGACCCGTATTTTGACGTTGTAGTCAACCACGCGTTTGACCGCGACCAGAACTTTCATGGGATACCTCACCGGGTGAATGCGCTTCCCTACTGAGGGGCAGGTTTCAAGTCAAATCCGGGAACGTCGCAGGGGTGCTGAATGCGACGCTGGAGCGAAATGCCGCTTCATGGAATCGGCGTTTCGCTCCAGTTCATTGGTTTGTAGCGGCATTTTCGCAGAAAACCGGTTCCACTTTTCTGCATGCCGCTCTATCGCGCCAGCCGGTGCCGCGGCCAAACAAGGGTCAACAACAGCCCTGCAGCAAATCCACCAATATGGGCCCAATAAGCCACAGCTTGCTCGCCCTGCGGCATGCCCAGACTCCAGAATTGCAGCACCAGCCAGAATCCGAGAAAAATATAGGCCGGCACACGAAACGGAAAAATCAGGCTGAACAGCAGCAAAATGCGTGCCCGCGGGTACATCAGCATGTAGGACCCCATCACCCCGGCCAATGCACCGGAAGCACCCACCAGCGGCACGGGCGAATCCGGCGACAAGAAAGCATGTGTCAGACCCGCAATCACGCCACAGATCAGGTAGAAAATCACGAAACCGACATGGCCAAAGGCATCTTCAACATTGTCGGCCAGAATCCACAACACCACCATATTGGAAAAGAGGTGCAGCCAAGACCCGTGCAGGAACTGGTAGGTTATCAGGGTCAAAGGCTCGGCAATGGGATTGAAGGCGCTGACGGGTGCAGCCGCACCCTTGAAAAGTTCCACCGGGATGACACCAAAGCCGGTGGCAATGGCGGCAAGTGTCTGCTCACCGGCAATGCCACCCGTAAACAGAAAAATCACCACATTGAGCACAATGACGGCAGTCGTCACCACCTGAAACCGGATGACGCGCAGCGGGTTTTCATCTTTGACGGGAATGAGCATCGCCGCTGCTTAGCCGATCAGCAGTTTGGCCGCGAGGAGAAACATGATCGCGGCGATGACATAGTCGATGGCACGCCATACCTTTGGTTGCGACAGCCAAGGGCGCAACGCCACTGCACCATAGCCGATGGCGAAAAACCACAGGAATGACGCCAACGATGCACCCGATGCAAAAGCGGCCTGCTCGCCCGTTGCGCGCGCATTGGCAATCGAACCCACGAGGATCACGGTATCGAGGTAGACATGCGGATTGAGAAAGGTGAATCCGGCACACGCGGCCAGCGCGGACCACAAGGTGGTGCCGTTCGCCTCTGCCAGCTGCAAGGTTAGCGGGTGCATAGCACGCCGCAAGGCTTTCGTTCCATACCAGATGAGAAACGCCGCCCCGCCATACGTCATCACGGGGATAAGTTGCGGCAATTGTCTGAGCAAGGTTGCAAGGCCATAGGTGCCGGCCCAGATCAACACGGCATCACTCAGCGAACAAAACAGGCAGACCCAGAACAGGTGCGTGCCGATCACACCCTGCCGGATCACAAAAGCGTTCTGCGCACCAATGGCAACAATCAAACTGCCACCAAGGGCAAATCCCGCAAGAACCGCCGACAGCACTAGCGCGTTTTCCCCGGCACCCAGAGAATGTCACCGTCCGCCGCCGTGGCATTCACCCAGCGTGAGGCCACAAAGAAAAAATCGGACAGGCGGTTGATGTAAGCGATTGCACCCTCACTCACGTGTTCACCTTCAGTGGAATTGAGCGCAACAATCAGGCGTTCGGCCCGGCGGCACACCGTGCGCGCCTGATGCAGGTATGCCGCCGCCGCATGCCCGCCGGGCAACACGAAAGAACGCAATGGCTTGAGCTCGGCGTTCAGGTCATCAATTTCAGTTTCAATGCGCTCATACTGCCTCGGCAAAATGCGCAACGGTTCATACTCGAGTTTTTGTCCACGATCTGGCACGCACAGATCAGCGCCCAGATCAAAAAGCTCATTCTGGATGCGACCCAGCATGTCATCCAGTTTCTTGAGATCATGGGTGTGCAAACGCACGATACCAAGCACCGCATTGGTTTCGTCCACCGTGCCATAGGCTTCGATGCGAAGGTTCGCTTTTGAGACACGCTCCCCGGACCCGAGCGAAGTTTCACCGGCATCACCGGTGCGGGTGTAGATGCGATTGAGTGTGACCATGAAGCCGGGATAGCTGGTTTTCACTCATTTCTCAAATACTGCGATGGCTTGCTGGAAAGCGCCCGCCAGGTGACCGTCATGCCGGCGGCAACCGTGAGCAACATGGAAATGAGTGCCGTCATCACCGCCGTTTGCCAGTCAAACGCAAATGGCATTTCAAGAATGAAACGCGCCAGAAACCACGCGGCAATCGAACCGACAATCACGCCAAACAACGCTGCCACAAATCCAAGTAACCCGTACTCAATCGCAAATGCCGTGATCAACTGGCGGCGTGTCGCTCCATAGGTTTTCAATACTACCGCCTCGTAGGATCGCGATGAAAGCCCCGCCGCCAGCGCCCCCGCCAACACCAGAATGCCGGTCAACAGCGTCAAGGCGTTGGCACCACGCACCGCAGCCAGCATCTTGCCGAGGAGATCACTCACCAGGGTCAGGGCATCTTTGACGCGTACAGCAGTTGCCGATGGATAGGCTTCAGCGAATGTGTTGAGCAACGCCGCCTCATCACCGCCCTCCATTTGCAGGGTGACAATATGGCTGTGCGGTGCCGCCTTCAAAGTGTTGGGCGTGAACACCATCACAAAGTTGATACCCATGCTGCGCCAGTTCACCTGCCGCAGATTTGCAACAGTGGCTTCAATCTCGCGCCCCAGCACATTGACACTGATCTTGTCGCCAATTTTGACATCCAAGCCATTGGCAATTTCATCAACCATTGAAACCAGTGGCGGCCCGGAATAGTCCTTTGCCCACCACTCACCCGCCACCAAAGAGGAGCCTTCCGGAAGGACATCTGCATAAGTGAGACCGCGATCACCGCGCAACGCCCACGCCACTTCCGGATCGGCTTCCACCTTTTCGGCGTCAACGCCCTTCACACGCACAATGCGACCCCGCATCATCGGCGCATTGCTGACGTCCGTAACACCAGGGTGCGCTTCAGCCTGCTTGCGAAACGTCGGCAATTCTTCATTGCGCACATCCAGAAAGAAAAACGCCGGTGCCTTCTCTGGAATGCCCGCCTTGATCTCGCGCGAAATCGTGAGATCAGTGAGCGCCAATGTAACAAACAGCGTCAATCCCAATCCCAGGGCCATGATAATCGGCAGGCTCGATGCCCCCGGTCGGTACAGGCTTTGGATGGCATGCCGCCACAATACGTTGCGCGGACGTGGTAAAACGCTGATCACCTTGATGAGACCCCAGGCAAGCACCGCCAGCACCACAAAGCTCGCCGCAAGCCCGCCAAGATAATAGGATGTGACCCGCAGGTTCTCGAAGGAGAACAGGATAATCGCAGCACACAACGCCAACAGGCCAAGAGACGCAGCAATGTAACCCCACGTTGGCCGCCCTTCGACAGCGGTGACAGCACTGCGAAACAGCGCCGTTCCCCGCACATTGGCAATCCGTGCCAGCGGCCAGATCGCAAACGCCAGTGTGACCAGAAATCCCAGCACACCCGCAAAAAGTAACGGCAACCATTCAACCCGCGTGGATACCGGCAACGGAATGAGATGCCCCGCCGTTGCTGACAAAATGGCGGGGGCCGCCGCCCCCGCCAGCAAGCCAACGCCGATGCCGATCAACCCCACCAGCATGATCTCGGTGAGAAACATGCCGAATACATCCCGGTTGGCAATGCCGAGGCACTTCAACGTGGCGATGGTGCCGATGCGCCGGTTGACGAAAGCTGAAACAGCATTGGCAATGCCCGCCCCGCCAATCGCCAGGGACGCAACACTCACCAGCGTCATGAAATAACCCAGCCGCTCGACAAATCGCTCCGCCCCGTTGGCGGCATTGTCGCGCGCCCGCACCCGCCAGCCCGCGTCCGGGAATTTTTCGCCCGCTTCGTCGATCAGGGCCTTGGCGGCGGCAAGCGATGTGTCGCCTTTGAGTTTGACCCGGTATCGCCAGGTAATGAGGCTGCCGGGCTGAACCAGTCCCGTGCTTTCCAACGCCGCATGTGACATCAACAGGCGTGGACCCAACACGATGCCATCGGCAATCCGGTCAGGTTCATTTTTGATGGTGGCGCGAACATCAAGTTCTGTGGTGCCAAGTTTCACTGTGTCGCCAATCGCAAGACCCAGCCTGCCCAGCAACAGCGGATCAACAGCAATGCCATGTCTTCCGTTCCGTTCTGCGTAAACGTCCGTCGGTGCTATGGATTGATCAAATGTCAGCGCACCATAAAGGGGGTATGCGCCATCAACCGCCTTAAGCTCCACCAGCGTGGAGCGCCCTTTCGCCGTTGCCATGGCGCGTGAAGTGATGATGCGGGCGACGTCACCTTTGCTGGCGATGTACTTTTTTTCATCTTCGCTTACATCCCGCTGGATCAGCGAGTATTCAAGATCACCACCCAACAACGGCTGGCCCTGTTCGGTAAGCCCCCGGTCCACGGCGGCATTGAGCGATCCGATGATGGCGATCGCTGCCACACCAAGAGTGAGGCAGGTGAGAAAAATCCAGAACCCGCGCAACCCCGACCGCAGATTGCGTAACGCATAACGCAACCAAAGTTTCATGCAGCCTCACCCACGTGTCCATCGCGGACATGGACAATGCGCGAACACCGCGCCGCAAGTTGGGCATCATGTGTCACCAGCAGAAGTGTTGCACCCTCGCGGTCTTTCAAATCAAACAGCAGCTTGATGATGGCCTCGCCCGTTTCCTGGTCCAGATTGCCAGTGGGTTCATCGGCGAGAAGAATCTTGGCACCCGAAGCCAAGGCCCGCGCAATGGCAACGCGCTGTTGTTCACCGCCTGAAAGCTGGCCAGGGTAATGTGTCATCCGGTGCCCAAGCCCAACACGCTCCAATCCGTTGCGGGCGTGCTCCATGGCATCGGCGTCGCCCCGGAATTCCAGCGGCACCGCAACATTTTCGATTGCCGTGAGTGTCGGGATCAAGTGAAACGACTGAAACACAATGCCAATCGTGTCACGGCGGAATTTCGCCAGCTGGTCTTCGTGCTTGTCATGCAAAGTCGTACCGGCAACCGTGATCTGGCCCGACGTCACCGGTTCGAGTCCGGCAATCACCATCAACAGCGACGTCTTGCCGGAACCAGAAGGTCCGACAATGCCGATGGCCTCACCCTGGCGGGCGCGCAACGTGACATCTTTCAGAATGTGGACAGGACCGGCACGCGATGACAGCGTGAGGTTGACGGCTTCAAGGTGCAGGGATTCGGTCAAGGAGGGGCTTTCAGATATCGGGACAGGCTTGCGGTTTACGGCAAACGCTCCCATTTAGACGTTTATGAGACGCGTTCCCGTTGCCCTTTTTGCATTAATTGTGTCTGCGCTGCCAGCTTTGGCGGAACCCACCACAATACTCGCCTTGGGCGACAGCCTGACGGCAGGTCTCGGGCTTGATCCCAAAGCTGCCTTCCCCGCCCGCCTAGAAGCCACCCTGAAAGCCAAAGGGCGCGACGTCATTATTCTGAACGCCGGTGTTTCAGGCGATACGGCGTCGCAAGGCGAGGCACGGCTCGACTGGGCCTTGGGCGACGATGTGGATGGCGTGATTGTGGAACTGGGTGCCAATGATGCCCTGCGCGGCCTGCCTCCAGAGCAGGCGGAAGCAGCACTCGACACTATTGTCACAAAAATCAAGGCGCGGGGACTTCCCGTTCTTCTTGCGGGCATGAAAGCGCCACCCAACATGGGACCTGATTACGTGGCAGCCTTTGACGGCATGTTTCCGCGCCTTGCCGCAAAACATGGCGTGGACCTTTATCCCTTTTTCCTCGACGGTGTGGTAGCCGACGCCAAATTCAACCAGGCCGACGGCATGCACCCCAATGGGGCAGGCGTGGATGTGATTGTATCCCGCATGCTGCCCGCTGTCGAAGCCTTGATCGCCAAAGTCAAATAACTCTTGGATAAGCCAAGAATCAGGTTACGTTCACAACGGCGAGTGACAGGAGGACCCCATGCCGAGGCTCTTCACGGGTTTGGAAATTCCCGAGGATGTGGGATTTGACCTGTCCTTCATGCAAGGCGGCATACCGGGTGCCCGCTGGATTGACCGCGAAAACTTCCATCTCACCATCCGTTTCATCGGCGACATCAGCGACAGTCTGGCCCGCGAAGTCACGGACGCGCTGGAAGGAGTTGATGTGAAACCGTTTCAGTTGTCCTTGAAAGGGGTTGATTTCTTCGGCGGCCGACAGCCTCACACGCTGTTTGCAGGCGTTGAGGAAAACGCGGAATTGCGGCGGTTGGAAGCTTTGCACAGCCGCCTGGCGCATGTGCTGGATCTGCCGGGCGAGGGCCGGAAATTTGTGCCCCATGTTGCTTTGGCGCGCCTGAAAAATCCCGACCCCCGCGCCCTGCAACGCTATGTGGAACTGCACAATCTCTATCGCAGCAAACCTTTCGCAGTGTCGGAATTCGTGCTGTTCAATTCACGGCCCCTGCGCGGCGGCGGGCCCTATGGCATTCAGGAATCTTATCAATTGGGAGTACGCTAATGGCAACGCGGTTGGAAGGTGCGGCAAGGGTGAAGGTCGTTCAGGAACTGGACGGCTGGGAGAATGTGGATGGCCGCGATGCCATAGCCAAAACCTTCCGCTTCATGAATTTCCGCCAGGCCTGGGGGTTCATGAGCCAGAGCGCTTTGGTGGCAGAAAAAATGGATCACCACCCCGAGTGGTTCAATGTTTATGGCCGGGTGGATGTGACACTCACCACCCACTCCGTCAACGGCCTGAGTGATCTCGATGTGACGCTGGCCCGTAAAATGGATGAAATTGCAAAAGGTTAACGCGCCGCATCGGCATCTTGACGCTGGCCGAGTTGATCCCCATATTGATGGCACTATTGTTCGCTTTCCTTGGAGGTAAAAATGGCTGACGTTCGAAATCAATCCCGCACCAGTGTGCAAGGCCGCGCCGAGGTCGACCAAGGCCTCCGCAGCTACATGCTCGGCGTTTACAACTACATGGCCCTGGGCGTTGCCCTGACGGCTGCTGTCATTCTGGGCGTGGCGTCAAACCCTGCCCTGATGGAAACCGTCATTGGCATGAAATGGATTTTCTTCTTTGGTGTTTTGGGCCTTGGCTGGTTCGCGCCAAAATTGATCTTCTCAGGCAACACCACAATGGCGCACGCCGCCTATTGGGGTTACGCCGCAATGTGGGGCGTTTTGCTGGCACCGATGGTGGCCTACTACCTCGGCGCAAACCCGACAATCGTATTTCAAGCCTTCTTGAGCACCGCTATTACCTTTGGTGCCGCAAGCCTTTTTGGCTATGTCACCAAACGTGACATGACGGGCATGGCTGGGTTCTTCAGCATGGCCGCGATTGGCTTGATCATTGTCATGCTCGCCAATGTGTTCTTCTTCCAGAGCACCATGATGAGCCTCGTGACATCGGCGATTGTTGTCCTGCTCTTCTCGGGCATCACGGCCTATGAAACCCAGCAGATCAAGGAAATGTACGTCGAGGGTGACGCGCCCGGCATGGCCAAGGGCAAGTCCATCTTCGGTGCCTTCATGCTCTACGGATCATTCGTCACACTGTTCTCCCACATCCTGAGCATGCTCGGCATCATGGGCGGCGACGAATAATCCATCACTGTTCAATCCAAACCCCGGGTGCAAGCCCGGGGTTTTTTTATCAGCTTAATGATGCTGGAAAATTCTGTTTCAACACCGTCTTGGGCGCGACTGTCTTCCATGCCATCAACAATACGCTCTCGAGCAGAGCCTTGTCGGCGGCGGAGTGGTCAATCCAGGTCCAACCCTGCCGTCCCCAATGGCCTTGATGCGCGGCGACGAGGTGGGGCTCGGTGGCAGTCAGCATCTCCTGTTGCTCAGGCGAGAGTTTGACGTAAGCGCGGCCCTTGTCGCTGAATCCGGCAAAAATCTTGTTGCACACCCTGAAATCCGGTTTGCCAAAATGTGATTTTTCCTCCACGTCCGGCAGTGCCAGGGCAATGCGCCGGAACAGTTCATCCTCTTTCATCAATCAGCGCCTTCACCATCGCCACCGCTTCTGGCGAAGACCAGTCAGCAGGCCCCAGCATCCGTCCGGCTTCAAAGCCCTTCCGGTCAATCAGCATCGTGGCTGGAAGACCGATGGCCTGCATCTCCGCCATGCTCTTGAGCGACGTATCAGTGTAGACAGCCAGAACATCCGCCCCAACTTCTTTCAAAAACGCCGCCGAGGCTTCAGCGCCTTTCTTGTCGACGCTGAGCGCAACCACTTCAAAGTTGGCACCGCCAAGCACCTTTTGCAGTTCAGCCAGATCCGGCATCTCCTTGCGGCACGGCGTACACCACGTGGCCCAGAGATTGAGCAATACGACGCGGCCCTTCCACTGTCCCAGATCAGTGGCGCTCCCATCAGCTTTGGCAAATGGAAATGCCGCAATCGTCCGGCGTTGCTCGTGAATGACGAAGCCCGCCAGCGTGCCCGTTGCATAGGCCTTGGAGAACGCGCCGGTGGCGATCACGGCAGGCTGTTGGTTTTCCTCCTTGCGCCCGTCACTCTGAAACCAGTAAATGCCCGCAGCACCCGCGACAAACGCCAGGACAAACGGCAATGGTGATTTTTGCGGGGCTGGTGTTTCAGAAGTCATGCTTGCCTTTCAGGCCGGGAAAAATCGGATGACGAACAAAATGTGGGGCGGTCGGTTTGCGGCGGGTCCTGCGGCCATCATGGGCGAGATCAACGCCTCCATCGGTTTTGACAAGCGCCTCTATGCCCAGGACATTGCAGGCTCGAAAGCCCATGCCCAGATGCTGGCGCGTCAGGGCATTATCACAAAAGCCGATGCAGGAGCGATCACAAAAGGGTTGGACCGCGTGTTGCGGGAAATCGAATCCGGCAAATTCCGTTTCTCGGCAGCCCTTGAAGACATCCATATGAATGTCGAAAGCCGCCTGAAGGACGTGATTGGCCGGCCCGCTGGCCGTTTGCACACCGCCCGCTCGCGCAATGACCAGGTCGCCGTTGATTTCAGGCTTTATCTCAGGGATTGCGTCGACGGCCTCGATGACGCGCTGAAAGCCCTGCAAAAAGCCTTGGTTGCGAAAGCTTCAAAACACACCGACACCATCATGCCGGGCTTTACCCATTTGCAGGTGGCCCAGCCCGTGACCTTTGGCCACCACATGCTGGCCTATGTTGAAATGATCTCGCGCGACCGGGGCCGTCTGCAAGACGCCCGTGCCAGACTGAATGAAAGTCCCTTGGGTGCAGCAGCCCTCGCTGGCACATCGTTTCCCATCAACCGGCACATGACCGCCAAGGCCCTGGGCTTTGACGGTCCCATGCGCAATTCACTGGATGCCGTATCAGCCCGCGATTTCGTGCTGGAAGTGCTGGCGGCTTGCGTCATCTCTGCCATTCACCTGTCACGGCTGGCCGAGGAAATTGTCATCTGGTCGTCAGTGCAGTTTCGCTTCGTGAAACTCTCCGACAAATTCACCACCGGCTCATCCATCATGCCGCAAAAGCGCAATCCCGATGCCGCCGAATTGATCCGCGCCAAGCCGGGCCGCATCCTGGGCGCATTCACGGCACTTTCGGTTGTGATGAAAGGTCTGCCGCTCACCTATTCCAAGGACATGCAGGAAGACAAGGAAGCAACCTTTGATGCTCTCGATGCTTTTGCTTTGGCTATTGCAGCCATGACCGGCATGGTGCGCGACATGGAACCCAACACCAAGAACCTGCGCGCTGCCGCCATGACAGGGTATTCTACCGCAACCGACCTTGCCGACTGGTTGGTTCGCACCTTGAAAATGCCGTTTCGCGACGCCCACCATGTGACCGGTCGGATCGTCGCACTGGCGGAGGACAAGGGTGTCCGGATTGATGAACTGTCCTTGAAGGACATGAAATCCGTCGAACGGCGCGTCACGGCAGCGGTTTTTGACGTGTTGACCGTGGACGACTCCGTGGCTTCACGCGAAAGCTTCGGCGGCACTGCCCCCGCCAATGTCCGCCGCGAAATCCGCCGTTGGGCCAAACTCTTGAAAGGCCGCTGACATGCGTGTGATATTAATCTGTATACTGATAATGTGCGGCCTCACCGCCTGCGGCCGCCGCGGCCCACTCGAACCCCCGCCATCGTTTGCCCAAAGCCAGTAAATCATGCACCATTTCAGCTACCGTGACGGTGTACTTCATGCCGAGGATGTGAGCCTCGCTGAAATCGCCGATGAAGTGGGCACACCATTCTACTGCTATTCAAATGCAACACTGGAGCGCCACTACAAGGTGATGGACCAGGCTTTCGACGGTACAGATCACATGATCTGTTACGCCATGAAAGCCAACTCCAACCAGGCTGTCATCAAGACAATGGCTGACCTGGGTGCCGGAATGGATGTCGTGTCAGAAGGCGAACTGCGTCGCGCCTTGGCAATAGGTGTGCCATCCCGAAAGATCGTTTTCTCCGGTGTCGGCAAAACAGCCCGGGAAATGGCCTTTGCCTTGAAAGAAGGCATTGCCTGTTTTAACGTGGAAAGTGAACCGGAACTCGAGCTCCTGTCACAAATTGCCCAGCGTGTTGGCCAGCGCGCCAGCATTTCGATTCGCGTCAATCCAGACGTCGATGCCAAAACCCACGCCAAGATTACCACCGGCAAGGCCGACAACAAGTTTGGCATATCCTTCAACCGCGCCTCTGCCGTGTACGCCCGCGCTGCCGAACTGCCGAATGTCGAGGTAGTTGGCGTCGACATGCACATTGGCAGTCAGATCACCGAACTGGAACCCTTTGAAAAAGCCTTCACCCTGATGCGTGACCTGGTGAGGCAGTTGCAGGCCGAAGGTCACAACATTCGCCATCTCGACCTTGGTGGCGGATTGGGCGTGCCCTATCGCGGTGACAACGACATTCCTCCGCACCCGGATGAATATGGTGCGATGGTAAAGCGCGTTCTGGGTCCATTGGGATTGAAATTCGTGCTTGAACCGGGCCGCATGTTTGTGGGCAACGCCGGCATCCTCGTGTCGCGGGTCGTTTACGTCAAGGAGAATGAAGGCAAGCTCTTTGTCATCCAGGACGCGGCGATGAACGATCTTATCCGCCCGACTCTCTACGACGCTCACCACGATATCATCCCCGTGCTGGAATCCCGCAAGCATGAAATGTTTGAGGCCGATGTCGTTGGCGGCGTGTGTGAAACGGGCGACTATTTCGCCAAATCCCGCCGCATGGCAAAGGTGGAAGCGGGCGACCTCCTCGCCACCATGACGGCGGGTGCCTATGGCGCCGTGCAGGCAGGCACCTACAATACCCGGCCTTTGATTCCCGAAGTCATGGTCAACGGCAGCCAGTTGTCAATTGTCCGGCCGCGCCAGACCTACGAGGACCTGATTGGCCGCGACGCGCTGGCGGCCTGGCAAAGAATCTAGGAATTAACTCCATTCAGACATAATTCCGACAATCTGTGCTAGTACGGTTTCCCCATGAAGCAAACGCCATCATCGCTCTTGGACCGCAGGATTTCGCTGCAGCGTCTGGCCATGACGTGGGAACGACTTTGGACTGCAATCCAACAGCCTTTGATCGTGGTGGGGCTGGCGATCATTCTGGTGGCCTCCGGCACCCTGCAAGCTTTGCCTTCAATTGCCACCTATCTGGTGATGATGCTTTTGGTGGCTGCCTTTGTCTGGTCCTTGCGCGACGTCAGGAACTGGCAATTCCCGACAGAGCGTGCAGCCATGCGCCGCATGGAAACAGCAGCTGCCGTCGCCCATCGCTCCTTGTCAGGCAAAGATGATGTTGTTGCCAGTGAACTTACCGATCCCGACACGCAAAGCCTGTGGGTCGAACACCAGCGCCGCCAACGGGAGAAAATGAACGGCATAGCCGTTTCACCGCCACGCTCCTCATGGCGTGATTTTGACGCGACAGCAGCGCGCGTGCCCATCGCCTTGGGCGTGATTGCAAGCCTTGCCCTTGGTTCCGGGACCTTTCGTTCCGCCGTATCCGGGCCTGGAATCGCAAGTCTGGCAGCACCTGTCGAAACACTGTCCATTGATGCCTGGCTGAAACCGCCTGCCTATACGGGCAAGCCCCCTGTTTTGCTGACCAGCGCTGCCATGCGCACCACATTGGCTGGTGGTGCCGATGTTCTTGTGCCTGAAAACGCGGCTCTCTCGGTTCGCGTGACAGGCGCGGACAATCCGCGCATCGAGTTCCATGCCTTGGGTGGTGGTGTAACTGACGCTTCGCTGTTGCCAGACATCGCAGTCAAGTCAGCCCTCACACCGGCTGGTTTCACCGTCGAAGCCAAACTTGAACGCCCCGTCATTGTCCGCCTGTTGGATGGCACAACGGAACTCGCGGCCTGGCCTATCAGCCTGATCCCGGACCAGCCTCCGGTGGTTGCATTCTCCAAATCCTTCAAGGTGGAAACCGGCGGTGCCCTCACCTTGAATTGGGAGGCCAGCGATGACTACGGCGTGCGCGCCATTGCATCAGAAGTTGAGCTTGCTGACGAACAGGACGACGGCGTCGGCTTTGCAGGCGACGGCCCGTTTCTGTTTGAGGCCCCGAAATTTCCCGTCACCCTGAAAAAATCCAACGCCAGGTCAGAATCCGGCAAGAACACCCATGACCTCACGGCACATCCCTGGGCCGGTCTCAATGTCATCGTGACACTCAAGTCCCGCGATGCCGCGGGCCAGTTCTCTGACCCCGCCACTCTTTCACTCAAATTGCCGGAGCGCGTCTTCACCCGCCCGATGGCCAAGGCGCTGATCGAACAACGCAAGCAACTGATCCTAACACCGGACCACGCCACCGAGGCCGCCGCCTTGCTCGATGCCATCCTGCTCTATCCAACGGGCGTACTTGATGGCAGCGGGCATCATATCAGGCTGGCTTCCATCACGTCCGCCTTGGAAAATTCCGCCACCACGGACGACATCAAGGCCATTATCGGTGATCTCTGGCAACTTGCCCTCGATATCGAAGATGGCAGCCTGGCCGACGCCAAGGCGGAACTCAGCGCACTCAAGAAACAGCTGGAGGATGCCATCAGGAACGGCGCATCCGAGGAAGAAATCGCCAAACTCATGGACAAGATGCGCGACGCCATGAACCGCTACATGGACGCCATGCGCAAGGAATCGGAAAAGCGCGATCAACAGGCCGGAAAACAGCCCCGGCAAAATCAGGGTGGTGACCAAAAAATGGTGACCCGCGAAGACCTGCAACGCATGATGGACATGATCGAAAAGCTGACCAAGGAAGGCAAGCAGGATCAGGCCCAGGCCCTTCTCGATGAACTGGACCGCATGTTGCAGAACATGCAACCCGGCCAGAACCAGCAAGCCCAGGGCGAAGGCAATCCCATGGGCGAAATGCTGGACCAGTTGCAAGAAATGATGCGCGAGCAGCAGCGCCTGATGGATGACACCCAGCGCATGCAACCCGGTGACCAGCAAGGCGAAGGACAGATGGGCGAGAACGGCCAACAACCCGGACAACAACCCGGTCAAAGTCCCGGTCGGGGAAACGCACCCGGCCAACTATCCGATCGTCAGGGCAGTTTGGGTGATATGCTGGACCGCATGATGCGCGAGCTGGGTGGCAACGCACCGGGCGAGTTGGGTGAAGCCGGTCGCGAAATGCGCGGCGCACAAGGGTCACTGGGCCAAAGCGACAAGGAAAGCGCCTTGCAACAGCAAGGTGATGCGCTGGAACAATTGCGCAAAGGGGCCGGCGAAATGCGCCGCCAGATGCGCGAAGGCCAGGGTCAGGCCCGCAACAATGGTCGCGATGGTGAAGCCGCAGGCGGCAATGACGATCCCCTGGGCCGTCCGCGCGCCTCACGCAATCAGGACATGGGGCCGGACGAGGACATGCTGCCCACCGAACAAGCCCAGCGCCGCGCCCGCGAAATCATCAAGCAACTGCGCGACCGCGCCGGTGAACAGGGCCTGACCGACACCGAACGCAGCTACATCGACCGCTTGCTGCGCGGGTTGTATTAGACATTTCACCAGTTTTGCTTTCACTTCAACCGTCATGAAAAAATGTCGGTGTTCCCCAAACCCGCTATGAGCCGCTTGAGGTCACTACTGTCCGGTTGAGAAAATAATGACTCAAGAGGGGTGGAACGCCACAGCAGGTTCCTCTTCCAAACGCACTTTTGCAGTCTAAAAAATCGAAAAAGTCCGTCATGGTCCGCTTCAAGCGGATCATCCATCACTGCCAAACAAGAGGTGGCCCGCTTGATGCGGGCCATGACGATTGGGGGAAGGATTTTCAGCAGCGGTCCTTCGAGCAAGGGGAAAGCAACCGGACAGCAGTGGCTTCCTGCGGGCCAGCCCTGTTCATCCACCATTCAGTCCGGCTGGGGCAAAGCCCCCATTCTGAAGTTTGCCTTCTGGCAAGGTTTGGCCCGTAGGGTAACATTGATTTGGACCGGGTCGCGAGGCCCTGCAAGTGTATAGCGTTCCAGCATGACTACAGTGGCACATCACAATTTCGTTCTGGCCCGTGACAGCCTTTTGGCACACGAGCCGAAGAAGGGATTGCGCCGCTTCCGCCGCCGCGGCTACCAGCGCTACCGCCTGCTGATGTCGAACGTCGATCTGGCGCTGTTGTGGAAACGGCGCTGGTTCGTTGTTGCAATGCTTTTGGGCGCAGCCTTGATGCTGGCTCCCACGCCCGCAGGCCTCACTGCGCCGGGCCAGATCGTATTGGTCATGTCGCTGATGGCGACAATCCTGTTCATCACCGAACCGGTGCCACTTCCCTCTGTTGCCTTGCTGATCATTATTGGTGAAGTCGTCCTTCTCAAGATCGATTCCAATTCCGTCGCCCGCAGCCTGATGACGGATTCAGTTCTGTTCATCATGGGGTCGCTGATGCTCGCGGTTGCCGTGGTGAAACAGAAACTCGACAAGCGCATCGCCCTGGCCATCGTGCGCGTGACGGGAACATCCGTGTTCTGGATCAGCTTCGGCATCACCACCGTGTGCGGCTTGCTCGCCTCTTTCATCGGTGAACACACGGTTGCCGCCATGATGCTGCCGGTTGGTGTCACTTTGATCAGCCTCACTTCAAGTGATCCCAAGAAGGTGAAAAATCTCGCCGCCGTGCTGCTGTTGTCGATCTCCTATGGTTGCGCCATCGCGGGTATTGGCACGCCATCGGGCGGTGCCCGCAACGCCATCATGATTGGCTACTGGCAGGAATTCTTCTACGACCCGTTGAACCCCGCCACACAACGCTATGTCATGGATTACCTCACCTGGATGATCTACGCTTACCCCATGTTTCTGGTGCAGTTGCCGCTGGTGACCGGATTGCTTTTCTGGACCTTCAAGCCGGAGTACACCGACCTGTCGCGCGCCGTGGCCAGGTTGCGCACCCAGGTGATGATGGACGGCCCCTTGGGCGGTCAAGGATGGTCGGCAATCCTGCTGTTTCTGGCCACCATCGTTGGCTGGATTTTCTTTTCTGAATCACTGGGACTGGGCATTGTTGCCATTGCCGGGGCCGTGGCCTTTCTGGTGGCGGGCCTTGTGCGTTGGGAAGACATCAACAGCGGTGTGAACTGGGGTGTCGTGCTATTGTATGCCGCTGCGATTTCACTGGGTGTTGAGATGAAGGAATCCGGTGCCGCTGATTGGTTGGCCACCACCTTTATCGGCGCACTCGCACCTTTTGGTGCCGCAACCGGCCCTGGCCTCTATGCGGCGATTGCGGTGCTGACGACAATTGTCACCAACACCATGACCGCAGGTGCCGCCGTCGCCGTGTTGGGGCCAGTGGTTTTGAACACGGCTTCGGTGGCAGGAGAAGACCCCTTGATCATCGGCTTCATCACCGCTGTTGCGTCGGCCTTTGCCTACATTACCGCGGCCGCCCATCCCGCCTTTACCATCATCTATGCCTCGGGCTATCTGAAAGCCTCGGATTTCGTGCGGGCTGGCATCCGCATGACGGTGGCATCACTCCTCCTGATCATGGCGGCAGCCATGTTCTACTGGCCACTGCTGGCCAAGGTTTTGTGACAAATGTTCGGCCTGTTCAAACGCACCCAATTGTCCGACCGCCAGGAAGCGGCAGTCCGCAAGACCTTGCAAAACCTGCGCGCCCAGCGCCGCACCCGCTTTCGCATTCTGGCCTGCATCGATGGCACCGAGGAATCCAACATCACGGTGCGCCTTGCCGCCCGCTTCGCCGTGCAAGATGACTGCGATATCATCGTCGCCTTTGTCCGGCCCATCGACCAGGGCCTGCACTCCGGTGGGCTGCAAGTGCGCCTGGCACGCCAGAACATGATGGACGCAGGCTTTGAACTGCCCGGCGTGCGTTACCTGAAACGCGCTTTGGCAGTTCTCAAAGAAGAAGGCATCGACGCCGAAAGCTGGGACCACGAGGCCGCCAACCAGCAGGCCTGGGGCGATCCAGCCGGCGACACCAAGGTCGAATATCGCAGCGCCTCCGGCCGCAGCGTGGTCTTGAAACTCAAAACCGCTCCCGATGTCGCCAACGGCATTCTCGACCAGTATGAGCTTGGCCCCTACAACCTGATCATCCTTGGCGAACCGTCGCGCTGGCGCAGCGAGTTCATGGCCTTCTTTGACGCCGGTCCGGTGCAAACCGTGACCACCGTTGCACCCTGTTCTGTGCTCGTTGCCCGGCCCAGTCTCGACAAGACAGGATTTTTGATCTGCACCGATGGCACGTCGCGCTCCATGCAAGCCGTGCGCCGCGCTGCCGTTTTGGCGCAAGTGACGGGAGAACCCATCACCTTGTTTTCCGTGGCCGCTGACGAGCAGGCCCGCCCCGCCGCCGACGAAGCCGTCAAGAATGCCGCGGCCCTGCTGCAAGCCATGCGCATTGAAGTGGCTCAGACCAAAGTGGCCATCGGCAAGACACTGGAGGAAATCGTCGAACACGGCTCGCTCTTCAAGTTGATAGTCGTCACCGATGAAGGCCGTTCGCGCCTGCAGCGCCTGCTCAAAGGATCGCTCGCCACCGAAGTCGTGCGCCGCGCCCGCACCAGTGTATTGGATGTGCGCTAGGCTTGGAGCGGCATTTCGCTCAGGAACGCAATCTTGTTTGACCGAGCCAAACCCCCAACACCGTCATCCCCGCGCAAGCGGGGAACCAACTTCAACGCTTGTGCAGCTGGAGTGAGTTGGATTCCCGCTTGCGCGGGAAAGACGTTGGTTGATGTAGGGTCAGTCATGCACATGCGCTTCCGCCGCCACGAGGTCGTCAGCCGTGTTGATGTTCAAGAACGGATCGTGTGGGAAGACATCCCATGTCACCTCGGCGGTTAGAACCTTGCGTTCAAAATCCTGCACCCGCCGCAGGCCTTCCTCCTGCATCGCCGATGTCAGCACCGATAAAAGGGCGGAAGACCAAAGTCCCGTGAGATAGTGCGTCTGTCCGCCGCTCGCAGCCACCGCCGCACCTGTGGCACGGCCATCCTCTTCCAGCCGGTCCACCAGGTCGAACGGCAGGAATGGCGCATCACTGGGCACCGTGAGAACCGCGTCAAACCGGTGCCGCGCCGCAAAACTCAAAACCGCATGCAGGCCCGCAAGTGGCGTGCGCACATCCGCCAGCAAATCAGGCACCACCGGCAGGCCAAAGCGCGCAAAGCGGGCAGGGTCACCATTGGCATTGATGATGGTGGAATGAACCTGAAACCGGATGCGCGAATGCACCCTGTCGATCAGCGGCACGCCACCAAGTTCGACAAACGCCTTCTCGCGCCCGCCCATGCGGCTTGATTGCCCGCCAGCGATGATGGCACCAAGAATGTTCACGGCGTTGTTCTCACGGCGCGTGCGGGTAAAGCCGCTGCGGTGGAATGACCAGGATGATACTGTCACCCACCGCTATTTTGCCTTCGCGCTCCACCCAGGCGGTAACGCCACGCTTGTGCGTGGCAACTGCGACCAGTTTGAACTGCGCGTCTGGATAGTGTCGACCGACCACAGCCGCAATCTGGCTGCACGGCAGGTTTTCCATGTCGACCACCAGCGTTGCACCGGATGAAAACTGCAAACGTGTCGAGGGCGGCAGCAACGTGAAGTCGGGAATGCCAGTCACTACCATGTTGGCCCCGATCCATTCCGCCTTGATCTCCGGAACGCCAAGCTCACCCGCCACGTGGCCCAACTCCTCTTCCGACACGATTGTCATCTGCCGGACATTGCGGATCGGAACGTCGCGCCGGTAAAGCGGCAGCGTGCGAATGTCCGACAGGCGCGTGAGACCCGTGTGGCAATCCCCCACTGGACCGGCAAAAGTCAGATCAAGCGAGCCCGTGTGCGCCTTTTCAAATCCAGCGCTGCGCGACGGCCGCTGCAACAACTGCACCACGCGCCCGGTCATTTTCAATTTGGTCAAAAGTGCCATGTAGCCTCTCCAGTGGGACTTCTCTATACGAGACGCAAATGACCGACAACCACCCGCAAGAGCCGGAAACCGTGCTTGATGTAACAGGGTTACTGTGCCCGCTTCCCGTGCTGAAAGCCCGCAAGCTCCTGCTTGCCCTGCCCTCGGGCGCAGTGCTGAAGGTCATTGCCACCGACCCGATGTCGGCCATCGACATGCCCCATTTCTGCACCGAGCAGGGTCACACGCTGCTGTCAGTGGAAACAGCGGATAACCAGTTTCACTTCAGGATCAAACGCCAATGACATTCTCACCCGGAACGCTAAATGAATTTGGCCTGTTGCAACAAGTGGCCGTGCGGCGGCCCGAGCAGGCCTTTGCATCAGACCAGAAAATCGATGCCCAATGGCAGGATCTCAATTACCACGCCCGTCCGGACCTGGCACTGGCTTGCCAGGAGTATGACGCGTTTGAAAACTTGCTGCGCGCCGCCGGTGCCGAGGTTGTGCATCTGCCAGCCCATGATGATGTAACCCTCGACGCACTCTACGCCCATGACTCCCTCATTGTAACGCCCAACGGTGTGATCCGCCCGCGCATGGGCAAGGTGCAGCGCCGCAAGGAATCTGCCGTAAATGCTGCGGCCCTGGAAAAAACAGGCGTCCCCGTGGTCGGTGAAATAACCGGCCACGGCAAAGTCGAAGGCGGTGACCTCGTCTGGCTGGACAACGGCACCCTGCTCGCCGGCATTGGCTATCGCACCAACACCGATGGCGTGCGCCAGTTGCAGAAGCTGCTGGGACCTGATGTGAGTGTGATCAGCTTCGACATGCCGCACTACAAGGGACCAAGTGATGTGTTTCACTTGATGTCGGTGTTGAGCCCGGTCGACCGTGATCTTGCCGTCGTTTACCAACCGCTCATGCCGGTGCGGTTGGTGGAATTCCTGGACGAGCGTGGCGTTCGTTTTGTTGATGTGCCCGATCCCGAATTTGCGTCCATGGGCTGCAATGTGCTGGCGGTAGCCCCGCGTGTCTGCATCATGGTGGATGGCAACCCGGAATCCGTCCGCCGTCTTGAAGCGGCAGGTGCGACGGTTCACACCTACAAGGGCAACGAGATCAGCCGCAAAGGTGAAGGCGGCCCCACATGTTTGACCAGGCCTTTGGTGCGCGGCAGTTGAGGGCACGTGTTTGCGGCAAGCTCCTCACGCAAACAACTTCTTCACCTTGTCCGAAAATCCGACGGTGACTGAACCATCAGCATGTTCAATCAGGGGGCGGCGGATCAGTGATGGATGGTCAACAGCCAAGGCCACAGCCGTCGCAGCCGTCAGGTTTTCAGTTTTGCTTTTGGCCAGCCCACGCCACGCGTAGCCCGCCCGGTTGATCAGTTTCTCCCACCCGCCGACGGCCTCGGACCAGCGGGCGGTTTGATCCTTTGACGGTGCCGTTTCACTGTGATCGATAAATGTCACGGGAATTCCGTGTTCCTCAAAAAACGCCAAGGCTTTCTGGCAGGTGGAACATTTTTTCAGGCCGTAGACTTTCATGTCATCCTCACAGCGCCAGCGTTTTGTCACTGTGGGTGGCACCCGCTCCCGTCAACTCGTCCGTGAAGGCCCGAAACAGCTCTTCGATGGCATGTTTTTCAATACCGTCAACAATCACCACCAGACGGCTTTCACGTTGACCATCCGGCCAGCCTGCCAGCCGCACCGGCGGGTGAAACACATGCTGCACCCCATGGATGACAACCGGCCGCGACGGATCATCATCAACCAGAATGAGCCCCTTGACCCGCAGCAGTTTCGGTCCGTGATAGGACGTGAGGAGCGCGATAAAGAGATCGAGACCTTGCGGACTGATGGCCCTCGCATCGGTCAGCGTGAAAGCGCGGATGCTGTCACCATGCCGCGACACATCATGGTGGTGGTGATGCTCGCTTCTTGCCACCGCTTCCGCTGCCAGCCAGGCATTCACATCAATCGACTTCGTGAGCGGATCATAAAGCCCCATGTTGAACAACCGCGCTGCCGTCGCTTCGCCGCGATGGGTGGATAGCATCCGTGCCGAAGGTGCAAGTTTGCGCAGGCGCGCGATGATCGAAAACATTTTGTCTTCGCCTTCCTTGCCCTCCAGGAGATCGAGCTTGGTGATCACGATGCGGTCGGCCACCGCCACCTGCTTTACGGCTTCAGCATGGGCATCAAACGTCGCCTCGCCATTGACAGCATCAACGACGGTGATGACACCTTGCAACTGGATGCGGCTCACCAGCTGTGGCGCTTGCATGAATACATGGATGAGGGGTGCAGGATCGGCAAGCCCGGTGGTTTCCACCACAATGCGATCAAACGCCTTGATCTCGCCCCGGTCGCGCCGTGCCAGCAAATCTTCAATGGTATCGATAAGATCGCCCCGGATGGTGCAGCACAGGCACCCTGACGACATTTCAACCACCGCCTCATCCGAGGTTTCGACCAGCAGATGGTCAATGCTGACATCGCCGAATTCATTGATGATGAAACAGGCATCCGCCAGCAACGGATCATTGATCATGCTGTTGAGGAGCGAGGTTTTGCCGGCACCGAGGTAACCTGTCAGGATTGCGGCCGGAATCGGAACCATTGTCATTCCGCTGGTTTTTTCCGCTTGGACTTCAACACTTTTTTGATGCGCCGCGCTGGTTTGATTTTGCTTTTGGCCTTGCGCAAACTGGCAGGCTTGATTTTTCTTGCGGCATCGGACCCCTGCGCCACTGTTGGCTTGGGTCGTTCAAGATCGCTTTGTGCCACGACATCGGCAAGGTATGTTGGCGGATAGACGCGGCAACTCTCACCCTTGTGCTGCGCCAACTCGCAATAGGTTTCGCTCTCCGCTTCATCCAGGCCCCACACCATGGCGGCAAAGCCACCCTTGCCCGGCATGTCGACAACGCCACCAGCCCCCGACAATTCCTGGCCACGCGCCTCCAGCAACCTGGCCCGCACCACCGCATCTGCATCGGCAGGCTTGTCATAGTAGCCATAAGCCACCGACCAGCCATAAAATTTTTCCGCGTTGGCATAGAGCAAAGGCGATTTGCGCGGGCACACTTTGGCGGTCATGTCGGTGATGTTGGGCGTGTTGATATTGGCAATATCCGCCACTTTGGTGCGTAGGGATGTGGCAGGTCGTTCAAACCCCGATTCCAGCAACAGCTGCGCCAGTTGTGCCCGGGCCCAGCCGGATTTGGTGCCCAGCACCACCGCGATCAACCGCCGTCCATTGCGCGTGGCCGAAGCCACCAGATTGAATCCGGAGTTGCACACAAATCCGGTCTTCATGCCATCAGCATCCGGCATGGAACGGATCAGGCTGTTGCGGTTGGCGAGCCTGCGCCCGCCCAGCGCCACATGTTGTTGCTCAAAGTAGCGCTGGTACTCGGGAAACTCGTTGATGATCAATGCTGCCATCATGCCGATGTCACGCGCACTCGTCACTTGCCGGGGATCAAACAATCCGTTGGGATTGACGAAATGCGAGGCCGATAGTCCAATGCGTTTGGCATGCGCATTCATGTCGTCAGAGAATGCCCCCACCGATCCACTCGCCGCTTCCGCCAGCACATACGCCATGTCATTGGCGGAATACACAAGCAGGGCCTGCAAGGCGAAATCAACACTGACAGTTTTTCCCGGCGGCACACCGATCTTGCTGGCCTCTTGCGCGTTGGCAAGCGCTGAAACCAGGATCTGTTGGTCAAGCCGCAGTTTGCCGTCGCGGATTTTCTGGAACACGACATAGGCCGTGACCAGTTTGGTGAGTGACGCCGGATACCACGGTTCGCCCGCCCGGTCCTGCGAGATCAATTTACCTGTCGTTGCATCAAACAAAAGGGATGGCCCAGCCGTGTCAGCCGCTTTCACAGGAGCCGCAAAGGCACACAAGAATCCAAGGAAAGCCGCAATGATCCGTTTCAAAAAATGTCCTCTGACATGCCAGCATCTGTCCATGCTGGTCCGCGGCGGCGGAATGATGGCAGCAAGTTAAAGCGGCATTTCACTCAAATGGTGCCCTTGGAGGGACTTGAACCCCCACTCCTCTCGGAAGCGGATTTTGAGTCCGCCGCGTCTACCATTCCACCACAAGGGCTAACGCCGGGGGAATAGTGCGGAAGGCCTTGCGCCGTCAACCTGAAAGCGGCTTAACCAAAGGGATGATCCGGATCACTGATTCCCTTGTGCTGGACCCCGCCGACCTTGAGGAAAGCTTCATCCGCGCCTCCGGCCCCGGTGGCCAGAATGTCAACAAGGTATCAACTGCCGTTGAGCTGCGTTTTAACCTTGCAACAGCAGCCCTGCCAGACCTGTTGAAAGCCCGCGTCAAGTCCCTCGCCGGGCGTCAGTTGACCAATGATGGCGTGCTGGTAATTACCGCCCAGGTCCACCGCTCGCAGGAAAGAAACCGCAGCGAAGCCCTGAACAAACTTGTGGCCCTGTTGCGCAAGGCTGCCGTGCGCCCCAAAAAACGGTTAGCCACAAAACCCACCAAGGCTTCCAAAACCAGAAGACTTGAGGCAAAGACACGGCGTTCCAACGTCAAGTCGTTGCGAAAATCAAAACTCCATGCCGACGAGTGAAAATGCTGCGCAAACTCTATGACTGGACCCTGTCTCTCGCTGCCCGCAAGACAGCGGAGCTGTGGCTGGCTGTGATCGCCTTCATTGAAAGTTCGGTCTTTCTGGTGCCTGCCGATGTCCTCTTTCTGCCCATGGCGCTGGCCCGCCCCGAACGCGCCTACCGCTACGCTGCAGTGGCCACCATCGCCTCAACACTTGGCGGTATCGCCGGATATTTTCTCGGCTACTACGCCTATGAGACCTTGGCCAAGCCGGTCCTCTCCTTTTACGGCAAGCTCGACGATTTCGAGCGCCTTCGCCAGTGTACCGGTGAAGACACGCTGGTGATGTTGCTGGTTACATCGGGTTTGGCCCATCTGCCGCCCATCAAGATCGTCACGATCCTGGCTGGTGTGGCGCAGGTGAGCTTCGTGTTCTTCGTGCTCTCCTGCATTCTGGCCCGTGGCGCACGCTTCTTTGCCCTGGCCTGGGCCTTGAAACGCTATGGTGAACCGATCAAGGCCTTCATCGAAAAACGTCTTGGCATGCTGGCAGGTGTTGCTGCGGTGGTCCTGATCGCACTCTATTTTGCCGCCAGGCACTTTGCTGCCCAAGGAGCAACCACATGCTAGAAATGCTGGACCAGATCCCGCCGCGCCGCGCCGCTTGGGTGATTTTTGCGGTCATGCTGGCCACCATCCTCGGCGCATGGGCGTTTGAAAGGGCAGGCTATCTGCCCTGTGACCTGTGCCTGCAACAGCGTTGGGCATACTATGCCGTTGTTCCCTTCACATTGGTGTTGGCGGCATACAATCCAAGCTGGATCAAACCCGGCCTGTGGCTGGCTTGCGCAGCACTGACCGCCAGCATGGTTTTTGGCATTTATCACGCAGGCGTCGAATACAAATGGTGGGCTGGCCCCGGAACCTGTGGTCTTGGGGTTCTGTCAGAAGGATTGCCTGACCTCACCAAACCAGTGGCAAAATGCGATGAACCTGCAATCCATATCCTCGGCATGTCACTGGCAAGTTGGAACGCCAATATCTCCGCCATGATGGCCTGGGTGGCCTACAAGGGCGCAACTTTTGCGCCCATTTACGCATCGGGTCACGGATCGAGTTCGGCATCCCAGTAAAGATAATCCACCCAGCTGTCATGCAGGTAGTTGGGCGGAAACTGGCGGCCATTGCGATGCAGTTGCGCCACGCTCGGAACAACCGGCTTGTGCGCCGGAAACATTTTTGCCTTCTGCGGCATCAATCCGCCCTTGAGCAAATTGCAGGGCGAACAGGCGGCGACGACATTGGTCCACGTCGTTTGCCCGCCCCGCGAACGCGGGATTACGTGGTCAAACGTCAGGTCATTCGATGCGCTGCAATACTGGCACGTGAAGCTGTCGCGCAGGAACACATTGAACCGGGTGAAAGCCGGCGTACGTGAAGGTTTTACATAAGTCTTGAGCGACACCACCGACGGCAGCTTGAGTTCAGTAGTGGGGCTGCGCACCACGCGGTCATATTCGGACACGATGTTGACACGGTCAAGAAACACCGCCTTCAGCGCGTCCTGCCAACTCCACAGCGACAACGGATAGTAACTCAACGGCCGGTAGTCGGCGTTAAGAACCAGGGCGGGGCAACTCTCCGGCGCAACCGATGTGTGGTGCAACTGCTGTATCTCCTTCGAATCCGCACTATATCGGCTCAAAGCCATCTGTGAAGGGACTTTTTCAGGCCTGTTTCAAACCCTTAATGCCCCGGTAGTGGCTCCACAGCAAACGCGCCGCCGCTGCCCTGTGCGGACGCCAGGGCTCGGCCAGTCGCAACATGTCCCTGCCATCGGGCCGTGCTGGCAAACAGAGCAGGTCTTGGGCAGCTCGCTGCAACGCCAAATCCCCCACTGGCCAGGCATCAGCGCGGGCAAGACAACTCAACAGGTAAATGTCTGCGGTCCACGGCCCTATGCCGGGCAATGCGCACAGAATTCTGTGGATTTCAGAATTGCTGGCGCTGTGCAGAACCTCAAAATCAAGCGCCCTCGAACGAACCGCATCAGCAACGCCATGAAACGTCCGCACCTTGGCTGAAGACAACCCCAGCGCCATCAATCGTTCCTTGTCAAAGGACAGCACTATATCAGGAGTGAACGGTATCACCGCCGTTTCGATCCGCTGCCAAATGGCAGCCGCCGCACCCAACGACAGGAACTGTTCCGTGACGATGGTCAAAAGCCCGGCGAGCCCGTCTTCAGCCTGCCGCAGCGACGGTAACCCGTGTGCCGTGACAACCGGCCCAAACCGCGGCTCGCGGGCGACGACATGTGCAATTCCTCTTTCAAGTTCGGCGATGGAGCGATAACTGTGCATCAACCCTATCATCCCGCAGGCGCAGCCCATGGCGCAACCCGTATTTCGCTTTGCCCCCAGCCCCAATGGCAGGCTGCATCTGGGCCACGCCTACTCGGCACTTTTGAACGAAAAGCTGGCCCGCGAACAAGGTGGGCGCTTGCTGTTGCGTATCGAGGACATTGACTTCACGCGGTGCAAACCAGAATTGACGGTCGTTGCCATGGCAGACCTCGACTGGCTTGGCATCGCCTTTGAAAAACCGGTTCGCATCCAGGGCCAACACATGGCGGACTATCACGCCGCTTTGTTGAAACTCGACACCCTCGGCCTGCTCTATCCCTGCACCTGCACACGTGCCGGCAAAAGATCCGCTTCAGCGTTGCAGATCGCCGACCCCGATGGCGTGCCGCTTTACGCGCAAACCTGCCGCCAAAAAACCGGCATGACCCCACCTTTCGCCATGCGCCTGAAGATGGACGAAGCCGTAGCCAGCCTCGCTGAACCACTGTTCAAGCGCGAGGACGATGGTGACTGGATGGTTGACCCGACAGAATGGGGCGACGCCGTACTCGCCCGCAAGGATATCGGCACCAGCTATCACGTGTCCGTCGTTGTCGACGACGCCATCCAGGGTGTAACTCACATCGTGCGCGGCAAGGACATGGAAGCAGCCACGTCAATCCATCGCCTGCTCCAGGAATTGCTGGGGTTGCCTCACCCCGCATACCATCATCACGATCTCGTCCGCCACGAAACCGGCCGAAAACTCGCCAAATCCGATGGCGACAAATCCCTCGCCGATCTCCGGGCGGAAGGAAAAACCGCAACCGATATCCGCCGCCTGTTGGGATTCAATTAGAAATCCGAGGTAATCCCTTTTTTCTCCCAGTCACCATAACGCGTCGGCTCTGGTCCATCCCGGCCACCATATTCCTTGGGCAGGTTTGCGGTTTTGTGGGATTGCCGCCGCGCTTCCGCTTCTGCCAGCGCACGCTTCGCTTCCGGGGTCAGGTGTTTGTCTGCCATGCTTGCAACGTCCAAATTCATCCCCATCTAACACAACATGATTTTTTTGTATGGTGAAACCCGATGAACATGACCAAAACCGCCATTCTCATGGCCGGCATGACAGCCCTTTTTCTCGCCATGGGCTATGCCCTGGGTGGCTCAGGCGGCATGCTGATGGCATTCCTGTTCGCCGCCGGCACCAACCTTTTCGCCTATTGGAACGGCGACAAGATGGTATTGCGCATGCATGGCGCGCGCCAGGTATCAGCGGCCGATGCGCCTGAATTCTACACCATGGTTGGAGGCCTGGCACGCAACGCCAATCTGCCCATGCCCAAAGTCTACATCATTGATACCCCGCAACCCAACGCCTTTGCCACCGGGCGAAATCCCCAAAACGCCGCCGTTGCCGCCACCACAGGATTGTTGCAACTCCTCAGCCCGGACGAAATCGCCGGCGTCATGGCGCATGAACTGGCGCACATCAAAAACCGCGACACGTTGGTCATGACCATTACGGCAACCTTTGCCGGTGCCATCGGCATGCTGGCAAATTTTGGCTTCATGTTTGGCGGCAACCGCAACCGCGAAGGCGGGCTTGGTCCCTTGGGTGCCATTGTCTTGATGATCGGAGCCCCCCTTGCCGCCATGGTCGTTCAAATGGCCGTAAGCCGAACCCGCGAATATGCCGCCGATCGCGGTGGCGCTGAAATCAGCGGCAAGCCGATGGCGCTTGCCGCCGCCCTGCAAAAAATTTCCGGCACGGCAAAGCGCGTGGAAAACCCCGTTGCCGAAGCCAACCCGGCCACCGCCCATTTGTTCATCATCAACCCGTTGTCGGGTGCCCGCATGGACAATTTGTTTGCCACCCACCCGGCAACCGAAAACCGCATTGAGGCCTTGCGCAAAATGACCGGCTTCACTGCGGCACCACAACCGGCAGCAGCAAGCAAAGGCCCCTGGGGTTAGATACGGGGCAAGTACGGGGACGGCACACAGCCTTAGCGCTTCCTTAACCATGTTTGGCGGAAATTGCCGCTCCAACTGGAAGTCTGGACTGTCCCATGGCGCATCCCGCCGAACACCCCACCAGCCCGCCGTCGCGGGTCGCGTCATTCGGCGCTTTGCGCACCAGTGTCGCCCGCCTGTTCATGCACAGCGGCATGTTGGGCTGGGGCAATAGCGGCTGGCCCGGCGGTGAAGCAACACGGTTGCGCCAACGCATCGAAAGACTGGTGCCCGGAGATGCCAGCCGTGCCAGCGAAATGTACGCCGCACGATTTGGCCACGGCAAAAGTGAAACACTTGGTCAGCTCGGCTGGCTGAAACACTTCACCTCAAGTGGCAAAGCCTTGCATGCACTGTATGCCAGTGAACTCATTCGCAAGTGGTCGCTTGAAGACCAATCCGGCCAGGCCGGTGGTCCCGCCGCCATGAGCCTGATCGCCCTGTGTGTCGATGGCTTTGATCTGGCCGCCAAGGGACCAATGGCATTCGCCGCGGATTACCTGCAAATAGTGACCCGTCAGGTCCGCAAGGTCTTTGCCTGGCAGCCTGCGGTTCCCGAGGAAAAACTCTTGCGGGCCATTGCCCTGACCCACGCCCTTGTGTCGATGCAAGGCTTTGAAGCCATTCGTCCACGACTTAAAGATGCTTTCGACGCAACGCTGCCCGATATCGTTCTGTCTGATGGCGGAGTGCAAGATGGCAGTCCCGAAAGCTTGCTGCGCCTGACATTGCAAGTCTTGCCCCTGCGCACCGCCATGCAGGCAACTCGCGAAGCCATTCCGGCAAGTCTCAACAGCGCCATTGAACGCATGTTGCCGATGTTGCGCATGCTGCGCCACGACAACGGCAATCTGGCGGGCTTGCGCGGATCAGGCCCGCACCCGGAAGCAACGGCCATTGCACTGGCGGCTGACGATATTGAAGGAACCTCCCTGTCGCTGGCCAGGCAGTCAGGTTTTGCGCGGTTGCACAGCGGTCACGCCACCCTGATCGCAGATACCACCCCACAATCCGGATTTGCTTTTGAACTGTCGATTGCCGGTCATCAGGTTTTCGTGTCCAGCCACACACCCGCCGTGGCCCTGCGACGCTTGGCAACCGAAAGCCCGGCAGAACTGTTGCACGTCGAGGAAGGTCAACTTCTCATCACCGGCGCACGCCTGCGCAACATCAGTGTCCAGCGCAATGTGTTCATGGCCGAAGGCGGAACAGACATCCGCATCGAAGACAGCGCCGAGGACACAGTCCAGGCCTTCTCCGTCAACATCACGTGCCAACCCGATGTGGACTTTGTTGTTCACGATGATGCAGCCGTGTTGACCTTGCCGGACGGCAGTCACTGGCGCTTGCGTCTGCATGGTGCCAGCCTGCACAAATCCCATGCAGGCCACAGCCTGATCATGATCGCCACACCCGTTGATGGGTCGTGTTCCATCACCTGGGCTTTGCAAAAAATCTGATTCCCTATGGCGGCATGCAGAAAAGTGGAACCGGTTTTCTGCGAAAATGCCGCGACAAACCAATGAGCTAGAACGAAATGCCGATTCCATGAAGCGGCATTTCGTTCTGGCAATTGACTGGCAGCAAGGGTGGGTTAATGCACACCCATGACCGATGCTCCCAAAATTCGCCGCGCCCTTCTCTCTGTGTCCGACAAGTCCGGAGTGCTGGATTTCGCCCGTGCCCTCGCCAGCCATGGAATTGAACTCATTTCAACGGGTGGCACATCCAGGGCCTTGCAGGATGCAGGCCTTGCGGTGCGCGATGTGGCAGAGCTCACGGGATTCCCGGAGATCATGGATGGCAGGGTGAAGACTCTGCATCCCAAAGTGCATGGCGGTTTGCTGGCGATGCGCGACAACGCTGCGCATGTGGCGGCCCAACACAACCATGGTATCGCCGACATCGATCTGCTCGTCGTCAATCTCTACCCCTTCGAGACCAGCGTGGCCCGCAACGCCAGCTATGCTGAGGTGATCGAGAACATCGATGTCGGTGGCCCCGCCATGATCCGCGCTGCCGCCAAAAACCATGCCCACGTGACTGTCATCGTCGACCCGGCGGACTACCATCGCGTCATGACCGAGATCGAAGCAACCAATGGCGCAACCACTCTGGCAACGCGACAGGCATTGGCAGCCAAGGCCTATGCACGAACCGCCGCCTACGACACCAGCATTGCGCGCTGGTTCGACAGCCAGCAGGCAGGCAATGCCTTGCCCGATTGTTTTACCACGGGAGGAGCGCGTGTGCAGGCCTTGCGCTACGGTGAAAACCCGCATCAGGCAGCCGCAGCCTACCGGACTCTCGACCCGCGTTTTGGCATCCTCGATGCCAAACAACTGCAAGGCAAGGAACTCTCCTATAACAATATCAATGACGCTGATGCAGCACTCGAAGCCGTGAGCGAATTTGCGCCGGACAAGGGTGCGGCATGCGTGATCGTGAAACACGCCAACCCTTGCGGCGTTGCCCTTGGTCGCAATGTCGCCGACGCCTACCGCAAGGCCTTTGACTGCGACCGCACCTCCGCTTTCGGCGGCATCATCGCTTTCAATAAATCGATCACGGCGGAAGCGGCCATCGAGATCACCAGGATTTTCACCGAGGTCATTCTTGCTCCTGGCATTGATGAGGATGCATTGGCGATCCTTGCACCCAGGAAAAACCTGCGCCTGCTGTTGCTGAAGTCGTTTCCCGATCCCTCCGCCCCAGCCATCATCACAAAGTCGGTGATCGGCGGCCTGCTCGTGCAATCCCGGGACAATTCTGTTTTGGGTGAACTCAAAATTGTCACCCAACGCGCCCCCACCGCTGACGAATTGCGCGATCTCGCCTTCGCCTTCTGTGTCGCCAAACACGTGAAGTCCAACGCCATTGTTTTCGCAAAAGACCAGGCGACAACCGGCATTGGTGCCGGCCAGATGTCGCGCATTGATTCAACCCGCATTGCCACAGGAAAAAGCCAGGATGCGGCCACCGTCCTTGGCCTGAAGGTGTCACTGGCGCAAGGTTCCGTGCTTGCCTCTGACGCCTTCTTCCCCTTCGCGGATGGCATCGAGGCCGCAGCAAAGGCCGGTGCCACGGCCATCATCCAGCCCGGTGGCTCTGTCAAAGATGACGAAGTGATAGTCGCCGCTAACGAGGCGGGCCTTGCCATGGTGATGACCGGCAAGCGCCACTTCCGGCACTGAAATCGCTGTGTCGCGCGACGCCGGATATTGGCTGCAACAATCCCTGAACCTCATTCAAGTCGCATCGTTCTATGCACCACTCGCCGTTGCCTTTGCGCTGCTGCAAGGCATCACACGGCGCATCTTTCTGTCCTTCGGTGATATTGCGATGTTCGCAAGCTTCGCCGCCATATACGCCTGCTTTGCCGCACAACTGCGCGGGAGTAGTGATGTAATGACCGCCCTCTATGCCCTTCCCATGGCACTGGCATGCAATGCGGCCCTCGGCATCGTGATTGCCAAGGGCATAATGGGAAAGTCCCTTCTCGCCCATGCGCAAGCTTTCATGATCGCCTCCATCGGCCTTTCCATGATCATCCAGGAAACCATGCGCCTGCAATCCCGGAACCGCGATATCTGGGTGCCGCCCCTGTTTCAGGGTATCAATGTGTTCGAGTTTGGTGGCGATTTCCCCGTGCACTTGACTCTGTTGTCGGCCCTCGCCACAGCCGCCGCAATCGCAGGCATGCTCATCATCGCCGCCACCATGAAATGGTCGCGCTTTGGCCGGTCCTGGCGCGCCTGTGCGCAGTCGTTGGTTCTCGCCAGACTGTGCGGCGTCAACAGCGATGCTGTCATGGCCACCACATTCGCCGTGGCCGCGAGCCTCGCCGCCATTTCTGGCTGGACCTCGGCGATTGTCTATGGCGGCACCAATTTCAGCGTTGGCCTGATGATGGGGTTCAAGGCGATGTTTGCCAGTGTCGTCGGCGGCTTTGGCTCTGTGCGCGGCGCACTGGCCGGCGCTATGCTCATCGCCGCCATCGAAGTCTTCTGGTCGGCCATGTTCTCAACCACCTATCGCGACGTCGCGGTTTTTGCCATTATCATCTTTGTCCTGTTGCTCAAGCCGGAGGGTGTCATGGGTGACAGCAGCCGCCGCGAAAGTGAGCCACTATGATGGGAAGATTTTGCGTGCCACTTGTCGCAACAGTGTTGCTGTCTGGTTGTGGCGATGATTCAGCCCCGGTGGACTACATGAAGATTGCCGGTGGTGGCCTGACGTTCAACTACCGCTATTCGCAAGCCACCATGGTCATTGTCGGACGCCTTGTCTCACCATTGCCCGAAGGTGGCCTGGTGGAAGCAGAATTTGATATCCCGGGTGAAACACTGCGCCAGCGCGTGAGCCGCCCGGTCATTCCAGGTAAACTGACCTACAAGCTGGAAAGCAAATATCTCCACGGCATCAAAAAAGGTGTCCCCCTGAATGTAACCTTGCGCGTTCGCGACAGCAGCGGCATCGAATTGGACCGTGCCGACACGAAATTCACCTCCGACATCGATCAGGAAGGTTTGCCGACTGAACCATTGGTTGATCCTTCAAGCCCGGCCTACTTGCCGCAGTTGGAGAACCTTTGAAAACCAGTTGATGGAGAAGGCTTGACGATTGTTATGTTATAACATAATAAACTTCCATGCCCAAAACCTCACCCAATGAAGCAACCGTTCTCAGCCTCCTCCGGCACGGGCAAAAACCACTTTCGGCCTATGCCATCTTGGAAAGTCTGCACGGCACCAGTATTCGCGCCGCCCCCCAAGTCTATCGCGCCCTTGAAAAACTGGCGGGCCAGGGCCTCGTTCACCGGCTTGAATCCCTCAACGCCTTCATCGCCTGCAATTGCCCCCATGGTGCGTCTTCACCAGGTTTCATGCTGTGCACGTGCTGTGGCGATGTCAGGGAATTTGATGCCGGCAAAACCGTGTCATCCGTGCAGAGCAAACTGAAGGACTTCAGAATCGAAACACCTGGCCTCGAACTCAAGGGCCTGTGTGCCCATTGCCAGACCGCAAATCATACCCATGAGGCCCAGCCGTGATATCGGTGTCACGCCTATACCACTGGGGCATCGGACAGCGTGCCCTGATGGCGGGGGTCTTGATTGCACTCACCTGGTTGATGATATGGCAGGTGACCCAGTGACTGCGTTTGCCTTGCATGATGTTACCTTGGGCTATGATGGCCATCCGGCGGTTCACCACCTCGAAGGCAATTTCGCTGCAGGTTCAATGACCGCGATTATCGGTCCCAATGGATCTGGCAAGTCCACATTGTTGAAAGGTCTTGCCGGATTTTTGCAACCCCTCGATGGGCACATCCACCGGGGCAGCCTCACGGCCCGTGACATCGCTTATTTGCCTCAAGCCAGCACACTTGATCAGAGTTTCCCGGCAACAGTCGCCGACCTCATCGGTTTGGGCCTTTGGCGTCAACGCGGCCTGTTTTCGTCTTTCAATAAAACTGATGGCAACAATATTCGCAAGGCACTTGAAACAGTTGGGCTTGCAGGTTTTGAGCATCGCCCTATCGACACCCTCTCCGGCGGGCAGATGCAACGGGCTCTGTTCGCAAGAGTGATGTTGCAAGAATCCTCCGTCATATTGCTGGATGAGCCATTTACGGCAATCGACTCCAGAACGGTCACCGATCTGCTTGCACTCGTGCACCGCTGGCATGCAGAACACCGCACTGTCGTGGCGGTACTGCACGATGATGACATGGTACGGACCAATTTTCCTGACACCGTGTTGCTGGCACGGGAATCGGTTGCCTGGGGGCCGACGGCACATGTTTTGGTACCTGAGAATCTGCAAAAAGCCCGCCGAATGCATGAAGCCTGGGATGAGCATGCGCCTTGGTGCGCCAAAGAAGTCGCATGATGTATGAGTTACTGATCGCACCTTTTGTCGAGTTCGAGTTCATGCGGCGCGCACTCGTTGGGGCTTGCATACTTTCACTCAGTGCCTGCCCCATCGGTGTATTCTTGATGCTGCGCCGCATGAGTTTGACAGGTGATGCAATGGCACACGCCATCTTGCCCGGCGCGGCAGCGGGATTTCTTGTCTCAGGCTTGGCCCTGTTACCCATGACAATTGGCGGCTTGCTGGCAGGCATGCTGGTGGCATTGGCTGCCGGTGCGGTATCGCGTCTGACTGTGCAGCGGGAGGATGCAAGTCTTGCGGCTTTCTATCTCATTTCTCTGGCTCTCGGTGTTTTGCTGGTGAGTTTGAAAGGCTCAAGCATCGACCTCATGCACGTGCTGTTTGGCACAGCCCTGGCGCTCAACACCGAAGCATTGGTGTTGATTGGCACAGTGGCAACGCTCACATTGGCGGGGCTCGCACTGTTATGGCGGCCGCTGGTGGCGGAATGCATGGACCCCCTGTTCTTGCAGTCGGTCAGCAGATCTGGTTCGGTTGCCCACTATGCATTTCTGGTGTTGGTCGTCTTGAATCTCGTTAGCGGTTTTCAGGCTCTCGGCACGCTTTTGGCCGTCGGTTTGATGATGCTGCCGGCAGCAACCGCCCGTTTCTGGTGCCGCGATTTGGAACCCATGTGCCTGTTGGCAATTGTCATTGGCATGATCTCGAGTTTGGCAGGACTGTTGGCCAGCTATCACTTGAACATGGCGTCAGGCCCTTCAATTATCTTGGCCGCAGGCTTGGCCTATGTGGTGTCCATTGTGTTTGCACCACGTGGCATTTCCCGTTCGCACCCCAAGCCACACCGCCATCGCACTGCATGACAAAAGGAGCTAACACATGTTCAAGACACTATTGACTGCCGCACTTCTGATGACGGCGCTATCAAGCGCTGCTAACGCCAAAATCAAGGTTGTCGCCAGTTTTTCAATATTGGGCGACCTTGTTTCCAATGTCGGCGGCGAACTGGTTGACGTATCCACCATCGTTGGACCAGACAGCGACGCGCACGCTTATGAACCAAAACCACAAGACGTGAAAGCCCTGGCGGATGCAAACTTGGTTGTCGTCAACGGCCTCGGTTTTGAAGGTTGGCAGCAGCGCCTGATCGATGCCAGCGGCTACTCCAAGAAAGTTGTCACAGTATCCGAAGGCATCACAGCTTTGCCTGCCGACGAACACCATGACCACGATGAAAGCAAAAGTGAACATTTCGATCCACATGCGTGGCAAGACATCCGGCATGCCATGGCTTATGTATCAGCAATTGCGCGAGGGCTGTGTGAAGTTGATGCGTCTGGTTGCCAGACCTACAAAGCAAACGCCTTGGCCTACACAGCAAGACTCGACAAGCTCAGCGCAGAGATAAAACGTGAGTTTGATGTCATTCCCGTCGACCAACGCATCATCATTACTTCCCATGACGCATTCTCCTATCTTGGAAAGGCGTTCGACATCACATTTCTGGCACCTGAAGGCATCAGTGCGGAAGCGGATGCGGCGGCCGGAGATGTTGCAAAACTAATTCGCCAAATCCGCAACGAGAAAGCCAAGGCGTTGTTCGTTGAAAGTATCTCCGATCCTCGGCTCCTCGAGCAAATTGCGCAGGAAACAGGACTCGTGATTGGCGGTACACTCTACTCAGACGCCTTGTCCGGACTTGAAGGACCAGCAGCAACCTACATTGACATGATGCGCCACAACACCAGACTGCTGGTCGGTGCAATTCTCAATCACTGATAGGTCAGCGTGTTCAGCCCGTGATCTTGATCAGCTTGATCTGCGTGTCCGTGCGCACTGCCGGACTGGCCATGATTTCACCGCGCGGGCCAGACAGCACGCGCGCCGCCGGGAATGTGCAGATCACTTCCGTGCCCTTGCCCAATTCACTTTTGATTTCGATATAGCCGCCGTGGATCTGCATGAGTCCCTTGACGATCGGCAGTCCAAGGCCCGCGCCGTCAATGGCCTTCTTGGTGGCAAGCGCACCACGCGAAAACGCCGACAAGGCGAGTTCGATTTCATTGGCTGGAATGCCAGGTCCGTTGTCCTTCACATGCAGGCACAAGCCGCCGGTTTGCGTCTTGCTGCTGTGAACAGTGATGTGTCCGCCATTGGGCGTGAACTTGATGGCGTTGTTGAGCAGGTTGATGACAATCTGTTGCAACGACCGCTTGTCGGCAAGAACCTTGGGCGTATCGACCGAGAAGGCAATGTCGACACCAATGTCCTTTTCCTTCGCCCTCATGTCGAGAAGCTGTAGCGCCGCCTTGGCGGCCTCGCTGAAGTGCACTGGTTCCTCACGCACATCGTTGCGTCCCGCCTCAATGCGCGACAGGTCAAGAATGTCATTGATGAGTTCAAGCAGGTGACGGCCCGAACTGTGGATGTCTCCTGCATAGCTGTGATAGGTCTTGTTGCCGATGGGCCCCAGGATTTCACGGTCGAGGATTTCCGAAAACCCAAGGATGGCATTCAGCGGCGTGCGCAACTCATGGCTCATGTTGGCCAGAAACGCGGATTTCGCCTGGTTGGCACTTTCGGCCTTGCGGCGTTCAATATTTGCTTTGTCGCGTTCGCGCTCCAGCTCGGCAAACAATGTATCCTTTTCCTGCCGGAACGAAATCATGTCGCGTGAAATGTCCTGCAGCTGCCTCGAAATGAACAGGAAGAACACTTGCAGCATGATCACCAGCACCGCCAGTGAAACTGAAATGGGACCGCCTTCCGCAACACAGCGTGCGGCAACGCCCAGCGTCATCATGCACGTTCCCGCCACCAGCACCGGCATGTAATTGTTGACGATCAGAAAGCGCACGATGTTCGCGGCCATGATCGCCGCAATCAGAAACGAGCGGTCGAGCACATCGGCATTGGGCCAGAACAGGAAAAGCGAGGTGACCCAGCACGACGCCTGCAGGAACTCTGAAGCGGCAATCATGCCGATCCAGTTGTAGCGTTCCTCTTCCGAACGTTGTTGGGCAAAGTAGGCCTTGCACAAATAGAGTTGAATGCCATGCGTGCCAAGCGCACCGATGGTCCACGGTATGACGGTATCAAGCGGTGTCCAGCGCAAGGCCGTAAACGCGATGAGCAGCGACAGGAACGGCATGATCGGCGACAAATAGATTTGTCCGCGCAGGAACATTTCCAAAAGGTCTTTGTTCCACGGTGCCCGCAATTCGTCGGTCTTGGTCGATTCCTCCGTCGGCGACCGCAGCCGGGCACTGGCATCCACGTGAAAACCGTGGCGAGGCAAATGCGTTTCGGAGGGTTGGCTGTTGAGCATGGCAGTTCGCGAAGGAGTCCTGAAAGTTTCATCGTCAAACCTATGGCCCAAACACTAATGTGGTCTCAGCCCGCCGTGGACAATTTGACGGAACATGGAATCAAACCGTTTAAATTGTGAAACAACGAGAAAAATAACCTTTAATTGTAACGCGCTGCAGCTTTCTCAAGGACACGAAAACGACTATACAGATCAATGGCTTATGAATAGGGATTCACCTGCCCGCCAAAATCCCCTAAGGCCCGGTGGCAGAGGCAACGACATGACGGCATTAACCAAAGAACACATTCTTGCGGAGTTGAAACGGGTTGCGGCACCCGACGGGCGCGGCAACATTGTTTCCGCCGGCCTCGTCAGCGACATCGCCATTGCCAAAGGCGAGGTGATGTTCGCCCTCACCGCCGACCCGTCGCACATGCAATCCATGGAAAAACTGCGGCTATTCGTGGAAACAGCTGTCGCCAAAATACCCGGCGTGACCAAAGCCCGTGTCGTCTTGACCGCTGACCGGCAGCCCGGCCAGTCGCCTGGCCAGTCACCTGAACGCCAACCCGGCCCTAAAGTGTCATCGGCGCAAACACTGCGCAACGGCATACCGGGCATCAAACACATGATTGCCGTGGCCTCTGGCAAGGGAGGTGTTGGCAAATCCACAACCGCCATCAATCTCGCCCTTGCCTTGCAAACGCTCGGGCTCAAGGTTGCCGTCCTTGATGCCGATGTCTACGGCCCTTCCATGCCAAAGCTCTTCGGACTTTCCGGCAAGCCACAGGCAAGTGATGCAACGGGCAAGCGCATGAAGCCAATGCAGCGCTTTGGTGTTGAGGTCGCATCGATTGGCTTTCTGGTTGAAGAAGACACCCCCATGATCTGGCGCGGCCCCATGGTGATGTCGGCCCTCACCCAGCTGCTGCGGGAAGTCGAATGGTCCGAGACCGACGTGATGGTGATCGACATGCCACCCGGCACCGGCGATGCCCAACTTACACTCGCCCAGCAAACACCACTGGCAGGCGCGGTCATTGTTTCCACACCTCAGGATCTCGCCCTGATTGACGCCCGCAAAGGCCTCAACATGTTTCGTAAAGTCAGCGTGCCAGTGATCGGTATTGTGGAAAACATGAGCTACTTCATCTGCTCCAGTTGCGGCACCCGCCACGAAATTTTCGGCCATGGCGGCGCGCGCGCGGAAGCCACACGGCTGGGCGTGGATTTTCTTGGCGAAGTGCCGCTTGATCTCGAGGTCCGGCGCCGGTCAGATGCGGGCGAACCCATTGTGAATTCCTTGCCCGATTCTGCCCACGCCGCCATCTATCGTGATATCGCCCGGAAGGTCTGGGCCACCTTGGAGAGCGGCAGTCTCTCCCGCCCGGCCCCGCGCATCGTGGTCGAGGATTGATCACCGGCACACAAGCGCAAGGTCAGGGTCAAGTGCTTGACTCCAGTGGATGAGCAGCTAAGTCTGGGGTCAAAGACGCCAACGAGGGATGCGTGATGTCGAAATTGTTGTTAGTATGCGGGATTGTTCTGGTGGCCATCGGCGTGGCGCTGGGCATCGCCAGCGTTGCCTCCCCGGCACAAATGCAGATCTATGGTCTCACGCCGGAAACCGCTGCAGTCCTGCTCACTGGCGGCATTCTGGCGCTCGGTCTTGGCAGTTTGATCGACGCCGTGGCGCGCGCGCCCGCCAGTGTGGTCGCAGCACCACCAACCATTGGCCTGAATCAGGAACTGCCCCCCTTCAGGCCGCGCAGTTTTGATTCGGGCATTGCCGTCCCCGCCGTCATTGCAACCGGCGCGGCCACGGCCGTTGCCACTGCAAAGGAAGCTGCATCAAGTATTTCTGTCGCTGAAACCATTGAAGCCCTGGAACAGGCAAAATCGGATATCAAGGCAGCTCTCGGTGGAGCACCAGCATTTGAACCACCGGCAAATGAATCCATAGCAACTGAAGTAAATGCCCCGCTCTTGCCGGTCAAAGTCGACACACCCGAACCCGTGGCACCCCCTCCGGCAGCAGAGCTGGAAGAAGTTGAAGAACCGGATTCTGCAGGTTTGTATGTGGTGGAAGAACAAGTGGTACGCGGAAAACCGGCGCGCGTCCTTTCTGACGGCACCGTCGAAGCCGAAACCGATGAAGGCTGGATGCGCTTCGAGAACATGGAACACCTGAACGAGTATCTCGACTCGCTGGGTTGACACCTGTCGCAATCAGCCCAAGCGGGGTCGTTGGATATTGAGGCACCAGACTGTTCAATCTCTAAGTTCCAGCCAGAAAAAAATTGAGGATTGGACATGAGAACATCAGCGCGTGCGGTTGTGGTAGGCGGTGGCGTGGTGGGCGTGTCCACACTCTATCATCTCGCCAAGAAGGGCTGGAGCGATGTCGTCCTCGTCGAGCGCAAGGAACTGACATCCGGCTCCACCTGGCACGCCGCCGGATTGCTGCCGTTGTTCAACATGTCTTATTCCGTTGGCCAAATTCACAAATATTCCGTCCGCTTCTATCAGGAGCTCGAAAAGGAAACCGGCCAAAGCGTTGGCTTCAGAAAAGTCTCCAACATCCGCCTCGCCCGCACCAGGGATCGCTGGGACGAGTTTCTGTATTATGCCGGTGTCGCCGAAACCATCGGCATCAAGGTCAACATCCTCACGCCGCAGCAGGTGAAAGAGATATGGCCTCTCTGTGAAATCGATGGGCTTCTCGGTGCCATCCAACATCCCGAAGATGGCTACATTCAACCGGCTGACCTGACACAAGCCCTGGCCAAGGGCGCGCGCGCTCTTGGTGCCGAAATCAACCGCAACACCACAGTGACAGCGATTGCGCAGAATGCCGACGGCAAATGGATCGTCACCACCGACAAGGGCACGATCACCGCAGATCACGTGATTTCCTGCACCGGCAACTTCGCCCGCAAGACCGGTGCTATGGTGGGACTCGATGTACCAGTGATCCCCGTCGAACATCAATACATCGTCACCGAACCGCACCCCGCCATCCGCGAACGCCAGGCCAAAGGTCTGCCGGAAATGGGCGTGCTGCGCGAAGCCGATTCGTCCTGGTACATGCGCGAGGAAAATGGCGGACTCTTGCTGGGTCCTTACGAAAAAGGTGCGCCAGTCTGTTACGTCGATGCGCCTTCGGACGAGAGCGAATACGAACTTTTCCAGGAAGACTTGGACCGCCTCGCACCCCACATCGAAACCGCCATCACCCGCGTGCCCGCTTTCGGCGAGGTTGGTATCAAGAAAGTCTACAATGGTGCCATTGCCTACACACCCGATGGCTCGCCGATCATCGGACCCGCCTGGGGCCTGAAAAATTTCTGGCTCAATGAAGGCCACTCCTTCGGCGTCACCGCCGCCGGTGGTGCAGGCTGGCAACTCGCCGAATGGATTGTCGATGGCGAACCGACGATTGACATGATGGGTGTTGATCCGCGCCGCTTCGGACCTTACGCCACCAAGGGCTATCTCAAGGTCAAGAACGAAGAAGCCTATTCCAACGTTTTCACGCCGCATTATCCGGACGAAGAACGAAGTGCTGCACGTCCATTGAAAACCACGCCGTGCTATTCACGCATGAAAGATTTGGGCGCGGTATTCGGTTCGGTTTATGGCTGGGAACGCCCGGGCTGGTTTGCACCGAAGGGCTACAGTCTCTCCAAAGCCCAATTGAACAGCGACGACACACTGACCAACCACAACCACGCGCCTGCCGACAGCGACGGCAAGATCAAGGAAAAATGGTCCTTCCGCCGCTCGAACTATTTCGATTACGTCGGTGATGAATGCAAGGCGGTGATGAGTTCCGTCGGCCTGCAGGACATGTCGGCCTTCGCCAAATGCTTCATCATGGGGCCAGGCGCAGAAGCCTGGCTTGAATCCATCTTCGCCAACAAGATGCCAAAGAAACAGGGCCGCGTGGCACTCTGCCATCTGCTGACGCCAAGCGGTGGCGTGCGCGCCGAGTTCACGGTCTACAAATCCACCAACGGTTACTACCTCGTCTCCGCCGGTGCCTTTGAACGCCACGATCATGATTGCCTGCGCAAGCTCATGCCAAAAGACGGCACCGTGCAGTTTCAGTCCGTCACCCAGCAATGGGGCGTGCTCGTCATCGCAGGCCCAAATGCGCGCAACCTCTTGCAGAAATTGACTGACGCGGATTTGTCCAACGCGGCATTCCCGTGGCTCTCTGGCAAGCAGATCAGCGTCGGCCTCGTCACCAGCCATGTCTTGCGCGTCAACTTTGTTGGCGAACTCGGCTACGAATTCCACCATCCGATTGAACAGCAACTGGTCTTGTTCGATCTGTTGATGGATGCGGGCAAGGAATTCGACATCCGACCCTACGGCATCAAGGCCATGTCGTCACTCTCGATTGAAAAAAGCTACCGCCTGATCCCGCGTGAGCTCTCCATCGAATACAACGCCTATGAGTCAGGCCTCGACCGTTTCGTGCACCCCAACAAAGGCCAGTTCATCGGCCGCGACGCACTGGTCGCCGCCCGCGAAAAGGGTCTCGCATGGAATTTCGTCACCATGGAAGTGGGCGGCATCACGTCAGCTCATTCTGATGTTCGCGGCTCCGAACCCATCTACGCCAAAGGCCAAATGATCGGCCGCGCCACCAACGGCGGCTTCGGCTGGCGTTGCGGAAAATCCCTGGCACTGGCGATGGTGAAGCCGGAACATGCAGCAACAGGTACAGAACTCGAAATCAAAATCCTTGGCGGCTTGCACAAGACCAGAGTCATTGCCGAAAGCCCCTATGATCCGGAGAACGCCAAACTCCGGGCCTGACCTCGCCCCGCAAACAGCAGCGCCAATGGCCGTGTCACAACAGCCAAACGCAACCCCCAAAGTTTTTGGCAAGCCCATAACCTGAGGTTGCAGTTTTGACGTATTGTTAAGACTCAGAAGCTAGCCAAAGAACTCCAACCCGGTCGGCTGGAGTTTGAATGACGCAACAACCGCAAGACCATTTTGGCACGGGCCTCGCCTTTGTGCTCATTGCAACCTTGGGCTGGAGCCTGTCGGGATTGTTTGTGCGCCTCATGCCACATCTCTCAGGCTTTCAGATCAACTGCTGGCGCGGTTATTGGTTGGGCGTGGCATTGCTGTGCTATCTCGTTTTCACCTACGGTCGCAACCTGCCGGATGTTTTCCGCCGCATTCCGCGCACCGCCCTCGTCGCTTCCGCCCTGTGCTTTGCCGTGGGCACAACACTTTATGTCACGTCGCTGACCTATGTGAACACCGCCACCGTATCGGTCATTGGTGCCACATCGCCGTTGGTGGCCGGATTGCTCAGTCCATGGGTAACAGGCGAAAGACCAAGCACCCTCACGTGGGTTGCGGCCCTTGTCGCCGTTTCCGGTGCAATCGTCATTGGTTACAACAGTTTTGAAACCGGCAATGTCTTCGGGCTGCTGACGAGCCTCGGAGTGCCGATTACATTTGCGGTGCAAACATTGCTGCTCCGCAAGCATCGCAACATTGATCTCATCCCCGCCATCTGCGTGGGTGGCTTCCTGTCGTTCCTTGCAACGGGTTTCCTCGGGCTTGTTTTGAACACGGGAACCAGCGGATTTGCCGTCGACCTCAAATCAATTGCATTCATCGCTGTCATGGGAATTGTGCAACTGGGTTTGCCGCTGATTGCCTACGCCAAGGGCGCGCGCTACGTCCCCGCCGTCACCCTCACGCTGATATCCATGCTGGATGCCGTGCTCAATCCGTTCTGGCCGTGGCTCTTTGTCAATGAAGTGCCGGACAGGGCGTCCTTGATCGGTGGCAGCATCATTATCGTGGGCGTGCTGCTGTCGATACTGAGCGGACATTTTCACGCCTACGCGCGTCGCGTTTCAACCCGCTAAGCTGGCGGCAGACCGTTCCCCCGAACCGTCATGGCCCACTTCACACCAAAGCCGAACGATTTCGCCATGACAGGTCCTCAGGTCACGTGCAATACCTGTCCGCTCACGAAGTCAGCAAGTGTCAGGAAAAAACAGGGTGGGACGGAAAGGGGCGACCGGGATTGGCTTTATCGCGATTCTGACATGGGCTTTTCTGGCTTTGTTGAGTGCTGCAAGTGGCCGTGTTCCTCCGTTCCAACTTCTCGCCATGACGTTTGGAATTGGCAGTCTGTGCGGCGTGGCATCGTGGATTTTTCGCCCCGGTGGCATCAAGGCGTTGCGTCAAAGTTGGTCAGTCTGGGCACTCGGTGTCGGCGGCCTGTTTTTCTATCATTTGACCTACTTCGCGGCCATACAGGCAGCACCAGCGCTTGAAGTCAGCCTGATTGCCTACCTCTGGCCTCTGCTGATTGTTGTGTTCAGCGCCTTGTTGCCGGGCGAACAGCTCAAAGCCCACCACGTCGTCGGTGTGCTGCTCGGCATTGCCGGGGCGGTCCTTGTGATCACCCGCGGCGACATTGGCAGCACTTTCGCCAGCCTGTCGAAGGGCCATGCTTTGGCAGTCTTGTGTGCGGTGATTTGGTCAGGCTACTCGGTCCTTTCACGGCGCACGGCCAAGGTTCCAAGCGATGCGGTTGCGGGCTTTAGCCTTGCCACGGCGGCACTGGCACTGCTTTGCCATCTCGCATTTGAAAACACCCACTGGCCCGCAACCACCCGGGAATGGGCGGCGATCACAGTGCTCGGACTTTTGCCTCTCGGCGCGGCATTTTATGCCTGGGATTACGGCGTCAAACACGGCGACATCATGGTTCTCGGTGCGGCTTCTTATGCGGCACCACTCCTCTCCACACTTGTGTTGCTCGCCGCAGGCATGACCAGCTTTCACTGGTCCATTGCGGCGGCGTGTGTTTTGATCACCGCAGGTGCAATCCTCGCCGCCAGGGACATGTTGTTCAAGCAGACTTAAAAGTTGTTCTTCCTCAACCGGAGCTCCGCGAACACCAGCGAATCTGTCGCGTCTTTCATTCCCAGTTTCTCGCGTATCTCAGCCGAGTTGCACCGCATGAACGGATTGGTGCGCATTTCATCGGCGATGGTTGTCGGGCACGTCATTTCGCCCTTCTCCCGCTTGGACATGGCAATCTGCTGTGCCGCAATCAGGGCGCGGTTGCCTGGTTCCACACTGACGGCAAATTTGGCGTTGGAAACAGTATACTCATGCCCGCAATACACGTTTGTAATCGCATGCAGCTTGGCAAACTGGTTCACCGAATGGAACATCTCGTCCATCGAACCTTCCAGCACCCGCCCACAACCCATGGCGAACAGTGTGTCACCCGCAAACAGAACATAGTCATCCGGAAAATGGAAGGCGATGTGCCCCTTGGTGTGGCCTGGGCAATCCAGCACATCCACCTTGCGGTTGGCGATGGTGAAACTGTCACCACCCTTCAGTGATTTTGAAATGCCGGGAATGCGGTCCTGTTCCGCCGCCGGCCCGAATATCTGGCACCCGAATTCATGTTTGAGTTCCAGGTTGCCCTCGATGTGGTCAATGTGGTGGTGCGTGGTCAGGATATGCGTCAGCTGCCAGCCGCGTTTTTTGAGATGGGTGGCAACCGATGCCGCATCCGGCGCATCGATCGACAATGTGGTGCCGGTCTGGTGGTCATGCACAAGCACCCCATAATTGTCGTCGCGGCAGGGAAACTGCAGAATATCCAGATGTGACATGTCAGACCTCGCTGGCGGTGTGATTATCGCCATTGCCGGCACAAGTCCAAATGCATTTTGTAACTGCGGCGGTATTGTCTAGAGCGAAATGCCGCTTCATGGCATCGGCATTTCACACTAGCTCATTGGTTTGTCGCGGCATTTTCGCAGAAAACCGGTTCCACTTTTCTGCATGCCGCTATAAGACAAGGATCATGGACGTCGTCGATCTCAGGAGCTTCTATGCCGGTCCTTTGGGCCGCATGGTTTGCAGTGTTGTGTCATCAACGCTGGCACCGATTGTGAATGCCCGTGCTGACCAGCGCATTCTGGGGCTTGGATACGCCACACCCTATTTTCGCAAACTGCTGCCGCCGGACAACCACGCATGTGCCTTCATGCTGGCGCGGCAAGGGGTCATTCACTGGCCGCGAACCGGCCTCGTGCGCTCGGCCTTGGTGGATGAATGCGACCTCCCACTCCTCGAAAGTGCCATTGATCAGGTGTTGGTCGTTCATGGGCTCGAAATGGCCGATGCGCCTGCCGACATGCTGCAGGAAATCTGGCGCGTCATGGCACCTCAGGCCAGGTTGTACCTCGTGGTGCCCAACCGTCGCGGCCTGTGGTCAGCCAGCGATGCATCACCCTTTGGCTTTGGTCAGCCGTTTTCCCGAACTCAGGTACAATCACTTTTGACGACGGCCCAATTCCAAATTGTCCAATGGCGTCACGCCCTGTTCATGCCGCCCGCAACCGGTCGCACCATGCTCAAGGCAGGCCCGGTTTTTGAAAGGATTGGCGCTTTCGCCGCAACCCGGTTTTCCGGTGTGATCATCATTGAGGCCGTGAAACAGGTCTATGCATTCACCTCCGGAAAGCGCGCCCGCCGCCTGGTGCATCGGCTTCGCCCGGCGTTGCTGCCTTCACCCCAATCTGCCCGTCAGGATGCAAGCCCCCGGAATTGAGGCTTCCCCCGTTTGAGGGATTTGCTCTATGTAGGCCCCAACCACAATTTGATTTGGCTGCTTGATGAGACAACCATTGCCGGCGGGCCTCACCCTGGATGACGTGAGGCGCGAAATTGATGCCATTGACGACACGTTGCTGGAACTGTTGGCCAGACGCTTTGCCATGGTCGACCATGTCAAGGCGTTGAAGCAGTCTTTGGCCGCGGCGGGTTCACCCTTGCGTCCGGCCCGCGAAGCATCAGTCCTGCGCCGTCTGGTAACCAATGGTGCAGCAGCTGGTCTGAACCCCGATCTCCTGGTGCGTCTTTGGCCAGCTATTTTCAGCGAAGCCACACGGATACAAAACCCGGTCACCATTCATGTCAGCAAACGCCTGAGCCAGACCATCGGCAACCGGTTGCGCATCCGCGATTATTTTCCCTTGATGCAGGTCGAGGAGTGCCGCGACGAAGCCCAGGCCATCCTTGAGGTCGACGCCAATGCCAATGACATCTGCATTGTGGAATGCGATGCGCCCTGGATTGCCCCGTGGCGCGCGTCCGCAACCAAGGCACGCGTCATGGCCGCCCTGCCGTTCCTCGCCGACGAGCCCCAGCCGCGTCTGCTTGTGTTGGGCCATGCACCTGCCGAACCATCGGGCGAAGACGAAACCTTGATCGCAACAAATGGCAGCCTGCCGCGCGAGTTTCAGTTGAAGCCCCGGTGGCAGGTGAAAAGCGGTGACTTTCGCCTCACCGCTCTCAATGGCTTTTTGTCGGAAAAAGAAAGCCCATTGCTCGGCCTCATCCGCGCCAATGGCAGCTTGGGCCTGAAAATTGTCGGCCGTTATCCAGCACCCATGGAGCGCGCCCCATGAGCCATCCAAAACCAAATCCCGGCATCATGGAAATCGAAACCTATGTGCCGGGCAAGAGCGCGGCCAAAGGTGTCAAAGTTCACAAACTGTCGTCCAATGAATCACCCATTGGGGCAAGCGAAAAAGCCATCGCCGCCTACCGTGAAGCAGCCACAACACTGGAGCGCTATCCTGATGGCAGCGCCACAGCCCTGCGCCAGGCCATCGCCCGCACCTATGGCCTGAATCCGGAACACATCGTGTGCGGAGCTGGCAGTGATGAACTGCTGCAGCTCCTGGCCCATTGTTATTTGTCACCAGGTGATGAAGCCATCTACAGCCAGTATGGTTTTGTGGTTTACCCGATCGCCATCAAGTCCAACGGTGCCACCGCCATCGTCGCACCCGAACGCAACATGACAGCGGATGTCGATGCCGTTCTGGCCCGCGTCACGCCGCGCACCCGCATGGTGTTTCTGGCCAATCCGAACAATCCCACCGGAACCTACCTCCCGTTCAGCGAGGTGAAGCGTCTCAGTCAGGGTCTGCCATCGAACGTGCTATTGGTGCTGGATGCCGCTTACGCCGAGTTCGTGCAAGCCAATGACTATGAGTCAGGCTTGGCCCTCGTGGCCGAGTCAGACAACGTCGTGATGACACGCACATTTTCCAAAATCCATGGCCTTGCAGCGCTGCGTCTGGGTTGGGCCTATTGCCCGGCCGCCATTGCCGGTGTTTTGAACCGCGTGCGCGGTCCGTTCAATGTCAGCGCACCGGCGATTGCCGCAGGCGTGGCAGCCATCGCCGACACGGCATTCGCCGATCACGCAGTGGCGCACAACGTCAAATGGTTGCAATGGTTGAGCAGCGAACTGAAGGCATTGGACCTCGCTGTCACACCGTCGGTGGGAAATTTTTTGTTGGTGGGTTTCGGTGAGAAGAAGTCTGCAAGCGCCGCCGATGCTTTTCTTCTCGACAAAGGCATCATTGTGCGCCGCATGGATGTCTATGGTTTGCCCAGTGCCTTGCGCATTTCAGTGGGAACAAGCGAAGCGAACCTGCATCTCATCTCTGTACTCAAGGATTTTCTGGCATGAGCGTGATGTTTGAGCGGGTGGCTCTTCTGGGCATCGGCCTTATCGGCTCGTCCCTTGCCCACGCCATGCGCCGCCACAAGCTCGCGGGAAAAATTGTCGGCCACGCCCGCACCGCTGAAACACGCGACATCGCGCACGATCTCGGCATCGTCGATGAAGTTTTTGCCACCGCAGCCGAAGCCGTTCGTGATGCCGATCTCGTTGTTCTGTGCATGTCGGTCGGCAGCTATGGGGCCGTCGCGGCGGAGATCAAGTTGTCGCTGAAACCTGGTGCCATTCTCACCGATGTCGGTTCGGTAAAGGGCGCGGTAATCCGCGATGTGGCACCCCACGTGCCATCAGGCGTGCATTTTATTCCCGGTCACCCGCTGGCAGGAACGGAACAATCCGGTCCCCGTTCGGGCTTTGCCGAATTGTTCGAAAACCGGTGGTATATTCTGACGCCGTTGCCGGGCACCGATGAATCGGCGGTGACCAAACTCGAGCAGCTATGGCGCGTCATGGGCTCGAACGTCGACCGCATGAACGCCGACCATCATGATTTGGTCCTCGCCATCACCAGCCACCTGCCACATTTGATCGCCTACAATACAGTGGCCACCGCCTCCGATCTGGAAGACGTGACAAACAGTGAAGTGATCAAGTATTCTGCCACCGGTTTTCGCGACTTCACCCGCATCGCCGCCTCCGATCCCACCATGTGGCGTGACATTTTCTTGAACAACAAGGACGCGGTGCTGGAAATGCTCGGCCGCTTCTCGGAGGAATTGTCGGTGCTGCAACGTGCCATCCGCTGGGGCGATGGCGAAACATTGTTCAATCTCTTCACCCGGGCCCGCGAAGTCCGCCGTGGCGTTATCGCGGCAGGGCAGGATACATCTGCACCTGATTTCGGCCGCGATCCCCGCCACAAGTAGCGCTCAAAGCCAAGGCACCGGATGCCGTCCAGTCACAGCAAATGGGTTTTCGGCTATGGGTCCCTGATGTGGAATCCCGGGTTCCGCCATCTGCGCAGCCTGTCGGCCACCTTGCACGGTTACCATCGCCGTCTCTGCATCTACTCGCATCAATACCGCGGTACACCAACTGAGCCAGGGCTCGTCTTTGGTCTTGATCGCGGTGGCAGCTGCCGCGGCATGGTGTTTGAGGTCGACGCGGCGCACTGGGGTGAAACGCTGGCGTATCTCCGCGAGCGCGAACAACTCACCAATGTTTACATCGAGGTTGTGAAGCCCATGGCGGTTGAAGGTCTGGCGCACCCTGTCCATGCCCTGGCCTTCGTCGTCAATCGCACCCACCTGCAATATGCGGGACACTTGGCCGACCACGACATTCTCAACCTGGTGAAGCAGGGAAATGGCAAATTTGGCCGCTGCGAAGACTATGTGAACCAGACCGTGCAGCACCTCCGCCACATGAAAGTGCGGGACCGTCGGTTGGAAAAAATCGTCAATTTGCTGGCTACGCATTGAATGTCCTCACCTTTTGTTTCATGAGAACAAATATAGAACGTTTATCTAAAAATGTCAAGGAATATTTTTCTGTTAACGAAGTTTAACCACAAAGCGCCCAGCCGCAGGACATGCATGTCATGCAACCTTCTCGCGCTTCAACATCGTGGCTCCCGCAAGACGGGCATTCCCGTGAATCCTCATCCTTCGTGAGAATGGAACCCGTCACCGCATTGGGCCGGAATATCGTGCACCCCTTCAGGCCCAGCGCGTGGGCTTTTTCATAAACCGACACAAAGTCCGCAAACCTGAAATCAGCGGGCACATTGATGGTCTTGGAAATGGAGCTGTCAACATGCGCCTGTGCCGCGGCCTGCATGCGCAAATGGTCGTCAGCGGAAAGATCGTCAACCGTCACCAGCGCGGGCGGCAATCCGGCATGCCCCGTCTCCCGCCACAACGCCACCGCATGGTCTTCCATCGGCTCAATCTCGTGGCTGCCATCCGGTTGCAGGATCTTGCGGTCATAGCGCACCGAAAAAATCGGCTCGATCCCGCTCGACACGTTTCCGGCCAATAGTGAAATCGTGCCAGTCGGCGCAATGGATGTCAGCAAACCGTTGCGCAGACCATCAGATTTAATCCGTACACGGAGGTCTTCCGGCAGGGCGGCCGCATACGCCGTCGCAAGATACTGCCCTGCATCGAAAAGCGGAAACACGCCCTTTTCCTGTGCCAGATCGGCACTGGTCAGAATCGCGGCCCGCTGGATCGCAGCCATCCACCCTTTTGTCAAAGCCGCGGCCTGCTCTGATCCATACCGCAGCCCGCACATCAAAAGAGCGTCCGCCAGTCCGGTGACACCCAGGCCCAGCCGCCGCTTGGCCTTCGCCTCCCGCTCCTGTTGCGGCAATGGATACTGCGACACATCGATGACATCGTCCATGAACCGGATCGCGGTCCGCGTCGCATCCGCAAGTGCCGCGACATCAAGGCGTGAATCATCCGCATACGGACGATCAACAAATTTCACCAGGTTGATCGACCCCAGCAGGCACGCGCCATAATGCGGCAACGGCTGCTCGCCACACGGATTGGTGCAGGTAATGTCCTCGCAGTAACGCAGCGGGTTCATCGCATTGATCCGGTCAATGAAGATGACACCCGGTTCGGCACAATCATACGTCGCCCGCATGATCCGCCCCCACAGGTCCTTGGCTTTCACCGTTTTGAAAACCACACCATCAAACACCAGCGGCCAGTCGGCATCGCGCTGCAACGCCGCCATGAACGCATCCGTCACCAGCACCGAAACATTGAAATTGCGCAACCGCGTGGGCTCACGCTTGGCATCGATGAAGGCCTCAATGTCAGGATGGTCGCAGCGCAACGTCCCCATCATGGCACCCCGCCGCGCCCCCGCCGACATGATGGTCCGGCACATGGCATCCCAGGTATCCATGAAACTCAACGGCCCCGAGGCATCAGCCCCAACCGAATGCACCAGCGCCCCCTTGGGCCGCAACGTCGAAAAATCATGCCCGATGCCACCACCCTGTTGCAGGGTCTGGGCGGCCTCTTTCAAATTATCGAAAATCCCCGAAATCGAATCTTCAATCCGCCCCATCACAAAGCAGTTGAACAACGTCACCCCGCGTGCCGTACCCGCCCCCGCCAGAATGCGCCCCGCCGGAATAAACCGCATGTCCCGCAACAAATCAAAAAACCGCGCGGACCAAGGTGCGCTGTCACTTTCAGCCGCCGCCACCGCCCCCGCCACCCGCCGGAACGTATCATCTAGCGAAGCATCCCCCACCCGCCCGTCATGCGGCCCACCTTGAGGTTTGAAGCGATACTTCAAATCCCAAATATCCCGCGCAATCGGCGTGGCCCCGGCCAAGGCAATGGTGGACGGCTTGTTCACGCTGAAAACACTACGATCGGAGAGTTAGAATGTCCAGCATAAGTTCCGCATTTGTTCTTGAAGAGACAAACGCACTTTGGGCACCTGTCTAGCTCGTAAATTCACCATGCGAGCTCAGGCTTTGCGCGGGGATAGCCACTGTCAAGCTGCACGATATTGCCACGGAAGGTGCGAGCGAAGGGACAAATTAGCTAAAATTGCAATCTATCGAGATTGACAACTTCTGCAACATGCTCCAACATATCAGTTGAGGGGGCGTTCTCTCGCATGTGGAGCAACGCCATGACCGAACCCAATACCATAGCAAACAATTACTTGTTTGAACACGCCCGTCACCGCAAGCTGACATTCAAACATGATTTTGAAGTGATCTATCCGTGGTGGCGGCGCTGTAAGCTGCGCGTGCTGCTGATTACCGACGGCGGCCTCAGTTTTGGCATGGATGATTTCGGCCTGTCTGCGTTCGTGAACATTTTGATCAACGATAGGCCGTGGTACGCGGATTTTGAAATCACACTGGCGCATCTGCGGTCCAATGTATCGCCAGCGGACATGATGCAGGGAGCGGCTGGCATTGCGCGGCGCATCACTGGATTCCGCTTCGATGAACCCACACATTTCGACGAAAACATGTACGATCAAGTGTGGATGTTTGGCGTAGAAACATACTTCCACACTGGTTCCTATGCCCAACGGAATGGCGACCGTGCGCGCTATCCGGTTGACCGGCTGGGGAACGCCGAACTCGTGGCACTAAGCCGGTTCATGGACAACAAGGGTGGCGTCTTTGCCACTGGTGATCACGCTTACCTTGGCCGTGGACTTTGCGGCAGCATCAAGCGGGTGCGGAACATGCGGTTATGGGACAGCACTTCCTCTAACAACAATGCTGACGAAGTGAGCATGGACGGTGCGCGGCGCAACGACACAAACCAGATTGGCCGCGATGCTGGGTCGCAATTCAGCGACCAAAGTGATGATGTGCCACAGACTATCGATCTAAAACTCTACTCAAGCTGGGCGGGGTTCTTGCGTAACGCACGCTACCCGCATCCGGTTTTGTGCGGACGCAATGGCCGTATTGACGTACTGCCGGATCATCCACACGAAGGCGAGTGCCGGGAACCGCCGGACCTCAATCTCAATTATGATTTTGATGGATCGGTGGAATATCCCGATGCCACGGATGGCACAGGGAAGGTTGCTTCTGAAGTCATCGCCCATAGCCATGTGCCAGCAGGCAACAACGCCCGCACCTCAAAAGCAGCAACAATCGCTCACACCTTCGGTGCGATTAGTGCTTATGACGGGCACCGCGCCAATGTTGGCCGGGTTGTCTGCGATGCGACGTGGCATCATTTCATAAATGTCAACCTGATCGGCATAGTTGAGGGCGGAATCTTTGATGAGTTCGGCAATCCCAGCGAGAGTCCTACCAAACATAGCGGTTTTCTCAGCAGCGCGGACGGCCTTGCTGCGCTAGACAAGATCAAGAACTACTTCACTAACATTGCGGTATGGATTGCGCGACCCAGCAACATCTCGTGTTTCCGCAGACGGTTCTGGTGGGATTTGCTCTACATCGGGCGGCTTATGGAAGCGACTTTGCCCGATCCCAATATCAAGTTCGAGTCAATCTCAACGCACCACTTCCTCAGTATCGGGATTCAAGCGCGCGATGTGCTCGGACGGCTGGCAGGACAATGCCAGACGCTTGAATGGATATTTGAGATTCCCGAATTGATTGAGTTCAAGCCATGGATCATACCGTGGGACCCATGGGAGAAGGGCAAGCGGGAGATCGACGCGCCGTTGCCCGTCTTCGACCCAATGCCGCTGGTAGATTTGGCTCTGGGCGCTGCCCTTGTCGGTACGCGTCAAGCGCTGCCCTATCCCGGTGAAAAGCTCGACGACGAAGAGTTTGATAAAGCGCTTGAAGCCGGGCGGTCTGCAGCAAAACAAGCTTTGGGCGTGGCCCGCAAGGATCTCGCCCGGTCGTGGAAGGAGTTTTCACGCCTCATGCATGCAGAATGACAATCCTGATCTGCTTTCCCCGCCGGTCCGGGGAGAACAGATACCTGAATAACAAACTCATCGAATTACGACGACGTGGTAGCGATGCTCGCATACGGCATCTGAAGTACCAAGGTGGTGCAACCTTGGAAAATTATGGTGAAGGTGGATGAAAATTGCGCCCCTCCGCCACCAACTCCCTTGTCTTCCCCTCAACCGCCTCTTCCAACCGTGCCTGAAACACCTTCCTCGGCAGCCCCGCCTCAATCACCGGCAGGAACTCGATCACAATCGTTCCCGGCAACCGCAGAAACTTCCGTCTCGGCCAGAACAGCCCCGCATTCAACCCAAACGGCACGCACGGCAGATCCAGCGCACCATACAACGCTGCCGCTCCCGGCTTGTAGTCCGGCGGGTCACCGGGTGCCCGACGGGTACCCTCGGGAAAAACCACAATCTGCCGTCCCAATGCCTTCTCTTCCTTCGCCCGCGCCACAAGTTTTTTGAGCGCCGCCGATCCCGCACTGCGCTCCACCGCAATCATGCGAAACTTCAGTGCGAACCACCCGAACAGCGGAATGAACGTCAACTCTTTCTTCAATACCATGCACGGATCTTCCAGCAGCGGCAGGATGGCGAAGGTCTCCCAGAGACTTTGATGCTTGCCGGCAACAAGGCACGCACTCTTCGGAATATGCTCCCGCCCTCGCACTTCCATCCGAGTGCCGCAGATGACCCGCAGCAACCAGGCCGATGTCGCGGCCCACGCCTGAAGCCCACGGATCGCCCAGATGCGCGGACACACGAACAGCCAGCTGCCCAACACCAGAAACAACACCAGCGTGACATAGAAAACCACATTGAACAACACAGATCGAATGGCGGTCACGGCACCCCCCGCAACATGCGCATCAGCGTGATGCGCGACGTGACCAGCGCAATCAGCGTCGCTGCCGCAGGCACGGCCAGCAGAGCCAGATAGCTGCGCCACGCCACATCACGCGGCGCAAACAACAGGCTGCCGGCCGCCGCCGCCAATCCATTGCTGTCATGCGGACCCGACACCCCGACAACAAAGAAAGTGACAAACCCGAGGATCACCCCGATCAGCCCAGACCACAGGCCAGTGGCAATAAACCGCCGGTCAATCTGCCGGGCGATGTAACCATCCCGCGCCCCAACAAGATGCAGCACATGCACCAGCCTGCGATTGGCATCCAGCACCGCCCGTGTGGCAAAGATCACCACCGCCACCGCCGATGCGCAAATCAGGAGCAGGATGATCCACGACAGCCGCGTAAATGTCGCGGCCATCCGCGTCAGCTCCGTCGCCCAGCGTTGGTGCGTATCAAGCCCTGCTCCCTGCACATTTGTTTTCAACGTCGCTTCCAGAGCTGCAAAATCCGGCTTGCGCACGTCATCTACAGTGACGCGTATCAGACGCGGCACCGGCAAATCGTCGAGTTCGGTTTTACCCAGCCACGGTTCCAGCAATTTGAGACTTGCCGCGCGGTCCAGCACCACAACATCGGTCACCCCTTGCGTTTCTTCGAGGATCACCCGCGCCTTGTCCAGTTCTACGGCGATATCGGCACCCGGCACCTCGCGGATTTGCACCGTGACTTCATGCGACAGCCCGCGCGTCCACCCATCCACCGCCCGGTTGATCAGGATCAGCGCACCAATGGCCAGGCTGGCGAGATAACACATGACAGCCATCGTCACTGTCAGCGTCCGCAGTGGTGCGGCTTCCGGTGGGATGATCGGGCGCGGTCTTTCACTCATTCCGGGCACTCATGCAGCTCTCACCCGGCCATGTTCAAGATGGATGACCGGTGCCTTGGCATGCGCAATCAACCCATCGTCATGTGTTGCCACCAAAACCGTCGTCCCCAATTTGTTGAGTTCAAGAAACAAATGCAGCAACCGCATCGCCAGCTCATGGTCAACATTGCCCGTCGGCTCATCCGCCAGCAGCATTTCCGGTTTGGAAATGACAGCCCGCGCAATCGCCACCCGTTGTTTTTCACCCCCTGATAACGTCGGCGGCAACGCTTGCGCCTGATTGGATAGTCCAACCCACGCCAGCAAATCCATCACGTCGCGGCGGTAAGCCGACGGCTTCTGCCCCTGCACCCGCAGTGGCAGCGCCACATTGTCAAACACCGAGAGATGGTCGAGCAGATTGTAATCCTGGAACACCAACCCGATGCGCCGCCGGATGTCCGGCAACTTGCGCCGCGTCAGCGTGGCCGTGTCTTCTCCAAATACGGAGATGTGCCCGCGCGTTGGTTTCAGCGCCAGAAACAGCAGCCGCAACAGCGACGTCTTGCCCGCCCCCGATGGTCCCGTCAGAAAGCAGAACGCCCCCGGTGCCAGGCTGAATGTCACGTCCCGGAGAATTTCAGGTCCCGTCCCGTACCTGAGTCCCACCGCTTCCAACCGCACCATCTATACGTATCCTGTTCCGGTCCCAAAACCATGCGTTCACTTAACGGTTCATTAACTGCACCGGCTGTTAGGCTGTGGCTGTGGCCGCTTCATGGCCTCGCAGAATCACACGTAACTGAGCCTGGCCATGATAGTCACCTGCCCGTCCTGCGCAACCCGCCACGAATTTCACAATGCCCTGCGTGCACCCGGCGATGTCCGCATTACGTGCAGGAGCTGCGGCAACCGCTGGATCGAAATCGACGACAGCACGACAATAGACGTTGAGAACTACCGCCGCCTCGGCGTGCGCGACCGCTATGAGCAGCAAGCGCAGGAAGACGCGCCCGAAGATGAGGTGCAGCGTCTTCTGGCCGCCGCCCGCGAGGCCCGGGCCGGCTTTGCCGACCGCAAACAACAACGCACCAAACGCTCCCGTGCCTGGGCGGGATACGCAGCCTACCTGGTAATGCCCTTTGTGGCTGCCGCCCTTTTTCCCGAAGCCGTCGTGAGGGCTGCACCCATCACACTCAAGGCCTACGAGCGTCTGGGCATTGGCGTCAACGTCTATGGTTTGGAAATCCGCCGAGTTGAACAGCAACACGCCCTGGTGAAAGGGGCACGCATCCTGTCCATCAAGGGCGAGATCACCAACACCACCGGCAGCCTTCAAAAAATCCCCTGGCTGCGCTTTGCCCTGCAAGATGGCAGCAGCAAGGAAGTGTACCACTGGACTCTCGATACCGCCGCCAGACCCCTGCGCCCAGGTGAATCCACCAGCTTCGTCTCGCGCGTCCAGGCTCCTCCTGAAGCGGCGCAGAACTTGCAAATTCGCTTTGCGAAAGCCCATGAAATCGGCTCAACTGCCAACCCATGAGCATCCTCACCGTTGACGGCCATCGCATTGATGTCCTTTTTTCTGAAGCCAAGATCAAGCATCGCATTGATGAACTGGCTGGCGAAATCGCCGCGCACAAACCTCACCGCCTGCTGGTCATTCCGGTTCTCAAGGGCAGTTTTATTTTTGCCGCCGATCTCATTCGCGCCATGCATCACGCAGGCCTGTCACCCGAAGTCGATTTCATGATCCTCGCGAGTTACCGCGAAGGAACAAGATCGTCCGGCAAGGTCGACGTTCTGCGCGATATTGAGTCTATTGTAAAAGACCGCGACGTTCTTCTTGTCGATGACATTCTCGAAAGCGGCCGCACGCTCGCTTTTGCCAAGGACTTGATTGCCGCCCGTGGTGCCAGCAAGGTCATGTCTTGCGTCCTGCTCGACAAGCCGGGTCACCTGGCGGCCTCCATTCGCGCGGACTTCCGCGGCTTCGATTGTCCGGACAAATTCGTGGTGGGTTACGGCATGGACATGGCGCACCAGTTTCGCGAGCTTCCCTTTGTCGGCCATGTGGTGACAGCATGACAGATACATCTGCCGCTCTTGCTTCGGTTGATGCCAATCTGGAGCACAGCCTGGACCGATTGTTCGCGTTCCTGCGCATCCCCTCGATTTCGACTGATCCGGCACACAATCCGGATTGCATCCAGGCGGCCAACTGGATCACGGCGGAATTGAATGCGCTGGGCTTCAAGGCGCAAGCCCGCGCCACACCGGGCCAACCCATGGTCGTGGCCCATTACACCCCACAAAACGCCACGCCGAACACCCCGCATGTACTTTTCTATGGCCACTATGACGTGCAGCCGGTCGATCCTGTCGAGCTCTGGCACACGCCACCCTTTGAGCCTCAGCGTAAAAAGGCAAAAAACGGCAGTGAAATTCTTGTCGGACGCGGCACGGCAGATGACAAGGGCCAGTTGATGACCTTCGTTGAAGCCGCCCGCGCCCTGATCACCACCACCGGAACACTTCCCATCCGCGCCACGTTTCTCCTGGAAGGCGAAGAGGAAAGCGGCTCGCCGTCGCTCATCCCCTTCCTCAAGGCCAATCGAAACGAACTCAGCTGCGATATCGCTTTCGTCTGCGACACCAACATGTGGGATGCCAAAACCCCGGCGATCACCACGCGCCTGCGCGGTTTGGTGCACGAGGAAATCACCATCGAAGGTCCGTCCATCGATTTGCATTCCGGCATGTATGGTGGTCCCGCCACCAATCCGATCAAGGTCCTCTCCCGCCTCATCGCCGGCATGCATGACAAATCAGGCAAGGTAACAATCCCTGGATTTTATCAAGGCGTCGCACCATTGCCCAAATCCACCGCTGCCCAATGGCAATCACTGAAGCTGTCCGAGAAGAAATTTCTGGGCGGTGTTGGCTTGAAATCGGCAGCTGGCGAAAAAGGCAAATCCGTTCTCGAACAGGTCTGGGCCAGGCCGACGGCAGAAGTGAACGGCATGTGGGGTGGTTATACCAGCGTTGGTGCCAAAACCGTTATCCCGTCAAAAGCCCACGCCAAACTCACCTTCCGCCTCGTTGGCAAACAAGACCCTGTCAAAATCCTGAAGGCGTTTCAGGTCTGGGCCAAAAAGCAAATGCCGAAGGATGCAAAAATCACCTTCTCCGGCCACGGTGGTGGCAACCCCGCCAGTGAAATCGCCGGGTCCAATCCCTACATCAAGGCATCGGCTGTTGCCCTGAAATCCGAGTGGCAAAAAGGCGCGGTACTCGTCGGTTGCGGTGGTTCAATTCCCATTGTCCAATGTTTCAAGGACATTCTGCGTATGGACAGCGTGCTGATAGGCTTTGGCCTCAATGACGACGCCATCCATTCACCCAATGAGAAATACAATCTCACCAGCTTCCACAAAGGCATCCGCAGCTGGGTGCGCATCATGGCGGCACTGGCAAAACCATAGAATGGGTTTTCCATACATAATACCAACGGCCAGAAGAACTGACTCATGGACTGAGTTGTCATGGCCCGCTTCAGGCGGGCCAACCATCTGATATCAAACCATAGATGGCCCGCTTGAAGCGGGCCATGACGGACTTGGGATGGGTTTGTTCAAATGGCCGTTGGTATAAGAAGTTGATCTCTAACCTTCATCCCTGCGAAAACCAGCACTTGCACTCCACAACCATTGAGGCAAAAAGACCTGCAATCCTTGGAGCGTCGTCATGACCGGCACGAACTTTGATCATCAGGCCTTCTTTTCAGCGCAACTGGCTGAGTTGCACAGCGAAGGCCGGTATCGCGTGTTCGCCGAATTGGAGCGCAAAGCGGGGCATTTTCCGAAAGCCAGGCGCTATGTCGATGGCGAAACCCATGACATCACCATCTGGTGCGCCAATGATTATCTCGGCATGGGCCAGCATCCCAAAGTAATCGAGGCAACATGCAACGCGCTCAAGGCCTATGGTGCCGGCGCTGGCGGCACGCGCAACATTTCAGGCACGAGTCACGAGCATGTACTTCTCGAAGCAGAGTTGGCTGATCTCCATGGCAAAGAGTCAGCCCTGCTGTTCACGTCAGGCTATGTGTCCAATTGGGCGGCGCTGGGTGCGCTCGCAGGCGGCATTCCCAATTGTGTTGTCTTGTCCGACGCAGGCAACCACGCCTCCATGATCGAAGGCATCCGCCACAGCCGCGCTGAGCGCCGCATCTTCAAACACAACGATCTTGCCGATCTCGAAAAACACCTCAAAGACATCCAGCGCGATCGGCCCAAGCTTGTTGCGTTTGAATCCGTCTATTCCATGGATGGCGACATCGGCAACATAAAGGGCATCTGCGACCTCGCTGACAAATATGGCGCAATGACCTATCTCGACGAAGTTCACGCCGTCGGCATGTACGGCCCGCGCGGTGGCGGCATTGCCGAGCGCGAGGGATTGATGGACCGCATCACCGTAATTGAAGCCACACTCGGCAAGGCCTTTGGTGTGGTCGGCGGCTACATCGCAGCATCAAGGGAACTCTGCGACTATGTCAGGAGTTTCGCCTCCGGTTTCATATTCACCACCGCTCTGCCACCGGCCATCGCCGCCGGTGCCCGCACGGCAGTTGCCCATTTGAAACAGAGTGATTTTGAGCGCCAACGCCAACGCCGCGCCGTTGCCAAGGTGCGCGCAGCACTCCGCGCCATTGGCATTCCGGTAATGGACAACCAAAGCCACATTGTGCCCGTGATGGTGGGCAATGCGGCAAAGTGCAAGATGATCAGCGACGTTCTGATGGACCAATATGGCATCTACATACAGCCCATCAATTACCCGACTGTCCCCAAAGGCACTGAGCGCCTCCGTATCACGCCGTCCCCATTCCATACCGATGAAGACATCGCCAAGTTGGCTGGAGCCCTGTCGGACCTGTGGTCGCACTGTGCCTTGAGCCGGGCGGTGGCTTGATGCCATGACGTCCAGAACGGGTGTCGTGCGCATCGGCACGCGTGGATCGCCGTTGGCACTAGCACAAGCCCACGAAACCCGGCAACGCCTCATGGCGGCCCATGGCATGGCGGAACAACAGTTCGAAATTGTCGTGATTTCGACGACGGGTGATCGCATCTTCAACCAACCGCTCGCTGAAATTGGTGGCAAGGGCCTGTTTACCCAAGAGATTGAGGAAGCCCTTCTCGCTGAAACCATCGATCTCGCTGTTCACTCCATGAAGGATATGCCGGCAAGCCTGCCCGAAGGCCTGGCTTTCGCCGCTGTGTTGCCGCGTGAAGATGCGCGCGATGCCTTTGTCAGCTTTGCGGCAAAGTCGCTGCAAAGCCTGCCGCAAGGCGCAGTGCTGGGTTCATCGTCTGTCCGCCGCAATGCGCAAGCCCTGCGCATTCGTCCCGACCTCAAGTCCGTCCAGTTCCGTGGCAATGTACAAACCCGCTTGCGCAAACTGTCGGAAGGCGTGGCCGCTGGAACGTTTCTCGCCGTGGCAGGCCTCAATCGCTTGAGTTTGGCGCAACATATTACTGAGATCATGGAGATGGATGTGATGCTGCCGGCTGTGGCTCAGGGCGCTATCGGTATTGAGATCAAGATCAGCAACACCCGCGCCCGAAAACTGGTTGAAGCCATCAACGATTTCACGACCAGCACTGCCATAACCTGCGAACGCGCCTTCCTCGCCCAGCTCGAAGGCTCATGCCGAACGCCCATCGCGGGCCACGCCACCTTGCGGGGCAACACCCTGTCATTTCGCGGCCAAGTCTTGTCGTTGGATGGCAAGGATAGCCGGGACTGCACTGTGGAAGGCGCGGCAAATGATGCGGCTGCCCTTGGTATTGAGGCCGCCCGCGCAGTGAAGGCGTGAACGTTAACGGCGCTCTATCAGCACTGGCAAGTAGCTCGCCCCCTCCGCTACAATCGACTTCCACAAGGTCTGGCCGGATGGCAGCAGGTTCTTCCTTTTTTGCGCCAACACGCAAGGCGATGACGCAGTACATCAACAAGCGCCGCACTCAGCCACATTTCGCCAACGCCAGGTCGATCCGCAATGCCCTGGACCGCAGGCGCTTGCGTCAGGCCAACCGTGTCTTTGAAATGTCGAAAGGCCCGATTGACGTGAACGAACTTTCGATTATCAGGGAGAGTGACGTGCGCAACAGCCGCGTGTTTGATCAAAAAGAAGAGTCCAAATGATTAAGGGAGTCATCATCGCCCCATCCATCCTGTCCGCTGACTACGCGCGGCTGGGCGAGGAAGTGGCTGCCGTGGATGAAGCTGGAGCAGACTGGATTCACCTTGATGTGATGGACGGCCATTTCGTTCCCAACATCAGTTTCGGGCCCGCCGTGATCAAGTCACTGCGCAAACACTCGAAGAAAATGTTCGATTGTCACCTGATGATCGCACCGGTTGACCCGTACATTGCCGCCTTCGCCGATGCAGGCTGTGACATCATCACAGTACATGCCGAGGCTGGCCCGCACCTCGACAGGTCTTTGCAGGCGATCAAGTCACTTGGCAAGAAGGCGGGAGTCTCCCTCAATCCCGGAACACCTGTCTCAGCCATCGAGCATGTGATCGACCGCCTTGATCTTATCCTTGTGATGACCGTCAATCCTGGATTTGGTGGCCAGACGTTCATTCCCTCGATGTTGACCAAGATTGCCCAAGCCAAGTCATTGGCCGGCGGGCGCGACATCGTCATCGAAGTGGACGGTGGTGTTACAGCCGACACCGCCGGTGCAATTGCAAAGGCAGGCGCCACAGCGATGGTGGCAGGCTCGGCTGTCTACAAGAACAACGACAGAACTCTCTACGCGGAAAACATCAGTGCAATCCGTTCCGCAGCCAGCCGTGGCTGAGAGACAGATTATCCATGCAGTGTCGGGCCTGATCCATGCTGAAGGCACGGACATTGGTGTCGACTGCATGTTCCCTGAAACGGAAGAGGTGCAACAGCAGCGTTTCAATGAAACAGGCGCGGAAACAGGTTTGAGCGCGACCCGGGGTCACAACGGCGATAGCAACAATCATCCATTTGTTTCCTCCAGCCTCCCGGCAAAAACAGTGAATCAAGCCGGCACAATTCGCCAGTTCAAACTATTGATACTATTTGGGAAATTGGAGCGGGCGAGGCGAATCGAACGCCCGACCCTAACCTTGGCAAGGTTATGCTCTACCCCTGAGCTACGCCCGCTTGCGGTCCCGGTACTTGGTCTATGCGCGCCGGAACGCTGGCCTTATTGCCTAAGCCTTGGCCAAATGCAATAGCGGCATTTCTGATAGCATTTAGAGTATCTTAAATCATGCCTGCCAGCCGCGCCGATCTGTTTGCCCGATTTGTACAGTTGGGACTCAAGACCACCACAGTAGAGCACGCCCCCGTCTTCACTGTTGAGGAAGCCAAAAAGGTGCATGGCCAGATTCCAGGCGGGCATTGCAAAAATTTGTTTTGCAAAGATGAAAAAGGTGTCCTTTGGCTGATTGTAGCCCTTGAAGACAGCCGCATCGATCTCAAGGCCGCACCTGCCAGGATCAACTCCAAACGCTTGTCCTTCTGCAAGCCTGAATTGTTGTTGCAAGTACTCGGTGTCGAACCTGGGTCCGTCACGCCTTTTGCGCTGATCAACGACACCGCCAACCGGGTGCAAGTCATCCTCGATGCTGCCATGATGGGTGAACCTGTTCTGAATTATCATCCGTTGCGGAACCATGCGACGACAACAATTTCCAACGCCGATCTGGAAATCTTCATCCGGTCCTGTGGCCACGTGCCCCGTACAGTGGCGGTAAGCGATCCCTTGCCCTAAGATGGCCCAAACCCCACATTGGTTCGTAAACTGAAAGTACCTGCCATGACCATGACTCTCGACATGTCCACCAAGCCGCTGGCCAACCTGATCAAGGATGGCACCGACCAGTCCTTCAAAGTGGATGTCCTGGATGCGTCTAAGGATGCACCCGTCATCGTGGATTTTTGGGCTCTCTGGTGCGGCCCTTGCAAGCAACTGGGACCAGCGATTGAAAAGGTCGTCAAGGAGGCTCGTGGCAAGGTCAAGCTTGTAAAAGTGAATATTGATGAGAACCCCGCTGTGGCCGGGCAATTGCGGGTGCAGTCAATCCCGGCAGTGTTCGCCTTTGTCGATGGCAGGCCTGTGGATGGCTTCATGGGGGCGTTGCCTGAATCGCAAATCAAGCAGTTCGTGGACCGCCTTGGCAAGATGGGAAGTCTCGCCGAGCAGATCGCAGACGCCATGGCCGCTGCCCGCAAGGCATTCGACAACAATGAGCATGCCGTCGTCATTGACATTGCAAGTCAGGTGATCGCGGCTGATGCGGGTCAGTGCGAAGCCTATGCCCTGAAGGCAAGGTCCGAAATGGAATCCGGCAATCTGCCCGAGGCGCAAGCAACCCTCGCCGCCGTTCCCACTGAAAAAATAAACGACCCGCACATTGTCAGCGCCAAAGCCGCCCTTGACCTCGCACTGAACCCTGTTGACACATCCGGTGTTGCCAGGCTCGAGGCACAACTGAACGCCAACCCACTGGATCACACAGCAAGGGTGGAGCTCGCTGTTCTGCTCAATGGGACGGGTCGCCGTACCGAGGCAATGGATCACCTGCTTCACATCATCAGCAAGGACCGCACATGGAATGAAGATGGAGCACGCAAACAGCTTGTCCAGTTCTTTGAAGCCTGGGGTCCCAAGGATGACGACACGCTGGCGGGCCGCCGCAAGCTGTCGTCGGTATTGTTCTCCTGAAAACATTAGGGTGCCGAACTTGAAAACCTATCAGAAACCTGCCGATCTTCCGGCGAAAATTCCGGTGTTTCCGCTGAGCGGAGCGTTGCTTTTGCCACGTACGGAATTGCCGTTGAACATATTTGAGCCACGCTACCTTACCCTCTTTGCTGATGCCATGGCTGGGGACCGCATTGTGGGCATGATTCAGCCGCAAGGTGGTGACGATTCAGATGTGCCAAAGCTGTCAGCTATCGGCTGTGCTGGTCGCATAACATCTTATTCTGAAACGCCTGACGGTCGTCTCTTGGTGACACTTACCGGTGTCGCCCGCTTCAAGGTGAAAATGGAAGTCAGGCAGAGGGAAAGCACGTACCGTCGCGTTCAGGCCGACTACATGCCATTTGCCATCGATTTCGCCACGGGGTTCGGCGCAGACAAAGTCAACCGCAATGCCTTGCTCAAGGCGTTCCGTGATTTTCTGGAATCAAACGACATGACCACCAATTGGAACGAGGTGGAAGCGGTAAACACCGAACAGCTCGTCAACATACTGTCACTCATGGCACCCTACCCACCCGAAGAAAAACAGGCGTTGCTTGAGGCCCATGATCTGAAAACACGCGCAGATACATTGGTGGCATTGACCGAACTCGCAATAGCAAAACAGGGGCGCAGCAAAGGCGCAACCCTGCAATGACAGACCGCCGCGCCGATCCGCGTTTGCTGGAACTTTTGGTCTGTCCTGTGACCAAGATGCGGTTGGAGTATGATGAGGTGCGCCAGGAGTTGGTGTCGCACACGGCCGGGATCGCCTACCCCATCCGTGATGGCATTCCGGTCATGCTGGCGTTTGAAGCGCGCGAACTGAAGGATGGCTGACGCTTGGCCAACTGAAATCCGCCTGCAATCCAGCGGCAGGATTCTTTCCATCACGTTTGAAACGGAAAAGGTTGTCAACATCGCGGCGGAGTTATTGCGTGTTGAAAGCCCCAGTGCCGAGGTCAAAGGACATGGGCCCGGCCAGGAAACGTTGGTTTTGGGCAAGGAACAAATCCGCATAGTGAGGATTGAACCCATTGGCACCTATGCCGTCCGCCTCATTTTCGATGACAGTCATTCAACGGGCATTTTTACGTGGGCATACTTGTACAAGCTTGGAACTGAGGGGGAAGCCTTGATGGCGAAGTATCAGGAGCAAGTAAGTTTGGCCAAAAAGCACATGATTAAATAATATGCAGAGTCAATTTACTGCTTAATTATTATGCCATATACCTGAATAGCTTTGCAATGCCTTAAGATATAAATACGCAAAAACAATGATTTAGTGACGGTAGCCAATTGGCACGCGACTTGATTATCCCCTGTGTCCAACATGGGGTAACGCATGAAATACATAGTCGCAGTCATTAAGCCCTTCAAACTTGAAGAGGTCCGGGAAGCCCTTGGTGCCATCGGCATCCAGGGCATTACTGTCACCGAGGTCAAGGGCCACGGTCGTCAGCGCGGTCATACCGAGTTCTACCGCGGTGCCGAATATGCCGTGAGCTTTGTCCCCAAAGTAAAACTGGAAGTCGCAGTGGATTCGAACCTGGTCGAACGGGTTGTCGAAACCATTCGCGCCACCGCACAAACGGGCCAGATCGGCGATGGCAAGATTTTTGTCATGCCACTTGAACAGGCCGTGCGCGTGCGCACGGGCGAAACCGGCGCTTCAGCGCTCTGAACCATCGATAAGAAAGGAAAACAAGATGTCGATTTTGACAGAGTTGCCAGCGTTGCTGGCGGCTGCAACGATCAACAAGGGCGATACCGCCTGGATGTTGACGGCCACCGCACTTGTCGTGTTGATGACCATTCCAGGCCTTGCGCTGTTTTACGGCGGATTGGTGCGGTCCAAGAACGTGCTCTCCGTCCTCATGCAAGTGATGATTTGTTTTTGCATGATCGCAATTTTGTGGGTGTCTTACGGTTATTCACTCGCCTTTACCAACGGCAATGGTTTCATCGGAAGTTTCGACAAGACATTTCTCAGCGGCGTCGACGTCACGACAATGGCAGCAACCTTCTCCAAGGAAACCTACCTGCCAGAGTTCGTCTATGTGATCTTTCAGTTGACGTTTGCGGCCATCACACCGGCACTCATCGTTGGAGCATTTGCCGAACGCATGAAGTTTCGCGCGGTGCTTCTCTTCATCGCCATCTGGTTCACGTTCTCTTATTTGCCCATGGCCCACATGGTATGGTGGTGGGCAGGTCCGGACGCCTACACCCTGTCGGCTGAAAATATCGACATGGTCAAGGCTGCGGTGGGTGAAGCGGCAGCAACCGACTTCCTGGCAAAAATCGCGGTTGCAGCGGATGAAGCAGCCAAGGCCGCAATTCTGTTGGACTATGGCAGTGCTGTAAACGCAGCCAACGGCTACCTCTTCAACAAGGGCGCGATCGACTTTGCGGGCGGATCAGTGGTTCACATCAATGCCGGTGTCGCAGGTCTTGTCTGCGCCATCATGCTCGGAAAGCGTGTGGGCCTCGGCAAGGAAGCCATGGCGCCCCATAATCTTACCGTGACCCTTTTGGGGACCGGTCTGTTGCTTTTCGGCTGGTTCGGCTTCAATGCCGGATCAAACCTCGAGGCCAATGGCTTGACTGGCTTGGCCTTGCTCAACACCATCCTTGGTGCGGCAGCGGCAACCCTGGCCTGGATCGCCGGTGAATGGCTCACGCGCAGCCACGCCAGCCTTCTGGGTGCGGCATCTGGTGCTGTTGCCGGTCTGGTGGCGATTACGCCAGCATGCGGATGGGTTGGCCCGATGGCCGCTATCATCATCGGCGCTAGCGCCGGCCTGATTTGCCTGCTCGCAGTGGTCTGGCTCAAAGCCAAGCTCGGATATGACGATGCCCTCGACGTTTTCGGTGTGCATGGCATAGGCGGCATCGTAGGTGCTCTGCTGACCGGTGTCTTTGTCAACCCGAACCTGCTGGGTGGTATTGGCGTAACGGACTATCTTGCCACCGACACCTCGGTGAAAGTGCTCGAATACTCCTTCAGTGCGCAGATGACGGCACAGATCACCAGTGTGGTCGTCGCTGTCGTTCTGTCCGCTGTGGTCAGTGTTGTTGCCCTCATGATCTGCAAGTTCACGGTGGGCTTGCGGGTTGAAGAGCAGGACGAGCGCCAGGGCCTCGATATCACCAGTCATGGCGAGCGCGCCTACAACTGATTTCTTCCCCAGTCGGTGAGAAGGGCGTCCTAATGGGCGCCCTTTTTACGTTCGCTTTACCCAAGTTTAACCGTCTCCCGCCAGAGTGCCGTTAACCATTTGTTACTGTCCCGGAAGGGACCAGATTGCGGGGATTGGAATGGCAAGCCATCAATTGATCGATACCGATGAAGGCACCTTGCCGGCGGGGCTGCGTGTGTTCCTGCGCAAACGGGCATTTGAGTGCACCGGATTGCTGGTTATTGGTCTTTTGTCGTTGATCGCACTTTCATTGGCGACCTGGTCCATCGCCGACCCGTCCTTGAACTATGCCACAAGCGGAAAGCCGCAAAATCTCCTCGGCTTGCCAGGTGCCATTGTTGCTGACCAACTCATGCAAATGATGGGTCTCGGGATACTGGGATGCCTGGCCATCCCCGTGGCCTGGTCCGCCAAGCTCCTCAACCATGAAATGCCTGCCACTCCGCGATTCGCCGGGTTGGCGTGGATAATCGCAACAATCGCGTTGTCCACGCTTCTGGGTGCCTTGCCGGTACCATCTTCCTGGCCGCTTAGCGTCGGTCTGGGCGGCAATCTTGGCGATGTATTCCTCGGTGGATTTTCTGGCTTGTTGTCACTGGGACTCAAAGGCAACTTGTCAGTCTTGGTGACGGCATGCCTCGCCGCTGCACTGTTTGCATGGTCGGCCGCAAAGGCAGTCGGTCTGTCTGAACTTGGAGAAGGGTCCCGCTTGGAACGCATGGGGCAACTCGGATTGTCAGGCAGCATGGTGATTGCAAAAGGTCTTTGGGGGGTGCTCGTCCGCATCTTGCAATGGCGACCCAGGCTGCCTGCATGGTCGGTCAAAGCCAGCCGCGAACCTCAAGTGGAAAATGATGATGACATCATCGGGCGTTTGGCACCTGTTAGACCAGGCGCACAACGACCGTTGCGGATTGAACCAGCTCTTGATGGGGCAGCCCGTCGCCGTGGCCCAACACTGGATTTCAATCGTGTCGAAATCGGCGAAGCGGCTGACGAAGAGGACGAAGACGATGAAGAACGGGCAACCGTTGCCGCCAAGGCAACACGCAAACCTGCAAAACAAAAAGCAAGATCAGGTGAATTTGAGTTGCCGCCGCTGGCACTGCTGGCTGAACCAAAGCGGTTGGCAAGACCCGCTGACCTTTCTGCCGAAGCCCTGGAAGAGAATGCCAGGGCTCTGGAAGGTGTTCTCGATGATTTTGGCGTCAAGGGCCAAATCATCAATGTGCGTCCCGGCCCGGTAGTGACACTCTACGAACTGGAGCCAGCGCCTGGCATCAAGTCGTCGCGCGTAATCAGTCTCGCCGACGATATCGCGCGATCGATGAGTGCCGTGTCTGCCCGTGTTGCTGTTGTGCCAGGCCGCAACGCTATTGGCATCGAATTGCCAAACAGCAAACGCGAGACGGTGTATCTTCGGGAGCTATTGTCAGCCGAAAACTTCCTGGAATCGAAAATGGGGCTCGCATTCGCATTGGGCAAGAACATTGGCGGTGAACCAATCCTTGCCGATCTTGCCCGCATGCCACACTTGCTGATTGCCGGCACCACTGGCTCTGGCAAATCAGTTGGCATCAATACCATGATCCTGTCTCTGCTCTATCGCTTGCCGCCTGACCGCTGCAAATTGATCATGATAGATCCCAAGATGTTGGAGTTGTCAGTTTACGAGGGCATTCCCCATTTGCTCGCACCCGTGGTGACCGATCCACGCAAGGCGGTAGTGGCCTTGAAATGGGCGGTACGCGAAATGGAGGACCGCTACAAGAAAATGTCAAAAGTCGGCGTGCGCAATGTCGATGGCTACAACCAGCGCATCGAACAATTGATCGCCAAGGGCGAGAAACTCACGCGCACAGTTCAAACCGGTTTCAATCCGGAATCAGGCCAGCCCATTTTCGAAAAGGAGGAGATGGAGACGGTCCACATGCCCTACATCGTTGTCATCATCGACGAGATGGCGGATTTGATGATGGTCGCAGGCAAGGATATTGAGGGTGCTGTGCAACGGTTGGCGCAAATGGCCCGCGCTGCCGGCATCCACGTCGTCATGGCCACACAACGCCCATCGGTTGACGTCATCACCGGCACCATCAAAGCCAATTTCCCTACCCGCGTATCCTTCCAGGTGACGTCAAAAATTGACAGCCGCACCATCCTTGGTGAGCAAGGGGCCGAGCAATTATTGGGTCAGGGTGACATGCTTTACATGGCGGGGGGAGGACGCATTTCGCGACTGCATGGCGCATTCGTTGCAGACGGGGAAGTGGAAGCAATCGTCGCACACCTCAAGACGCAGGCCACACCCGAGTATGTTGAGGCTGTGACGGAAGAATCTGAAGAGGGAGAATTCGGCGAGCCGGACGGCGAAGGACTTTCTGGCGCGGGTTCAGGTGATGAGCTTTACGATCAGGCTGTTGCAGTGGTGTTGCGGGACAAGAAGGTGTCAACCAGCTACATTCAGCGCCGTCTGCAAATTGGCTACAACAAGGCCGCCAGCCTGATTGAAAGGATGGAGCAGGAAGGGTTGATTTCCAGCTCAAACGCCACAGGAAAGCGGGAAATTCTTGTGCCAGGAGACAGCGCCAGGGTTTAATCAGCTGTTTCAGGGTGCCGCAAATCGGCCTATATGCCATCCGATAATGGTGACATTGGCAATTGAAGGGAAGTCCGGACCATGACTGCAATAAAAAGGTTCTGTGCAGCATTGAGCATCGCTGTGATGGCCATGTGCTTTACTTCGATCACGTTGGCAGCAAGTTCAAAAATCAAGCCAATTGCCCTGTCCGAAGAACAACTTCAGACTGTTGCCAGGATTAACGCCTTTATGAACAGCTATCAGACCTTGCGTGGTGATTTTGTGCAAGTAAGTCCGCGCGGCCAAACCTCACGCGGCATCGTTCTGATCAGCAAGCCCGGCAAAATGCGCTTTGAGTATGAACCGC
>JAYVKC010000066.1:0-7514 GCA_043768765.1 Hyphomicrobiales bacterium | reverse complement strand
ACTCAAGCACCACCTCGCCGGCCATCCATTGTTTGAACTCTCGCGCCTGGTTGAACTCGCGCAATCCATGCCGCGTGACCGCATTGAATACAATTCTGGCAAAGTGGCCATTGGTGCCACACAAGCCGAAACGCCGAAAATCGACATGCCCGCAGTTGACGTAATCCGCTCGATTGAAACCGCAAACGCCTGGATGGTGATCAAGATGGTGCAGGACGATCCGGCCTATGCCGAACTGCTTCGCACCTTCGTGGTCGAAGCCAACACGGCAGCGGGAATCAAGGAAGGTGAATTCTCTGAACTGGAAGGATTTATTTTCATTTCGTCCGCCGGATCAACCACGCCGTTCCATATGGATGCCGAGGAAAACATCCTGATCCAGATCAAGGGTGACAAGTTTGTCCGCACATTTGATAATTCGGACCGGCAGTTGGTGTCGGAAGAAGCGATGGAAATTTCACCGTCCAAACACCGCAATCAAGCCTACGAAGAATGGTTCGAACAGCGCGCCACACGACATAGTTTGAAACCCGGTGACGCACTTCACATGCCGTATTACATGCCACACTGGGTAAGCACCGGGAGCAGCTATTCCATTTCCATGGCAATGACCTGGAAAACCCCCGAAGTGCTGCGCCTCAACAAGATACGCCTGATGAACGGCACCCTGCGCCGCTTTGGTATGCCGCAAAAGCCTCCGGGTGCGAAGCCGGCAATCGATGCTGCGAAAGTCGTTGTCCATGACATGATGCGCGCCGTCATCGACCCCATACGGAAATCAGAAAGTGCACGCCGCCTGCTGCGAGGCCTCGTCTACGGCAAGAAGGCGAACTACTACTATGATGACAAAACCAAAAAATCCGGGATGTAACTACCCGATCACTTTCTCCGCCGCCACATAGTCATACTTCAAGTCATCCGCCACAGCTTTGTACGTCACTTTGCCAAACGCAACGTTCAAGCCGTTGCGCAGGTGCGCATCATCTGAAAGCGCCTTCTTCCAGCCCTTGTTGGCGATAGCCAGGCCGAAGGGCAGGGTTGCATTGTTCAAGGCATAGGTTGACGTGCGCGCCACACCGCCCGGCATGTTGGCCACACAATAATGCACGACATCATCGACAACATAGGTGGGTTCTGCGTGGGTTGTTGCCTTGGAGGTTTCCGCACACCCGCCCTGGTCAATTGCAACATCAACAAACACCGAGCCCGGTTTCCAGTCCTTGAGCATCGCCTTGGTGATGAGTTTCGGTGCCGCTGCACCCGGAATAAGCACGCCACCAATCACGAGATCAGCGACAGCACACTCGTCTTCAATGGCACCTTGCGTTGAATACAGCGTCTTTACGCCAAGGCCAAAGCGGGCGACCAACTCTTCCATGCGGTCAGTCGAACGTTCAATGATCGTGACATCGGCACCCATGCCAAGCGCAATCACCGCTGCGTTTGTGCCAACCACGCCGCCACCCAGAATGACAACTTTGGCCACATCGACACCGGGCACGCCACCCAGCAACATGCCGCGTCCGCCCTGGCGTTTTTCCAGGCAATGCGCACCCGACTGCACCGACATGCGGCCCGCAACCTGGGACATCGGTGCCAGCAGCGGCAGCCCGCCCCGCGCATTCGTCACGGTTTCGTAGGCAATGCAGATGGCTCCGGACTTCACCAAGTCCTTCGTCTGCTCCGGATCAGGGGCAAGGTGCAGGTAGGTGTACAGGATCTGCCCCTCGCGCAGCATCTTGCGCTCCTTGGCCTGCGGTTCCTTGACCTTTACGATCATGTCGGCTTTGGCGAAAATCTCGTCTGGCGTGGCGATGATCTTGGCACCTGCCTTCTCGTAATCCGCATCCGACGCGCCAATACCAGCGCCGGCATTTTTCTCAACCCACGCCGTATGTCCGTGCCGCACCGCTTCACGCACCGAGATGGGCGTAAAGCCCACGCGGTACTCGTGATTCTTGATTTCCTTCGGAACGCCGATGAGCATGTCTCTCTCCCTGATGTTCATGCATTGTACACTGAGCATTGCGAGAATTTTTCTCATTCACGATCATTGGATTGGTTAAAAGTGGCAAAAAAATCGAAATAGTGCTATAAGAGAGCGATGAAATCCGATGAACTCGACAAGGCTGACAGAATATTGCTGCGGCAGCTGCAGACCAACGCGCAGACCGGCATTGCCGAACTGTCAGAAAAAGCCGGCCTTTCGCCCTCAACTGCCCACCGCCGAGTCAAGTTGCTGGAAGAGCGCGGCACCATCACGGGCTATTCTGCTGTTATCGACCGCAAACACCTCGGCCTGGCCAACGAATTTTTTGTCGAAGTCTCGCTCACCGCACAAACCGAAGACACGCTGGAGAAATTCGAAAAGGCTGTGCAACGCGTCCCCGAAATTCTCGAATGCCACCTGATGAGCGGTCAGTTCGACTACCTCCTTCGTATCATCGCGAGAGACGCCGAGGACTATGAACGTATCCATCGCAGCAAACTCGCAAGACTCCCGGGAGTGCAGCGCATCCAGTCATCTTTGGCGTTGCGGACGGTGAAAGCCTGGAGCGGTTATCCGGTCGGCTGAGCTTGCATTGAATACCAGGACTGGGCGCTGCCTTGCCTATGCCGTGCTCGTTAGTCGCCAGGCCGGGTTGATGTCGGTCAAACTGGGTTTCAAGTCCGGCAAATTGAGTCGCGCCGCATCAGGTTTGATGTCTACCGGATTGGGTTTGAACTCCACCACGCTGGTTTTGACATCTTCGGTATTGTTCTTCAGCGCTTGTATACTTCGGCTCACACCAAACATTCTGCCGTCATTTTTCTTGACGAACAAGTTCGCCAATGCATCGTCAACATTGTCCATGGTGAACTGTGGGCTGATGCCCTCGAACTTGCATGACGCAAGAACCTGTTCCACGATGAACTTCGGCTGGAAATAGGCAAGCGGAGCCTTGTTGGCCCGGACCGTGTCCACAATCCGTCTGTAGATGTCAGGCAATGCAACCAGGCCAGCCTTGGCAGCGAAATTGGAAAATACTCTGAAGAACAGGTCTTCTTCGGGTTCGACAGTTTCAAGCTTGTAGCTGATACGCCGTTGGAATGCCGGATCCATCAGGTCATCGGGGTGCATGTTTGTTGAAAAGATCACAATCTCGTCAAACGGAATCTTGATGCTTTTACCCGTGTTTGTCGTCAGGTAATCCACGCGGCTGTTCAAGGGCACGATCCAGCGGTTGAGGATGTCCTCAGGCTTGGCGCGCTGGCGGCCGAAATCATCGATGAGAAAAGTCCCGTTCAGAGCCTTGATATGGAGCGGCGCTTCATAGAACTTGGCCACGGGATTGTACTTCATGTCGAGCATCTCGATCGTCAACTCACCACCCGTCATCACCAGAGGGCGGTAGCAGGCAATCCATCGCATGTCGACGCGGTTGCGGCGGAGGTTCGCAGGACCCTGTTGATCGGTGGCACCGGCCACCTGGCGATGAATAGCCGGGTCGAAGACCTTCATGATTTCACCGTCAATTTCGACGCAGTAAGGCACATAGATGACGTTCTGGAATATCTTGCCGATGATTTCCGCAACCGTCGTCTTGCCGTTGCCGGCCGGGCCATAGATCAGGATCGCATTGCCAGAATTGATTGCCGGCCCCAGACGGCTGACAAAGCGATCTGTCATCACCAGACTTTCGAATGCCTTGTTGAGCGTTTCCCGCGTGACATGCTCGTTGGTGACGCGCTGCAGCAAGATACGGTCCTGGAAATCCTGTAGCGAAACCGGGGCTGGGCCATAGTATTGTCCGCGGTTCATGGCGTCGACGGCCCACTCGCGGCCAGACTTCGTAAGCGTCATCCGCATTTCCGCCATGGAGCCAGCTGTGCTGCTGGTCGCAACGAGATTTTCGACGAGTTTCCGGTCCTTCGCTTCTTGCAACAATTGGTTAACGATTGCGCTCGACAGTTTCAGCATCTCGGCAATCTGCGTCGCGGTCTCGAGATTTTCCGAGTACATGCCCTTGATCGCCAGTTCGAGGAGCAGCGCGGAGTCGACGCCAGTGTCATTCACTGAAATGGGAGCCTGTGGAGCCTCCGACAGAACCTTTTCAATCTGTTCTTTTTTCAGAAGGCCAAGGCCGACGATGCTGTCGCCAATGCGGCCTCCGTTTACAATTTGGTGTTCGACAGCCCGTTGAATATCAGCCGCTGAAACAAGTCCCTTCGCAACCAGGATGTTGCCAAGATTCATGATGCTATTTCCCCATCGATATTGTTGATCCCCACCCCCAGTCGAATGCGGACCGTCCAGCAAGCAATGACGCAAGCCCGGAACAATCGGGTTAATTTTTTTCGCGGAATAGTCGATGCTGGAAGGAATGGTAAATGCCTTGCCAACACCTGACCAAAAACTGGCTGTAACCTAGCTTCTCCTGTTTGACCACAACATGAACATTCCCGCCGCGATCACCGTGAACGTGCCCACCACATTCCAGACATCCGGAAAATCGCCGAAGAAAATCATGCCGAACAGGGTGGCCCAGATAATGGCGGAATACTCAAACGGGGCCACGAAACTCGCTTCGGCGGATTTATAGGCGTGGATGAACAGCACAACGGCGGCCACGGCGGTGACGCCCATGAACACCAGCAGTCCCACCTGCTGCATATCCGGCCACACCCAGGGCCTGAGCAGGAATGACAGTGATGGATCGCGCGGCGTCTCAAGACCGCTGCCAGCAACAAACACGCCGATGGCCACGCCCGCAGCGAGATAGGTGAGATTCTGCCAGTTGGCGATCACCTCCGGCGCCACAAGATGCGACAGCTTGCGCCCCAGCATCTGCCCCCACGCATAACCAAATGCGGAATACAGCGCGAAAAACACGGCAGGCTGGAAACTCTCCGGTGTTGGCCGCACCGACATCAACACGCCTGCGAACCCGACGGCAATGGCCAGCCAGCGGGACAGCGGCACCCGTTCGCCGAGCATGAAGCCGGAAAGTCCCGCCACAAAAAACGGCATGGTGAAATAGATCGAAACGGCCGTGGCAAGTGGCATCGCTGCGGCTGCGAGCACAAATCCGAAATAGGCCGAGCAGAGGATGGCAGAACGCGCCAGCAATGCTTTCCAGTGGGGGCCAAACAATTGTTCCCATGTACCCTGCCACCACAGCCACGACATGAGTAGTGGCAGCGCCACCAAAGTGCGGAAGATGATCACCTCCCACGCCGGCAGGGTGGCAGAGGCATCCTTCACCACCACGTCCTGCATGTTGGCAAACATGATGGCACCAAGGATGCAAGCCAGCGCCTTGCCGCGATGCTGTTCGGGAAATATCATTTAAATGCCAGCTTGTATCGTATCCGCCAGCAGTTTGATGCCGGGTTCGATCTTATTTTCGTCGATGGATGAAAACGCCAATCGAAACATGTTCAACGGCGGCTTTGGTCCACCGAATGTCACGCGCCCCGGTTCGATAAAAATGCTCTTTGCCATGGCCGCCTGCTGCAGTCTTTCGGCATCAAGCCAGAGCGGCCCCTTCACCCAATAGGCGGTGCCGCCAAACGACGGATTGCGCGCCGACATCGGCAGGTGGTCGGCCAGCGCTTTGCCCATGATATCCCAGCGCGTGCGATAGGCCTTGTGCAGGCGCCGGATCAGTGTGTCGTGATGGCCCAGCGACAAAAACAACGCCGCCACCCGCTGGTTGTTGTTGGGTGGATGCCGTAACATCAGGCGGCGCAGCGCCCGTGCCTCCGCCATCAGTTCTTTGGGTCCCACCATGAATCCCAGCCGCAATCCTGGGAACATGGTTTTCGACAATGAGCCCACATAAACGACCCGCCCGTCGCCATCGAGCGATTTCAACGCCGGGCAGGGCTCGTTTACATAGTTTGTCTCAAACTCATAATCATCCTCGATGATGATGAAATCCCTTTCGCTGGCCCTTTTGAGCAACGCCAATCGCCGCTCCAGCGGCATGGTGATCGTTGTCGGAAACTGGTGGCTGGGTGTTGTGAACACCAGATCACAGTCTTCAATCTTGCCGTCCACCGTCAGCCCCTTGTCGTCAATCGGGACCAGCGCCACATGATCGGTTGCCAGTTGGAACATGTTGCGGATATCGGGATAGCCTGGATCTTCCATGCCAACGCGCGTTGTGCGTTTCACCAGTAACTGCGTGAGGAGATACAGCGCGTTTTGTGCTCCCAGGGTCACCAGGATTTCCTCATCCTTTGCCATGATGCCGCGCCGGGGTAGAATGCGCCGCCGGATTTGTTCAACCAGCAACGGATCATCCGCCACCCATGTATCATTGGTCCACACCCCCAGCCATTTTTTGCCGAGCGCCTGCCGGTTGCACTCCCGCCATTCCGCCAGCGGAAACAGCGTGTGGTCAACCTGCCCGTAGATGAAAGGATAGTTGTAACTCTGCCAATCCAGCGGCTTCACTTGGTTTTCCTGGCGTGACGGCAAAATTGTCAAACGCGATGACCAATCTACGGTCTTTCGCTTCGTGCGCACGGGTTGCGTCGGCACCCGCGCCACTGCAACTGAGTCTTCCAGCGCCTTGTCGGCAACATAATAGCCCGACCGTTCTTTCGCGATCAGGTAGCCATCGTCTTGCATGCCCTGATACGCCAGTACAACCGTGTTGCGTGACACACCCAGCGACTTCGACATTTTGCGTGTCGATGGGATGGCCTCAGCTTGATCAAGCTGCTTGTCAAGAATGGCGGAGACCAATGCCTCACGGATTTGCGCCTGCAAACTCGAGTACTCGCCCCGTTTCAGATGAATCAGCCAGTCACGCACGATTTGGTCCCGATGTTGGATGGGTCTGGACCTATGATAGGTCCAAGCGCTGGTCTAAGATAGTCTGAAAGCGAATCCTGATGGCCCAACCGCGCGTCGACACCAACATCAAGACCTGGGACGAGATCAAGACCACCACATGTTACATGTGCGCCTGCCGCTGCGGTATCAAGGTTTACCTCAAGGACGGAACCGTCAAGTACATCGAAGGCAACAGCGCCCATCCTGTGAACAAGGGCGTGATCTGCGGCAAGGGAGCCGCAGGCATCATGCAGCACACGTCGCCCGCACGATTGTCAAAACCGTTGCTGAGAATTGGTGAGCGGGGTGCAGGCGAGTTCAAGGAGATCGAATGGGAAGAAGCCATGCAACTGGCCACCACCTGGTTGTCGCACGTGCGCAATACTGATCCGAAGAAACTCGCCTTCTTTACGGGCCGTGACCAGTCACAAGGGCTGACCGGCTGGTGGGCTTCGCAATTCGGAACACCAAATTACGCTGCCCATGGTGGCTTTTGTTCTGTTAATATGGCCGTAGCGGGCATCTACACCTATGGCGGTTCCTTCTGGGAATTTGGCGAACCGGACTGGAAACACACCAAATATTTTCTGCTCTTTGGTGTCGCCGAAGATCATGCCTCAAATCCCATCAAGGCCGGCCTTGGCCAGTTGAAAAAGCGTGGCGCGAAAATAGTCTCGATCAATCCGGT
>JAYVKC010000065.1:0-5282 GCA_043768765.1 Hyphomicrobiales bacterium | reverse complement strand
ACCCAGTGCCAAAGCCACCAGCAGCCGCAGGGTTCGGCCATTGCGCACAAACCTGCCAAAGGCTTTTGAAAAAGCCATATGTTCAACACTTTTGCTTGTCAGTTCGGCATTGCGAGGTTCCTGCTTCCACAAGGCCAAAATATTCAAGACCATGGTGACCACGGCAACGCCCTGGATGACCTGGATCAAATGTTTTTGGGAAAAATCCTGCAAGAGCACAGCAAACACGGCAGCACTCACAACCATGCCCAGCAGCAGGGTGACATATAACAGTGCTACAACGCGCGGGCGCAAATGCGCGGGTGCAAGATCGTTGGCCAATGCAAGGCCAGCCGTTTGGGTGGTGTGCACGCCAGCTCCGACAAGCAGGAAGGCCAGAGCCGCGCCTGCATGGCCGATCCAAGCTGGACCGTGGCTGTCTCCCGACAACAAGATCAAGGCGAAGGGCATGATGGCAAAGCCGCCAAATTGCATCAGCGTGCCAAACCAGATGTAAGGTACGCGCCGCCAGCCCAACACTGAACGATGGGTGTCAGACTTGTAACCGATGAGAGCACGGAAGGGTGCAAACAACAGAGGCAGTGAAACCATCAAACCTACCAGCCAGGCCGGCACATGCAGTTCAACAATCATCACCCGGTTCAAGGTTCCCGTCAGCAACACCATGGCCATGCCAACCGACACCTGGAACAGGGACAAACGCAGCAAACGGCCCAGGGGCAATTCTTCCGACGCCGCATCGGCGAAGGGCAGAAAGCGGGTTCCCAATATTTGCCAAATGGTTGCGCCACGTTTCACTGAAGCATCAACTCCTGTGCTTCAGATACATAAAAACCCGTGGCTACCCGGTGGCTGCGACCCAAGGTGACATTGTTCAGTTCGGCGAGGGCGGCCCGCAATTTTTTCGGCGGCTGTGGTTCGATGGCCGGAGACTTGTCGCCCCGTGGAAACAACTTGCCGACAGCCCACAACACAGCAAGCGGTGTCGTGCGCGGCGGAAACGAAAACACCATGCTCTTTGTGGCCATCTTGGAGAGACCTGAGATGATGTTGATCATGTCACGGGTCTGGTAGTGGATGATCGAGTCCATGGCGACGACGTGATCAAATGTGCCAAGTTTGGGATCCAGCATGTCGCCGGAGAGAAATGTCACATCAAGTCCCGCTGGCAAACGCTCCCGCGCCACGTTGACGAGTTGTGGCGAAAGATCAATCGCCACCACAGAAGCACCGCGTTTGGCCGCCTCAACCGCCAGGGCACCCGTGCCACAGCCTGCATCCAGGATGCGAAGGCCCCGCATGTCCGATGGCAAATAGGACAACAGAGTTGAACGCATTTCATCACGCCCCGCCCGCACCCGCGCACGCACGCCACTGACAGGTGCATCCGACGTCAGCTTTTCCCAAGCGCCCACAGCGGTGCGATCAAAATAGGTCTCAATCTGTGAGCGTCGTGTGATGTATTCCGATGTCATCAATAAGTTCCTCAATCAAAACCAAGGAAATCAAAAATGTCGCGGTCTTTCATGGGCTTTGCATCTTGAGGTTCAACACCTGCCCAGAGCTGGGCCGCAAGCCGCATGTATTCTTTTTGTACGGCCAGAATTTGTGGGGTTTCATCCACTTCGAACAAGGTGCGCTTCTTCAGGCGGCTCATGCGAATCTCGTCGAGATCAGGGAAGTGGGCGAGCAGTTTCAGGCCGATGGCTTCGTTGAAGCGGTCAATCTGGTCAGTGTCCTTGCTGCGGTTGGCAATGACGCCGCCAACACGCACGGCATAATTTTTGGCCTTCGCCGTGATTGCCGCAACAATGCGATTCATGGCAAAAATCGAATCGAAGTCATTGGCGGTGACGATAACTGACTGGTGCGAATGCATGAGGGGGGCGGCAAAGCCGCCGCACACCACGTCGCCCAATACGTCAAAGATCACCACGTCGGTATCGTCAAGCAGGTGGTGTTCTTTCAGCAGCTTGACGGTTTGTCCGACGACATAGCCGCCACAACCCGTGCCAGCGGGAGGACCGCCAGCTTCCACACACATCACGCCATTGTAGCCTTCAAACACATAGTCTTCAGGCCGCAGTTCTTCCGAATGGAAATCCACCGACTCCAAAACGTCGATCACCGTGGGCACCAAACGCTTGGTCAGGGTGAAGGTTGAATCATGTTTGGGATCACAGCCGATTTGCAATACGCGCTTTCCAAGTTTGGAGAATGCCACCGACAAGTTGGAAGATGTTGTGCTTTTGCCGATGCCACCTTTGCCATAAACCGAAAACACCTTGGCGGTGCCAATGGTCAAGGCCGGGTCCATGTGAACTTGCACGCTGCCTGCGCCATCAGGCTGTTTGTGACGAACCGGCGTCCGGTCAAGTACCAATGTCATGCTGCGACCTCCATGCGTGTGTAGTTGTCCATGCCAATACCTTCCAATCTGTCTTCAAGTTCTTCGCCTGCCCGTTCCAGCGCTTCCAGCGTGGCGGCATCAGGCTTCCAAAAATCCCGGCGCTTGGCTTCCAGCAACCGGTGCACAACTTTTGCCGCTGCTTTGGGATTGAGATCCGCAAGGCGCTGGCGCATGGCTTCGTCGAGCACATAGGTCTCGGTGAATTGTTGATAGACCCAAGGCTCTACCTGCCCCGTGGTCGCTGACCAGCCCATGGTATTGGTGAGATGGCATTCAATGTGGCGCACACCTTCATGGCCGTGCTTCAACATGCTTTCATACCACTTGGGGTTCAGGGCGCGGGTGCGGGTTTCGAGTGCAACCTGTTCGGCGAGTGAACGCACCTGGCCTTTGCCACGGGTCTGGTCGCCGATGTAAACCGGAATGTCTTTTCCACCCGCCTGCTTTGCCGCCCGCGAAATGCCACCCAGCGAGTCGAAATAATGATCGACTGTCGTCACGCCCAATTCAATGGACTCAAGATTTTGATAGGCGAGATCAACCCGCTTCAAAACCGCTTTCATGACAGCACTTTGGGCTGATGCCACGCCACTGCGGCCATGGGCAAAACATTTGCGTGTAGTGAACATGTTGGCGAGTTCTTCTTCTTCGGTCCAAGCCCCAGACTCGATCAACTGGTTGACATGGCCGCCATAGGCACCATCGGCATTGCTGAAGACGCGAAGCGCTGCATCCTCAAATGTTGCGCCTGTTTCAACCACCATGGCGAGGGTGTGCTTGCGCACATAATTCATGTCGAGGGGCTCATCAGCCATGGACGCCAGCCATGCGGCTTCCGCCAGCATTTTGGTTTGCAGGGGCAGCAGATCGCGGAAGATGCCGGACAGCGTCATCATCACATCGATGCGGGGGCGTTGCAGTTCTGACAGTGGAATAAGCCTTGCGCCAGCAAGACGGTTGAAAGAGTCAAAGCGTGGTGCAGCCCCCATCAAGGCGAGGGCTTGTGCCATCGGCCCGCCTTCGCTTTTCAGATTGTCCGTGCCCCACAGCACCATGGCAATGGTCTCGGGCAATTGATTGCCGTTTTCCATATGGGTGTCCAACACCAGTGCGGCTTGCCGTTGGCCATCGGACACGGCAAAGGCTGAAGGGATGCGGAAGGGATCAAAGCCGTGAATGTTGCGGCCCGTGGGCAACATTTCAGGGGAGCGGATCAAATCACCGCCCGCAACCGGGCGAATGAAGCGGGCGTCGAGGGCGCGCAGTAAACCATCAATTTCATGGTCTTCGCGCAGCATCATGTCCATGTGGGCCAGATCAATGTCGCGGCCATCGGCGGCTTCCGCCACATGCTGCAACAATTCCACCCGTTCCTGATCGGAGATCGGCTGGCCCACCACATGGAGGCCATGGGGGATCAGTGTATATTCCAGTTCATGCACAACTTGCGTGAGCTTGCCCACATCGGTTTCCGAGAGATCAACCGTCTTGGCTTGTGCCAAAATCAGCTCTTCAAGGGCAGGACGTTCTTGTGATCCGACATCCAGTTGACGCCAGCGTTGCAAAGATGATTTCAGCTCCATCAAACCACGATACAAACCAGCATGGGTGACAGGTGGTGTGAGATAGCTGACCAATATGGCACCACTCCGACGCTTGGCAATGGTGCCCTCCGATGGATTATTGGCGGCGTAGAGATAGATGTTGGGGGTGCCACCGATCAGGCGATCAGGCCAGCATTGGGCGCTCATGCCAACTTGTTTGCCGGGCATGAATTCGAGCGCACCATGGGTGCCGAAATGCAAAATTGCGTCGGCAGCGAAATCTTCGCGCAAGTAGCGATAGAAGGCTGAGAAGGCATGGGTCGGGGCAAAGTCGCGCTCGAACAGCAAGCGCATCGGGTCACCTTCATAACCAAACGCCGGTTGAATGCCGACCAGCACATTGCCAAACTTTTGCCCGAGCACCAGAATGGCTGAACCATCGGTCTGCTTGCGGCCCGGTGCCGGACCCCACTGCTTTTCAATCTCTGCGAGATGTGGCTCGCGCCTGACATGATCATCAGCCGTCACCCGCGCAACTACATTGGCATCGCTGCCATAACGCTCGGCATTGCCTTCGAGGATGGCTTTGCGCAGGGCATCGACATTGGCTGGTATATCAACCGTGTAACCCGCCCGCTTCAATCCTTTCAGCGTGTTGAACAATGATTCAAATACGGCGAGGAATGCTGCTGTGCCAGTAGCGCCTGCATTGGGTGGGAAGTTGAACAGGGTGATGGCAACTTTGCGATTTGCAACGGTTGAGCGGCGAAGTGCCACCATTTTGGCCACCCGGGTTGCCAGCATGGCAGCGCGTTCAGGATGCACCGTCATCGGCTTGTCGGCTCCAGCGGCTTCACTCCGACCACCAAAAATTATTGGCGAAATAGCGCCATCGATTTCGGGCACTGCAATCATCATGGTGGCTTCAATGGGGTGCAAACCACGCTCGGATTTTTCCCAGGCCTCGAGGCTTTGGAACTCAACGGGCTGGGCTGCAAAATACGGCACATCCAACTGCACCAACATTTCTTCGGCAGCTTTGGCATCGTTGTAGGCAGGACCACCGACAAGCGAGAAGCCCGTGAGTGAGACAACAGCATCAACCGTTGTTTTCTCGTCCTTCATGAAGAACTTGCGGATGGCAGGGCGTGAATCAAGGCCCGTAGCAAAGGCTGGAATGACATTCAAACCCTTGGCTTCCATGGCGGCGATAACACCATCATAATGCCCGGAATCCTTCGACAACACATAGGAGCGCATCAGCAACAGGCCCACCGTGCCGCGCTTGGACAGGCGTGGCAAGACGCTTAACTCTTCAGCAATCCGGC
>JAYVKC010000064.1:0-3629 GCA_043768765.1 Hyphomicrobiales bacterium | reverse complement strand
ATCAGCCACAGGCTCAAGAAATGTGCATGGGATGACGACTACTTTGTTCTCGCTATGACTCATATGCAATAGCCCTGCCCCGCAAGGGGGGAAGGAAGATCAGTTCATATTGCCAATGGTTTGACATAGCCATTCAGCCCACGATGTCAGTCGCCCCGACATCGTAAAGAGTCCGCGCGTCGAGCCTGGAAAGCACAGAGGCCGTTTTCGCCTTGTCTGAGGCAGCCATCCGCGCCGCATTCCACCTGGAAAATGCAGCATGGCAGGACACGGCAAACTGCTCCACAACCGTCATCTTGGCGGGATACACTCTCAGCATCTGGTTCATCGCATCATCTCCCAGGTTGACGGGGAACAAGACTCCCCGGTGGCGCGGACTGCTCCTGCGCCATTCACTCATTCATTCTTTTTCAGGACGTGGTGGATGGATAACCCGTCAGGACGATCCGCAACATCCCCAAAATGGGGGATGATGGAAATGAACTTCGATTGCCGCTTAGGCCGCCTTGGCGGATCGCAGATACGCGCCGATTTCGGCGAGGAAGACGGCGGCGAACTGTTCCAGTTTGGCTTGGCCCACGCCATGGACTTCGCCAAAATCCCATTTGGTCACCGGCCGTTTTGCCGCCATGTCGAGCAACGTCCGGTCGGAGAAGATCACATAGGCTGGCACGCGACGCGCCTTTGCCAGTGTGAAGCGCAACTTCTTCAGGCGTTGCAGCAATTCATCCGACACATCGGCGTTAAGCACAGCAGCTTGCGAAACTTTGGCGCGCCTGGCCTTGGCACTGGTCAGGCGGTAGCGGAACGCGCCGTCACCATGCAGCAACGCCCTGCCCTTTGCACCAATCTGCAAGCCGCCATGTCCACCGGCATCAAGCTGCACCAGTCCGGCTCCGGTCATGGCGCGGATGATGGACATCCACTGCATGCGCGGCACGTGTTTGCCCGCGCCAAAACCATCACTGTGCTGATGGCTGGCACTCGCCACTTTTTCCGTCAGGTCGCCGCGCAGCACATCGGTCAAATGGGCGGAACCGAAGCGCGATCCGGTTTGTTGAACGGCGGCCAATACCAGCAGTGCGTCCGCCACACCGTCAACCGTCGCTGCCGGATCGAGACAGGCATCGCAATTGCCGCAGGGGCCAGCGGTTTCACCAAAATACGCCAGGAGGATTTGCCGGCGGCATGCCACGGCTTCGCAGTATCCCACGAGGGCGTCCAGGCGTTTCAGTTCACGGCGGCGGCGGTCTTCGCCGGCATCCTCCGCTTGAATAAACTTTCTTCGCAGCTGGATGTCGCCTGCGCCAAACACCATGTGCGCATCAGCCGGTTCGCCATCGCGTCCGGCGCGGCCAATCTCCTGGTAGTAGGCATCCATGGTGGCGGGCAGATCGGCGTGAAACACAAAGCGCACGTCGGGTTTGTCGATGCCCATGCCAAAGGCAATGGTGGCACAGACGATGACGCCGTCTTCCGTCATGAACACGTCTTGGTTGCTGGCGCGTTGGTCGGCCGAAAGACCGGCATGGTAGGCAAGGGCGCGATAGCCGTTGCTGTTCAACTCCCGTGCCCATTCCTCCGTGCTCTTGCGCGACAGGGCGTAGACGATACCGCTTTGCCCTTTGCGGTTTTCGAGGAAGGCGAGCAGTTGTTTTTTGGCGTTGTCCTTGGGCTCAACCGTCAAACGGATATTGGGCCGGTCAAATCCGGCAATGTGGACGTGGGCCTTGCCGGCAAACAATTTCGCCGTGATGTCGGCTTGGGTTGCCGCATCCGCTGTTGCCGTGAACGCCCCAATCGGAACACCCGGAAACACCGCGCGCAAGCCTTGCAAGGCATCGTACTCGGGGCGAAACGAGGCACCCCACTGGGAAATGCAATGGGCCTCGTCGATGGCGATCAACGTTACGGGAAGTTTTTGCAGGGCTGCCACCATGCGCTCCGTCATCAGCCGCTCGGGTGCGAGATAGAGCAGGCTGACATCGCCTGCCGCCACGCGCTGCCAAATCGCCACGTTGTCGTCACGCGACAGGGACGAGTTGATGGTTTCGGCTTTCACGCCTGCCAGCTTGAGGGCCGCCACCTGATCCTGCATCAGTGCCACCAAAGGTGAAACGACGATGGCCAAACCGCCGCGTGCCAGTGCCGGCACCTGAAAACACAAGGACTTGCCGGATCCCGTCGGCATGACGGCAAGCACATGCTGTCCCGCCATAAGGGTGCGGACAATATCTTCCTGTCCGGGGCGGAAGGCGGTGTAACCGAACGTGTCATGAAGGATGCGGTGGGGCAAAGTGATTCCGTGATTGAAACAACCACTAGCATCGCGGGAAAGAAAAAACACGCGTGGGAATATGAACTGACCTTCCTTCCTCCCTTGTGCAAGGGAAGAATGAGTCGTTTCACGAAGCCGCTGGTCTAAGATACTGCCAACAGGTGACAGACCGTGATCACACGAAAACCCATCATTCTCCGCGAAAGCGGAGGATGACGGAACCGAGACATGGACCCGGAGCCGCTCCAGTGTCTGGTCTTTTCACTGATACCCATTTGCGCTAGATAGATGGATCGTCCGGTGCCATGTCGGTTGAATGGATTGGGTGATGCATTTACGTTGAAATTGCCTGACTGGAAGCCTGTTCATGCCTTATGCGTCTTCACATATGATTGACTACGAGCGATACCCGATTGACAGGCAAGGGACCACGCGAGATACCTTGTTGAACAGGGTCCGCACTGACTTGGAACGTGACGGCTGTGCGGTCATCAAACAATTTCTGACCTCCGAGGGAATTGCGGCACTCACGGCTGAAGCTGATAGAGTGGCAGACAAAGGTCACCGTAGTTTCAACCGCACCAATGTTTATTTCTCCAAGGACGATCCAAGTCTTGCCGCTGACGATCCACGCCGACAGTTCTTTGACCGCTCGAATTCATTTGTGCCTGCAGACAACTTTCACAAGGATGGCCCCCTTCGCACAATTCACGATAGCCAGGGGTTCGACCGCTTCATACAAGACTGCCTCCAGGAGAATGAATTCTACCGCTACGCCGATCCGTTGGCTGATGTCATCGTCAACATGGCCGAGGAAGGCAACGGCTTTCCGTGGCATTTCGACACGAACAACTTTACCGTGACACTTGCGATACAAAATGCCGATCAAGGCGGCGCATTCGAATACGCGCCGCACATTCGCGAAGGAGACGAGAATTTCGCTGAAGTCTCCCGCGTTCTGGGCGGTACTTCAAACAAGGTGAAGGTGCTCAACCTTGAACCAGGCGACCTTCAGATCTTTCGTGGGCGATACTCGCTGCATCGGGTGGCACCCTTGAGTGGACCGCGCCGGCGCTATGTCGCGATCTTTTCGTATGTCGGAGAACCGAACATGGTCGGTACACCAGAGCGAACGCGGCAACTCTATGGCCGGACGTTGCCAATCCACCATGAACGGGCCGGGCAAAGGTCAGATTCATATCTTGATTGAACGCGCATTTTGTTCGTCTGATATTTGTTTGTAGAGGCCGGATTGAGCCCAAATCTGCTTTGATTTAGGGTCAGACCCGGCTGTCAGCACATGTGCCAGACCGCGCCGGTTGAACTTGTGGTCACAGCGTGAGGTTGTTTG
>JAYVKC010000063.1:0-4578 GCA_043768765.1 Hyphomicrobiales bacterium | reverse complement strand
TTCAAGGCGCTGAATAATCTCGACCTCGCGGTGGCACGCGGAGAAATGCGCGCCATCATTGGCCCCAATGGAGCGGGCAAAACCACGATGATGGATGTCATCACCGGGAAGACCAGACCCGATGAGGGCCGTGTGCTGTTCAACAACATCGATCTCACACGGCTGGATGAGGCGGCAATTGCAAATCTGGGCATTGGTCGCAAATTCCAGAAGCCCACGGTGTTTGACAATCACACGGTGTGGGACAATCTCGAACTGGCACTCAAAACCAATCGTTCGCCATGGGCGTCATTGCGCTGGAAACTGGCGGGTGCTGACAGGGACAGGATTGTTGAAACGCTGGAGCGTATCAACTTGAAGCCCGCCTTCGCCACATTGGCGGGCAGCCTGTCGCACGGGCAAAAACAATGGCTCGAAATTGGCATGTTGCTGATGCAGCAGCCCGACCTTTTGCTTGTGGACGAACCGGTGGCCGGCATGACCGATGCTGAAACCGAAAAGACCGCCAACATGTTGCGCGATATTGCACAGACAAGGTCCGTCGTTGTGGTGGAACACGACATGACATTCATCCGTGCACTGAACGTTCGTGTGACGGTATTGCATGAGGGATCTGTTCTCGCTGAGGGCAGTCTTGATACAGTGCAGAACAATCAACGCGTCATCGACGTATATCTGGGGCGCTGAACCATGTTGAATGTGGCCAGTATTGATCTCTATTACGGTGCAAGCCAGGCGCTGCAAGGCGTGTCGGTTGCGGCAGAGCAAGGCAAGGTGACTTGCATTCTCGGCCGCAATGGCGTCGGTAAAACCAGTCTGATCCGTGCCATTTCCGGACTGTCGTCAACGCGTGCGGGATCACTTACGTTTGACGGCAAAGACATTACCAAAATGCCAACGGCTGAACGCGCCCGCAATGGCATCGCCCTTGTGCCGCAAGGTCGCGAGATATTCTCGCAACTCACTGTCGAAGAAAATCTGAAAACCGGCTTTGGCATTCTGCCGCGCAAGGACCGGAATTTCCCTGAAGAGCTTTTCGATCTGTTCCCCGTGTTGAAGTCGATGCTCAATCGGCGTGGCGGTGATCTGTCGGGCGGTCAACAACAGCAACTGGCCATCGCGCGTGCTTTGGTGATGCGGCCCAAGCTCCTACTTCTTGATGAACCGACGGAAGGCATTCAACCCTCCATCATCAAGGATATTGAACGCGTCATCGCATTGCTGCGGGATCGCGGCACTATGGCGATTGTTCTCGTGGAACAATATTTTGATTTCGCCAAACGGCTGGCAGACAATTTCATTGTGCTCGACCGGGGCCGCACGGTTTTGGCGGGGGACCGCACGGTGTTGGAGTCAACCGATGTGCGGGCGCACTTGACGGTGTGAGCAACGGCGGTGGTTGCGCCCGTCAACGCAGTCCGAAAAAGCCCAGCACAAACAAGACAACCACAACCAGGCCGACGAGGTAGATAATGTTGTTCATTTGCAAGTCCTTGTGTTTTTATATTCAAGAACACAAGGCAAAAGCAGCCGATTTGGTTCCGTGGTCAGCGAAATTTTTGCATGTTCACAGCAGGTTTGACAGAATGGCGACCTTCGCGAGTCACACCGCGGCAGATGGCGGATGTTTCCATTCGCCTTGCATGGCAAGTTGAAGCGTGGCCAGGAGTTCGGTGTCGCGGAAGGGTTTTTCGATCAGAGGATAGTGGCTGTATTGTTGGGGAATGCCGCTTCTGCCGTAGCCTGTCGAAAAAACAAATGGAATGTCACGGTCATGCAGGGTGGCGCTGACGGGCGTTACCTCTTCGCCGTTCAGGTTTACATCAAGAATGGCAATATCAAAATCGAGACGGGTGGAGGAGTCGAGGGCCTGTTGGAGATTTGTGCAGACGGCGGTGACGACGCAGCCCAAATCCTCCAACACATCCTGCAGCGTCATACATATCAGCATTTCGTCATCGACAATCAAAACGCGGAGCGGACTTTGTCCCTGCTCGCTTACAGCCATCTGAATATTCTCCGAACCCAGTTAAAAGTCTCTCATCAAGCCGCCTGGTCTGCAGTATGCGGCAGATGCGGTTCGTGATCAATCAGTTCTCAGGCCCGTCGCTGCCTTGGATGATTATTCACAGACAACGCATTCGTCCGTGCATGATGACGACACTATCTGAATTGCCATATTCGATCGCCTGATGATCAACTTTCCCGTCCATCAATCACGGCGCGCGTTTTCAAGGCGAGGTCGCGTTGGGTGTAGGGTTTGTTCAGCAGGTTCACGCCCGTGTCCAGCTTGCCATGGTGAATGATGGCATTGCGGGTATAGCCTGTGGTGAAAAGAACAGGCACATCTGGTTTCAGTTTTTTCACGGCATCGGCCAATTGGCGGCCGTTCAGTTCACCACCCAGAACCACGTCGGTGAACAGGAGGTCAATACGTTTGGCGGCGTTTACCACGGCCAAGCCTTCCGTTCCGTCCTGTGCTATCAAAACCCGGTAGCCCAAGTCTTCCAGAACTGACACGGCATATTCGCTGACGGCGTGGTCGTCCTCGACGAGTACAATCGTTTCACCCTTGCGGGCCCGGGGTGATTCGGCAATGCGGTGATCAGATGCGGCCTTGGGCATGGAGCCGAAGCTGGCGCCTTCGCTGTAGCGTGGCAGATAGATTTTGACCGTAGTGCCTTGGCCCACTTCGCTGTAGACGCGGATGTGTCCGCCTGACTGCTTCACAAAACCGTGGACCATGGCGAGCCCCAGCCCCGTGCCTTTGCCCGCAGTTTTGGTGGTGAAGAAGGGTTCGAATATGCGCTCCAACTTGTCCTTCGGGATGCCGGTTCCGGCGTCGGTGACACTCAACATGGCGTAGTTGCCGGGTTTGATGTCACCAAAGCGCTGAACATAGCTGTCGTCGAGATAGGTGTTGGTGGTTTCGATTGTGAGTTTGCCGCCATTGGGCATGGCGTCCCTGGCATTGACGATCAGATTAACGAGAGAATTTTCGAGCTGGTTTGCGTCGGCAAAGGTGGTCCACAGTCCCGCTCCCAATACGGTTTCAATCTTGACCTGTTCACCCACGGTGCGGATGATCATGTCTGACATGCCTGATACCAGGCTGTTGATGGAAATGGGTTCAGGTTCGAGAGGCTGCTGGCGGGCGAAGGCGAGCAGACGGTGGGTGAGTTTAGCCGCGTTGCGGGCTCCTTGCTGGGCTGATTCAATCGGGCGACTGAGAGTGGCGGCCCCCTCAATGGTTTGCATGCGCCGTTGCACCGTATCCAGATTGCCCATGATCACTGTCAGCATGTTGTTAAAGTCATGTGCGATGCCACCAGTGAGCTGGCCGATGGTTTCAATTTTCTGGGCGTGGCGCAAGGTGGCCTCGGCTTCTTCGCGCCTCGCCAGTTCGGCTTTCAGTTCTGCCGTGCGTTCCTCGACTTTCTGTTCCAACACCGCCTTGGCTTTTTCAAGAGCACGGCCACGGCTGTCAAGTTCGGCTGAGGCTTTCAGCAGGGTATCAGAGAGAGTGGTGGCTTCTGCAAAGGGTGTGGGGAAGTCGGCGATGGCATTGCCTTCACCCACAGCCCGGGCTGCCCGTGTCAAGGCACCCATGCCGGAACTGACGTTGCGTGCAATCAGAACAGCCAACATGAAACTCAATGCGGCCAAGGCCAGGGACACGGCAAAACTTGTTACGAGAATGCTGTGCAGAGGGCTCTGGATTTGCTTTTCGAGGCGCGCCACGCCGACGGTCCAGCCATTGCGGGTGGGAGAATAGGCGGTGTTGCTCCAGTCACCTTCAAGCGTCTGGTTTTGAATGATGTCTTCGCGTGCCTTGTCGATGGCGGCGCGCCAACTTTCGCTGGCGAGAGTTCCGACGCGTGTGTCATGGGACGGAACCCGTGCCACAAATTTTCGGTTGCGGTCCAGAATAGCGACCACCTCCCCATTGGTATATTTGTTTTTGAAAAGGGCAAGAAAACGTTCGGGCACCAGGCTGATGGAGATGATATAGAGCGGCCTGTCGCCTTCAAATACAGGGATGTCCACCATTGCACTCACGCGCCTTGTTTCAGGATCGGTGGACAAGTCGCTTATAAATGGTTCGCGACTGGCAAAAGCCGGCGAGAGACCAGGTGGTGGAGTGGCCTCCGCCAGCGGCGTGCCAAATGGCAGCAATGTGGACATCAGGACTTCGTTAGAGGGGCCACGAACTGTCAGCCAAGATCCCGGAACGAATTGCAGGGCGTCTCTGGCTTCTTTTGAAAAAGTCTTGAAATCACCCGACAGAAGGTCTGGTGAACGCGACAGGGTTGAAGCTATCGCGATATGGGTTTCAATTTCATTGTCAACCAGCGCTGCAAGGGTGCGGCTGTTCAACAACAGGCCCTGCCGGATATTCTCGCGTTCGTTGGCTGCGAGTTGAACGAACATGTAATATGAAGAGAGAACCAGAGGCAAAGCTGCTGCCAAGGCCAGCAATACCAGCTGATGCCACAGAGGTCTTCGCGACAATATGCCTGCAAGCGCGCTCACACTGGCTCCCTCTCCGGTCCAGTCACATGTGTGGCATAGTAGGCG